>NZ_JBEOXO010000019.1:0-199424 GCF_040296605.1 Streptomyces sp. NPDC002088 | reverse complement strand
TCTTCGGGCCCGGGACCTGCCCCTGGGCGGTGTGCCGGAGGTCTTGGTGCCGGGGGTGGGTGGGTCTGCTGGGGGTGGGGCGCCCCTTGCCCGGGGTGGTCTTGGTCTTCGGCCGGTCCGGGCGGGGCGGTGTCTGTTCCGCCTGGCGTTGGCGGCGCAGGCGGCGGGTGGTCTTCTTCGGGCGGCGCGCCAGGGTCACGGTGGCGTCGATGGTGGTGCGGATGGTGCGGGTGTGGGTGGTGCGGTCGGTGGTGGTGTGGGTTTGGGCGAGCAGGCCGCGGGAGACGATCCGGCGGGCGGCGGCATGGTCGCGGTCCATGGACAGCCCGCACCCGGTGCAGTGCGCCCATTTCCAGCCGCGTTCGGCCAGCCGGTCGGGGACCGGATGGTGGGTGAGCTTGCCGAGGCAGCCGGGGCACAGCCTGGAGGTGCCCCGGGCCGGGACGGTGACCACCGCGATACCCGCCCGCGCACCCAGATGCCCGATCGCCTCGGCCACTATGCCGCGTACCTGCCCGGACAGGCGGGCATTACCGCGCCGGTGGCCGCGCGCCTCCAGGGTGGTGAGGTCTTCGAGGTAGAGGACGCTCGCGCCGAGCGCGGTGGCCTGGTCGACGGCCCAGCGGGCCGCCGCCCGGGCCAGCGCATGGTTCAGGTGCCGGATCCGGGCACACACCCGCCCGTGCTCGACCTCCAACACCCGCGCCCGGTCGAGGTGCTCACCCCAGCGAAGGTGCGGGGAGCCCAGCCCGTCCGCGAGGGCCCGGTAGTGATCGCGTTTGGCGGCGAGGTGCTCACGCACGCCGCGCAGCCGGTGCAGGGCGGCACTGACCGTGGTGGCGTCGAAGACCAGCGGCCGCCCGTCGGTGAGAACCCGCCGGGTTGGTCCTTTGCCGGTCAGGCGGCCGAGGACGCCGGTGAGCAGGGTGTTGACGCCCCAGTCGAAGCCGAGTGCCACGGTATGACCGCTCGCCTTGACGGGCGGGGCGCTCCGGGAGTGCGGCAGATCCACCGCGATCCGGCCCTGTGGGGTGGGGCGCAGGGTCGGGGTGTGCAGCACCGCGTCCACCGTGACGGTGCCGGGCAGACGGATGTCGATCACGTGCCAGGCCCAGTCCCGGCCCGAGGCGGGAACCGCGTTCAACGGGAGCTTGACCCGTAGCCGGGCGGTGGTCTCGTCCACCCGCTGAAGGGTGACCTGCTGGCGGTCCATCGCGGCAAGCAGCACCTGCGGAGCCACCTGCGGCGGCCCCTCCAAGGCACACAGCCCGGCGGGCAGGCAACCGTGCTCAACCACGTGGGCGCGGATCTGGCGGGTGCGGTTGCGGATCTCCGCACCGCTCACCCCGGCAGGCAGCAGCCCCCGCAGCGCCGCCCACTCCGCCTCCGAACGCCGACGGGGGTCGGCGGGCCAGGTGGCCAGGACCGCACTCACGATGCTGCGCCGGTGCAGGGCCAGCCGCAGCGTCCTGGCCGCGTACTCCTCCGCACCGCGGCGCACCCGGTCCGACACATACACCCCGGCCGGGGGTGTGACGTCCTGCGGCCAGCCGAGGCGGCGCATCGCCATCCACCCCTTGGACGGCAGCGCCTCACCCCGCTCATCCACCCCGGCGGCCAGCACGTCCAGCGAGGCCTCATCCCACCGGGAAGCCACCAGAGCACCCGTCAGCTCCCGGCTCAACTCCGCCAGAAAACTCACCCGTTCGAACAGCACGCCCTGCCCGACCCGCTCACCACTGCCCTCCAGGACACCACGGAAGGCGGTACAGGTCGCCGTCGCCATCAACCCGGCCACACCCACCACCCCCCTTCGTCCCGGCACGATCCCGGCCAGTCCCCCGCAGCGGCCGCCCCCGGGCACCCGGCACTCCCATCGACCTAACGAACGACCATCACACAAAGACACGGCCTCACGACATCCCGTCGAACGCCCGAGCCCCCCACACTCCGAGAGGCACCGCAACGCACGGGAAACCACGACCGCCGACATCCCACGACGCAGAGAAGGAGCAACACCCCCACTCAAAAACAGCGGAAACCGTCACCAGGCAGGCGGAAACGGGTTACTGAGTCCAAGGAACCATCCCGATGGCGCGAAGCAGCATCACGCCACCCGCTCCAACAGCAGCCGCTGTCCGACCCACTCACCACTGCCCTCGACCACGCCACGGAACGCGGTGCACGATGCCGTCGCCATCAACCGGCCCACACCCACCACCCCTCCCGCACGACCGCGAACCGAACACACACCCCACATCCGATCGACCTAACGACCGACCATCACACAAAGACACGCACCCCGGCGACACCGCCCCATTCACGCAGGAAACCGCAGCCAAACCAGCAACAGTTGAAGACCCTTACCTGGCGCCACCGGCATCCTTATCCTGGCCTCCTACAGCTGGAGGGGGTATGGACCTGGTCACCTGGGCCACGCAGCACAAGGATGTCCTGGGCCTACTCTTCGGGTCCGGGGTTCTCACCACCGCCGTGACCGCGCTCGCTCGCCGCAGGATTCGGCGGCGGCGGCTCAAGCGCGACCGGGCCCGTGGCGTGGACAAGTTCCCTTTTCAAGTGATCACCCGTGAGGCGGATCTGCTGAGCGCCGTGATGCCCGGCCAGGACAACGACCCGCTGGCTCCGTCGGCCATTGTCTACCGGGAACGAACGGCTGCCGACAGCACCCGCGAGGCGCTCGCCGACCTGTTGCTCACCGGTGAGCAACGATGGCTACTACTGCTCGGTAGGACCGGCACGGGCAAGACCCGTGAGGCGGTGGAAGTGGCACGCCTGCTCATGAGGCATGGCTGGACGGTGCTCCACCTGACGAGGGACCACGAGCTCGACGCGCCGGCCACGCCCCCAGAGGCAGCTCCGCCTCGCAAGCTGCTGTTCTTACTCGACGACCTCAACCGGAGAATGATCAGCAGCCGCTTCTACGACGCGGCGGGCGCCGCCGACCCCGACAACCCGCTCCATGTGCCACTGCAGTCGCGGCTGCTGCGTACGCTGAGCCGCTACGAGCAGTTCTACGGCACCGCCGAGGTGCGCGTGTTGGCCACCGCGCGCGATGAGGAGACGCCCGCATCCCCCGGCGAACTCAGCGAATGGGACAAGCTGAACGTCCCCCGCTACCGGGAGCTCTGGGCACGGTTCGAGCCTCTGATACCGCTGCCGGAGCCGGACGACCAGGTGGTTCGCTGCATGCTGGAGGACACCTCGCGAGCTGCCAATGTCCCCGTGAGCGACGCCGAGGCCCTCGCCCGCTCCAACGACCGCACCTTCGGGAACATCGTCGCCAACCTCCAGCGCGCCCGCGCCAATGGGACGGGACTGACTCCCGCCAATTTCCAGGGAACGCTTCAGGGCACGTGGCGCAAGCGCTACGAGGACGCGGTGCAGCACAGTCCGCTCGCGCGCGAGGTGTTCGGGGCTGTGTCCGTGCTACGTGCTTTGGGAGCCCCGCTCACCGTGGACTCGGTGGCGGAACTAGCAGTGCTCATGGGACCCGTCCCGTCCCGGTGGACTCAACCCTTGCCCGTCCAGCGATGGCGTGCCCGGCGCGAAGTGCGGCGTTTGGCCCAGGCCGCAGACATTCTGCGCCCACGTGACGGGCAGATCGAGGCGAGCGGGGAGTGGGAGGTCGAGCCGCACCATGTCGCGGCAGCCACTGCCCACGTCGTCGCGCTCTCCCGGCGCCACCCGGCGACTGCCGGCCCGCACCTGCTCCACGTGGGACGTGCCGCGTTGATGTTGGGCCACTTCGACACCGCGGTCACCGCCTACGCCAGAGCCCTGGAACTGAACTCCGATGACGCCCAGGCCTGGTACGGGCAGGGCAAGGCCTTCGCCGGCGCCGGCGAGTTCGCCCGTGCAGTTGAGTGCTACCGGGGTTCTCTCGACCGTGTCTCGGATTTCTACTGGGCCTGGTACGACCTCGGCACGGCCCAGCTGAAGCTGCGCGAGTTCGAGCAGGCGAGCATCAGCCTGCGCCAGGCACAACGCCTGCGTCCGAGCGACCACAAGGCCTGGATCGCCCGCGCCGCCGCGCTGCGCGACAGCGGGGACGTGATGGGCGCGTACCTCGAATACGAGGCAGCCATCGCGCTGCGCCCCAACGCACCGGCTGCGCTCCGCGGCCGGGACGAGGTGCTGGCGCTTCTGCCTGAACCGCCACCGGAACCTCCGGCGCTGGGAGCGGAACCCGGCGCCGACGACCACGAATCTTGGTTCCGGCGCGGGAATCTGCTGCTCAGCCAGGGCGCGTCTGCCCAAGCCGCTCAGGCCTACCGTGCCGCACTGGCCTCCCATCCGGACCATGCAGACGCCTGGTACGGGCTCGGGCTGGCCTGCATGAACCGGAACGGCCCCGAGGACCCGATCACTTGCTACGAGCGGGCCTTGCGCATAGATCCGTATTTCTACTGGGCGCACTTCGACCTGGGAAACGCCCGTCGGATCGCGGGGGATCATGAAGCCGCCGTCCTTCACTACGACAGGGCCATCGGCTGCCAGCGTGAGTACGCCGACGCGTGGTACGGCAAAGGGCTGTCACTGGCCGGGCTCGGTCGGCACCGCGAGGCCGTACAGCAGTACCTGCAGGCCCTTCAGTTCGAACCCGACTTCCCAGCCATTGCCTACGACCTCGGTAATTCCCTTCGCGAGCTGGGCTATGCCGCGGCTGCTGCCGGGGATCGGGCCGCCGCGGAAAGGTGTTTCACCGAGGGCCTCGCCGCTTACGAGGACGAGATCGCCAAGGGAGAGCACGCCGGAGCCCGGCACGGCCTGGGACTCTGTCAAATCGAGCTGGGCCGTTACGAGGAGGCTGTGGTGAGCATCGACCACGCCATAACGGCGGACCCCGTGGCTGCGTGGTACTGGTACGACAGGGGCCGGGCCCTGTCGGCCGGCGGACAACATGCGGACGCCGTTGACGCCTTCAGCCGCGCGCTCGAATTGCGTTCCCCATATCCGCAGGCCCTGTACGAACTGGCCAGGGCCGAAGCCGGACAGGGACACGTCGGAAAGGCCGTGGAAGCCCTGGCAGCCGGTGCCCTGCTGAGACCTGAGCGGTATCCGGACAAGGCGCTCACCGATCCCGCGTTCGACGCGATCCGCGGGGACCTCAGATTCCGCGGGCTGTTCGAGAACCGTCCCGTCCCACCGGTGCCCGGCGGAGAACCGTGATGGCTGCCGCCTGGTACCCATCATGGTGGTACCCCACCCTGATGCGTCTACGACGACGCGGCAACCGTCTGCATGCAGCCCGCAGCGCCCAACTGCGACGCGTGCGACTCACCGTGCACGGCAGCGGCAATCGGATCGACGTGGCGCCCAAGGCCCGCATCGAGGATGTGCACATCCACATGCGCGGCTCCGGACACCGATTGGTGATCGGTGAGGAGTGCTCCATCATGGGCGGAGAACTGTGGTTCGAGGACTACGGGTGCCTTATCAGTATCGGACGTCGTACCTCCATCCAGTCGGCACATCTCGCAGCCACCGAGCCCGGTTCGGCCATAGAGATCGGCACCGACTGCATGTTCGCGTACGACATTGATGTACGCACCGGTGATTCCCACTCAATCCTGGACCCGGACACCGGGTTGCGGCTCAACCATGCTCAAAACGTGACTATCGGTGATGGTGTGTGGATCGCCGCGCACGTTTCGGTGCTCAAGGGCGCGGTGGTGGGCACCGGCAGTGTCATCGCCACGCGCTCGGTGGTCACTCACGAGGTTCCTCCGCAGGCCCTTGCGGCGGGTGCCCCAGCCGTCGTCATCCGCGCCCCCGTGCGGTGGATCCGGAGTCGGCTGCCCAATCCCCCTGCCCCGCAACCACCCCTGACCGCAGACATGGCTACCTCCTGGTTCGACCGCGCCATGGCCCTGCGCGAGGTGGGAGAGCCCAGTGCAGCGGCCGACGCGTTCCGGACCGCCGCGAGCCTGCGACCCGGCCACGTTGACACCCACTACCATCTGGCTCTCGCGCTTTCCGAGGACGATCGCCAGGTGGAGGCTCTTGCTGAATACGACCTGGCCGTCGCCAAACGCGGCAGCAAGTCGTGGATGTGGTTCGACCGCGGCGTGTGCCTGGCGCGGCTCGGCAGACATCAAGAAGCACTCAGGAGTTTTCACCAGGCGCTGCGGATGCGTCCGGACTACCGGCAGGCATGGTTCGAAACGAGCCGAAGCCATGCGTGCCTGGGGCACCATGAGAAGGCGGTGGACAGTATGGTCAGAGCCGTGCGCCTGCACCCGGACTATCTGGCGCGTGTACGAGACGACGAAGATCTGAAGCCGCTGAGTGAAGATGTACTACGGCAGCTCGGCAGTGACTGAGGGGCATCGATGCCGACGCTGTTCGACGTGAAGGTCCAGGGACACATTCCCAAGGGGTTCGCGCCGTTCGTTTGCGGCAACGTACCCGAACTCGGCTCCGGGCAGCCGCGGAATGCTCCCACGCTGATCCCAGTCGGATCAGGTGGATGGGGGCTGCGGGTGCAGTTGTCCGGAGACTTCGACCCCACCGCGGCAACGCATCAGCTGCGGATCGGGATACGCTCGCTCTCTTCGGAAGACTTCCGACTGGGCGCCCGGATGCTTCCCGCGCCGCAGGGGCTGCGTCTGGACGTGCGCGCGGAGGCCCGGGCTGCCCGTCCAGTCGCCCTGCACTACTACACCTCGTGGCGCCGGGTGCATGTGCGGGTGCGCCACCCCGGTGGCGAGGCCGTGCTGCCTATGACGAAGGACGGAAGTGGGCTGACCCCGGACGAACTCCGCTGGGTCGCGGAAATCCCCGGCGAGCTGTGCGCTGGTGACTGGGGGTTCGTCCTGGAAGGGCCCGCCGGAGAGCGCGACGGACAAGCGACCGCATCGCCTGGCGGGGGCTACCGCCCACGGGGAACCACGGTTCATCTGAGGGCCGGGGAGATCTTCTCCACGCCGCCTCCGCGACAGCGGCGCGATCCTCGGGTGGTGTCGCTCACCGTACCGAGTCCCGAACTGGCCCACGAATTCTTGGTCCACCTGGTGCTGCCCCGGGACTTTGGTGTACGGAGTACCACGTACGGGGTGGTGTTCCTGAATGACGGGCAGAACCAGATCTCGGGACGCGGCCAGTACGGCGGCTGGCACATCGATGCCACGGTGGCGTCGCTGACGCGGTACGGCCGGATGCGCGAGAGCATCCTCGCCGCCGTGGAGATGCATCCGAACCGCAACCGCGCCTACTTGGCACCCGGCGACCGTAACGCCGATCCCGGTCAGGCGGATGTCTACACGAACTTCCTGGCCGACCGGGTCCTGCCGTTGCTGAAGGACCACTACCGGGCAGATTCCAGTGGCGGCACGACGATCATCGGCGCCTCCAACGGCGCGATCCACGGCCTCTACGCTGCGCTGCACCGCCCAGAGTCTTTCACCCGGGTCGGCTGCCTCTCCTACGCGCTGCTGCAACCCGAGGTCAACCGCGCGCGCTTGGCACACCCCGACACCCCATTGCCTGAACGCGTCTACTTGGACTCCGGTACTCGATGGGCACCGGAGGACCGCGCCCAGGATTCCGACGACAACTCCTTGGTCACACACGCCCTGCGGGACGACCTCCTCACACGCGGGCTGGTCCTGGAACGGGACATACGCCACGTCCTCGCATACGGCGACCCGCACAATGAGACCGCTTGGCGGCGAAGAGTGACAGGCTGCCTGGAATTTCTCCTGCCACCCGATTGATCAGGACTGAGCGTAGGGGAACCCCGGTGAGGACAGTTCCACGCCTCCACCGCGCTGGACGACCGTCGACGTGTCGCGGCTGGGGCTGATGCTGGTGGTCGGCCAGCCGAAGCCGGCGAGATCCATTCTCCAGGTGGGCGTCTCGCCTCGACCGCACTCTCCACTCCCACGCCACCGGCTGCCAGGATGAAAGTGCCGTTTACAGAAGTCGCCGGAGTTCTCGTCGCCGCAGCCGTCATGGTCGCCCTGAGCTTGGAGGAGGACAAGGCCGGGCAGCCGACCTGTCGAAGCCTGATCCCGAGGCATCCTCGGATGCGGACTGGCGAGGCGTTCGGCCGGAAACTCGCGCTCGGCGTCGTTCTCGGTCAACTCCGGTGCTTGGCGGTAGGCGATCGCAGCCTCCTGCGAGCGGCCCAGCCGGCGCAGCAGGTCCGCCTTGATCGCCGGTGGGTACTGGTAGTTCGTGAGGCGGCCGTCCTTCTCCGACTCGGCGATCTCTTCCAGCGCCTGCGCCGGGCCGGAGACCATCGACACCGCCACCGTGCGGTTCAACGTCACCACCGGTGGGGGCCACACCACCTGTAGCGCGTCCCCCGGGCGTTCCTCACGGGGACATGCCCTCTTGACGAAGCGCCGTGCCTCCCGGCGGCTCACCGCGTTGAACGTCCGGTCTGACTCGGTGAGTTCGCCGTCCTCGGGCTTCTTGACAGGGTGGCGGCGAGCCGTCCGAGGGCGTCGGCCAGCCCGTGGTCACGGTTCGGAGAACCATCCGGCCTTCTGTCACAGCCCGGCAGGAAGGTCCAGTTCGGCCCAGATGGTCTTGCCGGGCCGGGTATACCGGGTTCCCCAGCGCTGGGTGAGCTGGGCGACCAGAAGCAGGCCGCGTCCGCCCTCGTCGAACTCCCGGGCGCGCCTGAGGTGCGGCGCCGTGCTGCTGTGGTCGCGGACCTCGCAGATGAGGCTGCGGTCGTGGATCAACCGTAGCTGGATGGGCGGCTGGCCGTAGCGGATCGCGTTGGTGACCAGTTCGCTGACCACCAGTTCGGTGACGAATGAGAGTTCCTCCAACCCCCATGCGGTCAGCTGGTCGAGGGCGTTCGTGCGAACCTGGGCGACGGCCGCCGGCTCGCTCAGCACCTCCCAGGTGGCGACCTGATCTGCTGGCAGAGCTCGGGTGCGGGCCAGGAGCAGTGCGATGTCGTCGTCCCGGCGACCAGGGATCTTGGCGGCGTCGAGGATGGCGTCGCAAGCGGCCTGAAGAGAGCTGGCGGGCTGGGCGAGGGCGTGGCGCAGGATGTCGAGCCCTTCCTCGGCATCGCGGTCGCGCCCCTCGATCAGGCCGTCGGTGTAGAGGGCCAGGGTGCTGCCTTCGGGCAGTTCGACCTCGGCTGCTTCGAAGGGGAGGCCGCCCAGGCCGAGCGGCGGGCCGGCGGGGAGGTCGAGGAGGTCCACGGTGCCGTCCGGGCCGGACACCGCGGGTGGGAAATGTCCGGCGCGGGCGAGGGTGCAGCGGCGGGAGACCGGGTCGTAGACCGCGTAGAGGCATGTGGCACCGACGTCGCCGTCGGTCTGGGGCCCTGAGTCGGTGGGGGCTTCTGCGGACAGGCGGATGACGAGGTCGTCCAGGTGGGTGAGCAGTTCGTCGGGTGGGAGATCGATGTCGGACAGGGTGCGCACCGCAGTGCGCAGCCGGCCCATGGCGGCCGAAGCCTGGATGCCGTGGCCGACGACGTCCCCGATGACCAGGGCGACCCGGGCGCCGGAGAGTGGGATGACGTCGAACCAGTCGCCGCCCACCCCTGCCTGAGCGCTGGCGGGCAGGTAACGGGAGGCGACCTCGAGTGCTGTCTGCTCGGCCAGCCGCTGGGGCAACAGGCTCTGTTGGAGGGTCACGGCGGTCGTGCGCTCGCGGGTGTAGCGGCGGGCGTTGTCGATGCAGACAGCCGTTCGGGCGGTGATCTCCTCCGCCAGCAGCAGGTCGTCTTGTTCGAAGGGCTCCGGGCGTCGATGGCGGAGGAAGACGGCCGTTCCCAGGGTGGCACCGCGGGCCCGCACTGGCACCACCATCACCGAATGGGTCCCCACGTCGCGGAGCCGGGCGGCCTGGACCGGTTCGTGATCGGCCCATCGAACGAGGGCAGGATCGGTCATCAGGTACGCGGCCGGCCGGGCGGCCAACCACTCGGCAGCAGAGGAGGACGCGGCATGGGTGATGGTCTCTCCCAGCCCGACCGCGGACTCAGGCACGCCCTGAAGGATGGACTGCCGGGCAGTACGGCGCATGGTGACCGAGCCCGTCACCGGGCCAGGCGGCGGCTCCCCGCCGGCGTCGATACTGGTCAGCAGATCGACGCTGGCAAAATCCGCAAGCCGGGGAACGACCAGGTCGGCCAGCTGCTGCGCGCAGACGGTCATGTCCAGGCTGGTGCCGATGCGGCTACCCGCCTCGTTGAGGAGCAACAGCCGCTGCCGGGCCTCGTACTGCTCGGTGGTGTCCTGCGCCGCGAAGGACACCGCGCACAAGCGGCCGGCCGGGTCCTTCAGCGGGGCGAGATGGATCGCCCACGCATGCTGACGGCTCTCGCCCGGAACGCGCAGGTAGACCTCAAGGAACTGCCGCTCCCCCGTTGCCACCACGCGGCGCATGGCGTGCTCGATCCTCTCGCACTCCGGGTGCGGTACCGCCTCCGGCACGCGCATCCCGCGCAGCTGATCCCCGGTGAGGGCGACCGCGCGCTCCTCGTCGGCGTTGGTCCGCACAAACCGCAGATCCGTGTCGAAGATCGCCAAAATGCACGGCGACTGGTCGAAGCACCACTGCACCGGAATGCCGTCCCCCGGCAGGCGCGGCCCCCGGGCCGTGCCCCACACAAGGAGCCAGTCGGACCCGTTCTGCGCCACCCGACGATGCGCGAGCAGCTCACCCTCCACACGGCGACCGTCCCGGTGCCGCACCGCCACCCGTCCGCTCCAGCTCTGCCGCCCGACGAGGGACTCCCGGACAGCCTGGACATCCTCAGCCAGAAGCTCGGCAACCGGCCGCCCTACGACATCCTCAGGCCGGTAACCGAGCAACCGCCGGGCCCCCTCACTCCACCCGGTCACCAGGCCCTGCTCATCGGTCGTGGCCGTGACGACGTCCGCCGCATCGAAAGGACGATCAGCGGGCAGATCTTTGGAAGTGATGCCGTCTCCCGTCATGGCAACTCCTACGCAGCAGATCTTTCCCTGACAGGGATACCCGCGCCTGGGCATAAGCAGCGCAGCGCCACGGCCAACGCGATTGCGGGTGCCGATAAATCATCCGCCCAGGCCACAGCTTGATCGTCGGTACGGCTCACGGAGGCGTACGCGCGTGCCCCGCTGGCGGCCGAGCCGGCTCGACACGCTTATCCGCGATAGAACGCGATAGAAGATGTGACGACGACGTTGCGGGCACCCCTGGAGGCGCTCGCCGCAGCCGCGCCGGAGTGGATGCGCACGATCATGGATCCGGCGTGACAGGAACGCTGCGAGTCGCGCACGGCCTCCACCAGACAGAACTCCGTCAGCGTCGTCAGGATGCGTTAGGCGATGATGCGATGGACTCCGAGGCGATCCGCGACCTCCAGCGTGTGCACCGCCGTGGCACCAGGTGGGGCAGTTGACCGCTCCTCCGACGGCACCCTTCGGCCGGGCCGTCGGCATGCTCGGCCCCAACCGCGAACGGCCACCACGAGACAGGCGCCGAGGGAGGAAGGGCAAACCGTCCGCGGCCGGATCTGCGGAACGACCGCGCGACCGGGGCGACGGGCCCCGGTGGCCCGGAGGTCATGCACCCCTCAGAGAAAGTCAAGGCTTTGACAGTCTACCCTTTGCCTTTATGGTGAGGTGTCTGCCCACACCACGCCCCCACTCTGAACGAAGGCGAGGAATCCATGGCCCCGTCGGACCACGACGCCGCACTCCCGGACCCCTGGGAGGCAGTCGCACAGGGGCATCTGCCGCCCCGCACTCAGGCCCTTCTGGCGCGGGACGCCTGCGCCCACGCCCACGGGATCATCGTCGAAGAGGCCGGCGACGGGCACTCGCGGCTGTCCATGACCGTGCGGCCCGACATGCTCAACAGTCACGGAATCTGCCACGGCGGGATCATCTTCCTGCTCGCCGACACCGCGCTCGCCTATGCCGCGAACGCGGGAGAGACGCCGGCCGTCTCCACAGGGGCACAGGTTCACTACCTCGCACCTGCCCGCCCCGGGGACACTTTGAGCGCCACATGCCGGGCAGTGCACCAGGGCCCCAAGAGCGGCTTGTACGACGTCGCCGTGACCCACCAGGACGGCGACGTGATCGCGACCTTCCGGGGCCAGAGTCTGCATACGAAGAACGTCGTACCGCCGCAGGGTGCCCAGTCCCCGGAAACCGCGGCCGCCCGCCCCCGCGGCTGAGGCGGGGGCAGGGCCGCTCGGTACTCTGCACTGCATCAAGGATCTACGGCGAGCAGGAAGCAGCGAGGCGAACGGTGACAGACGACGGGTCGGCGGACACCACTCCCGTAGCCGCCTCCGAGGTCCAGGGGCCCGAGTTCAGTGATGTCGCCCTGGAACTCACCCGGCGGGAACTTCCGGACATCGACGGCATGGCCTTCCACCTGGGCATGCTCCTGCTGCGCACCGCCAACACCCACAGCCAGCACTCCGAGCGCCTCGTCCACCGTCCGCACGGGTTCAGCCACACCGGCTTCCGGATCCTGTACATCGTGTGGATCTTCCGACAGGCGGAGGCCCGGGACATCGCGCGCCTGGCGGGCATGAGCCGTCAGGCCGCTTCCAGTGTCCTGGCGACGCTGGAAGCCGATGGCCTGGTGATCCGAGAACGCCTGTCGAGCACCGACCGACGCCTGGTGACGGTACGGCTGAGCGAGGCCGGCCACACCGCCATCAAGGACGCGTTCGCACGCCAGAACCAGCTCGAGCGGGACTGGTTCGCGGACTTGACCGAGGCCGAGCAGGCCACCTTGAAGGACCTGCTGACCAAGGTGGCCGGCGGGATCGCCAAGTCGGCGAAGAAGACCCAGGGCTGACGTCGCCCACCAGCAGCGCCGGCGGGCCGTACACACCCGGAATCCTGTCAAGCCATTGACAATCAAGCCGTAGCGTTGTTCATTTAACGCACTGGAAACATCTCATAGCGCACACACGCCGCCGGAACGCCGCCACCGGCCCTCGCCGCAGCCGAGCGGCCCGCTCCTGCGATGGCACTCACCGGAAGTCGATCATGCTGAATCTCGCCTCCATGCTGGAGTACACCGCACGGCACCACCCCGATCGCGAGGCCGTGACCCAAGGCTCCCTGCGCCTGACCTACGCCGAGCTCGACGCCGCCGCCAACCGCGTGGCGAACCTGCTCGCCGACCGCGGCATCGGCCGCGGCGACCGGGTGGCGCTCAGCTGTCCCAACCGCGTCGAATTCCCCACGCTCTACTACGGCATTCTCAAGGCGGGAGCCGCCGTCGTTCCGCTCAACGTCATGCTGCAGCCACGGGAGATCGCCTACCACCTGACCGACTCGCAGGCCAAAGCCTTCTTCTGCCACGCGGGCCCGACCGCTGCGGTGCCGGCCTCAGCAGTCGCCGAGGCCGTGGCGCAAACGCCCTCCTGCGAACACCTGATCCTGATCACCGACGACCCAGCGGACGATTCCCCCCTGACCGACGTCCCCACTCTGAGTACGGTGCTGGCGAGCAGGAGCGACGTGCACGAGACCGTCTGCACCCTGGAGTCGGACACCGCGGTGATCCTCTACACCAGCGGCACCACAGGCAGCCCGAAGGGCGCGGAACTCACCCACGCCAACATGACGCTCAACGCGCTCACCTGCCACCGCACCATCGAGGCACGCCAGGACGACGTACACCTGATCGTCCTGCCGCTGTTCCACAGCTTCGGCCAGACCGTCCAGATGAACGCCACCTTCGGCATCGGCGCCCGCATGGTGCTCATGCCGCGCTTCGAGGCGGCGAAGGTCATGCGGACGCTGGCCCGCGAGGAAGTCACCGTCTTCGCCGGCGTCCCGACCATGTACTGGAAGCTCCTCGAAGAGCCCGTCGAAGACGACACCCGCAAGGCCGTCACCGCGCGGCTCCGCATGGCAATTTCGGGCGGCGCGGCGCTCGCCGTAGAGATCGCCGAACGCTTCCGCAAGGCCTTCGGCATCAGCATCCATGAGGGATACGGGCTGTCCGAGACCAGCCCCATGGTCACCTTCCAGCATCCCGGCCGCCCGCCGAAACCCGGCTCGGTGGGCAGCCCGGTATGGGGCGTGGAGATGCGTCTGGTCGACCCCTCGGGCACCGAGGTCACCGACGGTGAGCCGGGCGAGGTCGCCATCCGCGGACACAACGTCATGAAGGGCTATTTCGGCCGCCCCGAGGCCACCGCCGAGGTCCTGCGCGACGGCTGGTTCTTCAGCGGGGACATCGCACGGCGTGACGCCGACGGCGACTACGTCCTCGTCGACCGCGCCAAGGACCTCATCATCCGGGGCGGATACAACGTCTACCCCCGCGAACTCGAAGAAGCCCTGCTCACCCACCCCGACGTGAGCCTGGCCGCAGTGATCGGCGTCCCGCACCCCGTACACGGCGAGGAAGTGAAGGCGTACGTCATACGACGCCAGGGATCGCACCTGTCGGAAGACAACCTCCGCACCTGGTGCAAGAGCGTCATGGCCGCCTACAAGTACCCACGCCTGTTCGAGTTCTGCGACGAACTGCCCATGACCGCCAGCGGCAAGATCCTCAAACGGCAGCTGAAGTGAACAAGTACTGCGCTCCGCCGTCGTCCGTCGTCTTCGTCCACCCGTCGGCCCTGCCGGTACCCGGCCTCCCGCCTACGCAGACGAGTTCCTGCCGGACACCACCCCTGCCGCGGTCAACCCCGCCCGCCCCGGCTGCCTGGACCGGTACCCCGACTGTTCCTTCAGCTCCAGACCGGCGGCAAGCTCCACACCGCAGCCCGCACCCTGCACGTCAACTGACCGCGTCACTCCGCTGACTGTCCGGCCCACCCCCTGCTGGGGGCGGGCCGGGCGTCTGCACACTCACCGGACACCACGCCGGAGGCGACCCACAACAGCTTCACCACAACAGCTTCAACTGTCACTTCCTCCGTCCGCTTCGCCCGGACGCGATCCGCTCGATGTCCGACTCGGGTGGCGGTCCGGGGGCGGATTCAATGGTTGGCCTCCCTCCCAGCCAGGTAAGACAGGCGAGGATGAAAAGTCCCTCTCGGTGCCGTCGGCGCTGCGATCCCGCCCGATGAGGCGGTCGCTGGCGAGCAGACCGGACTGGTCGAACTCGCCCTGGTCGCCCAGGAGATCGGCCGCGCCGCCGCCCGCGGCCCCTTCCTCCCCACCGCGCACGTCGGACGCGGGCGGGGTGCGCCACTGTCAGCCTCGACCGGCCGAGCACATCGCCGACGGGCACACCGCCCTCGACGCACCGGCCGGCGCGGACCCTGGCACCGTACGGCGGTTGCTGCAACTCATCGCGCACGAGGGCCTGTTCCCGCTGACGTCCGATCCAGCAGCTGCTGAGCAGCGGATCGGCCCGACCTCCTTCTGCTCGGCCCGGGATGGCTCTCGGCCACGAGATCGCCTCCGCCGTCGCCGGCGGTCTCTCCCCGGTGATCGCGACAGCCCTGCTCGCCGCCTACGCGGACTACGCTCCCGTCACCCTGTTCACCATCGGGCTGACCTCGTCACGGTGATCACGCTCCTGTTCACGCGGGAGACACGGAGAGCGCCCGTCACCGACCGCCCCGATCAGGAGCCGGCGAACATCTGAGTCCGCCTCAGCAGGGCGCACCCTCCAGGGCGAGGAGAGGGTGCGCCGGCGGCAGCGATCAAGATGCGGAGGATGCGCCAGGCCATTCGGTGTAGTCCGGCAGACCGGCGAGCACATCCTCCGCCCGAGCAAGGATCGCCTCACGCGGGCAGGCATGGGTGAGAATGTGCGCAAGCTCGCGCTCGATTCCGCGAATCACCAGCCACCCCGTGGCTGCTGGCGTGATGTAGTCCGCCCAGGTCGTCGGGACATCGGGGTCCTCGGCACTGGGCTGCAGGTCTCCAGGCTTGGCGTCAGTGATCGGATTTGTCACCTGCTCGACATAGGTCGACCACGGGGTCACGCCGCGTTCAGCCGATCGGTCCTGGGCACTCCGCAGCCGCTCGCTGGTCGTGATCCGTGTGCGAACGGCGCCAGGATGCAGGATCGACACACCGATGCCCTGCCCTCGCAGCTCGTTACGCGCAGTCAGGGACAAGGCCTCCACGGCGGCCTTGGAGACGTTGTAGGCGGAATGGCCGGCGCTCATGGCCATGGTGCCCATCGATGAGGTGTTCACGATGTGCTTCGGACCAGGCGTCGCTCGCATCCGTGGCACGAAGGCTGCGTGACCGTGCAGCACTCCCCAGAAGTTGACGTCCATGACCCAGCGGTAGTCCTCATAGCTGGTGTCCCAGGACGCCCGAAACGGGCGCAAGGTGACCCCAGCATTGTTGACGAGGATCTCGACCGACCCGTGCCAGTCGTACGCCAGGTCAGCGAGTTCCTCGACAGCGTCTCGCTGCGACACGTCAACCTGCACACCGATCGATCGCCGCCCGAGCGCCTCGATCTCCTTCGCGACCGACTCGGCGGCCGCGCCTTCGATGTCGGCGACGACAACGTCGACCCCTCGGCCGGCGAGAGCCAGGGCGATCGAACGCCCCATGCCACCGCCCGCACCGGTGACGACCGCAGCTGTTCCCTCGACTATTTCCACCGATCGTTCCTTCTCGATGTGGCACAGCCGCGCCCTCGCCGACGGCTGCGCGACTTGCCCGGGTGATGGCGGCGTCTGTGGTGGGAGCCGCCGGAAGCCGTCGTCCTACCGCCCTGGTGTGGCCAAGTCCCCCGCGGCGCGGGCAGTCCGCCGCCGCACTCGACCAGCTCTCCCTAAAACAGAACGCTCGTCCTCTTGTAGACAGACGGCCAGGATGACTAGGACCTCTGAGCGATGTCAAGAGGGCGGATCGGTCAGAGCTTCCCGGTAACTGCCGCGCCCAGCCCCGATCGTGATTGCCTGCAGCAACCAAACCGACCCCGTGACCATGCCCTCTCTGCAGCAAAGGGGCCCACTGGATCGTGCCGCAGCGACACCCGGAACGCGATCGCCGCACCCCTCGGAGGCAACCCCGCCTTCTCCCACTGCTCAACGCTTGACGCCATGACGAAGGCCCGTCACACTCGGTGAGCGCACTGAAGACACTTAACGTTCCGTTGAACGCCGAGAGGCAGATGACCCGGCCAGGGATCGTCGTGAAGGGCGGTCTCGGATTCGCACGAACTGAGCAGGGTTTGCCAGGGCGCACGAGCCGGCGACGGCGGTCGAGGTGGCGCGCGACCCGAGTGTGTGCCGTCGGAGCGGAATGGATCGGATTTCGTCGCACTGCCCGCGTTGACGGCGTGCGAGGCACCCGGAGAGACGAAGAGGAAGTCAGAACGAGCCTCTGTGGTTCGTGCGATCGAGGAAGACAGGTGATTTCCGGTGACCAGA
Source organism: Streptomyces sp. NPDC002088 (assembly GCF_040296605.1). Taxonomy (NCBI): domain Bacteria; kingdom Bacillati; phylum Actinomycetota; class Actinomycetes; order Kitasatosporales; family Streptomycetaceae; genus Streptomyces; species Streptomyces sp. NPDC002088. The sequence continues at coordinate 182,107 of NZ_JBEOXO010000019.1, read as the reverse complement.
CTGGTCCCCGGCCAGGTGGCAATCGTCACTGGCGCAGCAAGCGGTATTGGGAAGGCGCTCGCAGAGGCGTTCGCGAAGCGCGGGCTCAACCTCGCGATCGCCGACCTCGACTCGAACGGGCTCCGCACCACCCGCGATGAGCTGACAGCGCTGGGCGTCGAAGTGATCGACGTACCGACCGACGTCACAAGCGCCGAATCGGTCGCGCAGCTCGCCCAGACAACTCTGGAAAAGTTCGGAACCTTCGACATCGCCTGTAACAATGTCGGAGCGGCCAATAAGATGCGTCCGTTGTGGGAGATCACTTCAGAGGAATGGGAGCGACTGCTCTCCCTGAATCTCCGGAGTGTCATCAACGGTATGCGAGAGCTGGTTCCGCATCTCGTTCACAAGAACTCGGGCCACGTACTCAACACCGCCTCGATGTCCGGTCTCTCCATCGTCCCCGGTATCGCGGACTACATCGTCACCAAACACGCGGTTGTAGCACTCACCGAAACGTTGAGCGCCGAATTTACTGCTTCAGCGCCAGGTGTGGGCGCTACCGTCCTCTGCCCGGGCGTCATGCGCACCCCCATGCTCGCGAAGCGCGAAGATGGTCCTGCCGGCAGCGCCGATGATTCAACCATGCCTGTTCCAACGAATGCCCTCATTGAACCCGGGAACGCGGCAGAGATCACACTCGCGGCGATCGAGGCCGACTACCTCTACGCGGTGCCGGCCATCAATCCTCTTGTGCGAATTCGGGGTAAAGTTGATCGGCTGCTTCACGAGGTGGAGAATCAGCCTGTGCCGCCCATAGCTGCACGCTGATTCCTCCTGCGAATGCACCGCCGCCCCGCAGATACGTTGGCGAACGTGCCGGCTTTTCAACTCACCCATCCGGCGTCAGGCCGGTGAAGCATCGGTGTGGCAAGGTGGGCTGGACGGTGGCCGTCGAGCCCACTTTGCCGCTCCGTGAGGTTCAGTCGCCGAAGCGGGCCACGAGGCGGCCGGTGACCTGCCCCTTGGCCAGGCGGTCCAGGCCGTCGGGGATCTGGTTGAAGCCGATCTCCTCGTACACCGGGGCGATGGAGCCGTCGAGCATGAGCTGGTAGAGCTCCTCGATGTCCGCGACGGTGCCCGCGATGGAGCCGATGAGGTTCTTGTTGCGCAGCAGTGCGTGGGACGGGATGGTCATCTCCCTGGCGCCGATACCGACGGTGACGACGGTGCCGCCGGGGCGGATCGCGTCAATGGCCGCGGCGGCGGTGTTGAAGCCGGCGTAGTCGACGACGAGGTCGAAGTTCTGGTCCTTCCACTCGGTCGCGTCGGCGACCGTGCCGGCCACGCCGAGGCCCAGGGCAAGTTCGCGCACCTCCGCCTTGGGCTCGGCCACGTGCACTTCCGCTCCCTTGAGCACCGCGGCGCGCGCCCCGATCTGGCCGAGGCCGCCCAGGCCGATGACCCCGACCTTCATGCCCTCCTTGGCGCCGCCGCGCACGACCATCGCATGGTAGGAGGTCATGCCCGCGTCGGTGGCCACCGCGGCGAGGGCTGTGTCCAGGCCCTCGGGGACACGGGCGAGGTCGTCGGCGTGGACAAGCTGCTTGTCCGCGAAGCCGCCAGGGCCGAAGAACCCGGGGATCGGGCCGGTGCCGAACGGGCACACGCCGACGCGGTCGCCGACCTGCCAGCCGGTCACGCCCTCGCCTATGGCGCTGATGACGCCGGCGGTCTCGTGGCCCAGGGTCATCGGGGTGTAGGGCATGTTGGCCTTGGTGCCGGGGTTGGTCATGTAGGTGATGTCCGAGTGGCACAGGCCGCAGGCGCGCACGTCGACGACGACCTCGCCGGGACCTGGGACGGGGTCGGGGACCTCGTTGAGGACGAGGGGCTCGTTGGTCTCGACGAACTGCCAAGCCTTCATGGTTCTCGCTTCCTTCTCCAAGGGCCGGGCGACGGTGCCCGGCGTCGGCGGCCCGCGGCAGGCCCGCGCCCGGAGGCTAGCCCAGGACCCCAGAAAAGGCAACGCTATGTTGCCTTTCTTGCTCGTAGCGTCGGGCCAGGGGGAGGAGGGCCGCGCACTCGTCGGCCGCGCTGGGTTACATTCACCGGTGATGGAGACGACGACCAGGCGCACCCGCGGGGTGCAGACCGGCCCGCGCAGTCGGCAGGTGATCAGCAGCGTGCGCGCGGCGACCCTTGCCGAGCTCGAGCGCGTGGGATTCACGGCGATGACCGTCGACGCCGTCGCCAGGGCTGCCGGGGTCAACCGCACCACGATCTACCGGCGTTGGCCCTCCAAGACGGCCCTCTTGGCCACCGTCGTCGAGCCGCTGCTGCAGCGCTACGACGACATTCCCGAGACCGGCGACGCGTGCAAGGACCTGGTCGCGGTCATGCGGATGATCTGCGAGGCCTGGACCAGCCCCGAAGGTCAGGCACTCCGCGTAGCCGCAGGCGCCGCCCATCACGAACTGCAGTCCCTGGTCGATCAGGTCACCGAGCGGTCGCTGGCACCGCTGCGGCGCGTCCTGGGCCATGCGGCCCGGCGCGGCGACATCCGTGAGGACGACGTGACGATGATCGCGCACCTGGCCTTCCACGGCGTGGCCACCTGGCAGCGATCCCCGAGCGCGCCGCTGACCGACGACGACTGCCGCCGCATGGCACACATCCTCCTGGGGGCCGCAGGCGGGGACACGCCGCCGTCCTGACTCAGCGTTACCGGTGCAGCTGCACCTTGTTCGAGCAGTGCCCCCACCGCATGGCCTGCGCACGCTGCGACTTCCGCACCCCCAAGGACTCGGCCAAGGCTTAGGGGGCTTCTGCGGCGTCAGCCAGGACTGTCAGGACTGTCAGGACTGTCAGGACTGTCAGGACTGTCTTGGCCGTCTCAGCAGCGCAGAGGCGGTTGGTTCCGATGACGCCGGTCGGGCCACGTTTGATCCATCCGACCATGTACAGGCCGGGTAGGGGGAGCCGGGGCCGGACGACCGCATGCGCGGTCCGGCCCCGGCTCCCCTACGTACGGGGGACGGATCAGCCCGCGGGCTGCGGCGGCGGAGTGAAGTGGTGGCCCCAGAAGGCGCCTTCGGTGATCTCGTAGACGGGGACGGGCTCGGGGACCTTCAGCCCGTTCCAGCCGAACTCGATCGCGTAGTTCTCCGGCGACCAGACGTAGAAGGAGACCATGTGGTCGTTCGTGTGCTTGCCGAGCGTGTGCATCATGGGGATCTCCTGCCGCTGGGCCCTGTCGAGCGCGAGCCCGACGTCGTCCAACGTGGCCGACTCGACCATCAGGTGCAGCAGGCGCCCGGGGCCCGGCATGGGCGTGATGCCCAGGGTGTGGTGCCGCGGGTTGCACCCCATGAACCAGGTGGTGCCGCCCTGGGAGCGCATCGTGTTGCGCTCGATGAAGCCGAGGACGTTCACATAGAAGTCGAACGCGGCCTTCGCGTCCTCGGCGGAGACGATCGCGTGCCCCAGCCCCATGTCACCGGTGACGAACTTCGACACCAGCGGGGTACGGACCGGCTTGTGGTCGAGGACGGCGCCGTAGTAGAGCTCGACCGGGTTACCGCCCGGATCGCTGAAGCGGACGAAGCCGGTGACCCGGCGCTCCGCGCACTCGGCCTCGGTACCGGCGGTCACCTTGATGCCGGCCTTCTCGACGGCTGCGGCCAGGCTCGTCAGCTCCCGCTCGTCGAGGACCTCGAGGCCCAGCGCCGTCATGCCGCTCTGCGGCCCCGGAGAAACCGCGATACGGGTCGGGTAGTCGTCCATCCTGAAGTACAGCGATTCCGGATCGCCGCCTTCGACGGGCATCAGCCCGAGGAAGTCGCCCCCGAACTGCTTCCATTTCTCGATGTCGGTGGATTCCAGCCTGACGTACCCGAGTGAGCGAACACCCATCGGACTCTCCAATCACGGTGGTTACGTGAAGGCCGCTGCGGACCTCCGGTCACGTGACGCGGGTGGCAGTAGCCACTCCCCCGCGCATGTCGTCTGTGCTGTTCCGTTCAGCGGTCCGCTCCTGGCGGGGTCCCCGGGGCAGCCCAAGTCCCCGCTCGGCAACCTGCGTCCGCAGGACCTCGTTCGGCCCGCCGGCGATCGTGTACGTGCGTGAGTACAGGTGCGCGTCCCGGTGATCTCGCGCAGCGGACGTACGTCGACGCCCGCGTGCTTCTTGATGCCCAGGCTGTGCTCGACGACGAACGCCCGTACCCTCTTCCGGAACGCCGCGAGCTCCGGCGTGGGCTCCAGCCGCATCACTGTCCTCCCCCCTCCTCGACCGCCTCGGCGTTGATTATGAGGCTACTCTAATTGCGCCGTCGACCGTTGATCGGGAAGTTTTTCCGACCAGTTCTCGACCGACACCCACAAAAGAGGATACTTTCTTCGCTGCGACACAGTAACCGATGCGACAGCACGAGACCCGGACGGTGGCTGGTGGACTTCGAGCTCGATGACGAGCAGGCGATGCCGCGTACGGTGTCGCGCGACTGGCTCCACGATCACGCCCCGACGCAGACCCTGCGGGCGCAGACCTGTCAGCAGGAGGACGTCGACCCCGCGCTCTGGCGCCTGGCGGCCGAGCGCGGCCGACTCGGTCTGGGCCTGCCCGAGGAACACGGCGGCACCGGCCAGGGACTGGTCGAACTCGCCCTGGTCGCCCAGGAGATCGGCCGCGCCGCCGCCCGCGGCCCCTTCCTCCCCACCGCGCTCGTCGGACGCGGGCGGGGTGCGCCACTGTCAGCCTCGACCGGCCGAGCACATCGCCGACGGGCACACCGCCCTCGACGCACCGGCCGGCACGGACCCTGGCACCGTACGGCGGTTGCTGCAACTCATCGCGCACGAGGGCCTGTTCGCGCTGACGTCCGATCCAGCAGCTGCTGAGCAGCGGATCGGCCCGACCTCCTTCGGCTCGGCCCTGCTCGAGGACGCCCACAGCAAGCTCGACCGCCGCAGCGGCTGCTCCCGGCTCGACGACGCCTGGCGTCCACGACCTGACCGATCAGGCCGTTCGCCCGGAGCGCGGGGTCCTGCCCCACCTCCCCGGCGTTCTGCACGGCGGCCGGCTGTCCCTCGCCCTGCGACAGCAGCTCGACCCACTCGTCGCACGGCCGGCCGCCGACGCTCTCCGCGCCCGCACCGGCTTCGCCATGATCCTCTCGGTGCTGTCGAAGCGCGCGTCGGCCGCGAGGTCCTCTCGGCCGATCAGGCAGCAGAATTCCGGCCAGTACCGGCCCGGTTACGGCATTGCCGTCTTCAGCCACCGGCCGTCGGACGTCCAGCAGGCGCCGACCAGCGAGCTGGTCGGCGCCTGGTTCACCGAGCACACGTCCACCACCGAGGGCTCGCCCGTGGTCGCGCGTGCGCAGAGGGCCGCGGCTATGCCCCCTCGTTCGTCATCGCGCCCATCGAGTCGTCGTAGGCGCCGGACGGCATGCGCATCATCCGCTCGGCCCCGGGCGGGGTCATGCCCACCGCGCTGCCACCGCGGGCCCGGAAGGCGGTGCTGTCACGGTATCGGGGCAGAGTCCTGCGCCAGATCAACACGGTCTCCGTCTGCACGGCGCGGGCCGGGGCCTTGAAGACATGCTCTCCACGCCCGCCCGACATGACTACGGCCGCCGCAGACCAGGTCAGGGCCGCTCAAGCGGCTCCAAGTCCGCCTCGCCCGCACTGTCCATGAGCTCACGCGTCGGACGCGTCGTCGTGCATGAGCAGCGGGATCATCACGATGCTGGAGATGTCCAGTGTGTCGCTGGAACCGAGCCCGGAGGTGAACAGCCTCATGCGCGCCTCCTCCGCTGAACCCTCCACCTCGTAGATCGTCGCGTAGCGGTAGGGGATGCCGTCCGTGGACGTGTCGGCTGCCCGGAGGCGACGTACCGCCACGAACCCGGGCAGGGCCAGGATCTCCGGAATGTGCGTTCCCCAGTACCAGTCCTGGAACTCCTTGTCCTTCCCCTCGACGGGGTTGGTGAGGGCCAGCAGGACTTCGCGGCGCGACTGCGCTGTGTCACTCATCGTGTCTCCTGAAAGCGTGTGTCTCCTGGAAGGGAAGCCGTCGTGAATCCCCACGGGATGCCGAGGCTGGTCGCCGGATCGGTCACCAGGGCGGTGTCGCAGCGGTGGGCGATGCGGACGCCCTCGGCGTCCAGGTGCTTCGCCACCCGCTCCAGATCGGCCACCGTCCAGGTGATGGCGTGGTAGGTGTCCAGCGGCTCGTTCCCCGACGCGCCCTCGGTCCGTTCGCCGCAGGGATCCGGTGTGGCGAAGTGGAAGACGGCGTCGGCCAGCTGGACGTACGGCCCGTAGACGCCGCGCAGTTCGTCACGGCCCGTGTGGATGACCTTGCCGCCGAGGACGTCGACGGTGAGCTTGAGCGCGCGCTCCGGCCGGGAGGTCAGGACGGTGTGATGCGATGCGTGCACGATGCCGAGCGGGTCGTCGTCCGTGACCGCGGGGATCGTCCACCCCTCGGTCACTCGCGGGTCGAGGGGGAAGGGGAACATCTCGAAGAAGCGGTACGGCAGGCCGGCGTCGTCCTTCAGGCTCTGGAACGGCGACGGGCCTCCTGCCCACTCGTCCGCCTCCAGCACCTCGTCGCGCACGTCCACGAGGCGGAAGCCCTGTGCACGCAGTTCTTTGTAGAGCTCCTTGACTCCCTCGACGTACCAGCCGGTCGTCTTCAGCTGCGGTGTACCGACATCCGGATACCTCTGCACCCCGCCGGTGAGGTACCGCTTCGGTTCGAGGTTGTCGATGAGCACATCGCTGATCGCCGTGAACGTCGAGTAGCCGACGGAGTGCCCCGGCGCCGGCGGGTCCGGCATGATGACGGAGAAGTTGGTGCTCGGGCGACCGAAGACCCGGCTGTAGAAGTCCTCCGCCTCGTCGAGGCTGGGCACGTGGATCACGGGCTGGTACAGCATGCGTACGTGAAAGGGGCGGTCGGTGCCGGTCACTTCGTACTCCTTGTCCCTGGGGTTCCGGTCGTGGGCCGCGCCCCGCTAGCCGGCACTGGCGGTCTCGTTCGCCCGCGAGAACGCGCCGCCGAAGTCCTCGGTCGACGACATCTCGTCGAGCATCTCGTGGAGCTTCGTCCGTCCGCCGGGGTTGAGGAGGAACTTGCGTACCTTGCCCTCGACGTTGGCCCCGTAGTAGTGGCTGTGCTCGGCCGAGAAGATCGACTGCGGGGCGAGCGTCTCGATCATGGTCATCCACTCGTCCTGCTGCGCGGCGGTCGGCTCGAAGACGGTGTACCCGTGGTCGCGCGCGTGGATCAGCGTCTTGGTGATCCAGTCGATCTGGTCCTGCGAGTAGCGCGGGTAGTTGCCACCGCCGGCGCCGTGCGGACCGCCCGGGAAGAAGAAGTTCGGCAGCAGGTGCGCGCTGAAGCCTCCGAAGTCGGACGGCCCGTCCTCCCAGTCGGTGCTCAGGTCGAGATCCTCACGCCCCTTGATGCCCATCCGGGTCAGCGCGCCGGTGCCGAAGTCGAAGCCGGTCGCGAACACGATGATGTCGTAGTCCCGGTGCCGCTCGGTGGTCTCGATCCCGGTGGCGTCGACCCGTACGAACGGCGTCTCCCTGAGGGAGATGAGTGAGGCGTTCGGCTTGTTGAAGGACTCGAAGTAGTCGGTGACGAACGGCGGACGCTTCGCGCCGAAGAGGTGGTCCTTCGGGATGAGCCGCTCGGCGGTCACCGGGTCCTTGACGATCGAGCGGATCTTGTTGGCGAGGAACGCGCAGAACTCTAGGTTCACCTCGCGGTTCGTCGTCATGTCGTAGTAGTTCGACGTGAGCTTGGCGAAGCCGGGGCTCTTCCAGATCTTCTCGTAGAACGCCTGACGTTCCTGCGCCGAGTCCGCCGACGAGAACTTGCCCGCCGGCTCGTGGAGGAAGCCCGTCGGCGACGTGCTCAACGTCTTGACGACGTCGTCGAAGTTGTCGCTGAGCCATGCCTGGCGCTCGTCCGAGATCGGGGCGTTGTTCAGCGGAGTCGTCCAGGTCGGCGTGCGCTGGTAGAGGTCCACGGCCTCGACGGTGTCGACGATCGCCGGAAGGAGCTGGGCGCCGCTCGGGCCGTTGCCGATGATGGCGACCCGCTTGCCGGCGAAGTCGACGGGCGTGTGGGGCCAGGCGCCCGTGTGGTAGGCCTGACCGCTGAAGTCGTCGAGGCCGTCGATGTCGGGGTAGTTCGGTACGGACAGTCCGCCCGTCGCGGAGATGACCCAACGGGCCCGGACGACACTGCCCTTCTCCGTCCGCACCACCCATGCCTGGCCGGCCTCGTCGAACTCGGCGGAGACGACCTTCTCGCCCGTGCGGATGTGCCGGCGCAGGTCGAAGCGGTCGACGACGTGGTTGAGATAGCTCTCGATCTCCGGCTGCGTCGCGAACTCCTCCTTCCACCGCCACTCGTCGAAGAGCTCCTTGGAGAAGATGTACGCGTACGTGTAGCTCTCGGAGTCGAAGCGCGCGGACGGGTAGCGGTTCCAGTACCAGACACCGCCCACCCCGTCACCGGCCTCCAGCGTCTGCGCCGTGAAGCCGGCGTCGAGCGCCTGGTAGAGCGCGTAGATGCCGACCACGCCGGCGCCGATCACCAGCACCTCGACGTCCACGTCGTTGTCGATCTGTCCTGCCACTTTGACTCACTCCCACTTGGTACGACTACTCCAGCGGCGATCAGCCATAGGTAAGCACAAGTGCTGAAAAATAAAAACCACTTGTGCAGTACAGGGCCTGTGAAGCATCCCGGGGATTGTCTTATCTGAGCTTGCGTGATGAAATCCCGCCACGATCACTGTCGAAGGAGCATGATGAACGCCACCCCTGACTTCCGGTTCGACGGACGAGTCGCCATCGTGACCGGCGCCGGTCGAGGCCTCGGCCGGGCCCATGCGCTGCTGCTCGCGGAGCGCGGCGCCAAGGTCGTCGTCAACGACCTCGGCGGCACCAAGGAGGGCGAAGGCAGCGACGCCGGACCGGCCAACGATGTCGTCCGGGAGATCACGGCCGCGGGCGGCGTCGCCGTCGCCGACACGAACAACGTGGGCCAGGAGGAGGGCTGCCACGCGCTCGTCGAGACCGCTGTCCGCGAGTTCGGGCGCATCGACATCGTCGTGAACAACGCCGGCATCTCCCGCTTCGCCACGTTCCCCGAGGCCGACGCCGAGAACCTTGACCTGACGCTGGACGTGCACCTGCGCGGCACGTGGCACACGACGCGTGCGGCCTGGCCGTACATGGTCGAGCAGGGCTACGGCCGGGTGATCACGACGACGTCGACCGGCATGTTCGGGCTCCCGGACAACCTGGCGTACGCGACCGCGAAGGGGGCGCTGATCGGGTTCACCCGGAGCCTGTCGCTGGAGGGCGCGTCGCACGGCATTCGCGTCAACTGCGTCGCACCGAACGCGATCACGCGTCCGAGCACCTCGGCTGCGAAGCCGAACATCACGACCACCGCGCTGGACGACGCCCGCCTGCAGGCGCTGCGCACCGACCTGGTGTCACCGATGGTGGCGTACCTGGCGCACGAGGACTGCACGGTGAACGGCGAGATTCTCGTGGCAGGTGCACAGCGGTTCGCCCGGTGGTTCCTCGCCGTCAGCCCCGGATACCACTCGGCCGGGGCCGGGACACCGACGATCGAGGAGATCGCCGGAAACTGGAAGGAGATCACCGACGAGAGCGGCTACTACGTGCCCGCGAGTCTGCACGACTGGACGTCGAGGTTCATGGCCCACCTCGGCACCTGACAGCGACGCGACCCATACGGCGAAGGAGCCCGGTCACCGACCGGGCTCCTTCGCCGTATGCGCCTTCATAGCCACTGCCGAGGGGCTGTGCCGGGCTCAGGCGCCTGCCGTAGTCCTCGGATCGCCCTCGACGAGCGGTGCCGTGAGTCCCGCGCTGAGGAAGGTCACCAGATCGTCGACCAGGACGTCGATCTCCGCGGGCAGGTGGGAACGCTTTCGCTGCGCCGCTTGGTACCGCGCGAGTGCGTGCACGGCACTCGTGAGGATCACCCACCATCTCTCTTCGAGTACCGCCTCGGGCACCTGCGGTACGAGCCGGCTGAGGAGAGTGCGCAGCGTAAGGACCGACGCACCGGCGCGGACATCGCCCATGCGCTCGTATCCGCCCTCTTCGATGATGAAGTGGGACAGGAACGCAAGGTAGTGGTTGTCCTCCCGCAGATGGATCGCGAGCGGCCGCACGAACGCGCCGACGACGTCGACAACGGTCAGCGGGGTCGGGCCGAGCATGAGGTCGGCGACGATGCCGGTCCGGCTGACTTCGCTCTCGGCGCCGCGCTGTTCCATGATGGCCTTCACGACCTCGTCACGGTCGCCGAAGTGGTACTGGACGGCGGCGTGATTGCGCTGGCCGGCAGCGATTCCGATGTCGCGCAACGGCACAGCCGAAATGCCGTGCTCGGCGAACAGGCGCTCGGCCGCGGTGAGAATGAGCTGACGCGTCACTTCGCCGCGAACGTTCTTGCGCCCTTGGCCGGTTCGGGAGCCGCTGCGCCGCGCAGCCTGATGGGGCGGGGATGAAGACATGGCCTACAAATCTAGCAGGACCAGGGCATCGAGCGGCGCGAGGTCGGAGCCGGGCGGATAGACGTTGCCGAAGAGCTCGGCCCCGGCGTCGGTCAGGCACGGGACGAGGCCCGGCCAGCGCACCACGCCGTTGCCCTCCGCGGGAGCGGCGGGCGCCAAGGTGGCGATGGTGACGCGGTCACCTTGCGCGGCCAGGACACCGAGGGCGCCGCCGCGTGCGTCCGCCGTCACCGTGAGCTCCAGTTCGCGCAGTTCGACATCGAGGAACCCGTGGTGGGCCATGAAACGCGCGCCTCCACCGAAGTGCAGCGACCAGCCGTCGCCGTCCCGCGACGCCTCGGTCAGCGGGAACTGGAACATCCCGTCGGCATCCAGCTCGGCCCCGTCGACAGCCTCGCAGGTGCCGGCCGCGATCGCCCGTACGTAATGGACGAAGGACGATTTCACCTGCCAGCGCAGCACCCCGCGACTACTCATGTGCCGCGCCGGTGGTCGGCGGGGAACCCGGTCATACCCGGCTCCAGCTCGAGGCCTAGCGTGTTGAACGCCGTGCAGTGCATGTCGTAGGTGCCCACGGTGAAAACGAAGTCGATGAGCTGCTCGCGCGAGAACTGCTTCTCCAGGGCGAGCCATGTCTCGCCCGAGACGTTCTTCACCGTGCACATCTCATCGACGGCCCGGACGACTGCAGCATCGGCGTCCGACCACTCCGCGGCGTCGGGACCTTCGCCGAGCGCTTCGATCTCGGCGTCGGTGAGATGGCCGCCCGCCCGGCTCATCCGGACGTGCTGGGCCCACTCGTACTCGCCGAAACCGAGCCAGGTCGTCCGGATGATCGCTATCTCGCGGACGCGGTCGGAGAGCGTGGAGTGCCGCAGGTGGTTCGAGAAGGGCATCCACCCACGGATCAGGTCCGGATGCCAGGCGTAGATACCGAGGATGTGGGAGCGCGGGCGCGTCGCGGGCCCGCTGGGCGCGGCGGCCTGCGTGCCGGGCGCCTGAGCGCGCAGCACGGACAGGGCTTCGTCGACCTCGTCGGTCCAGTCCTCGACGGGGCGCGGGGGAATGCGTGGCTGAGTCATGAGATCACCCGATGAAGGAGCCGCCATTGACACTGACGGTCTGGCCGGTCACGTAGGAGGCCTCGTCCGAGACGAGGTAGGAAACTGCGGCAGCGATGTCCTCGCCGGTGCCCATCCGCCCGACGGGGATGTACTTCGCCATGTCCTCCGCGGAAGGTATGGCGCCCGTAGCACGCTTCTTCTGCACGCTCGGGGTGTCGATCGAGGACGGAGCGACCGTGTTGACCGTGATGCCCGACTTGGCGAACTCGACGGCGAGCGCCTTGGTCAGGGCCATCTGCCCGCCCTTGGACGCGGCGTAGTGGGCCATCTTCGGGGCCCCGCGCTGCGCGCTGGAGGAGGCGATCAGTACGACGCGTCCCCAGGCGGCATCGAGAAGATCCGGGAGAGCGGACTGGACGACGTTGAACGTCCCGGTCAAGTTGATCGACAGGGTGCGGTTCCACTCGTCGAGCGTCATGTCCAGGAACGGGCGCTGCGGGGCGACCGCGGCGTTCGCGACGACGGCGGCCAGCGGTCCCAGTTCGGCACGGGCGGCGGTCAGCGCCGCGTCGACCTGCTGCCGGTCGCTCACATCGGCGTGGTATCCGCGTGCGTGGCCGCCGACGCCGGCGATCGCTTCCGCGGCCTGCTGTGCCGCGCCGTCGACGACGTCGAGGATCGCGATCTTGAATCCGTCCTTCGCGAGGCGCTCGGCGATCGCCAGGCCGATGCCCGCGGCACCTCCTGTGACGACGGCCACGCGGCCCGCGGCCGTCATCGAGTCTCTCCGCGAGAGTGTCGAGCGGTGTGCACCCTGGTCATCGGGATACGTCCTCATTCCTCTTGGGCGAGCGTCTCGGCGAGCGTCTCGGCGAGCGTCTCGGCGAACGGAACGCACGTTCCGTTGCCAGAAGTCCTCAGCATGTCGTGGCGTGAAATGAGATGTCAACCCTTCCTATGCCTGCCTGTCATTGACACCCACCGCAACGGCGATCACTATTTCCCTGTTGCGTTGTAGCGACTTGGCGTTCTCTTGAATGGGCAATCCCTCTCAGTGTGCGGGTCTCATCCAGGAAGCTCAGAGCGCCCTGCGCCTTCGACCACCTGTCACCGACACACAAGGACCAGGACGATGACCGAAACCGCCCTCCATCGCCACATTGTCGTCGTCGGGGCGTCGCTGGCCGGGACCCGGACCGTACAAGGCCTTCGGGCGCTCGGCCACAGCGGCCCCATCACACTGATCGGCGCCGAGGACGAGCTTCCCTACGATCGCCCGCCCCTCTCGAAGAACCTCCTCAACGGCGCCTGGTCGGAGTCGTCCGTGGACGGCATCCGGCTGGTCACGCGGGCCGAGCTGGACGAACTCGGGGTCGAGCTCCGGCTCGGGTCGGCCGCTGTGGGCCTGGACACCGCCGCACGCCGCGTCCGCCTCGCCGACGGCACGAGCGTGCCCTACGACGCGCTCGTCATCGCCACCGGAGCCGCGGCCCGGCCGTCCCCGTGGCGCCCGCCGTCGGGCGTGTACCAGCTCAGGACGCTGGACGACTCGCGCACGATCGCCGCACAACTCGCGCTCGGTGAGCCCGTCGTCGTCGTCGGAGGCGGCTTCATCGGCACCGAGATCGCGGCCGCGGCGGTCGGACACGGCTGCCCCGTCACGGTCGTCGACCCGCTCCCGGAGCCGATGACACGACTGGTCGGCCCCGAGATCGCGGGCAGCCTCGTCGAACTCCACCGACGCAACGGCGTCCGGACCCGGTTCGGGACCGGCGTCGTCGCCATCGAGGGCAAGGCCGGCGAGCTCACGGTCGAACTCGACAGCGGGGAACGCCTGTCGGCGGCGGCCGCGGTGGTGGGCATCGGCTCGGTGCCGTCGACCGACTGGCTCGCCGGCACCGGCCTCGAGCTCGACAACGGCGTCGTGACCGACCGCTTCCTGCGGGCGAGCGGAGCCGACGACGTGTACGCGATCGGCGACGTCGCCCGCTGGCCGCACCCGGGACGAGGTGCCGACGTCCGGGCCGAGCACTGGACGAACGCCGGCGACCAGGCGAGGTACGTCGCCACCGCCCTCACGCGGGGCGTCGAGGCGGGCTACGAGCCGACGGACTACGTGTGGTCCGACCAGTACGACTGGAAGGTGAACGCCTGCGGCCGGCACGATCCCGCAGGCAGCTCGACCGTCATCGGCGACCTGCGGGCGGGCAGCAGGGCGGCCGTGATCCACACGGACGCGCAGGGCGTCGCCTGCGGCGCGGTCACGGTGAACTGGGTGCGGGCCCTGAACCAGGCACGCCGGCTGCTGTCGGTCGGCGCCTCGGGCGACAGCGTCGTCGACGCGGTCAGGCAGTTGGCCTGAGCTCGCTGAGGGCGGGGCGCTCGCCCCGCCCCAGATCGTTTCTGACAGGTCGTTCACGTTTCATCCCTCCCTGCGACCGTGACCAGCCGACGCCCGGCGACGGCGAACTGGCCCACAGCGTGACGCTGTGGGCCAGTTCGCCGTCGTCGCGAGAATCGCGGAGTCGGCTCGATCGGCACGGCCTACTTGCCCGCGCCGGCGGCGCGCGTGAAGCCGTCCGGGATGTGCAGGTCGTCCGGGCACAGCTCGTGGACCGAGGAGTGCCCGAGGCCCAGGACGGCGGAGTCGAGTCCGCCGCGAAGGATGTCCAGGACGTTCCCCACGCCCGTCTGGCCGGCCGCGGCCAGGCCCCACAGGTAGGCGCGGCCGATCAGGACCGCACGCGCTCCCAGAGCGAGGGCCTTGGCGACGTCGCCGCCTCGGCGCACCCCGCCGTCCAGCAGGACCTCGATCTCGTTCCCGACGGCTTCGGCGATCGGAGGCAGCAGGCGGATGCTGGCGGGTGTGGTGTCCAGGTTGTTCCCGCCGTGGTTGGACACCGAGATGGCGCTCACCCCGGCGTCGACGGCCCGCTTGGCGTCGTCCACCCGGGAGACTCCCTTGAGCAGGAACGGGCCTCCCCACTCCGCGCGCATCCACTTGATGTCGTCCCAGGTGGGCGGCGTGGTCTGCATCCACTCGTAGTAGGCGCCGAAGAAGGTGGGCGCCTTGCCTCCCGGGGGCTTGAGGTTGGGGGCGGTAAGGTCCGGGATCCGCCCGGACTTGGCGAACGTCCACAGCCAGCGCGGCCGGGGGAGCACGTCCGGCGCGAACTTGATCGCCGCCTTGAGGTCGATCTTCTCCGGGATGGCCGGGCTTCCCCAGTCACGGCCGTTGGAGAAGGACCAGTCCAGTGTGGCGATCAGCGCCTTCACCCCAGCGGCCCGCGCGCGCTCCATGCGCTGCACCATGGACTCGCGGCTTCCGGTCCAGTACATCTGGTAGAAGGTGTTCGGGTTGGCGGTGCAGACCTCCTCCACCGGCTTGCTGGCGAACGAGCTCAGGCCCATGATCACGCCCCGTTCGGCCGCCGCCCGGGCCACCGCCACCTCACCGTCGGGATGGACGGCCTGTACCCCGGTCGGGGATATCACCACGGGGAACGCGGATTCCACCCCGAGCACGGTCGTCGACAGGTCCCGCTCGGCGTGAAAGCCGGCCACGCGCGGGGCGAAACCCAGCTCCGCGAAGGCACCGGTGTTGTCGTCGATGGTGCGCCCTCGTTCCGAACCGGCCACGAGGGCACCGTAGACGGAACTCGGCAGATACTTCTTCGCGCGGCGCTGAGCCTCCGCGACCGTCTCGAACCAGGGATTCCTGCCCATGTGCGGCTCCTACTTCAGTCTTCGGTCTTCAGTGCTGGTCGTCGTAAGGGGAGGGGCGCGAACTGCGAGCGCCCGGGGCCTCGGTCTCAGAGGCTCATGCCGGCGAGGGGGTCCTCGGCGCAGGCGCTGACCGGTGGCCGGTCCAGGCCGGGCCGGCGGGTCAGCTCCAGGGCGACCGGTCCGGATCGCCGTGCGGGGCGGGTGCGGTGGGAGTGGTCCCCCGTCGGCTTCGGGAGGTCGCCGCCGTCCTTCGGACGCTGGGCCAGCAGTTCCTCGCCGTAGCCCCGTACGCATTCGGGGTCGGGGCCGTCCAGCGGCAGTCCCGTGAAGAACTTCGCCGCCATGCAGCCGCCCTTGCAGGTGTCGTAGAACGAGCAGGAGGCGCATGCCCCGCCGCTCTGCGGCTCGCGCAGCTCGGAGAACAGGTCCGACTCCCGCCACACCTTCGCGAAGCCGCCCGGCCCGCGCACGTTGCCCGCGAGGAACTCGTCGTGGATCGCGAAGGGGCACGCGTACACGTCACCGACCGGGTCGATCAGACAGACCACACGGCCCGCACCGCACAGGTTCAGCCCCGGCAACGCCTGCCCGTACGCGGAGAGATGGAAGAAGGAGTCGCCGGTGAGCACGCTGTCGCCGTGGGCCACCAGCCAGTCGTACAGCTGCCGTTGCTGCCCGGGCAGCGGGTGGAGTTCGTCCCACACGTCCGCCCCGCGCCCGGAGGGGCGCAGCCGGGTCAGCCGCAGCTGGGCGCCGTACCGGTCGGCGATCGCCTTGAACTCGTCCATCTGCGCGATGTTGTGACGGGTGCACACCACGGAGATCTTGAAGTTCCGCATCCCGGCATCGGCCAGGTTCTGCATCGCGCGCAGCGCCGTGTCGTACGAACCCCGTCCCCGTACGGCGTCGTTGACCTCGGCGGTCGCGCCGTCGAGCGAGATCTGGACGTCGACGTAGTCGTTGGCGGCGAGCCGCTCGGCGACCTCGGGGGTGATCCGCACGCCGTTCGTGGAGAACTTCACGCCCACGTGGTGGGCCGTGGCGTAGTCGAGCAGCTCGAAGAAGTCGGGACGGACGGTGGGTTCGCCGCCGCCGATGTTGACGTAGAAGACCTGCATGGCCTCCAGTTCGTCGATGACGGCCTTGCACTCCTTGGTGCTCAGCTCGCGCGAGTCACGCCGCCCGGAGCTGGACAGGCAGTGCGCACAGGACAGGTTGCAGGCGTAAGTGAGTTCCCACGTCAGGCAGATCGGCGCGTCCAGGCCGTACTCGAAGAGATCCACCAGGCGGGAGGGGCCCGGCGCCGGTGCGGACCCCGGAAGGCGTGCGGTAGTGGTCATGAGGTCTCGGTCCTTTCGACGACCATCGACGACTGGGCGAGCACCGCGAGTGCCTGCCCGTACCGCGGCAGATCCGCCTCGGCGACGCCCGCGGCGGCACAGGCCGACCGCGCGGTGGGCGCTGTCGCCAGCGCCTGGACCACCGCGAGCAGCGTGCAGTCCTTGAGGAACGACAGCTTGCGGGTGCCGAAGTGGTACAACAGCGCACCGAAGGGTTCCGGCCGTACAGAGACCTGTTCGTGCAGGTCCCAGGCGCGGTCCAGGTTCAGCGTGGCCATGTCCGCGGCCTAGTAGACGCCGCACATGCCATCGATCGAGACCTCCTCGATCAGGTCGTCGGCCTCGATGAGCCCCTCCGGCGAGCCGACCGCCTCGGGGAGGTTCTGCTCGGGCTGGGAGGAGTTGATGACATCGTTCATGGTGTTCTCCCTGTGCATATGGCCCCGTACGGGTGCCTGCGGGCGGAGGTGATCAGGTGGCACGGCGACGTACGCAACCGTGCGTGCGTAAGACGCATCGTCGGCAGGGCGGCCGGGAACGCTGAGAGTTCCCGCGGCTGTTGAGCCTGCGGTGTAGACACCCGGAGCGTATTGGCACACGATGCCAAAATGGAAGACTCGGGTCACGGCCCATTTCCTCGTCCGCCGGTCGGAGCCCTTCTCCGCGCGAGCCTCTCGCCGCGCCCCCCGCGTCCTCTTGACACACCGGCCAGACATGCCGACACTGACGCCGTTGAAAGGATCGCTCGTTCCGTTGAATGACCCACCGCTCCTGGAGGCTCGCCCCGACGCCGGTGGTGCCACATCTGCCGCGGGCTTGCCATCCCACTGTCGACGGAAACCAGGGAGAAGAAGTGACCTTTGTGGTGACGCAGGCATGCGTGGACATCCAGGACAAGAGCTGCGTGCAGGTGTGTCCGGCCGACTGCATATACGAGGGCGGCCGGATGATGTACATCAACCCGGATCAGTGCATCGACTGCGGCGCCTGCGAGGAGGTGTGCCCGGTGACGGCGATCCGCTACGACGCCGACCTGACCGGCGACGACGAGCAGTTCCTCGACCTCAACGCTCAATTCTTCGACGCCCTCGACTCCCCCAAGAGCGCCCGCAAGCTGGGAAAGATCGACCACGATGTCGAGTTCGTCGCGGCCCTCCCCCGCAAGGAGGCCTAGCCATGGCGCCGCTGCGAATCGCCGTCGTCGGTTCCGGCCCGGCAGGGGCCTTCTGCGCCCAGATCCTGACCGAGGACACCGACCACGAGGTCCGCGTCGACGTGTTCGAGCGACTGCCCACGCCTTTCGGGCTCGTACGGTACGGCGTCGCCCCCGATCACCAGAAGATCAAGTCGATCGTCGCGTCCCTGACCGAGATCTTCGAGAACCCCTCCGTGCGATTCCTCGGCAACGTGACAGTCGGCTCGGACATCACGATGGATGAGCTGCGCGCCCACTACGACGCGGTCATCCTGGCCTCGGGAGCGCCGCTGGACCGCCGCCTCGGCACTCCCGGCGAAGACCTCAGCGGTGTGGTCGCCGCGCGTAACTTCGTGTCGTGGTACAGCGGTCACCCCGACGCGACCTTCGACACGTCGGTCCTCACGGCGGAGCGGGCCGTCGTGGTCGGTGTGGGAAATGTGGCGCTCGATGTCGCCCGCATGCTGGTGCGCACGCCCGACGAGCTGCGAAGGACCGACGTACCCGAGCATGTGATCGACACACTGGCCGGCCACTCGGTACGAGAGGTGTGTGTGGTCGGCCGACGGGGACCCGAGCACGCCAAGTTCACGAACAAGGAGTTCCTGGAGCTGGCCGAGGTGGAGGGCGCCGACGTGATCGTCTCTCCGGACGATCTGGCGCTCTCCCAGGAGGCGCGGGCCGGCACCCGGCCGGCGACCGCACGCCTGCTCGCCTCGCTCCAGAAGGTCGCCGACCGCAGGCCGCAGGGGCGGCCGCGCTCCATCCGCTTCCTGTTCAACCGCACGCCGGTGGAGTTCGTGGGTGACACCTCGGTCTCCGCTGTACGTCTGGCGCACACGACACGTCCCGAAGTCGTCGAGGATCTCCCCACCGGACTGGTGCTGCCCGCCGTCGGCTATCGCGGTGCCGCCTTGAGCGGGGTCCCCTTCGACGACGCATCGGGCACGATCCCCCACCGTGACGCGCGGGTCCTCGACGGCGAACGGGTCCTGCCCGGCCTCTACGCGGTCGGCTGGGTCAAGCGGGGCCCCAGCGGCGTCATCGGAACAAACCGGCTCTGCGCGAGCGAGACGACCGCCGCCCTCCTTGCTGACGCACCTGACCTGTCGGGGAAGGGCTCCGGTCCCGCGGGCGTCGACGCACTGCTGCGCTTGCGTGGCGTCGCCGTCGTCGACTGGAGCCGCTGGCGGGCCATCGAGGCCGCCGAAGTCGCACGCGGTGAAGCCACCGGCCGCACGCGCGTGAAGCTGTATGACAGGAACGAGATGCTGCTCGCCGCGGGGGCGGCCACGTAGCGCGTCACCACTCGGGCGTCCGGACACGTTCGAACCACTCCGTGGAGCATGAGGTCTCCCCCCGCCTTCGAGCGGGGGGAGGCCTCTTGCGTTGCTGCCCCGACGCCGGGCGACAATCGACCATGGGCAATCAGCCAGCAAGGAGCGGCAAGCCCTGATAGTGTTCTCTTTAAAGGAATCATGATTCTGCTGTGCGGGAATCGGCGGTACAGAAGGAGCAGGGAGTGGCGACGCAGAACACGACGCAGGACACGGTGGCCGCACCTGAGCGCCAGCGCCATCCACTCGCACGTGGCATCGAGATCATCACCTTGATGATCGACGGTGGGGAGAAGGCCTACGGGGTGCGAGAGATCGGCAACCGACTGGGCGTCAGCGCGAGTACCGCTCACCGGCTCCTGGGCGACCTGGAGGAGCTGGGCATGGTCGGCCGCACGCCGGCAGGGAACTACCGGCTCGGGATGGAGTTTCTGCGCCTGGCCTGGACCGCGAACGCCCGCTTCCCCCTGCGCGAGGCCGCCCTCGACATCCTCTCCGACCTGGCGCAGGGCAGCGGCGAGTCGTCCTTCTTCGCCGTCGTCAACGAGCAGCGCCGCCAGATGATGTTCGCCATGTCGGTGGAGTCCTCACACCCCTTGCGGTACACGGTCCCGCAGGGTGTCTGGCTTCCGCTCCACGCGGGCGCGAGCGGCCTCGCCATTCTCGCCTTCCTCCCTCCCGAGACTCAGCACGAGATCACACACGGCAAGCTGGACGCTCTCACGGACCGCACATGGATCGACCCCGATCGACTGGCAGAGCGTCTGGCCGGCATCCGGCGTGACGGGTACGCCATCTCCCACGGGGAGCGCATCGACGGAGCGATCGCCATCGCGGCGCCGGTTCTCGGACCGTCGAACGTCGTGATCGGCGACGTGGGCATCACCATCCCCGAGACCCGGTTCAACGCCGCGTCGACCCAGGAGCTCACCGCGCTCGTACTGAAGTCCGCGGAGGCGTTGACGAGCCGGTTCACGGGGAACCGGCCCGGGGTGCCCGAGACGGATCCCGACGACGTCTGAGGGCCTGTGGTGGACACGTGGTGCCACCACCGCCCCTCGACGGCAGCACGAGCGCCCCACTGGTTACGACGCGTCATAACCAGTGGGGCGCTGCTGCGTCCGGCCCCTCACAGGCCCCGTGTGCCGTCAACCGTGCACAGCCTCGTCGCTCAGGCCGGCACCCGCTGGAGTGCCTGCACGATGTCGTCGACCTTGGTCTTGGCGTCGCCGAAGAGCATCTGGGTGTTGTCCCGGAAGAAGAGCGGGTTCTGGACTCCGGCGTAGCCGACGGCCATCGACCGTTTGAAGACGACGACGTTCTTCGCCTCCCACACCCGCAGCACCGGCATGCCGGCGATCGGGCTGCTCGGGTCCTCCGCGGCGGCCGGGTTGACGGTGTCGTTGGCACCGATGACCAGGACGACGTCGGTCTCGGCCAGGTCGTCGTTGATCTCGTCCATCTCGAGAGCGATGTCGTAGGGCACCTTCGCCTCGGCGAGAAGCACGTTCATGTGGCCCGGGAGCCGGCCCGCGACCGGGTGGATGCCGAAGCGGACGTCAACGCCCTTCTCGCGCAGGATGCGTGTGAGCTCGGCGACCGGGTACTGCGCCTGCGCGACCGCCATGCCGTAGCCCGGTGTGATGACGACGCTGGAGGCACTGTCCAGCAACGAGGCGGTCTCCTCCGCCGTGATCTCGCGGTGCTCGCCGTGGTCGACCATGCCCGACGGGCCGGCCTCGATACCGAAGCCACCGGCGATCACCGAGAGGAAGGAGCGGTTCATCGCCTTGCACATGATGTACGACAGGTACGCACCGCTGGAGCCGACGAGCGCGCCGGTGACGATCAACAGGTCGTTGTCGAGCAGGAAGCCCGAGGCCGCGGCGGCCCAGCCGGAGTAGCTGTTGAGCATCGAGACCACGACCGGCATGTCGCCGCCGCCGATGGAGGCGACCAGATGCCAGCCGAAGAGCAACGCGATCGCGGTGACCACGACGATCGGCCACGGGGCCGGGTCGGCCACGAAGTACACCGTCAGGGCGGCGAAGGCGAGCAGGGCCAGCAGGTTGAGCAGGTTCTTGCCCGGCAGCACGAGCGGAGCCGCCTTGATCTTCGCGCTCAGCTTGAGGTAGGCGACGATCGAGCCGGTGAAGGTGACCGCGCCGATGAAGACCCCGATCAGGACCTCGGCGTGGTGGATGCGCAGCAGGGAACCTGAGAAGGTCTCCAGACCGCCGCGCTCGACCTCGAGGTACGACGCCCAGCCGACGAGGACCGCGGCGAGGCCGACGAAGGAGTGCAGCAGCGCGATGAGCTCCGGCATCCCGGTCATCTGCACGACGCGGGCCCGCCACAGGCCGATGGCCGCTCCGATGACCACGGCGGCCACGAGGATCAGCACGGCGCTGCCGCGCGCGGTCGAGTCGTGGAGGGAGAGGCCGATGGTGGCGGCCAGGGCGATGGCCATGCCGACCACGCCGTAGGTCAGGCCCTGCTTGGCCGTCGTGTTCTTGGAAAGGCCGGCGAGGCTGAGGACGAACAGGAGGGCCGCGATCAGGTAGGCGGCGGTCGCGATCGAGTCGACGGACACGTCAGGCACCCTTCGAGAACATGTTGAGCATGCGCCGGGTGACGGCGAAGCCACCGAAGATGTTGATGGCGGCGAGCAAGGTGGCGATCCCGGCCAGGATCTGGATCGACCGGTGGTCGATGCCGATCTGGATGAGTGCGCCGACGACGATGACTCCGGAGATCGCGTTGGTGACCGACATCAGCGGCGTGTGCAGCGCGTGGGCCACCTTGCCGATCACGTAGTAGCCGATCACGACCGCCAGCGAGAGCACGGTGAAGTGCTGCGGGATCGGGGCCGGGGCGCAGGTGTTGATCAGGAAGAAGGCGGCCATGCCGACGAGGACGAGGCTGAGCTTCGCGCCGGCGGAGAGGGGCTTCTTCGCCTCCTTCGGTACCGCCTCGACCGTGGGAGCCGCGGCAGGGGCCGCGGACACCTTCACGGGTGGCGGCGGCCACAGCTTCTCGCCGTCGCGTACGACGGTGATGCCGCGCTGCACCTCGTCGTCCAGGTCGAGGACGAGATGACCGTCCTTGCCCGGGGTCAGCAGCTTCATGAGGTTGACCAGGTTGGTTCCGTACAACTGACTGGCCTGGGTGGGGAGTCGGCCGGCGAGGTCGGTGTAGCCGAGGATCGTGACGCCGCCCGCCGTGACGACCTTCTCACCGGCGACGCTCCCCTCGACGTTGCCGCCCATGCCCGCCGCCATGTCGACGATGACACTGCCCGGCTTCATCGACGCCACGTCGGCGGCAGTGATCAGCCGGGGCGCCGGGCGGCCCTGGACCAGCGCGGTGGTGATGATGATGTCGACGTCGGCGGCCTGCTCCGAATAGAGCTTGGCCGCAGCCTCGTTGTAGAGGTCGGATGTAGCCTTCGCGTAGCCGTCCGAGGACTGCTGCGCCGCCTCCGCGACCACGACGGGGAGGTACTCGCCGCCCAGCGACTTCACCTGGTCGGCGACCTCCGGGCGCGGGTCGGTGGCCCGCACGATCGCTCCCAGCGACGACGCGGCGCCGATCGCGGCCAGGCCCGCGACGCCGGCTCCGGCGACGAGCACCTTGGCCGGCGGCACCTTGCCCGCGGCCGTCACCTGGCCGGTGAAGAAGCGGGTGAACTCATGGGCGGCCTCGACAACAGCGCGGTAGCCGGCGATGTTGGCCATGGAGGAGAGGACGTCGAGCGACTGCGCACGGCTGATGCGCGGCACCGCGTCCATCGCCAGCACCGTGATCTTACGGGTGGCGAGCGCGTCGACCAGTTCGGGGTTGACGGCCGGTGCCAGCGTCGAGACGAAGGTGGCGCCGTCCTTCGGTGTGCCGACCTCGTCGGGCGAAGGGCCGTTGACGCGCAGGACGACGTCGGCGCCCCACGCCTCGTCGGCAGAGCCGGTCCGGGCCCCGGCCTCGGCGTAGGCCGTGTCGCTGAACGAGGAGAGCTCTCCGGCTCCGGCCTCGATCACAACCTCGTACCCGAGGCCCATCAGTTGTCTGACCGTCGCGGGGGTCGCGGCGACCCGTGTCTCCCCGACCGGCTCACGGGGCACTCCGATGAGCATCGTCAACTCCTTCAGCATGCATGGTGCCGCGCCGTTGTGGGGCGGGCATGGCGAAGGTCTGGTGCCGGTCCGCTCCACCGGGCCGGCACCAGACCTGTTCAGGGATCAAGGGTCACGCGTGAGTAAGTAAAGGATCAGGACAAGATCAGTACAAGAGGAGCGGGTTGATGAGGACGCCCGTCGACCGGTGGATCGCCGTCGGCGCGGCGACGAGCAGACCCGTCGACGTGCCGGCCGCCTTCAGCTCGGCGACGGCAGGACCGAGCAGGCAGTTGTCGACGAGGCAGAGTCCGATCGCGTAGATGAGGTTGTGCACCTCCAGCGAGCCGCCCGGATTGTCACGCGCGTCATGGAAGTCCCAGAGCACGAGGCCGGGGTTCTTCGCGGCGATCCACTTCGCGCCGTCCTCGCCGATACCGGGGCGGCGGACGGCCGCGGCCCCGCTCGGGTACACGTTCCCCGCGGCCTCGTAGCGGTCGCGGCCCTGGTAGATGATGAGCGCGTCGCCGGATTCGAGGGTGACGCCGGTCGCGGCGAGGGCCGCGTCGAGCTCCGCCGCCGTGACCGGCTCCTCGGCCGTGATCCAGTCGACGCCGCGTACCGCCGCGACATCGAGCAGCACACCGCGGGTGGCGATGCCGTGTTGCGCCCAGTTCACCATGGTGTCCTCGTCGGTCTGGGACGCCGAGGCGGGGATCGGGCCGTGCCAGCCGTTGTCCGCGCCGATGTGCGCGAGCCCGTCGAGGTGGGTGTTGTGGACACCGTGCGCGTCGTACTTGATGACGTCGCCGCCGTGCGCATGGCGACCGTAGATGCCGATCTGCACCTCGAGTTCGACGCTGCCGTGGCCGTCGCGGAGCTCTGACACGCCCAGTTTCTGCCAGTCGCGCTTCTCGGCCTCGGCCACCGCGCGGCCGTCGGCGAGGCGGCCGGGCCGGGTCTCCACCTCGCGCTCGAGCGAGGCGGCCCTGCCGAGCTTGACCTGGGCGACGCCGCGCAGGCGGGCGGCCTCGTCGATGAGCGCCACCGAACCGCGGCACTGCTCCCCTTCGACGTGACGCTCCTTCTCATGGGCGTCGGCGATCTCGCGCAGCCACGGGGCAAGCGGATCCGGACCGAGGTCGTCAGTCATCTTTGACTCCGTTCTTCTCTCAGGATTCGTACCCGAGCCTTGTGAGGCCGGCGGCTTGCCCGGGTCCTCACCACCGCCCCGCTCGTGCGGGCGACGGCTTCCGTCTTAGGGTGGCGTCGCGCGTGTCATGACGAGTTGCCGTGTCGCTCGGTACGCATCCACCCGCCGAATACTGCGTCCCGCACAACCGAACAAGAAGACGCTACAACGCAATGGTTCGGATTCTGCTCGCACCCGGATGAGCTGTCAATGGACGGCCCCGAGAGCCGCACGCTTATTTCTTCACGCGAGCTTAGTTCTTGACACGGTGGCAGCGCGCGGCCATTCTGTGTACGCCGCACAACAGTACGTTCGTTCGGTTCAATGGAACGGTGTGGGCCGGTCACGCCAGCACGGCCGGTCCCCGAGAGCGATGACGCCTCCGGCTCACGGAGTCGGACCAGGGCGCACCGCGATGAGAGGGGCGCGGATGAGTACCGCGGAGATGGACCCGACAGAGATCGACTACTTCACCGACGCCAAGGTCGCGGCGGACCCGGTGCCGTACTTCGACCACATGCTCGCCAACTACCCGGTGTGGCGCGAGCCGAAGTACGGGGTCGTCATCGTCACCGGCTACGAGGAGGCGCTGCAGGTCTACCACCAGCCCGACGTCTACTCCTCGATCAACAGGACGGGCGGGCCGGTCCTCGACCTCCCCGTGGAGCTGGTCGGCGACGATCTGACGGAGATTCTGGAGCAGTACCGCGAGTACTTCCCCACGAACGACCAGTTGGTGACGTTCGATCCGCCCCTGCACACGGACCACCGCGCGCTCCTGATGGGTCTCATCACCCCGAAGCGGCTCAAGCAGAACGAGGAGTTCCTCCGGCGCACCGCCGACCACTTCCTGGACGAACTGCTGCCCAAGGGCGGGTGCGACTTCATCTGGGACTACGCCAAGCGCTACGCGGTGCTCGCCGTGGCGGACCTCCTCGGGGTTCCCGAGGCCGACCACCCGATGCTGATCGAGCTGCTGGCCACCGAGGCCCCGATGCTCGGCAATCTCCAGCTTCAGGCCGCTCATCACAACAGCCTCGAGCGGCTCTACGACTACTTCATCGGGAAGATCGAGGAGCGGCGGGCGAACCCGAGCGAGGACATCCTCACCGGGATGGCGCTCGCGACGTTCCCCGACGGCACCCTCCCCGAGCCGATCCACGTCGCCCGCATCGCCTCGAACCTCTTCGCCGCCGGACTGGAGACGACCGTCCAGCTGCTCGGCATCTCGCTCGCGCGCCTCGCCGAGGACCAGGACCTGCAGGGCCTGCTGCGCCGGGAGACCGCGCTCATCCCCAAGTTCATCGAGGAAGTACTGCGCATCGAGGCGCCGATCAAGGGGTCGTTCCGGCTCACGAAGGTCGCGACCACGATCGGCGGTCTGGATCTCGCCCCCGGCACCGTGGTGCTGCTGCTGCACGGTGCCGCCGGACGCGACGCGCGGATCTTCGACAACCCCGCCGAATTCGACGTCCAGCGCCCCAACGCACGCCAGCACCTCGCCTTCGGCCGCGGCATCCACACCTGCCCCGGAGCTCCGCTGGCCCGCGCGGAAGCGGTGTACTCGCTCCAGCGGCTCCTGGAGCGTACGGAGAGCATCACCCTCTCCGAGGAGCATCACGGGCCGGCCGGCGATCGCCGTTGGAACCTCATGGAGAGCTACAAGTTCCGCGGGCACACCCACCTGCACCTGGAGTACAGCGAGCGGAAGGCCGGCTGATGGCTGACGAGATCACGGTCGATCGCGACCGTTGCATGGGGTCGGGGCAGTGCACTTTCTACGCGCCGAACACCTTCGACCTCGACGACCTGAGCATCGCGTTCGTCATGGATCCGCACGGTGACAGCGACGACAAGGTCGACATGGCGATCAACGTGTGCCCGACCCGATCCATCGCCCGCGCCACCGCCGCGGCAGAGAACGGAGGAGTGCGATGACCATCGAGACCGAGGCACCCGTCTCCGTACCGATCCCCGACCTGGAGAGCGACAGCCTGCTGGGCACCTTCCCCGAAGGCGAACGCCTCGTCGGATCGCGGTGCGACCGGTGCGGCCAGACGATGATCGGCGCGCGGGTGGTCTGCAGTTCCTGCGTGGGCCGCGAGATCTCCCGGGTCCCCCTCCCCACGGCCGGGGTGCTGTACTCCTTCACCCGACTCCACGCCAAAGGTCAGGACGTACGCCCCCTCGGCTACGTCGACCTCGACGGCGTCCGGACACTGGCCGACCTGCGCGAGAGCTCCACACCGCTCCAGCCGGGCATGCGCGTCGAACTCGCTGTCGACGGCGGCCACTGGTTCTTCGTGCCGGTCGCCGGCGCCTGACGAGAGGACATCTCATGAGTGACAACGTGTTCGTCGTCTCCGCGGCGATGATCCCGTTCGCCAAGCACCGGAGCTCGTCCTACGTGGGTCTCGCGGTGCCACCGCTGATCGACGCACTCCAGGGCGCGGGCATCCAGAAGTCCGACGTCGACGCCGTCTACGTCGGGCACTCCTACGGCGGCATGATGACCGGCCAGCGGATCACCAAGGAGATCGGCCTCGGCACGATCCCGACGGTGAACGTCGACAACGCCTGCTCCAGCGGCGCCACCGCCGTGCACGAGGCGTGGACGGCGATCTCCCAGGGCCTCATCGACGTCGCCGTCGTCATCGGGGTGGAGAAGCTCACCCAGTTCGGCGGCGGAATGCTGCCGCTGTCCCCCGAGGACCGCGAGGTCAAGCAGGGCATCGTCATGCCCGCCGTCTACGCGATGCGCGCGACGCGCTACCTGTACGAGACCGAGGCCACCGCCGAGGACCTGGCACGGGTCAGCGTGAAGGCCCGCAAGCACGGCGCGCTGAACCCCTTCGCACAGTTCCGCGAGGAGGTCACGGTGGAGCAGGTCCTCGCGGCACGCCCCGTCGCCGACCCCCTCACCCTGCTGATGTGCTGCCCGACCGGCGACGGAGCGGCGGTCGTCGTCCTCGCCTCCGAACGCGCCCGTCAGCGCCTCGGCACGCCGCGCGGCATGCGCGTCGCCGCCTCGATCCTGCACTCGGGCCAGGTCGAGGAGGGGTTCCGTGACATGACGAAGCCGGAGATCACGTACGACTCCGCACGGGACGCGTACGCCCAGGCCGGCATCGGTCCGGAGGACCTCGACATGATCGAGCTCCACGACGCGTTCTCGATCGCGGAGCTCGTCTACTACGAGGCGTTCGGCCTGACCGAGAAGCAGAGCGCGGTGGCACTCCTGCGTGACGGCAGGACGACCTTCGGCGGCGACGTCGTGGTGAACCCCAGTGGCGGTCTCCTCGCCAAGGGGCACCCGGTCGGCGCGAGCGGCGTAGCCCAGATCACCGAGGCGTTCTGGCAGCTCACCGGGCAGGCAGGGGCTCGGCAGATCGATGGCGCCCGCACGGCGCTGACGCACGTCACCGGCGGCGGCACCGCCGGCCTCGACCACGGCGCGTGCACCGTCCACATTTTCGAGGCGGCATGACGACCACCGAACGCCCACCCCTGGAGGGCCTGCGCGTCATCGATCTGACGACCTTCCTGTCCGGGCCCTCGGCCACCCAGCTCCTCGGTGACCTCGGCGCGGACATCATCAAGGTCGAAGCGCTCGGCGGCGATTCGAGCCGGGCCATCGTCGGACCGACGGTCGGCGGTGACAGCGCCTACTACCTGGCCAACAACCGGAACAAGCGCAGTATCGCGATCGACCTGAAGTCGCCGCGCGGGCTCGACATCGTGCAGCGCCTGATCGACGGTGCCGACGTCGTCATTGAGAACTTCCGGCCGGGCGTCACCACCCGGCTCGGCATCGATCCGCACGACGTGGTCGCGCGCCGGCCCGCGCTCGTGTGGGCGTCGATCAGCGGGTTCGGACAGACCGGGCCGCTGCGCGACCGGCCGGCCTACGACATGGTGGTCCAGGCACTCAGCGGTGTCATGAGCCTGACCGGACATCCCGGGGCCCCGGCCGCACGGCTCGGGATCCCGGCCGGTGACGTCGTGGCGGGGCTGTACGCCGTGATCGGGATCCTGGCCGCCCTCGAAGCACGCCATGAGACGGGGCGGGGCCGGATCATCGACGTCTCGATGCTGCACGGCCAGCTCGCCATGCTCTCCTACCAGGCCCTGTACACCAACCTCAACGGGGTGGCACCGGGGCCCCAGGGCGCGGCCCACGACTCGATCGCGACGTACCGCTCCTTCAGGGGCGGGGACGGCCGCGAGCTCGTGGTCACGGCCAACACGCCGCGGATGTGGGAGGGCTTGTGCCGGGTCCTCGGTGTCGACGAGCTGATCGACGACGAGCGCTTCCTCGACGCCGCCCGTCGGCTGCGGAACAAGGAGGAGCTGTGGGCGATCCTGGAGGAACGGTTCGCGCAGCGGCCTGCGGCTGAGTGGGTCGACCTGCTCTCCGCCGCGTCCGTCCCCGCCGCCCCTGTGCGCAACGTCCTCGAAGCGCTCGCGGACGCACGGGCCGCCGCCGACGGGAGTCTCGTCGTGGTGCGCGCCGACGAAGCGGCCTTCGAGAACGTCTCGACCCCGATCCGCTTCGAAAGCACCGCGGAAGTCGAACCCGCCTACCCGCCGGCGCTCGGCGGGAACACCGTCGACATCCTGGTCGACGAGCTGGGCGTCCCGGCCTCGGAGGTCGACTCGCTGATCGCTGATGGCGTCGTCGCCGCGCGCGCACTCGGAGATCCGGTCACATAGGTGCGATGCCTGGCCACGCCGTCACCGGGGGAGGTACGCCATCCCCCGGTGACGGCGTGGGCGTCGGCCTCGGGATCAGCTCAGTGAGAACACACGACGCACGTGGGGCCCGGCCGGACGATGAACTGCTCATCGTCCGGCCGGGCTGATTGCGTTTCAGGCGCGTGTGAAGGCCGGGGCGAGGGCACAGGACACGCCCCCTCCCGAACATCAACTTCCCGTGCAGAGAGGCACGTTGGCCGTCCACGTCCACGGACTTCACGCTTCGGCGGCGCGGTCCGGGCCGTATCGGCCGTCACGGATCGGCCCCGTGCTCACCGCGCACCTGATGCTCGCCCCACGAAGAGACCACACTGCCGGCCCGGACACCGGCTCGCCATCGGTCCCCGCCTCGCCTCCTGCGCGTCGCCGAGGTGACCCTGCGGACCACGGCGTGGGCGGCTTGGCCGGGTGCGACGAGATCGAGGTCCCCCGGCGGCCGGGGGACCTCGATCTCGTATCCGGGAGGGCTCACCTCACGGTCGGGTGCGCACCACCTCAGACGGCGTGCGGAACCGCGGCGGCAGCCTGCGGCAGGGCGTCGGTCGACCTGATCGATGCCCGCCGGATGAACCAGGCGGCCACGAGGCCCAGCGCGGCGGCGACAGCGACCATGATGAACAGCTCGTTGTACCCGGCGCGCGTGCTGAACGACGTACCAGGGACGAGGTGCTGGGACAGCAGAACCGTCCCGATGGAGGTGCCGACGGCGGAGAACGCGGTCTGCGTGACCATGTAGACACCGGACGCTTCACTGGTGTTGGGCCCCGGGACCCCTTCGACGATCAGATTCGGGAGCGAGCTGAGCAGGAAGCCCGTCGCACCGGTCAGAACGATCTGCGAGACCATGAATCCGATGACGGTGTCCAGCAGCAGTGCCGACAGCAGGGCCGCCGCGATGCTCAAGGCCGCGCCGACGATGAGGGCGTTGCACGAGCGGCCGTTGCGGGAGACTCTGCCGCTGAGCGGGGCGAGCAGGAACCCGATGAGGCCGATCCCGAAGGACATGTTGCCGGCCGTTCCCGCGCTCAGGCCGAGGCCGACCGGAGCCGCCTTTGGCATCTGCCAGATCAGCTGACCGACGAAGCCCGAGACTCCCATGGTGCCGAAGGAGACGAACGCAGTCGCCACAAGCGTCAGGCCGAGCTTGCGGTTGAGGAAGAACCGGATGTTGATGAGCGGCTCGTCGACTCGGAGCTCCCAGAGGACCCACAGAGCCAGGACCGCGAGACCGCCCACGATGAAGCCGATGGTCTTGCCGCTCGACCAGCCCCACGTGCTGCTCTCATGAACCCCGTACAGGGCGAGGCCGATGCCGGGCGCGAACAGGATGCCGCCGAACCAGTCGACGCGCCCCAGCCGCGCCGTGGTGGTCGGGCGGGGCAGGAACAAGGCGCCGACGGCGCTGACGGTCGCCACGACCGCGGCGACCACGAAGACGTAGTGCCAGCCCCAGGTGTCGACGATGTTGCCGGAGATGATGTTGCCGGCCGCGCCGCCCCACATGGCGGCACCGGCGACGGTGGCCACGGCCACCGGCAGGTTCTTCTTCGGCACGCTCTCGCGGAGGATGCCGACGCACAGCGGGACCAGACCGCCCGCGAGTCCCTGGATCGCCCGCCCGGCGATGAGCCCGCCCAGGCTGTCCGTGGCGAGGCTGACGACCGAGCCGATGATCGATGCGAGCAGCACGACAATGAGTACGTTGCGGCGGCCGAAGGCGTCGCCGAGCCTGCCGCTGATGGCCGCAGAGGCGGCACCGACGAGCAGGAAGCCGGTGAGGACCCACCCGGCGTCGCTCGGGGTGGTCTTGAACTGCTGGATGATCTCCGGCAGGGCCGTATACATCATCGTCGCTTCGAAGGAGCTCACGACCGCGGCGAAGATCAGGATCACGACGATGAGAGCGATGGGTCGCTGAGGCCGTGGATCGGCTTCCAGCTCGGTGGTGGATGACATCGTGGCTGCTTTCGTCTGGCATCCGGGCGTCACCGGAGTCCGGCTGCGGGATGCGCGCTGATGGGGCTTTTCGCCATAGACGTCGAGCTATCTACCGACGCCCGACTGTTTCGTTATAGAGAACGAGTGCCCTATACAACGCGAGAGTGTGATCCGCCCCATAGGCGCTGTCAAGGAGTCAGACCAGCACAGTTTTAAGCCTCCATGCTTGACAAGCAGGAAAGAGCAGCCCGATGCTGAGCACGCCTGGTAAGACAACGTCCGTTCTTTTGGACGAAACGCACGTGTTTCCCACGGGAGTTGACCGTGGGGCCGGAAACGGAGGGCTCGATGTCCAGCCACGTCAGCATCGATCGGGCAGGGGGAGCACCCGGATCCGCCGAGCGCGACCTTCCCGTACCGCTCCGTCATCCGGACCGCCTCTATATCGACGGCCGTTGGGTGCCCCCGGCGCAGTCCTCGGCTTTCGACATCGTCGACCCCGCGACGGAGGAGCTCTACTACCGGGCCGCCGAGGCCGGCGCCGCCGACATGTCCCAGGCCGTCGACGCCGCTCGTCGCACTTTCGACCGGACGGACTGGCCGTTGCTCGCCCCGGCCGAACGGGCCGAGTGGCTGCGCAGGATCGCCGACGGTCTTCGCCATCGGGCGGGCGACGCGAGCCGACTGTGGACCCGCCAGGTGGGTGTCCTCTATTCCATGTCGGCCGCCTCGATCGAGCGCGTGGGAGCGCATTACGACTACTACGCGGACCTCGCCGCGGACTTCCCCTTCGAGGTGCGCCACGACACGGTGCAGGGCGCCTTCGGCGCGGTCGTCCGTGAGCCGATCGGTGTCGTGGCGGCGATCGTCGCCTGGAACACACCGATGTCGCTGCTGGCCTACAAGGTGGCGCCCGCGCTGCTCGCCGGGTGCACGGTGGTCGTCAAGGCGCCGCCGGAGGCTCCTGGCGAGGCCTACGTCCTCGCCGAGATAGCCGAGGAGATCGGTCTGCCGGCAGGCGTACTGAACGTCGTCACTGCCGACCGTGAGGTCTCCGAGCAGCTGGTACGTGATCCGCGGGTGGACAAGGTCGCCTTCACCGGATCCAGTGCCGTGGGACGGCGGATCGCCAGTATCTGCGGTGAGCGCATGGCCCGGTACACGCTCGAGCTCGGCGGCAAGTCGCCCGCGGTGATCCTCGACGACTACGACATCGAGACGGCGGCCAGGACACTGGCCGAGGCGGAGTGCACCCTCAACGGACAGGTCTGCTCGTCCCTGACCCGCATCATCGTCAGCCGTCACCGCCATGACGAATTCGCCGAGGCGCTGGGCACGTTCTTCGGCGAGGTCCGCATCGGCGACCCGTTCGACCCCGCCGCGCAGCTCGGGCCGCTCGCCATGGAACGCCAGCGGGACCGCGTGGAGAGCTACATCGCGAAGGGCGTGGCCGAAGGCGCGAGGCTCGTCACCGGCGGTGGCCGCCCCGACGGATTCGACACCGGCTTCTACGTCGAGCCGACTGTCTTCGCCGGCGTGGACAACCAGTCGACGATCGCTCAGGAAGAGATCTTCGGCCCCGTGCTCAGCGTCATCCCCGCCGACGACGAGGAGCACGCGGTCGACCTCGCCAACGAGACGGTCTTCGGACTCAACGCGACGGTCTTCACCAACGACGTCGACCGTGCGCACCACGTCGCCCGGCGCATTCGCGCGGGCACGGTCGGGCACAACGGCTACCGGACCGACCCCCGGATGGGTTTCGGCGGGTTCAAGCAGTCGGGTGTCGGCCGTGAAGGCGGGTCCGACGGCCTGCTGCCGTACCTGGAGGCGAAGACCGTGATTCTGAGCGGTACGCCGACGGGCCGAGCCTGACACAGGCAGCGCCACACCACTTCAGGCAGCACCGCAGCCGCAGCCGCAGCAATTGTTCACATTGACTACGCAGGAGTAACTCATGTCGGGACGAGTCGAAGGCAAGGTCGCCTTCATCACCGGAGCGGCCCGAGGTCAGGGCCGCCGCCACGCCGTTCGCTTGGCCGAAGAAGGGGCGGACATCATCGCCGTCGACCTTCTGGAAGACATCGAGACAGCCCCGTATCCGCTGGCGAACAAGGCGGACCTCGACGAGACGGTCCGCCAGGTCGAAGCCCTCGGCAGGCGCATCATCGCCAAGCAGGCGGACGTACGCGAGCTGCGGCAGCTGCAAGCGGTCGTGGACCAGGGGGTGGAGGAACTCGGCGGGCTCGACATCGTCGTGGCCCAGGCGGGGATCCTCACCATGGGCACGGACACCCCGCAGGCCTTCATCGACGTCGTTCAGGTCAACCTCGTCGGAGTGATCAACGCCGTCACCGCCGCCGCGCCGCACCTGCAGAGCGGTGCGTCCGTGATCCTCACCGGTTCGACCGCGGCGCTGCTGGCCGGCTCCGTCGACATCGCGGGTGCGGGCGGTCTCGGCTACGCCCACTCCAAGCGGCACGTCGCCCGGCTCGGGCACGACCTCGCGCGCGTCTACGCAGGTCAGCAGATCCGCGTCAACGTCATCCACCCGACGAACGTCGAGACCGGGATGATGGACAACGAGTTCATGTACCACGCGTTCCGGCCCGACCTGGAGAACCCGACGCGTGAGGAGATGATTCCTTCGCTGGCTTCCAAGTCGCCGATGAACATGCCGTGGCTGTCGCCCGACGACGTCGCCGAGGCGGTGCTCTACTTCGCCTCCGACGCATCGAGGTGGGTCACCGGTCAACAGCTCAAGCTGGACGGCGGGCAGCTGCTTCCCATCGGGAACGCGGGCGTGCCCGCCTGATCCCACAGCGCCGAGAGGCGGCAGCGCCTGTGCGTTGAGGTCGTGGCCGGCGAGCCGCCTGTCGGCTCGCCGGCCGTGAACCGCCCTCATACCTACAGGTCGGCTTGGCAGACCGTGCCCGGGGGCGTCCTCGCGGAACTCGCGGACGCCACTTCGGGGCCCACCGTACGGGCACATACAAGCACAAGAGCTCAATAGAGTGCACGATACTCGGCAGGTCGCACCATCGACATGGCCCCCATCGCCGACTTCACCAAATTCAGTACACTTAAATTGCCTGATGGCTGTATCGTTCGGCCATGAGGATCGGAATGACCTTGAGCTACAGCGGCGGTTTCCGGGACACGGTCGCCGTGCTCGGCGACTACGAGAAGGCCGGGCTCGACATCGTGTTCGTCCCCGAGGCCTACTCCTTCGACGCCATCAGCCAGCTCGGCTTCATCGCCGCGTGTACGGAGCGCCTGGAGATCGCCTCCGGCATCCTGCAGATCTACACCCGTACCCCCTCCCTCACCGCAATGACGGCCGCCGGACTCGATCATGTGTCCGACGGCCGGTTCACGCTCGGCATCGGCGCGTCCGGGCCGCAGGTGATCGAGGGGTTCCACGGGCAGCCGTACACCGCTCCCCTGGCCCGCACCCGCGAGATCGTCGAGATCTGCCGTTCGGTCTGGCGCCGGGAGCCGGTGGTGCACGAGGGACGCCACTACCGCATACCGCTCCCCGCCGACCAGGGCACCGGGCTCGGCAAGCCGCTCAAACTCATCAACCATCCGGTACGTGAGCGCGTCCCGATCCTGCTCGCCGCCATCGGCCCGAAGAACGTGGCACTGGCCGCCGAGATCGCCGAGGGCTGGATGCCGATGTTCTTCCACCCGGAGAAGGCGGGCACGGTGTGGGGTCCCGCGCTGGCCGAGGGGTCGGCCCGGCGCGATGCCGTCCTCGGGCCGCTGGACGTCGTGGTCTCGGCGCCGCTGGCCATCGGTGACGACGTCGACGACCTGATCGATCTGGCCCGCCCTCAACTCGCCCTTTACATAGGAGGGATGGGAGCCCGCGGCCGCAACTTCTACAACGACCTCGCCCGCCGCTACGGCTACGAGTCCGAGGCCGACACCATCCAGGACCTGTACCTGTCCGGGCGCAAGGAGGAGGCCGCGGCCGCGGTCCCGGAAGACCTGCTGCGGGCGACCTCGCTCATCGGCGCTGCCTCCCATGTCGCCGAGCGCGTCGAGGTGTTCCGCGCCGCGGGGGTCGGCACGCTCCGCGTCGCACCCGTGGCACGCACCCACGAGCGGCGGCTCGCCGACGTGGAACGTGTCAAGTCCTGGGCCCTTTAGAGGTCGCGCGGATAGGCGCGGTTGGGGACACCGGCGGCAGGACGGGCACAGGTCCTGGTGATCATGGAGTTGCGACGCTCTGTGATCACTGGGGAGAACTGTGCCCGCGCTTCCATCATGGCTGACTGAACCGCTCTGGGACCAATTCGCGGTCCTGCTTCCCGAGCGGCCGGAATTCCACCCGGACCATCCGCTCGGCTGCCACCGCCGACGCATCAGCGACCGGATCATCTTCGACAAGCTTTTGCAACTGCTGCGTTTCGGCTGTTCTTACGAGGCGATCGCCGACACCACCTGCTCGGCCACCACGATCCGCAACCGTCGCGACGAGTGGATACGATTAGGCGTCTTCGCCCGGCTCAAACTGATCGCGCTCGGCTCCTACGACCGGATCGTCGGCCTCGTCCTCGACCAGATCGCCGTGGACGGCTCCATCACCAAGGCTCCCGGAGGCGGCGAGGTCGCCGGACGCTCACCGGTCGACCACGGCAAACAGGGCCTGAAACGCTCGGGCATGGCGGACGGTTACGGCATTCCACTGGGTCGTGTCCTGGCCGGCGCCAACCGTCACGACTCCCTGCTGCTCGCCCCGACCCTGGACCGCCTGGACGACCTGGGGCCGTTGCCCGACGACGTCACCGTGCACCTGGACGCTGGCTACGACTCGGACAAGACCCGCGCGCTGCTCAATGAACGCGGCCTCCACGGCCGCATCGCGCACAAAGGCGAGAAGGCGCCCATCCAGGCCAGTCAGAGGTGGCACGTGGAGCGCACCCACGCCTGGCAGAATGCCTTCTACCGACTCGCCCGCTGTTACGAGCGGCGCGCTACCGTCGTCGACGCATTCTTCGACCTCGCCGACACGATCATCACCGTGCGCAGTCTGATCCGGCGGACATGGACGACTCACCGCTGGGACAAACGCCCGAACCGCCGACCATGACCGCCGCGCACCTCTAAACGTCGCGCACCGCCAGCACTTCGACCGCTGCCCCAGACGACTCCAGCAGTGGTGCAGCGGCAGAACACCGGGGATTCGGATTGGGTCCAGCGGGCCGTGGTCGGCGGCTTCCGCAGGTTCCTCACCGTTCAAGGCAAACGGTCGGCGAGGCGGAGTGCCGCTGGGGAAGGGGGCTGTCAGTGCCTGCCGTGATAATCACCTCGCCACGTTGACCGCGCCGATCGGAGACACCTGTTGTCCACGCTCCATGAGTTCACGACCTGGGAGCCTCTGCTGCGCATCCTGCGGTCCGCTCACACCACGGCGCCGGGCGCTTTGGCCGGTCACATCGCCGGACGGATCGGCACCCACGCGTACAGCGTGCCGATGCCATGGGGGACGATGTTCACCATGCACGGGCAGGCGTCTGGCGTGGCGGACAGACAGCCCGAGTTCGACGCCGTTCAGCGGGTGCGGGACGCGCTGGCGGAGGCCGACGCCGACGGCGTCTCCTTCGTGGCCCAGATGTCCCCGGACGGCCCGGCCGTGCTGCACCTGCTCGACTTCGGGCCCGCCGTGGAGGTCGAGGTCAGCGGGCCGCTCCCGGGTGCGCTCGTACTGGTCGAAGGTGCTGTGCCCGAGCCCTGGCGCCGGCTGCCCGATCCGGTGCCCGACGCGAAGCCCTCGCCGGCGGCGGATCCGGCAGCACTGGAGCGCTTCCTGCGCGAACGCCTCCCCGACGCCATCGGCGCGACCGAGGAGGAGATCGCCACGGCGGAGGCGCGCCTCGGGATACCGCTGCCCGACGAGCTCAAGGCGCTCTACCGGGTGACGCGGGCCCGGTGGGACGACCTGGCCGACGACGAGGCGATGTGGCACCTCATGGAGACGGTGACCTGCGATCTGTTCCCCCTGGACGAGTTGTACGTCGCCGACGCGCCCTCCCGGCACTCCCCGTGGCGGTTCGCGGCGATGGAGACGGTCGGTACGCCGCCCGGCGCCGCGGTGCAGGGGCTGGTCGGATCGCCGGGCTGGATCGTCTTCGGTAACAACGACGGCGACCATCTCGCGGTCGACCTGACGCCGGGGCCAGCCGGGCACACAGGGCAGATCATCATGCTCAGCCACGAGGAGAGTGTCGGCGCGGGCCTGATCGCCGACTCCCTCACCGAACTGATGCTCCGCCTGCCCGCACAGCGCCGTCGCGCCCCGCGGACGGAGGAACCGCCTGCCGTGGCCCGGGTCAACATCCGCAGCCTGACGAGCGTCGAGGCCGCGGCGCACCCCGCACTGGAGGTCCTGAGCATCGGCGTGTGGGAGGACGAACCGCTCAGCCTGGAGCCCGTCGTGGACCTGCCGCGCCTGCGGACCCTTCAGGCCTACCCGGGGACGCTCGCCGACCCGTTGGAGATCTCCCGGCTCACCGGCCTGGAGTTCCTGGCGCTCTGCTCCCAGGACTGGCGTGTGCTCCTGGACGCCGACATGGTCCCGCGCAGCCTGCTGGCCGCCGGCATCGAGGTGCGCAACGACGTCGACCCCCTGCCGGTCGTGGACCTCGCCAACGAGATCCTCGCCCGCTGGGACCGCCCCTTGATCACCCGCACCACCCTGGAGGGCAGCCTCGGCCCCGTGCCGTAGCCCATGCAGGCCGAGGCGACGGGGGACGGCGTCAGCCACGCACGGGCCACACGGGCCAGTGGTTCGTGCGCGGCAGCCCCCCGTTCTTTCGCTTCTCGCGCGCCAGCCGGGCGTAGCCTTGGCAGATCTTCGAGATCCGGCCGTGCGCGGCGATCATCCGCTCGTTGCTTCTAAGACGGTTACCGCATCGCGCGGCCGCGGACGGGTTTGCTTACCTCTACTAGCAACTACCAGTTACCGTCGAACATGGGACACCTTTTAGCGACCGCCTATCTGCGCGACCTCTTAGTGCCCTTCGTCGACGAGGGGCTGGTGCTGGAGCCCGACGGGCGGCCGGGATGTGCGGTGCGCCGCGTGGTGGTCGACGACTGGTACCAGGCATGAGGCGTGACGCGGCAGGGATCCTCCTGCGCGACGTGGAGATCCACCCGTACACGGCGAGAGCCGACTGCCGCATCCGGCACGGCAACCTCGTACAGATCGGCCGTGAACTGCTCCCCGCTCCCGGCGAGTTGGTGATGCGAGGAGAAGGCGGGGCGCTGCTGCCCGGCCTGGCCGACCACCACCTCCATCTCGCGGCGACAGCGGCGCAGGAGACGTCACTCGACGTGTCCGCCCTGTCCCGCGGTGAGCTGGCGGCGGCGCTGGCCGGGGCGGACGCGGGCGACGACGGATGGGTCCGCGCGGTCGGTCACGACGAGGTGGCCCACGGGGATCTGGGCCGCGACACCCTCGACGCGTACCGCGGCTCCGTCCCCGTGCGCGTGCAGCACCGCTCCGGTGCCCTGTGGTCGGTCAACTCCGCCGGGCTCGCCCGGCTCGGCGCCCACCATGCCTCGCAGGAGGGCATCGAGCGAGACCGGACGGGCCGGCCCACCGGCCGACTGTGGCGTGCCGACGGCTGGCTGCGCGATGTGCTCGGCGCGAGGCCGCCGTCCCTGCGGTCCTTGGGCGCGCGGCTCGCCTGTCTCGGGGTCACCCATGTCGCGGACGCCACTCCGGACGCCGAGGCCGCCGAGGCCGTCTTCGCCGCCGTACGCGGCGGTGAACTGCCGCAGCACGTCATGGTGATGGCGGACGGTGCCGGTGCCCCGCGCCATCCACGGCTGAGCATCGGACCCGTCAAGATCGTCGTCACCGACCACGAACTGCCCGACCTCGACGACCTCGCCGAACGCATCGCGCGGGCCCACGCCGCGGGCCGGCCGGTCGCCGTGCACTGCGTGAGCCGGATCGCGCTGGCCCTGACGCTGGCGGCGCTGGAGCAGGCGGGCGGGCTCGACGGCGACCGGGTCGAGCACTGTGCCGTGGCCGATCCGTCCGCGGCGAAGGAGCTGGCACGCCGAGGCATCCGCGTGGTCACCCAGCCGACCCTGGTGGCCCGGCGCGGCGACGACTACTGGGAGCGGTCCGAGATCGGTGACCGCGCGGACCTGTGGCGGTACGGCACTCTCCTACGGGCCGGGGTGCGGGTCGCGCCCAGCAGCGACGCCCCGTACGGGGACCTGGACCCCTGGGCCTGCCTGCGTGCCGCGGCCGGCCGGCGCACACCGTCCGGCCGTGTGCTGGGCCCGCACGAACGGCTCCCGGCCCGGACCGTGCTGCGCGGCATGCTCGCTCCGCTCGACGATCCTGGCGGGCCCCCGCGCCGGATCGCGGTGGGCAGCGCGGCGGATCTGGTACTGCTGGACCGGCCGCTCACGGACGCCCTGCGGGCACCGCACGCGCGACACGTACGCGCCACGCTCATCGCGGGGCGGCTGGTGTACTGCGCGGACGGTCCGGCCTGACCGAGTCCGGTCCGCTCACGCGAGGTCCGGCCGCAGCCGCGCCAGCACCCGGTCCGTGTCCGCGCCCAGGTCCGCCGCCCGCGCCGGCGCGATGGGCGCACGGGCCCGCAGCACCTGCTGGGCCTGTCCCGACGCGGCGCATTCGACCACGGTTCCGGCCGCGCCGGTGCGCACCCGGTGCGGGCCGTGCGACATCGGGGGCGCCGCCGCGAACGCGGCCGCCACGTCCCGCATGGAGACATCGATCAGCTGCCCGCCGCCCACGCGCACCGAGGCGGCCGCGCCCAGCGCGGCGACCAGCCCCGTCAGCGGATCCGCGATCGCGTCGGCGCAGAACACCGGCCGTCCCCGCGACCGGCCCACCAGCCCCCCGGCGACCGCGGCGTCGTCGCCGAAGGCGACCCGGTCCGGACGGCCGCGACCGTACCCGGTGATGCTGATCCACACCGTTCCGGGGCGGTGGCCGAGTTGTTCGGGGGCCAGTCCCAACTGGGCGAGGGCGCGCGGCCGGGACGCCTCGATCACCACGTCGGCGGCCCGCACCACAGCGGCGAGCGCCGCGCGGCCGTGCGGGGAGGTGAAGTCGACGGCGACGCTTTCGTGGCCCGCGTGCAGCCAGTCGTAGAAGCCGCGGTCCCCGGCGCGTGCACCGTCCGGCCGCCGCGTGCTCTCGACCTTGACGACCCGGGCACCGGCCAGGCCGAGCAGTCGCGCGCACAGGGGCCCGGCCCACATCGAGGAGAGGTCCACGACGAGGGCGCCGTCGAGCGGGCGTGCCCGCACGGTGGGCGGGGCGAGCGGCGAGACCCGCCACGGCGCGGACGGCTCCCGGGGTTTGTCGGGGAGGACGGCCGCGGGTACCGCGAACAGGCGGACGCGGGCCACGAACTCTGCCGCCGGTGTGTGCTGTGCCGCGTCGGCGAGGTCGCTCCAGGGATCGCGGACGTCACCGCGCTCCAGGATCGCCGGTACGAGGTCGAGGTCGTCGGGACGGCTGAGGGTGAGCGCGCACCAGCCGTCCGCGGTGGGCAGCAGGCGAGTGGCCCCGCCCACGCAGACGTGTCCCCGCCGCGTGAGACCGAGGGTGCCCGCACGCGCGCCCAGCAGGAGCGCGGGGTCGATGCGGACCGGCCCCGCCCCCTGCACCGAGGTCAGCCGGGCCAGCGCCCCACTGACCGCGTTCACCAGGGTCAGCATCGAACCGGGCGCCATCAGGGGCGGCCCGTCCTCGTCACCGGTCAGGGCCATCGCCCCACAGGCCGCCCACTCCAGGTACGGGCAGCACCCGGCCGCGTCGATGTCCGGGTCCGGCCGCAGCGACAGGTCCCCGATACCGCTCAGCCAGCGTCGAACGGCCTGGGCCGGTGGTTCGTCTCTCACCGGCCCGTCTGCTCTCCGCCCCGCTGGTGGATCCGCGGCAGCAGGCAGCGCGCCGACCGCCCCGCGATCGCTCCCGCCCACACCCCGGCCCCGTACGCGAGGTCGTCCAGGCGGCGCGCCAGAATGAAGCGGACCGGATCCAGGTCGGGGGCGAGACGGCGGTACTCGATGACGCCGTCGACGAGGGCCGCGGCGGCGGTGGCCCGGCGGACCCGCCGGGAGACCAGGCAGCCCGCTGCCGTCAGGGGCCACCAGTGGCGCAGCAGCAGGGCCGCCGTCTGTTCCGCCGTGCCGGCCACGCCCAGTCCCGTCAGGGACAGGGCTGTCCGGTACGGGTGCTCGGTGCTCGCGGTGGCCTTACGGGCGTATCCACGGGTCACCGCGGCAAGCACGGTGGCGGCCACCGGCACGCTCCAGCGGCGCTGGGCGAGAGCGGTGAGGGCCACCGCCGCCGCCCACGGTGTCAGGGCGGCCGGGGCGATCGCCGAGCCGTGCCGCAGCTCCAGCGCGTGGGCGCCGGTCCCGTAGTACGCCTTGCGGCCGAGCCAGTCGCGCAGGTGCGTGCGATGGTCGTGGCGGACCGCGACCGCCGGTTCGTAGCGGACCCGGTGGCCCGCCCGGGCGAGGCGCCAGACCAGGTCCACGTCCTCGCCGACCCGCATCGCCGCGTCGAACCCGGGTCGGATCGCGTCCACCCGTGCCACCAGGCAGGCGCTGGGCACCCAGGAGACACGGGAGCCCTGCTGCACGAGCGCCGGCCAGGGCCCCAGATCCAGGGAGGAACGCGCCGCCTCGTAGCGGGAGATCCAGCCGGAGGCGGACGGCCCGGTGTCCGTGAGGCCCAGGACACGGGGCGCCACGGCGGCCAGGCGCGGGTCGTGGAAGTGGCGCAGGAGCGTCGCCAGCGCCGCGCTGTCGACGACGACGTCCGAGTCGACGAAGGCGACATACGGCGTGCGAGTCCGACGCAGTCCTTCGTTACGGGCGGCGGCCGGGCCACCGTTGACATCGAGGCGCACCAGGCGCGCGCCGCGTCCGGCCGCTACGCGTGCCACGGCCAACCGGTCGCGGGAGGCGTCGTCGACGACGATCACCGGGACCTGCCCGCCGAGGGCGTCGAGCAACCGGCCCAGCTGCGCCGGCCGGTCGCGTACGGGCACGACGACGGTCACCTGGGAGACGTCCACGGGGGGCAGTTCACACGCCACGGGGTGGGCCATCCCGAGGGACACCAGCCGGTCCGCGAGGCGGGCCGAGGCCGGGTCGTCGAGCTGAATCCGGCGGCCGCGCAGCAAGGGACGGGCGCGCTGCGCGAGCCGGACGAGCCGGGGCGGCGCCCCGCCGACCAGCACACGCCCTTCGTCGAACTGCCGCACCTGCGCGCAGAGTTGGACGACGGATCCGGTCGGCAGGCCGGACGGTGCGGTCGTCATCCGCGGAATCCTCCTTCGGCGCTCATCACGGCCCCGTTGGCGACCCCGCCCGACGGGGAGCAGCAGAAGGCGATGAGGGCGGCGACCTCCTCGGGTTCGTCGGCGCGGTCCGCGAGCGGACAGTCGACGCCGGCGCCGCGGGAGGCTCCTGTGCCCGTGCAGGCATCCAGCGCGAGCACGCGGTATCCCTGCGCGCACAGGGCGCGAACCGTCGCCGCGCCGATGCCTCGGGCCGCGCCCGTCACCAGCGCGACCCTGGCGTCCTGTGCCGTCACTGCGAGGCCCTCTTCCTGTCCGCACGTGTCGCGTCCACGCGGCGGGCGACGTCGGCGACGAGCTCGTCCAGGAGCCGTGCGCCCGCCTCGGCCGTCGCGCCGGTCGGGTCGCCGAGCACTCCCGTCGGCGACACGCCACCCACCCCTTCGGCTCGCAACGCGGGCATCAACTCCCGGATGGGGGTGG
This sequence comes from Streptomyces sp. NPDC002088, assembly GCF_040296605.1. Taxonomy (NCBI): domain Bacteria; kingdom Bacillati; phylum Actinomycetota; class Actinomycetes; order Kitasatosporales; family Streptomycetaceae; genus Streptomyces; species Streptomyces sp. NPDC002088. The sequence continues at coordinate 139,085 of NZ_JBEOXO010000019.1, read as the reverse complement.
TGTTTCCACGCACCGCTGCCGTCATGTCCACCTGGTCCGGGGCGAGATGGAGCAGCAGGGAAGTCTCCGTGTGCCCGGCGTGGGCGTCGCCGCCGACCGGCTCGCAGGGCACCCACACGACGTCCCGGCCCTCGTCTGTCAGCTCCGCGACCGCTCGCATGAGGCAACTGACATTGCCTCCATGGCCGTTGACGAACACGACGCGGCCGGACCACAGCGAGAGCGAGCGGACGAGTTCGACCAGCATGAGGCGCAGCGCCTCATGGCCGATGGAGATGGTGCCGGGGAAGTCCTGGTGTTCTCCACTGGCGGTGAACGTGATCGGCGGCGTGACCAGGACGGTGTCCTCCGGCCGCCGGCCTCTGAGCCGACGCGCCGCGCCGCGCGCCACGGCGTCGGCGATCCGGGTGTCGGTGTCCAGGGGCAGATGGGGCCCGTGCTGTTCGAAGGAGCCGACCGGTACGAGGACCATCGGCCGCCGCGGCACGGCCGGCCAGGGCCTGCGCGCCAGGTCGCCGGTGTGCGCGTGCGTGGTCACGCCGACACCCCCGCGCCCGGTGCCCGGGTGAGAACGGACCTGGGCAGCCGCCTCTTGGGGCGTCGCTGCGCGTGCGCGGCGGACTCGAACCACCGGTTGGCCATGAACGTACCTCTGAGCTAAGGGAGTGGGGGGATCTGGCAGGGCGACACTGGCGGGGCGGTCCGGGCACCGGGCCGCCGCACGATCGTCCGGGGCCCGGCCAGTGTGGCCAACGCCCTCTGGTATCGGGGCAGTTCACCGTCCCGGACTCAGGCCGCCCGGCAGATCATGATCCGTCAGGAACGCCAGGCGCCGCGTGCCGAAGTGGCATGGAGGCGCGCAGGGGCCGGGCGGGTTCAGTAGACGCCGCACATGCCGTCGATGGAGACCTCCTCGACGAGCAGGTCCTCCGCGACCATGTCGTCATCGGTGGCGGCCGGAGCGGGGTGCGGCAGGCGCTCGTCCGTCCGAGCGGGCTGGTCCGTGGCCGTGGTCATGAGAAACTCCCTCTTCCAGCGAGCGGCAAGGCCTCGAAACCACGAGGCCACACACGGGGCACAAACGTTCTTTACGCTTGGCACCGTAATGGCACCCTGTGCCGAAAGGAAGAAAGTTTGCTTAATTCGTCGAGCCGGCCGTCTTCCGACCGCGCCAACCGCACCGGTCGCAAACCACTGACGTCCCGCGCCCAGCTGGAGCAGCACGCGCTGCGACTCTTCGCCGACCGTGGATTCGACGAGGTAACGGTGGAGGACATCGCGAGCGCCGCCGGGGTCAGTCGACGCACCTTCTTCCGCTACTACCGGTCGAAGAACGATGTCGCCTGGGGCGATTTCGACGGCGAGCTGGAGGAAATGAGGGCACTTCTCGCCGAATATCCGCGCGAGACGCCGATGATGGACGCGCTGCGCGAGACCATCGTGGAGTTCAACCGGTTCGATGCGGCACAGCTGCCGTGGCACCGCCTGCGCATGTCGCTGATCCTGGACATCCCCGCGCTGCAGGCGCACTCCACGCTCCGCTACGCCTCCTGGCGGGCGGTGGTCGCCGAGTTCGCCGCCCGCCGACTCGGGCAGGCACACGACTCCTTGCTCCCTCAGCTCGTCGCGCACGTCTGCCTGGGTGCTTCCGTCGCCGCGTACCAGCAGTGGCTGCGCCAGGACGAAGCGGACCTGTGCGCCTTCCTGGACGAGGCACTGCGGGCGATCGGCCAGGGACTGCAAACGTACGAACCCCGCCCCTGACGGGAGGGGCACTCAGCGCGGCTCCCGGGGCAGCCCGAGTCCTCGCTCCGCGATCTGGGTACGCAGCACCTCGTTGGCACCGCCGGCGATCGTGTAAGCGCGGGCGTAGAGGTACGCGTCGGCCCACCAGCCGTCCGCCACCGCATCCGGGTCGCCCTCGGTGAGCAGCCCGTCCGCACCCTGCAGCCGCATGCCGAAGTCGACCAGGTCATGGTTGAGTTCGCTGAAGAAGATCTTGCCGATCGGGGCGTCGGCGGGCTGCTCGGTGCCGTGCAGCATCCGGGACTGCGCGAGGGCGACGAGCGCGGCGTTGACGTGCACCCGGGTCGCCAGCTCACCGATCGTCTGCCGCGTGGCGGAGTCGTCGAGAGCACTGCCCGCACCGACCGGGGTGCGCTCCGCGAGGGCCGTCAGGTCGTCCAGCGTGGCGAGCAGTTCGGTGCCGCGCGCGGCGACGCCCGAGCGCTCGTGCCCGAGGCTGCTCATCGCCACCCGCCACCCGGCGTTCACCTCCCCGATGACGTTGGCGGCGGGGATGCGGACGCCGTCGAGGAAGACCTCATTGAAGTCGGTGGTGCCGGTGATCTCACGCAGCGGCCGGACCTCGACGCCCGGGCTGCGCATGTCGAGGACGAAGGCCGTGATGCCCCGGTGCCGGGGGGCATCGGGGTCGGTGCGCGCCAGCAGGTACCCCAGGTCGGCGTGCTGACCGTTGGTGGTCCACACCTTCTGCCCGTCGACCACGTACACCACGTCGTCACCGTCGCCCTCGCGCCGGGCCCGGGTCGAAAGGGCCGCGAGGTCACTGCCCGCGCCCGGCTCGCTGAACAGCTGGCACCACACGTCCGCGCAGCTACGGATACGAGGCAGGAAGCGGTCCCGCTGCGCTTCGGTGCCGAACTCGATCAGCGCGGCCGAGGCGAGCGCCGCGGCGCCGACCGGCGGCCAGGTGCGGGCGCGGGCGATCTCCTCGGCCACGATGAACGGTTCCAGGGGACGCGCGTCCGGACGTCCTCCGTACTGAGCGGGCCAGTCGATACCGAGGTAGCCCGCCTCGTAGAGCGTGGCGGTCCAGGCCCGGATCGCCGGCATGAGCTCGGCCTCGGGTGCGCGGACACCCGTGTGCGCCTTGATCCCGGGGGCGTGTTCGGCGATGAACGCCCGGACCTTGAGGCGGAACGCCTCCAGCTCCGGAGTGGACTCGAGCCGCATACTTCTCCTCATATCTGAGGTACAGGGTCCCACCCATGATGAGGTCACTCTAAGGCAGTCATCAACCGATTCAACCCCAGGATTCACCGAGGCAAGGCTCGACCTGGAGTCTAAAAGAGGATACTTTCCTTCTGCCGCGTCGACTCTGACGCGATGGACCCTCGACCCGGGTGGTGATGCGTGGACTTCGAACTCAGCGATGAACAGGCGATGCTCCGTGCGGCGTCCCGCGACCTCTTGCGCGACCACGCCCCGGGCGACCCCGCTCTGTGGCGGCTCGCGGCCGGGCTCGGGTGGCCGGGGCTCGCCGTGCCGGAGGAGTACGGCGGCACCGGGCAAGGTCTCGTCGAACTCGCCCTGGTGGCCGAGGAGTTGGGCCGATCCATCGGACGCGTACCGTTCCTGCCCACCGTGCTGGTCGCCCGCGCCCTGGCACGGGGCGGCTCGCCACGGCTGCGGGAGGCGGTGCTGCCCGCCCTGGCCGAGGGCACGGCGTGGGCGTCGTGGGCCTTCGCGGAGCCCCGTTCGCCCTGGACACTCGCCGGCGTCGGCGCCACCGCGCGCACCGACGGCGACACCGCGGTGCTCGACGGCGTGAAGACCATGGTGCAGGACGCGGCAGGAGCCCGGTGGCTCCTGGTGACCGCACGGCACGACGGCGTCCCCGCCTCGTTCCTCGTCGACCGCGACGCGCCCGGAGTCGCCATCCGACGCCAGCACGTTCTCGATCTGACCCGGGCGTCGCACGAGGTACGGCTCGACGGCGTCCGGGTCCCGCTCGACCGGCGTCTGGACGGCGGACCCACCGCAGTGCAGCGACTGCTCGACGACGCGTCGGTGCTGGTCTCGGCCGACACCCTCGGTGTGATGGACCACCTGCTCGACATGACCGTCGCGTACATGAAGGTGCGGGTGCAGTTCGGGCGGCCGCTCGGCTCGTTCCAGGCGGTCAAGCACAAGTGCGCCTCGATGGCGATGCTGATCCACGGAACACGGGCTGCCACCGCGTATGCGGCGATGGCCGCCGACGCCGGATCACCGGACGGCGCCCGGGCCGCGTGTGCCGCCGCGTCGTACGCGAGTGCCGCGGCCGGTGACGTGGCCGGTGAGGCACTGCAACTGCACGGCGGGATCGGCTTCACCTGGGAACACGACCTGCACCTCTATCTGCGCCGGGCGAAGACCGACGCCGTGCTCTACGGCGACGCGGCCGTCCATCGCGACAGGCTCAGCTCGCTGATCCGGCCCGAGACCGTACCCGCATAGGACCGCGCGAAGGGAAACGAACGCCAGTGGAGATCAAGGGGAAGAAGGCCGTGGTGTTCGGCGGGGCGTCCGGCATGGGCCGGGCCAGCGCCGAACTGCTGGCGGCCCGCGGCGCCGAGGTGGCCGTCCTGGACCGCCCGGAGTCGGCCGGCGCCGAGGTCGCGGCCGCGTGCGGCGGCGCGTTCCACCCGGTCGACGTGACGGACTTCGAGGGCACCGAGCGGGCCCTGGCCGACGCCGTCACCCAGCTCGGCGGACTGCATGTCGCCGTCACCACCGCGGGCGGCGGCACAGCCCGACGCACCCTCGGCAAAGAGGGCCCGCACGACCTGGAGACGTTCCGCCGGATCCTCGACCTCAACGCGGTGGCCACCTTCAACATCAGCCGTCTCGCCGCCGCGCACATGAGCCGCAACGCCCCCGAGGACCCCGACGTCACCGGCGAGCGCGGCGTGATCGTCAACACGGCGTCCATCGCCGCGTTCGAAGGCCAGATCGGGCAGGTCGCCTACGGTGCCGCGAAGGCGGCCATCGCCGGGATGTGCCTGACGATGGCCCGCGATCTGGGTTCCCTGGGCATCCGCGTGATGGCGATCGCGCCGAGTCTGTTCGAGACGGGTGCCGTACGGAAGATCCCGGACGAGGTGAAGTCCACGCTCGTGAAGGACGCCGCGTTCCCGAAGCGTCTGGGCCATCCCGAGGAGTACGCCAAGCTGGTGCTCGCCATCGTCGACAACCCGATGCTCAACGGCCAGTGCCTGCGCCTTGACGCAGGGCAGCGCTTCGCACCGAAGTGACCGGGGAAAGTACGGATTCAGTGGCCCCAACCAAGCCGGTGAGTACGCCTATACGCCCGGGAATCCGCTGCTGTCGGCCCAGCTCAGTATGCTGAGGACACGCAACGTCACTCGAGGAGTTGACCCCATGGCGACCGCCGCCGACCACCAAGCCACCGACCTCGCCTGGCGGGCTGATTCCGCCGACGGCGAGACCGGTTCCCCCGTCGGCAAGCTGGCCGCGCAGATCGCCCGTCGCATCGAGGCGGACGTCATGCAGCGCGGCTGGCCCGTGGGCGAGTCCCTCGGCTCCGAGCAGGACCTGCGCGAGCACTACGGGGTCAGTCGCTCCGTGCTGCGCGAGGCTGTGCGTCTGGTGGAGCACCACCAGGTGGCCCGGATGCGGCGGGGGCCGGGGGGCGGGCTGATCGTGTGCGCGCCCGACGCGGGCCCGGCGACCCGCTCCATCGTGATCTACCTGGAGTACATCGGGACGAGCGTCACCGATCTCTTGCACGCGCGCCAGCTCCTCGAACCGATCGCCGCAGGACTTGCCACGCAGCGCCTCACCGAGGAGGGCATCGACACGCTCCGCGCCACCCTCGACGACGAGCTCGCCCAGCCGGACGAGCCGCACGAGGGGGCTCACGATCCCCTGCACCCCGTGCTCGGTCGGCTGTCGGGCAACCCGGTGCTCCAGCTCTACATCGACGTACTCACCCGCCTGACCGCGCGCTACGCGCACACCTCGCGGCGGATCACCAAGGCCGAGGTCCAGTCCGCCGCGACCACCTCGCGCGAGGCACACCGGACCATCGTCGAAGCGGTGATCTCCGGTGACGGGGCGCACGCCCAGACGCTGCTCACCTCGCACCTGGAGTGGGTTGCCGCCTGGATCGAGAAGCACCGGGTGCGCCGCGCGCGGATCACGGGCACCGTGATCGAGCCGGAGATGGCCGAGGGACCGCGGGCCAAGCTGGCCGAGGTGGTCGCCTCGTGGATCCATGACGACATCGCCGCGCGGGGCTGGCAGGTCGGTTCGGTGCTCGGCTCCGAAGCCGACCTCCTCGCCCGTTACCAGATCAGCCGGGCCGCGCTGCGCGAGGCGGTGCGGCTCCTGGAGTACCACTCGGTGGCCCGGATGCGGCGCGGTCCCGGCGGCGGCCTGATCGTCACCGAACCCGAGCCACAGGCCAGCGTCGACACGATGGCGCTCTTCCTGGAGTACCAGGGTGCGACCGCCGACGATCTGCGGATCGTCCGCGACGCCCTGGAGCTCGGCGCGGTCGCGCGGGTGACCGCACGGCACGCCGAGGGCGACGAGGAGGTGGCCGAGCGGCTTGCCGCGGCCGTCCGCTGGCCGGCGGAGGGCCCCGCGGACGACCCGCGCAAGGCGGACCTCTTCCACTCCGAACTCGCCGCTCTGGCGGGCAATCCCGTCCTGTCGTTGTTCCTCGACATCATCACGGAGCTGTTCCGCCGGCACGCCGCGGGCCAGAACCAACCGCTGCCCGGGGACAAGGCGGCCGACGAGGTCACCCACGTGCACCAGCGGATCCTCGACGCGGTGCTGGCAGGGGACTCCGGTGTCGCCCGGCACCGGATGCGGCGTCACCTGGACGCGCTCATCCCCTGGTGGCACTGACCTCAGGGCGAGCCCGCCGGCTCAGTCCGCCGTATCGCCCACGCTGAACCGGGCCAGTTCGTGCGTCACCATGCCGTCCAGGCCGGGCGCGGGCGGCTCGGGCAGCACGACCGCCCGCTCCCGGGTCGGCAGCAGGACGACGGCCGTGCCCGGGGTGGTGACCTCGCCGCGCTGGTTCTCGCAGCGCACCGCGACATGCACCTCGGCGCGCTCGCCGGCCCGCCGCTTGTCGACGACCTCGCCCCGCACCCACGTGGTGTCGCCGAGGTAGTTGAACTTGCGGTGTTCGCAGCGCAGTTGCCACAGCCAGCCGTCGTCGCCCATCCAGTCGGTGAGCAGGTGGCACAGCCAGGTCTCGCGCATCCCGCCGTAGTCGTAGGGGTTCGGCAGGCCCAGCTCCCGTGCCCGCTCCGGCTCCCAGTGCAGGCGCTGCACGGTGTCGGGGATGCCCAGCGGGTTGGGCGGGTAGAGGCCGGGGGCCTTGCGCCGTACATCCGCGGCGATACGGAACGCGCCGGGCGGGGTGAGCTGCATGCCCCAGCCCAGATGCCAGACGACCACGTCCGTGACGGTGAGCGGCCCCTTCACCCGGGGCTGCAGTTCCTCGCCGATCTCGACGTCCTCCCAGTAGCGCGGTTCGGCGCCGCGCCGGGTCTCGGCCGCGTAGGCCGCATCGATGCGCGCCAACTGGTCGGCTGTGTAGGGCTGTTGCTCCACCTTCTCTTTGGCCCGCTTGCGTGACGTGTGCCGTTCCGCGTTGATCCAGGTGCCACGGCGGACGGCGTGCATCTCACCCTGCCCGTTGGCGTACAGGTAGTCCTGGGTGACATGGGCGGTGCGACCGCCGAAGCTGCTGCGCTTGGCCTGCACGCCCACCTGGGTCTGCAGCACCCGGCAGCGGTCTCCCGAGGTGAGCGGCCGCCACCACTCGAACTCCATGACCGCCTGGTACGAGCCGAGCCCGGCGAACGGATCGCCCTTCAGGAGCGCCTTGGCCCGCGGATCCGGCGTCGGTGCGGCGTCCTCACCCATGGTGTACAGGAACGTCGGCGGAGCGATGAGGGAGCCCCAGCGGGTGCGCGCCGCGTACTCGGGATCGCAGTAGAGCGGGTTGTCGTCGCCGTACCCGTAGGCGAAATGACGGACGCCGTCGGAGCTCACCTCGTAGTTGTGCGGGGGGTTGTGCTGCGGCTTCGGGATGCCCAGGCGGCGGCGGGAGCGCTCGATCGCCTCGTCGGTCAACACGCCGAACTGCTCGGCCTGTTGGTGTTCCGTGGTGGTGGTCATCGCGGACTCTCCTCGGTCAGGTCAAGTCGGAGCAGGTCATCGGGTCGGGGTCAGGTCGAGCACGACCTTGCCGGTGGTCCGGCGTTCGGCGACGGCCGTGAGTGCCGCGGCCACATCGCTCAGCGCATGGACGTGGGAGACCATGGGCCGCATCCCGTCACGGACCATCCCGGCCAGCGCGTGCTGGGCCGCCGCGACCGCCTCCGGCGCCTCCTCGCGCATCATCCGGGCCTCGAATCCGCGCACCACCGCGTTCTTGAGCAGGACGAGGTTGAGCGGGATACGGGGGATGCGGCCGTCGGCGTAGCCGACCGTGACGAACCGGCCGTGGCGCCGCAGGGCCCGGAAGGCCGCCTCGGCATGGTCGCCGCCCACCGGGTCGACCACCAGGTGCACGCCTTCGCCGCCGGTCACCTCCCGGATGCGGGCCTTGAGGTCCTCGCGCACGTAGTCGATGCCGTGCTCCGCGCCGAGCTCGTGCGCGACGGCGAGCCGCTCAGGGCTCGACGCGGCCGCCACGACGTGCAGCCCGAGGCGGGAGGCGACGTCGACGGTGGCCGAGCCGACCCCACCGGCGGCGCCGAGCACCGCCGCCCACTCCCCCGCGGCGGCGCCACCCACTGTCACCAGGGCGTGGTAGGCGGTGCCGTACGTCACGTGGAAGGCGGCCGCGTGCACCATGTCGAGTCCGTCGGGGATCGGCCGCAGTGCCGCCACGGGGGCCACGACCTGCTCGGCGAAGGCCCCGGTGAACACGGCGCCGGCCACGGCCGACCCGACGGGCGGCCCGGTCACCCCCTCCCCCAGAGCGGCGACGACGCCGGCGAACTCGCTGCCGGGCGTGAAGGGCAGGGGGGCCGATACCTGGTAGCGGTCGGCCGCGACAAGGACGTCGGGGTAGTTGACGGCAGCGGCGTGCACCCGGACCAGGACCTCGCCCGGGCCCGGCTCCAGGTCGTCGACCTCGGTGACCTCGATGCCGCTCGGCTTCCCGTAGCCGGTGCAGCGCGCGGCCCTCATCGCCGGCCATCCAGGGTGGGCATGGCCGGGTCGCGGGGCAGTCCGAGGACCTGTTCGGCGATGGTGTTGCGCTGGATCTCCGCCGTCCCCGCGCCGATCGTGGACGCCCTGGTGCGCAGGAACCCCCAGACCCACCGCCCGCGCTGCACGGCGTGCGGGTCGCGGCGGCCGAGCATCCCGTAGGAGCCGAGCAGGTCGACGGCGAACTCGTGCAGCTCCTGCTCGAAGGTGACGATGAACAGCCGAGCCGTCGACGAGGCGGGCCCCGGCTCGCCCTTGGTCATGATGTCGGAGATCGTCCGCATCCCGGTGTAGCGCATGATGCGTACGCGCGTCTCGAAGTCGGCGAGCCGGTCGCGGACCCGGGGATCGGTGCTCGCCCCGCGCTCGCGGGCCAGCTCGATCAGCTCGTCGAGCACCCGACGGTAGCGGGCTGCCTGGTTCATCGCGCCGGCAGCGCGTTCGTGCCCGAGGCTGGTGCGCACGAGCGGCCAGCCGCCGTTCTCCTCACCGATCCGGTCGGACACCGGCACGCGGACATCGTCGAAGAAGACCTCGCAGAAGTGCGCGTCCCCGGTCAGGTCGCGCAGCGGCCGCACCGTGACGCCCGGCGCCTGGGCGTCGATGAGCAGGTAGGTGATGCCGCGCTGGCGCGACTCGGGGGTGCCGGTACGTACCAGAGTGAAGAGGATGTCGGCGATGTCCGCCGAACTCGTCCACACTTTCTGCCCGTTGACGAGGTACGCGTCGCCCTCGCGGCGCGCCGTCGTGCGCAGGGCCGGCAGGTCCGAGCCGGCCTCGGGCTCGGAGTACCCCTGCGCCCACACCGCGTCGCCGCGCAGCATGGGGCGCAGGAACCGCTCCTTCTGCTCCTCGGACCCGTACGTGATGAGGGTGGGAGCGGCGATGCCGAGTCCGGTGCCCAGTGGTCCCGGGACCCTCGCCTTCGCGTACTCCTCCTGGTAGATCACCTGCCGGGCGAAGCTCAGCTCCATGCCGCCGTAGGCGCGCGGCCAGCTGGGACCCGCGTATCCGGCGTCGTAGAGGGTGGCCAGCCACGCCTTCTGCCAGGCGAGCCGCCCGGCGGGGCCCTTCGGGCGGCGGCCGGGATGGTGTGCCCGCAGGAACTCCCGCAGCTGGGAGCGGAATTCACCGTCGGTCCCGGCAGCGCTGCCGGTATCGCTCTCGGCATCGCCGGCGAACCCGACGGCGCGTTCACCGCTCACGGTCGTCGTTGTTGTCTTGGTCGTCCTCGTTGGCGGTGTCATCCGGCCCCCCTCAGATCCCCACCAGGTCGGCGAGGCGTGCCCGGTGCGCCGCGGGCGCGCCGAGCAGTTGCTCCGACGTCTTCGCCCGGCGCAGGTGCAGGTGTGCGTCGTGTTCCCACGTGTAGCCGATGCCGCCGTGGATCTGGATGTTCTGCTTGGCCGCGTGGGTGTACGTCCCCGCGCAGTAGGCGGCGGCGAGCGCGGCGGCCGCTGGCAGCTCAGCCGGCTCTTCGGCTGGTTCCTCGGCCGGGGAGCTGGCCGGTTCCCGGGCCGACTCCCCGGCCGCGACGGACGCGGCATGGTGGGCCGCCGACCGGGCGGCCTCGACGGCGAGGAGCATGTCGGCGCACGCGTGCTTGACGGCCTGGAACGAGCCGATGGGACGCTCGAACTGCACCCGCGTCTTCGCGTACTCCACGGCGGCGTCCAGACACGCCTGGGCTCCGCCCACCTGCTCGGACGCCAGCGCGACCGCCGCGAGGTCGAGGGCGGTGCGCAGGTACGCCGTCGCGTCCCCGTCGGGCCCCACGTGCACGGCGGGCGCTTCGTCGAGGTCGATCCGGGCCTGACGGCGGGTGGGATCGAGTGTGTCGAGCGGGGTCCGCGCGACTCCGGGAACCCCGCTCTCGACCGCGAACAGCCCGGGGCCCGCGTCGGTGTCCGCGACCACGAGCAGCAGGCCGGCCGTGTCTCCGTCGACCACGAACACCTTGGTGCCCGACACCGTCCAGCTCTCGCCGTCGACGCGGGTGGCCGTGGTGGCCACGTCCTCGATGCGCCAGGAACCGCTCCCTTCCGCGACAGCGACGGTCGCGGTCAGTTCCCCCGAGGCGATACCGGGCAGCCACCGCGCCTTGGCCGCGGCGTCACCGGACGCGGTGAGGGCCTGGCCTGCGAGGGCTACGGTGGCGAAGTACGGGGACGGAAGCAGTGCCCTGCCCAACTCCTCCAGTACGACGCCCAGTTCGACTGCTCCGCCGCCGCTGCCGCCGTACTCCTCGGGGACGGCGATCCCCATGAGGCCGAGTTGCCCGGCCAACTGGCGCCACAGCGCGGGGTCGTACCCCTCGCCGGACTCCATCCAGCGACGCACCGCCGCGCTCGGTGACTTGTCCGCCAGCAGGCGGCGCAAGGCCGAGCGCAGCTCGTCGTGCTCCTTGGTGTGCGTGAGGGTCACCTGGCTCCTCCACGTTCGCGAGCGGATCTATCCGTGCTCACGGCACACCGTACCCCGAAAAACTAAAAGAGGGTACTTAATTGAGGATCCCGTTGACCGACCGGATCCTTCACTGCCTTCACGGGGGTGGGGATCGAAGAGGCCATGGTGGGAGGTCCTTCCGGTTGCCCCGCCACCAGCCGGGACCTAGGCCCTGGACTGCAGCAACGCCGGGAAATCGGGCATCAGTGCCCGGTCCACGATCTCGATGCGCTCCCCTGTCGGTGCCAGGTGGTACGCGAAGACCGACGGAGCGTCGCCGTCGGTCACCGCACACGCCTCCAGTGCGAAACCCGCGGCTTCGAGCCCGTTCGAAGTCGCCGGGAGGTCGTCGCAGAAATAGCCGAGATGGTGTGCCGCCGCGTGTGCGGTCGCGGTCCAGGGGGTGCCGGGCACCTCCTGGATGAGCTCGATGTGCGGGGCATCGAGGGAGTACGCGTAGCACAGGGTCAGCACCCGTTCGCCGTCCGCCGTCCGGATCGGCAACTCCCGGGACAGGGGCTTGGTCCACCGGTATCCGGCGACCTCGCTCATCCGGGCCATCGCGGCTTCCACATCGGGCACGACGATCCCGGTGTGATAGAGATCGGCCGCCCTCAGCAGAGGCACGGCGCCCATCGTCGCCGTCGCCATCCGCCCGCTCACCACTCCAGCCGCAGGGACTTGATGCCGTACAGGTTCCCCGTCTGTTCCAGGTCCTGACCGGCCGCGATCCGGTAGTCCGGGATGCGCTTGTGCCACTCCTGCACCGCCACGTTCATCTCCAGGCGCGCGAGGTGCGAGCCCAGGCAGCGGTGCGGGCCCGAGCCGAAGGCGATGTGGTTGCTCGCGGAGCGGTGCGGGTCGACCTCCAGCGGATTCTCGTACCGCTCGGGGTCGCGGTTGCTGACGGCGAGCGGCAGCATCACCATCTCGCCCGACTTGACGGGGCAGCCGCCGACCTCGACGTCCTTGGTGGCCTTGCGGGCCGGGACGACGAACGAGTAGACACGAAGGATCTCCTCCACGCTCATCCCGATGAGCGAAGGGTCGGCGACGATCGCGCTGCGCTGCTCGGGGTGCGTGGCGAAGTGGTACAGAGCCCAGCCGATCCCGATGGGGACCGTGTCGAAGCCCGCCTGGAACATCAGGACGCAGAAGGCATGCATGTCCCGGTCACTGATCGGCTCGCCGTCGATCTCCCAGGTCATGGCCCTGGACAGCAGGTCGTCCCGGGGGTGCGCACGCCGGAGGGCGATCTGCTCCTCGAAGTACGCCGACACGGCCTGCATCGCGGACAGTTGGCGGCTGTGGTCCGGGTCCTCCTCGAAGGACAGGTGCAATATGGAGTCCACCCAGTCGAGGAACTGGTCCAGGTCCTTCTCGGGCAACCCCATCAGCCTCATGAAGATCAGCGTCGGGAATCGGCGCGCGAATCCGTCGAGGACTTCGGCGCCGTCACGGCCGCTCAGATCGTCGATCAGCTCGACCGCGACCTGCCGGATCTCCGGCTCGCGGGCGGCGATGGCCTTCGGCGAGAACTCACTTCCTAGGAGGCGTCGCCAGTCGGTGTGCTGCGGCGGGTCCAGCATCTCGGGGATCCACAGGAACGTGGGATCCGGGTCCAGAGCCGTGACGGACGTGCTGGAGAACGTCTGCCAGTCCTGCAGTGCCTGCTGGACCTCCTCGCCGTCCGTCACCACCCAGAAGCCTTGCGAAATGTTGCTCCTGAATCCGGAGTGCGCCCCCGCGAACGCGTCCCACCGCTCCTGATGGCTGAGGACCGGACCGTCTTCCCTGTTGTCGAAGTGGTACGTGGGCACACCCTTGTGGGTGCCCTCTGGCTCGAGCGTGGTACTCATCTCGGTTCCTCTCCAGGGTGACCTGCACGCGGGCAGGCAGCCTCTCTGCCGACATACCTCTACATAGAAAATTGAGAGCCCTCTTTTGAGGTTGTCCTCACCATGCCACCGGCCTTGAGACGGCGGCAATGCCCGCGCGGCGAGGAACGCGGCGCGGGCTCAGCGCCCCTGCGGACCGGCGCCCGCTTCTCAGCGCCCCCTCCAGACCGGCGACCGCTTCTCGGCGAACGCGGTGGCACCCTCCTTCGCATCGTCGGAGGCGAACACCGGGTCGGTGATCGCCTCCTGTTCCCGCCACCCCTCCTCCCACGTCCAGTCCACGGTGGCGCGTGCGATCCGCTTGGTCGCCGCCACGGCGAGGGGCCCGTTCGCGGCGATCGCCTCGGCGAGCCGGAGCGCGCCGTCCAGGGCGTCGCCCTCGTCGGTGAGCCGGTTGACCAAGCCCACGCCGGCCGCCCGCTCGGCCCCGAACGGCTCACCGGTCAGCAGGAGTTCGAGCGCGACGGCGTAGGGCACACGGCGCGGCAGCAGCAGCGCCGCACCCCCGGCCGCCACCAGCGACCGCTTCACCTCCGGTACTCCGAAGCGAGCCGTGCGGGCCGCGACGACAAGGTCGCAGGCGAGCAGCAGCTCGAATCCGCCGGCCAGCGCCCAGCCCTCCACGGCCGCGACGAGTGGTTTGCGCGGCGGTGTCTTCGTGATGCCGCACAGCCCGCGCCCCTCGATCCGCGGGCTCTCGCCGCGCAGCCACGCCTTCATGTCCATACCGGCGCTGAAGGTCCCCCCTGCCCCTGTGAGGACCCCGACCCTCAACTCGTCCGACGCGTCCAGCTCGTCGACCGCGGCGGCGACCCCCCTCGCCACGGCACCGTCGATCGCGTTCTTCACCTGGGGACGGTTGATCGTGATGACCTGGACGGCGCCGCGGCGCTCGACAAGAACCTCTTCCGACACGCTTCCTCCTGTTCGGCCCGGGTGTACTCGACGACACCCGCTCTCTCTTAAACAGTAGCCTTAAAAGGCTTTCTGAGCGCCTGACTGTGGACTACACAGGAGAGTCGGGATAAATTCCTGACACTGATCTTTTGGATTCTCGCGACGTCTCACCCGGAGGGCCGATGCTGGATTTCTCGATCGAACCCGACTTCCAGGCCAAGTTGGACTGGGCGGCAGCCTTTGTGCGGGCGGAGGTCGAGCCACTGGACCTGCTGTTTCCGCACGGCGGCGACCCGTACGACACGGCCAACGAGAAGGCACGGGCGATCCTCAAGCCCCTGCAGGAGAAGGTCCGCGAGCAGGGCCTGTGGGCCTGCCATCTCGGCCCGGAGCTCGGCGGGCCCGGCTACGGCCAGGTGAAGCTCGCCTACCTCAACGAGATCCTGGGCCGCTCCTACTGGGCGCCCACGGTGTTCGGCACCGCCGCCCCCGACACGGGGAACGCGGAGATCCTCGCCATGTTCGGCACCACGGAACAGAAGGCCCGTTATCTGCAGCCGCTGCTCGACGGCGACATCGTCTCCACGTTTTCGATGACGGAGCCTCAGGCGGGCGCCGATCCCAAGGAGTTCGTGTGCCGCGCCTGGCGCGAGGGTGAGGAGTGGGTCATCGACGGGGAGAAGTGGTTCTCCTCCAACGCCCGGTACGCGGCCTTCCTCATCGTCATGGCCGTCACCGACCCCGAGGCGGCCCCGCACCAGCGCATGTCGATGTTCATCGTGCCGGCCGAGACGCCCGGCATCGAGATCAAGCGCAATGTCGGCACGATGGACGAGCGGGACGCGCTCGACGAGGGGATCCACGGCTACATCCGCTACCACCGGGTCCGGGTCCCGCTCGACGCCATGCTCGGGGGCCCCGGCGAGGGGTTCAAGGTCGCCCAGGCCCGGCTCGGCGGCGGCCGGGTGCACCACGCCATGCGGACGGTCGGCAAGTGCGCCCGCGCCTTCGACATGATGTGTGAGCGCGCGCTGTCGCGTCGTACGCAGGGCACCCTGCTCGCCGACAAGCAGGCCGTGCAGCAGTTCATCGCGGACTCCTGGATCGAGCTGGAGCAGTTCCGGCTGCTCGTCCTGAACACGGCCTGGATCATCGACACCCAGCCGCACGGCGCGGCCCGCACCCGGATCGCCATGTGCAAGGTCGCGATGGCCAAGGTGCTGCACGACGTCATCCAGCGGGCGCTGCATCTGCACGGCTCGCTGGGCACCACCAACGAACTCCCGCTCGCGAAGTGGTGGATGGCCGCGCCGAACCTGGCCCTCGCCGACGGCCCGACCGAGGTGCACCGCACCACGGTCGCCAAGCAGATGCTCAAGCAGTACCGGCCGGCCGACGGGCTGTTCCCCAGCGAGCACATTCCCCCGAAGCTGGAGGCCGCGCGGAAGCGGTACGCGCACATCATCGGCGACGACAGCCTCAAGGGACAGGTGAACGCATGACCGCGTCCGGGCAGCACCCCACGTCACCGGTTCCACCGGCTCAGCTGTTCGACCTGAGCGGCAAGGTCGCCCTCGTCACCGGCGGCAGCCGGGGCCTGGGCCTGGAGATGGTGCGGTCCTTCGCCGCCGCGGGCGCCGATATCGTCATCACCAGCCGCAAGCTGGACGCCTGCGAGGCGGCCGCCAAGGAGGTACGCGACCTGGGCCGGCGGGCACTGCCCGTGGCGGCCCACGTCGGCCACTGGGACGATCTGGACCGGCTCGTCGACACCGCGTACGACGCGTTCGGCCACATCGACATCCTGGTCAACAACGCCGGTATGTCACCGCTGGCCCCATCCTCGGCCGAGACGAGCGAGGAGCTCTTCGACAAGGTGATCGGGGTCAACTTCAAGGGTCCCTTCCGGCTCGCGTCGCTCGTCGGCCGGCGGATGACCGACGGCGACGGCGGCTCCATCATCAACGTCTCCTCGTCCGGGGCGCTGCTGCCGCAGCCCCGGTTCGGGCCCTACGCCGGCGCCAAGGCGGCGCTGAACACCCTCACCACCGTCTTCGCCCTGGAATACGGGCCTACGGTGCGGGTCAACACCATCTCGGCCGGGCCGTTTCTCACGGACCTGTCGAAGTCGTGGGCGCCGGAGACCCGCACGAACACGCGCAGCGCGCTGGGCCGTCCCGGCAACCCCGAGGAGATCGTCAGTACGGCCCTGTATCTCGCGAGCGACGCGTCCAGTTACACCACGGGGGCGTTGATCCGCGTCGACGGCGGACTGTACTGATCCGCCCACCGTCGGCCGACGAATCGTCACCGCGTCGCCAGTTCCCCCAGGTAGGCGCGCTCCAACAGTCCCGGGTCCGCCGCGAACCGCGCGGCGGACCCGCTGAGCACCAGGTCGCCGTGGACCAGCACGGCAGCCTGGTCCGCCACCTCCAGGGCGAGCTGTACGTGCTGCTCCACGAGGACGACCGCGGCGCCGGTGCCGTCCGCGATGCGCCGGACGACCGGCAGCAGCTCCTCGACGATCACCGGGGCGAGCCCCATGCTGAGTTCGTCGACGAGCAGGACGCGCGGGTCCTGGATCAGGGCACGGCCCAGGGCCAGCATCTGCTGTTCCCCGCCGGAAAGCAGCCCGGCCGCGACTCTGAGGCGCTTGCCCAACGCCGGAAAGTAGTCGAGGACCTGATCCACTGTGCTGCCGCCGCGCCGCCGGGCGAGCGTCAGGTTGTCCCGCACGGTCAGCTGGGTGAACAGGGCCCGGTCGTCGGGCACGAGGACCAGTCCCCTGCGCGCCATCTCGCGGGCCCGGCCGCCCCGGACGGATTCACCGCCCAGGGCGAGGGCACCGCCCAGGCTCGGCAGCAGTCCCGCCAACGTCAGCAACAGGGTCGTCTTGCCCGCACCGTTGGGACCGAGGAGGGCCGTGACCTCGCCGGGCCGCAGCCGCAGGTCGAACCCGCGCACCACCGGCTGTCCCTTGGTGTAGCCGGCCTCCAGGCCCTCACACACCAGCAGCGCCTGTTCCGGCTCGGTCGCTGTCGTCACCGTACGCCCTCCTCTTGTGCCCGTGCCGCGCCGAGGTAGGCGGCGGCGACCCGTGGATCCGCCTTGATCTCGGCGGAGGTTCCCTGAGCGATCACCGTGCCGAGATCGAGTACGACGATGCGGTCGCACACGTCGAGCACGAGTCCCATGTCGTGGTCGACGAGCAGCACCGTCACCCCGGCGGCCCGCACGGCGCGCAGCCGCTCCCCCAGCCAGCGGCTCTCGGAGCTGTCAAGGCCGGCCGCGGGCTCGTCGAGGAGCAGGAGACGGGGCCGTCCGGCCAGCGCTCGGGCGATGGACACCAACTGCCGTTGTCCTTGCGAGAGTTCACGCGCGGGCCGCCCTCGGTGGCTGCTCAGGTGCAGCGTCTCGAAGAGGCGGCTGCGCAGCTGTGTCCCCTCGGTCGAGCCGACGTGGTCGCCGCCGTGCCGGGCCGCACTCTCGCCGACCAGGACGTTCTCCTCCACGCTCAGGTCTTCGTAGAGCTCGATGCCCTGGAAGGTACGCCCGAGCCCCGCGCGACTGCGTCGGTGCGGTGTGAGCGAGGAGAGGTCACGGCCGTCGAACTCCACGGTGCCGGTGCCGCGTTGGTATCCGCTGACCGCGTCGAGCAGGGTCGTCTTGCCCGCCCCGTTCGGCCCGATGACACCGACGATCTCGCCGGAACGGACCTCGAAGGAGACCGCGTCGAGTGCGACGACGCCTCCGTGGCGCACTCCGACGTCGCGTACCGACAGGACGACACCTCCCGGTTCGGGTGCCGTCCTGTCGGCGGTGGGGCGCGAGTCGGTGTCCGTGTCCGTATCGGTGATCGTGTCCGTCAGGGCGGCGTCTCCCCGGTCGTCCCTGGGTGTCTCGCGGCGCAGGCGGGCCGCGAGCGCGTGTGCGGGACCGACCAGGCCCTCCGGGTTCGTGATCACGGTGAGCACCAGGCCGACGCCCATGATCACGCTGTACCACTCCCCCATGGACAGCGCCCGGTCCAGGGCGACGGACACCAGGCCACCCGCGCCCAGCACACCGGCCACGACACCGCCGGACAGTGCGGTGATGCCTGCCAGATAGGCGGTGGCGAACAGGCCGAGGCCGCCGATCGCGGTGAACATCTCCGGGTCGGCGACGGTCTGCTGGTAGCCGAGCAGCGCGCCGCCCAGCCCGGCGATGAACGCACCGATCGCGAAGGCGATGATCTTCGTGCGGGAGACGTCGATGCCCGCCGCGGCGGCCGAGCGTTCGTTGGCGCGGACCGCGAGCATGGCGGCGCCGAGCCGACTGCGGCGCAGGCAGGCCACGCCGAGACCGACCAGCAACAGCACCACCAGACACAGCAGCCCGAACCGGATGCGGGGATAGCCCTCGCCCGCCCCGATGCCCAGGTCGATCCCGAACAGATGGGGCGAGGGGACCTTGGCGCCGTCAAGCCCGCCGTTGAAGTCGGTGTTGCGGAACCAGAACGCCTCCACGGCGACCGCGAGCGCGATCGTCACCACCGCTGCCGGCAGTCCGCGGATGCGCAGCGCGGGCAGCCCGATGACGACGCCGATCACCATGGCCACGACGGCCGCCAGCAGCGGTGCGATCGGGAACGGGACCCCCCAGTCCGCCGTGAAGCGGCTCAGGCTGAACGCGCCGACCCCGGCGAGGGTGAGCTGGGCGAGCGAGATCTGCCCGGCGAATCCGGTGACGACCACCAGCGACAGCGAGATCACCCCCAGGGTCAGCGAGGTGATGACCGCGGCGCGGATGCTGCCCTGGGTGGCGAACAGGACGACGACGCCGAGGGCGGTGGCGCCGAGGGCGGGGACCAGCATGCGCTCGGGGCGCGGAGCCCGTCCCAGCGTCTGCCGGATCACCGTGCCGCGGGTGGGCAGCGGCCGTCCACGCACCACCAGGTACACCAGGATCACGGCGAGCGGCACCAGTTGCGCCAGCCCGGTCTGCGGCAGCCACGACCACTTGCCCTGCAGGAACTGCAGCTCGGACTGGAGCATCCCGATGACGAGCCCGGCGCCGACGGCCGGGATCAGCGCGGTGAAGTTGCCGACGAGCGCGGCCGCGAGGGCTGGGACGATGAACAACGTGTACGACAGGGGCACCAGCGGCACGATGGGCGCGATGAGGATCCCGGACAGGGCGGCGATGGCCGAGCTCAGGGCCCAGTTCGCCGTCGCGATCCGCTCCGGGGAAAGCCCGCTGACGAGGGCACCCTTCTCGGACTCCGCCGCGGCCCGGGCCGCCAGGCCGAACCGGGTCAGCCGGAACACCAGCGCCAGGGCGACGGTGAGCGCCACGACGACCGCGGCGAACCAGAGCCGGTCTCCGGGGATGCGCGAACCGCCCCATTGCACCGCGTCGTTGGGGAGGATCGCCTTCACCGACACCGGTGCGGTGCCGACCCGGGCGACCAGCAAGGCCTGGATCACCAGCATCACGCCGATCGACGCGACGGCCTTGGCGACCGGCGGCGCCGACCGCAGCGGCCGGAAGACGACGGCATACAGCAGCACCCCGAACGCGGCGGCCAGCACCAAGGAGAACGCCATGGCCGGGAAAAGCCCGAGCTCTCCGCCGAGGCCGACGGTGCGCGACAGGCCGGGTATCGGCACCAGCAGCTCGCCCTTGCGCAGGAACGCGTAGGTGTACGCGCTGTACAGCGCGATCGCGCCGGTGGCGAAGTTGACGACCCCCGAGCTGCGGAAGGTCAGGACGAGGGCGAGGGCGAGCGCGGCGAACACGGCCCCGTTGCCCAGTCCCAGCAAGAGGAAGAGGAGGTACTGGTCCATCAGCCGGCCTGCTCGAAGAGCGGTGCGGGGTCGATGACCTGGACCTTCTCCAGCTTGCCGCCGTTGAGGGTGGCGGTGACCTCCTTGGCCGAGCAGGCCGCCTTCAGATCCGGCACCGCCTTGGAGTCACAGGTGAACGTGGTGCCGTGGCCCGCGGGCAGCGCGACGTCCTTCGCCGAGTCGAGCGCCTTCGAGATGGTCTTCGGCGTGACCTCGCCCGTCAGGCCCTTCAGCGCGCGCACCAGGCCGAGCGCGCCCTGGTACCCGATGGCCGCGTAGCCGCCGCTCGGCGTGTCGGGGCTGTAACGCTTCATCACTGCCCGGTAGAGCTGGGCCTCGGGATGGTCGCTGGCCCCGTCGAAGCTGCTGAACACCTGCGCCCCGTCCAGGCCGGTTCCGACGGCGTCGACGACCGCGGGGGCCGTGCACGGCTGGAGGATCATCCGCGGGGTGGAACCGTCGAGCGTGGCTATCGCCTGGAGGACGGAGGTGCACACCGTCGACTCGCCGATGATCGCGACGGCGTCGGGCTTGCTCTGCAGCGCGGCGCTGACCTGGGGCGAGGCGTCCGGCGTGCCCGCCGCGATCTTCACGATCCGCAGGCCGATACCTGCCTTGTCGAAGACCGGCTTGCCGATGGACTGGGCACCGCCCACCGCGGACGGTACGTCGATGACGAACGCGACGACGTTCTTGTAGCCCTGCTTCTTGGCGTACTCGGCCATCGACGTCATGGACGCCGGGAACCCGCCCGTCCAGGAGTACGCGAGGGTGCTCGTGCCCTCGGCGCCGCTGGTGGCCAGGGCGGTCGTCCAGGGGATGCCGGCCCGGGTCACGATCGGCACCATGGAGTCGCCGAGGCCACTGCTGGCCAGGACGACCGCGGCCACTTTCTGTTCGACCATCTGGTTCGCGCAGTCCCGGGCCGTCGCCGGCTCTTCCTTGGTCTTGCAGATCACGTACTCGATGGGCCTGCCCGCGATACCGCCCAGGTTGTCGTTGGCGTAGCGCCGGGCCGCGTCGGCGGCCTCCCGGGTCTCGGGCTGGCTGATGCTCGCGCCGCCCTCGTTGGTGATGAGGCCGATCTTGACCGGCGTACCGCTGGCCTTCTTCCCCGGGAACGCGCTCGCGAGCGCGGCCGGGGTGTCGTTCGTGCTTCCTTGGGTGTCGGCGTCGTCCTCCTTCGCGCAGCCCGCCAGGAGGAGGGCTGCGACGGCGGCCAGCGCGATCGACGCGCGCGGCCGGGGGGAGGAGAGGGCACGCCTGACCGACTCGATCATGTCTGCTTCCCGAAGTGTCGGCGAGTGCCCCGCACTCGCGGCGGTCGGCGACAGGGGGAGGCAGGCCGAAGCACGCCGCCGCGAGTGCCGCCTGAGATGAGGGACGAGCGCAGGCGTCGGCCTGCCGGGGTGGCAGGCATCGGCCTGCCGGGGTGGGTCAGGTCACCGCACCGTCGATCTTCAGCTGGAGCAGCTCCTCGTCGCTCAGGCCGATCTCGCGCAGCACCTCGTCCGTGTGCTCGGCGAACTGCGGCGCGCGGGTGAGTGACGCCGGGGTCTGGTCGAACTGGACCGGATTGGCGACGAGTTCACGTTCCCTGCCGTCCGCGTCCACGACCTGGGCGATCAGGCCGTTCGCCCGCAGGGACGGGTCCTGGCCGACTTCCCAGGTGTTCTGCACGGCGGCCCACTGCCCCTCCCCCCGTGCGAGGATCTCGGTCCATTCGTCGAACGGCCGCTGCCGGATGATCTCGGCGACGATGTCCGCGGCTTCGGCGGCGTTCGCCATGATCTTCTCGGTGCTGTCGAAGCGTTCGTCGGAGGCGAGGTCCTCCCGGCCGACGACCCGGCAGAACTCCGGCCAGTACCGGCCCGGTTGGAGCATCGCGAACTCCAGCCACCGGTCGTCGGCGGTCCGGTAGGCGCCGATCAGCGGGTTGGTGACCGATCCGTACTTGGGCTGCTCCTGCACGGGCAGCGGCCCCCCCACCATCAGCGCCCGGTTCACCAGGTACTGGGTGGCCCACGCGCCCACGCCGAGCAGTGACACGTCGACGACGGACGGCTCACCGGTGCGCTGGCGCTGGAACAGCGCCGCGGCGATGCCGCCGGCGATGGTCATCCCGCCCATCGAGTCGCCGTACGCGCCCGCCGGCATCCGCAGCATCCGGTCGGACCCGGGCGGGGTCACTCCGGCCGCGCTGCCGCCTCGCGCCCAGAAGGCGGTGCTGTCGTAACCGCCCTTGTCGCGTTCCGGTCCACGGGCGCCGAAGCCGCTTCCCCGTACGTAGATGATGTCGGGGTTGATGGCCCTGATGTCCTCGACGTCGATCTTGAGCTTGGCCCGCGCACCCGGCAGGAAGTTCGTGAGGAAGACGTCACTGGAGCGGACGAGTTCCTCCAACACCCGCCGCGCGGACGGCTTTTCGAGGGCGACGCCGATGCTGCGCTTGCCGCGGTTGGGCCCCTCCATGCTCGGGAAGAAGGACGAGCCCTTGCTCATCGCCTCCTGCCCGAGCACGCGCACCAGACCGCGCTGGGCGTCGCCCCGCTCGGCGTGCTCGATCTTGATGACGTCGGCGCCCCAGTCGGCGAGCACCGCGCCCGCCGCCGGTACGAAGGTGAACTGCGCCACCTCCAGGACCCGTACGCCCTCCATCGGTCGGTGCACTGCGTCAACCTCCATGCTGCGTAGGTGAATCCGTAAGTGAGTCGACGTGCGTCACTCGACGGTGATGGCGCGCTCGGGGCAGGCCCACGCGCCCTCACGGGCCGCCTGTTCCTGTTCCGGCGGGACCTCCCCGTCGAGGGGCAGGGCGTAGCCGCTGTCGTCGAGTTCGAACAGCTCCGGGGCGGCGGCCGCGCACCGCGCGTGTCCGGAGCACAGGTTCTTGTCAATGGTGATCTTCACCGACTCACTCCTTTCTCCATGGTTCTCGGTGGCTCTCGACAGCTGTCATGGCTGTCACGACTGTCGATGGCTCTCGATGGTGGTGATCTCCCCGAGGTCCATCGGCCCGTCCTGCGCCGCGTCCAGCAACGGGGCGAGGTCCACGCCGGCTTCGGCCGCCGTGTCGCGACAGGCCGCCAGGTCCTTGGCGAGGAACGGGGCCACGGCGTCGGTATAGCGCTCGGCCCCACCGCGGGCCGCGATGTACGACCCCGCCGTACTCCCTCCGCTGCTGACCGCGAGGGCCTGAAGCAGGGTGTCCTGCGCTACGCCCATCGCGCGGCCGGCCGCGAGCCCGCGCAGGGTCACCTGACTGATCGCGGCGAACAGCAGGTTGTTGAGCAGCTTGACGCGCAGCGCGGAGCCACGGGCACCGGTCGCCACGACGGGGTCGGCGTAGGCGGCCACGACCTGACGCGCCGCCGCCACGTGGGCCGGTTCCCCTCCGAGGAAGACGGTGAGGCGTCCGGCCCGCACCGCCTCGGCCGTCCCGCTGAACGCCGCGTCGACGATCGCCGCCCGCCCGCCGGGCGCGTACCCGTCCAGCCGGTCCAACGTCGCCGGCGCCCCGGTGGTGTGCGAGAGCAGCACCGTGTGCGGGCCCAGGGCCGCGACGACCTCGGGCAGCACGTCGAGCATCTGGGCGTCGTCGTAGAGACAGCTGACGACGGCGTCGCAGGCGGCGAGGTCCCGTGCGGCGCCCACGAGTTCGGCGCCCGCGGCGGACAGGCGTCCCCGGACGCCGGACCGGCGCGCGTACACACGTACCGGGTGACCGGCCGCGAGGAGGCGCTCCACCATCGGCTCGCCGATGTGTCCGGCTCCGAGGAATCCGATCGTTCGCACTGCGCTCATCTGCGCTCCGTAAGGTGTGAGGCGTCGCTACGGTTTGTTCGTCGAGCCCGCGTCGACGGTGAACTGCAGGCCCGTGACATAGCGCGCCTCGTCCGACGCCAGGAACAGGACGGCGTTCGACACGTCCCGCGGCTCGACGTAGGGCGCGAGCGGGTTCATCGCGGCGAGTGCGAACAGCGGTTCGCGCGCGGCGAGTTCCTCCACCGGCTCACCGACGGTGATCCCGGTGTCGCTGACCCCGGTGGGGTGCACGGTGTTGACCCGGATCCGGTGCGGGGCGAGTTCGTTGGAGAGCGCCTTCATCAGGCCTACGACGCCGTGTTTGCTGGCCACGTAGTGGGCGTAGGGAACGTGCCCGCGGATACCGGCAGCCGAGCTGGTGATGATGATCGAGCCGCCGTCCCCCGCGTCGATCATGCCGGGGGCGGCGGCTCGCACCGTGTTCCAGGCGCCCTTGAGGTTGACGTCGACGACGACGTCCCAGGCCTCTTCGGACAGTTCCCAGGCGCGGCCGGAGCTCATCACACCGGCGTTGGCGACGACCACGTCGAGCCGCCCGAACTCGGATGTCGCCGCGTCGACGGCGGACCGGATCTCGGCGAAGAACCGGACGTCGGCCTCGACGGCGACGCACCGCCGGCCCGTCGCCCTCACCAACTCGGCCGTCTCCTCGAGTTCTTCCTTGGTCGCCAAGGGGTAGGGCAGCGCGTCGCTGATGTCGTGGCAGACGTCGGTGACGACGACATCTGCTCCCTCCTCCGCCAACCGCACGGCGTGGGAGCGCCCCTGCCCGCGGGCCGCCCCGGTGATCAGCGCGATCTTGCCGTCAACTCGCCCCATGTCAGCCTCCTTTCGTGAGAGATCGCCGGTCACACGCCTCAGGGGGCTGCCAGTTCGTCCGCCGCCTCGCGCAGGGCGCGCAGCCGGGCTTCGAGCAGCGCGCGCTCCGCGTCGTCGGCCCCTGCCAGGCGCTCCTGCGTCTCGGAGATCTCCGCGCGCAGTCGACCCGCGGCCTCGTCGCGCGTCAGCAGGTCCAGATCCGTCCAGTCCGACCGCTCGGACTCCGGCCGGCGGCTCATGCGGGGAAGTTGTAGAGGCGCCGGGTGTTCAGCTCCACGATCTGGTGCACCTCGTCATCCGGTACGTCCGCGAGGACCTCGGCCGCGTACGCGCGGCTCTTGGGCCAGTACGAGTCGGAGTGCGGGTAGTCGCACTCCCAGGTGATCTTGTCGACGCCCACGTGATGCCGTACCTCCACACCGAACCGGTCGTCGATGAAGCAGCCGTGGAAGTGCTTGTTGAACAGCTCCGAGGGCCGCACGCTCTGGTTGATGTTCTGGTAGAAGCGGTGCCGCTCCCAGGTGCCGTCGCTGCGCTCCAGCAGATACGGGATCCAGCCGATGCCGCCCTCGGACAGGCCGATCTTCAGCTTGGGGTGCTTGTGCAGCACCGGGGAGAAGAGCAGGTCGGCGGTGGCGAACATGGCGTTGCAGCCGAACAGGGCGATCGTCACGGCGAACGGGGCTTCCTCGGCCGTCTTCGGCGGCCTGCCCGAGGTGCCGAAGTGCAGGCACAGAGGCATGTCGGTCTCCTCGGCCGCCGAGAACATGGGGTCCCAGTAGTCGGTATGGAAGGACGGCAGGCCGCGCGGGGCCGGGTTCTCCGGGAAAGAGATCGCCTTCGCCCCCTTGGCCGCGGTCCGGTGGATCTCCGCGACACAGGCCTGCACATCCCACATGGGCATGATGACCAGCGGGATGAGCCGCCCCGGCGCGGTGGCGCACCACTCGTCGAGGACGAAGTCGTTCCACGCCTGCACACACAGCAGCGCCAGCTCACGGTCCTTGCCGTCCAGGAAGACGTGGCCGGAGAACCCCGGGAACGACGGGAAGCACAGGGCGCCCCACACCCCGTCCAGGTCCATGTCGCGGATCCTGGCCTTGGGGTCGTAGCAGCCCGGGATCATCTCGTCGTAGCGCGTCGGTTCGAGGCCGAACTCCTCGGGTTTCTTTCCCGCGACGGCGTTCAGGCCGATGTAGGGGTAGATCCGGTCCTCGTAGACCCACACCTCGGCGGGTGTCTGCCCCTCGCCCCGTGGCTGCTCCACGATGCGTGGCCCCGCCTCCCGGAACCTCGCCGGCAGACGGTCCGACCACAACCGTGGCGGCTCGATCAGATGGTCGTCGGTCGACAGCAGTTTCATCCATGGCTGCAACGGCATTGTCGCGCCCCTTCCTTGGAGAGATGCGCCGGGTCCGGACTCTACAACAGGCCCTTAATTGCGTATACCTTTTATGCGCGACTCACGTGAACTGACCGCAGCCCGACCAACACAGGCACCTATTACGGCCACCTATCTACATGAGAGGACACCACATGCCCGAGACTCAAGGACCCCGCCCTCTGCCTCAACCGACGCTCTCCAGCTCCGAGTTCTGGCGCTCCGGCGCCGACGGCGTCCTGCGCATCTCCCGGTGCGCGGACTGCGCGCGGTACTTCCACCCACCGCTGCCCGTCTGCCCGTCGTGCCGGAGCCGCTCGGTGGGGCTCGCGCCCACCTCCGGCAAGGCGGTCGTGGTCGGGTTCAGCGTCAACGAACAGGCCTGGCTGCCGTCGTTCCCGCCGCCGTACGTGGTGGCCGTCGTCGCGCTCGCCGAGGACGACCGGGCCCGCCTGACGACGAACATCGTCGGGTGCGAGCCGGACGAGGTGCACATCGGGATGCGGGTACGGGTGCGCTTCGAGCAGCACGACGATCTGTACGTGCCGCTGTTCGAGCCGGACCGGGAGGCGGAGGCCGCCGAAGGACCGGGTCCGCTGCCCGAGCCCCGCGCCGTCCGCACCGCCCTGCGGCCCATGGCCACGGAGCGCAAGTACGAGGACGCGGTCGCCCTCACCGGGGTCGGGCAGTCCCGCGTGGGCCGGCGGCTCATGGTCGACCCGGTGTCACTGACCGTGGACGCGTGCCTGGCCGCGGTGGCGGACGCAGGGCTCGAACTGGACGAGATCGACGGCCTGTCCACGTACCCCGCCGTGTCCCCGAGCGGTCTCAGCGAAGGCGGGATCACGGCACTGTGCGAGGCCCTTCAGCTGCGGCCCACCTGGGTCAACGGAGGCAGCGAGGTGCCCGGACAGATCGGATCGATCACCGCGGGGATGCTCGCCGTCGCCTCCGGACTCTGCCGGCACGTGCTGTGTTTCCGTACGGTCTGGGAGTCCTCGCACACCGCCCTGGTGCGCTCCGGCCAGTGGCAGACGGACGGCGGCCGGGCCACCGGCATGTACGAGTGGCGGGCGCCCTTCGGGGCGATGTCGGCCGCGCAGTGGATCGGCTGCAACGCCTCGCACTACATGCACCGTTACGGCGTGGGGCGGGAGGCCCTGGGCGCCATCGCCGTCATGGCGCGAGCGGGAGCGGTACGCAACCCCGAGGCCCTGTACCGCGAACCGCTCACGCTGGACGACTACTTCGCGGCCCGCACGGTCACCACGCCGTTCGGCCTGTACGACTGCGACGTACCGTGCGACGGCGCCGTGGCCGTCATTGTCTCCGCGCGCGAGACCGCGGCGGACCGGCCCCAGCCTCCCGTCCTGGTCGAGGCGGTGGGCTCGGCGATCCTGGAGCGGCTGAGCTGGGACCAGGACACGCTGACCCACACCCCCCAGGCGTTCGGCCCCTCCGCCCATGTGTGGACCCGCACCGACCTCACCCCGGCCGATGTCGACGTCGCCCTGCTCTACGACGGCTTCACGTTCAACGCCCTGTCCTGGATGGAGGGCCTCGGCTTCTGCGGCCCCGGCGAGGCGACCGACTTCATCGCCGGGGGCAAGACGATCGCCCTGGACGGCGACCTCCCCCTCAACCCGCATGGCGGCCAGCTCTCGGCCGGCCGCCTGCACGGGTACGGATTCGTCCGCGAGGCCATGCTGCAGCTGCGCGGCGCGGCCCACGGGCGCCAGGTGCAGGACGCCCGTGTCGCCGTCGTGACCTCGGGGGGAGGGGTGCCGTCCGGGGCGATGCTGCTGCGCCGGGCGTAGCGCTCACCCACCGCTATGGGGTGGCGAGTTGGGTCTCCTCCTGCCCGGCCCGCTGCCCGGCGGTCTCCGCCTCCTCGTGCTTGATCGCGCGCAGCAGCAGGGTCGGGGTGGCCACCTTCCAGATGAAGTACGCGACCGAGGGAAGCATGTACGCGAACGCCCCGTTCCAGGCGAACGGGCCGGTCTTGTTGAGGTAGACGAACGCCCCCGGGATGAGGACGATCCCGAGCACGATGTTCAGCCAGCCGAACCAGCGGGGGAAGATCGGCTTCGCCCGGCGGTCGATGAGCGCCGCGTACCCGATCGACCACACCTGCAGCACGAAGATGCACGCGTTGCCGACGTACATGAGGTTGAACGTGTCGGTCATCGCGAGCAGCACGTCGGGCGAGTGGGCCTCGGGCCGGTAGGCGGCGGCGGACAGGATCGCCAGCGGGAAGAAGAACCCGATCGGCGCGACGACACCGGTCAGCACCTGCGTCATCGACAGCAGGCCCCAGCCTCCCTCGATCCTGCGCATCTGCAGGCTCGTCACGACGACGAAGGGGTACTCGAACGGGACCATCAGCACCATGATCGCGACGGCGGTGAGGATCCCCGTCTGGTTGTCGGTGAGGAAGTCGACGGCGTCCTTCGCGGTCATCGTCGGGTCCATGGGGCTGAGCAGGTTGCCGACGGAGTAGGCGGCCAGAAATCCCACGAACAGCACGAATCCGCACCACGCGGAGCCGCGTTGCAGTCGCATGTACCGGGCGTGTTCCATGACGGATCTCCCTTGATCGCGTGCGTGGTTGCGGGTGCTTCGGGTCATACCGGCTCGCCGGCGAGGTCGAGGACCGCCAGGTACGCGAAGGCGATGCTCGAACCGATCGGCGTTCCGGCGCCCGGGTAGACGCGTCCCGACATCGGGGCCGCGGTGTTGCCGCTCGCGTACAGGCCCGGGATGGCGGTGCCGTCCGGGCGCAGGACGCGCGCGTGCTCGTCGGTCTTCAGGCCGCCCTTGGTGCCGATGTCGGCCAGGGCGACCGTGGCGACGTAGTACGGCGGGGTGTCGAGCGGCTGAAGCATCGGGTTCGGCCAGTCGGAGGTGGGCGATGCCAGATAGTTCGGCCCGGCCGGGAAACCGATGGTGTGGTGGAACATCTGGTCCCACGGTGTCTCGCCGCGGTGGAAGTCCTCGTCGACACCGGTCTGCGCGAACGCGTTGTACCGCTCGATCGTCTGCCGCAGCGCCTCGACCGGTACGTCGACGATCTTCGCCACCTCTTCGAGGGTGTCCACCTTCCGCAGAGCGCCCGAGTCGAGCCACTCCTGGCCGATCGGCTGGTCGGGCGGTCCCGCGAAGCTGTCCCGGTCGATCTGGCGCTGGTCGAGGATCCAGTGGCAGGGGGTGTGCCGGACGCCGGTGGTGGTGTGGAGGCGGGCGATCTCGTGTCCGGCCTGGTCGTAGGGGCGCGTCTCGTTGACGAAGCGCTCGCCCGCGCCGTTGACCCAGATCCCGCCCCGGGTGCCGGTGTGGAAGAAGGGCAGGCCGTCGGGCTGGACGAGCCCGGGCACGTACCAGGCCTCGTCCAGCAGGTCGGTGTCGGCGCCGATCGCGATGCCCGCCTTCAGGGCGTCGCCGGTGTTGGCGGGGGCGCCGTTGGACCACCGGCCGCCGTGCGCCGCAGGCTGGTGCTTCTCGCGCAGTTCACGGTCGCGTTCGAAGCCGCCCGCCGCGAGGATCACGCCCCGCCCGGCACGGAAGCGGACCGTCCTCCCCTCGCTGACCGCGTCGACGCCGACGACCCGGCCTCCCTCCACGACCAGGCCGGTCAGCGCGGTGTTCAGCTTGAGCGTGCCGTTCCCCGTGTCCAGGAACGCGCCGAGCGCCCGGCCGATGAGCGCGCGGCCGCCGGTCAGGGCGGTTCCCGGGTCCGTCTTCCACCACCGCTCCGTGTAGAGGGAGTCGCGGACCAGGCCGGCGCGGTCGCCGAGCTGTGCGGCGGGCATGTCCTGCGGAAAGACCGTGCGCCCCGAGGTCGTCCCGCCGGGGCGCCACGAGAAGTAGTCCGGCACGGGCCCGTGCACGAACGGCTCGAACCACTCGCTGCGCTCCAGCTCCTCGATGAGCCGAGGCCCGGCCTGCAGGTACGCGTCCTGCAGGTGCTCGCGAGCCCCGTCGGCGACGACGTCGCGCAGATAGGTCCTGGCCTGGTCGACACCGTCCTCGACGCCCGCCCTGCGCAGCGGGGCCGAGCCCGGGAACCACAGGCCGCCACCGGAGTAGGCGACCGTGCCGCCGACCCGGCCGGTCTTCTCGATGACGAGCGTGCGCAGCCCGCGCGACGCGGCCGCGTAGGCGCCGACCAGGCCGCCGCCCGAACCCACGACGATGACGTCGTAGGTCTCACTGTCCGTCCCGTCGTTCGTCCCGTTGTCCTCGTGTGCGTCACTGAGCGTCATCACTGACCTCCTCGTTGGTGTGCGGCAGGGCGGCAGAGGACTCCCAGGGACACGTCGCCACCACCAATGAGTGGACTTCACCGACGCATGCGTGAAACGGCCTCACTGCACCGCGAGTTGACGGCGGCCGGCCCCGCGGGCGCACTCCGCACACCCGGCGCACCGAAACGACGACGTCTCACGCTCCGCCCCAGAGCGACGCCATTGACCGCCAACGAGCACTTGCACGGATGGTGGCCGCACCCGAGACCACTGTCAATGCCTATTAGGGGTACTCATTTTTCGAATCGAAGAGCATCATGAGGGCCATGAAGACGGACGAAGCCGCCGCGGCGCCGTCGGTGACCGCCGCGGCCAACCGCTTGGCGCGGGCCAGCAGTTCGGGCGTGGCCTGCCGCCCGGTGGCCGACCTGATCGGCCCGAGCGACATCGCTCTCGCGTACGCGGTCCAGCAGGTCACGACAGAGCGCCGGCTGACCGCCGGAGCCCGGCTCATCGGCCGCAAGATCGGGCTGACCTCCGCGGCGGTACAAGCGCAGATCGGAGTCGACCGACCCGATTTCGGTGCACTCTTTGACGACATGCGGTACGCGGACGGCGAGCTCGTCCCCTACCAGCGTCTGTTGCAGCCCAAGGCGGAGGGCGAGGTCGCCTTCCTCCTCGGGCGCGACATCCTCGACGCGTCCAACCCCACCGAGGTGCGCGCGGCGGTCCACCTGGCCTATCCCGCTGTGGAGATCGTAGACAGCCGGATCGAGAACTGGCGGATCGGCATCACGGACACCGTCGCCGACAACGCCTCCTCCGGGGTCTTCGTCATCGGTGACCACGGCCGTCCCCTGGACGAGTTCGAGCCGGCGCGGGTCCGGATGGTGATGCGGCGGGACGGCGAGGTGGTCTCCAAGGGCAGCGGCCAGGACTGCCTCGGCGATCCGCTGCATGCCCTGACCTGGCTTGCGCGGACCGCCATCGAGTTCGGATCCCCCTTGCGCTCAGGTGACTTGGTGCTCTCGGGCGCCCTCGGACCGATGGTGACGGCCGGGCCGGGCGATGTCTTCGAGGTGTCCATCGAGCCGCTGGGCACGGTCACCGCGCACTTCTCGGACAACCCAGGACCCGCAGGGCGGGCAGGAAAGGACGACGGATGACAGATCGCGTGGGAGTGGCGATCGTCGGCTCCGGCAATATCGGGACCGACCTGCTCATCAAGATCAAACGAACCTCACCGAACCTCGAGGTGCTCGCAATGGTGGGGATCGACCCCGCCTCCGACGGCCTCGCCCGCGCCTCCCGGATGAAGGTCGCGACGACGTCGGACGGGGTGGCGGGGCTGATCGAGATGGATCAGTTCAAGGACGTACAGATCGTGCTCGACGCCACCAGCGCGGCCGCTCACGAGGCCAACGCGCGGCTGCTCACGCCCCATGGCAGGCGGCTCGTGGACCTGACCCCCGCGGCGCTCGGGCCGTATGTGATCCCCCCGGTGAACCTGGAGGAGCACCTCGACGCCCCGAACATCAACATGGTCACCTGCGGCGGTCAGGCCACCATCCCGATCGTCGCGGCGATCTCGCAGGTGACCGACGTGCCATACGCGGAGATCGTCGCCTCGGTGGCGTCACGCTCGGCGGGTCCGGGCACCCGGGCCAACATCGACGAGTTCACCGAGACCACGGCCCGCGCGATCGAGAGCGTGGGCGGCGCCCGGCGCGGCAAGGCGATCATCATCCTCAATCCGGCCGAGCCGCCGCTGATCATGCGGGACACGGTGCTCTGCCTGATCGGCGGGGCCGACCACGACAAGGTGCGGGCCTCGATCGAGCGGATGGTCGCCGAGGTGGCGGCCTACGTGCCCGGCTACCGGCTCGTACAGGACGTGCAGTTCACGCCTGTCGAGGCGGGCGAGGTCACGACGCTGCTGCCGGACCGGCCCGGGCCCGTGGACACCAAGGTGTCCGTGTTCCTGGAGGTCGAGGGCGCGGCGCACTATCTGCCCGCGTACGCCGGGAACCTCGACATCATGACGTCCGCCGCCCAGCGGGTCGCGGAGAAGATCGCCGAGCGCGTGACGCGGAGGGCGGCATGACGACCGTGAAGAAGCGGATCTACGTCCAGGACGTCACGCTCCGGGACGGCATGCACGCCATCCGGCACCGGATCACCCCCGAGCAGGTCGGCCGGATCGTCGCCGCGCTCGACGCGGCCGGCGTCGCGGCCATCGAGGTCAGTCACGGCGACGGCCTGGCCGGGGCGAGCCTGAACTACGGGCCCGGCAGCAACACCGACTGGGAGTGGATCGAGGCCGCGGTCGCGAACTGCAAGCGCGCGACCATCACCACGCTCCTGCTCCCCGGCGTCGGCACGGTCACCGAGCTGCGCAAGGCCTACGAGCTCGGGGTGCGCTCGGTCCGGGTCGCCACGCACTGCACCGAGGCGGACGTCGCGGCGCAGCACATCGCCGAGGCGCGTGAGCTCGGGATGGACGTGGCGGGCTTCCTGATGATGAGCCACATGGTCGACCCGGCCGAACTCGCCGCCCAGGCACGCCTCATGGAGTCCTACGGTGCGCACTGCGTGTACATCACCGACTCCGCCGGACGGCTGACGGTCGAGGACGTCAGGGCACGGGTCCGTGCCTACCGCGACGTCCTCGCCCCCGAGACCCAGATCGGCATCCACGCCCACGAGAACCTCTCCCTCTCGGTCGCCAACTCCCTCGCCGCGGTGGAGGAGGGCGCCGTCCGCGTCGACGCCTCGCTCGCCGGGCAGGGCGCGGCGGCGGGCAACGTGCCGATCGAGCCCTTTGTCGCGGTCGCCAACCTCCGCGAGTGGGAGACCGGTTGCGACCTGTTCGCCTTGCAGGACGCGGCGGACGACCTCGCCCGTCCCCTGCAGGACCGCCCGGTGCGCGTCGACCGCGAGACACTCACGATCGGCTACGCGGGCGTGTACGGCAGCTTCCTGCGCCACGCGGAGCAGGCGGCCCTGCTCTACGGCGTCGACACCCGGGACATCCTCGTCGAGGCCGGACGGCGCCGGCTCGTGGGCGGGCAGGAGGACATGCTCACCGACATCGCCCTCACTCTGCGCGGCGGCGGGTCCTGAGGCCGCGCAGCTCAATGCCTGTGAACAAACCCGAGCCGAGAGGGCCGCGCATGACAAGCACCACAAGCTCAACCAGCACGACAGACACGACAGATGCCACCACCTATGAAGCGACGCGGTCGACCAGGGACGTCGACGGACTCACCTTCGCCTACCACGAGGCGGGCGAGGGCGAGCCGCTGCTCATGCTCCACGGATCGGGTCCCGGGGTCACCGCCTGGTCCAACTTCCGCCACAACCTTCCGGTGTTCGCCGGGCACTTCCGCACGGTCATGCCCGACCTGCCGGGCTTCGGCGGCAGCGACCTGCCCAAGCTGGACGAGGTCTATCCGGTGGTCGCGGCACGCCTGGTGGCCCGCTTCATGGACGAACTCGGCATCGAGTCCGCGGTGTTCGTCGGGAACTCGATGGGCGGGGCCGTCGCCGCGGAGCTGGCCGTCCAGTACCCCGAGCGGGTGCGCAGGATGGCTCTGATGGGCTCGGGCGGCCTGTCGGTCGGCACGTTCGCGCCCGAGCCCAGCGAGGGCTTCCTGCGCCTGTTCGAGTTCCTCGACGACCCCACCCGTGAGCGTATGCGGGGATGGGTGCGCACGATGGTCCACGACCAGGGCCGGATCACCGACGAGCTCCTCGACGAACGCATGCGCAACGCCACCGCGGACGGGGTGATCGACCGGACCAGGGCGATCCTCGGTTCGATGTTCGCACCTCAACTTCAGGCGAAGTACACGCCGTTGTGGACGCGGGCGGCGACGGTCACCACACCGACGCTGCTGCTGTGGGGCCGCGACGATCGCATGCTCCCCTACGACCAGGCCCACTTCGCGACCCGCTGGCTCCCCGAGGTCGAGCTGCACACGTTCGCGCGGTGCGGGCACTGGGTGCAGATCGAGCGGAAGGACGAGTTCGAACGCGTCGCCCTCGAGTTCCTCACCCGTAAGACGGAAGAAGCAGGAGGTGCGCGTCATGGCGCATGAAGTGATCGAACGGATCGAGGAGTTGGGCCCGCAGCTGGCGGGACTCGCCGAGGAGAATGAACGCCTCGGCAAGCTGAGCGAACAGACCGTGGGCCTGATGCGCTCGGCGGGCGTCATGCGTCTGCTGCAGCCGGCGAAGTTCGGCGGGTACTCGGTCCATCCGCGGGACTTCGCGGAGGCGGTGATGGCCCTGGCGCGGCACGACGGCGCCGCGGGCTGGGTGGCCGGTGTCGTCGGGGTCCATCCGTGGGAGGTCGGGCAGATGGACCCGCGGCTCGCGCAGGAGATCTGGGGCGAGAACCAGGACACCTGGATCGCCTCCCCGTACATGCCGAACGGGATCGCCGAACCGGTCGAGGGCGGCTACATACTCAACGGGCGTTGGCCGTTCTCGTCCGGGACCGACCACTGCGACTGGGTCTTCCTCGGAGCGCTGGCCGGCGACGGCAAGGGCAAGCCGGCCGCGCCGGTGAAGGTCCTGCACGTGGTCCTGCCCCGCTCGGACTACGAGATCATCGACGGCTCCTGGGACGTCATCGGCCTGTCGGGCACGGGCAGCAAGGACGTCGTCGTCACCAATGCCTTCATCCCTGATTACCGGACGGTCGACCAGGAGGACATCAAGACCGGGACGGCGGCCGAGCGCAACGGCGCCACCGAGACCGTGCACAAGCTGCCGTTCACGACGATGTTCCCGCTCGGCATCACGGCGGCCGTGATCGGTATCTGCGAAGGCGCGCTCGCCGCTCACCTCGACCTCCAGCGCGACCGTGTCGCGGTGACCGGGGTCCAGGTGCGTGACGATCCGTACGCGCTCTACGCCACCGGCGAGGCCGCCGCGGAGATCGCGGCCTCCCGGGTCCAACTCATCGACGGTGTCAGCCGGTTGTACGACCGTCTCGACGCGGGCGAGACGGTGAGCGTCGAGGACCGCACGACGATCCGGCGCAACCAGGTCCGCTGCGCGTGGCGGGCGGTCGCGGCGCTGGACGAGATCTTCGCGCGCTCCGGCGGGAACGTCATCCGGCGCGACAACCCCATCCAGCGGCTGTGGCGCGACGCGCACGTGGGCCTGCAGCACATGATCCATGTACCGGGTGCCACCTATCACGCCAACTCCCTTGCACAGATGGGACTTGAGGTGCCGGCGCCGATGCAGGCGCTGATCTGAGATGGGGACGGACGTGAGCACGGGCAACGACGGCCGGCGCTTCCGAGACGTGCTGGGCCACTTCCCCACGAGCGTCGTCGCCATCACCGCGACGGGGCCCGAGGGCCGTCCGGAGGGGATGGTCGTGGGCTCCTTCACGTCCGTCTCCCTCGACCCGCCCCTGGTGTCGTTCCTCGCGGACCGCTCGTCCGGAACGCTGCCGAAGATCAAGGCCGCCGGGCGCTACTGCGCGAACGCGCTCGCGGCCGACCAGGAGAACCTCAGCCGAAAGCTGGCGGCCAGGGGGACCGACCGGTTCACCGGCGTGGCCTGGGAGACGTCCCCGTCGGGAAATCCCGTTCTCGACGGGGTCGTCGCCTGGGTGGACTGCGCCATTGAGGACGTCGTCACGATCGGCGACCACGACCTGGTCGTCGGGCGGGTCAAGGACCTGCACGTCGCGTCGGCGAAGACCCCGCTGTTGTTCTTCAAGGGCGGCTACGGCGACTACTTCTCGACCACGTCGCTGCTCCTCGACCAACTCGTCGGCTGGTAGCGACCGCAGCTCGATCTGAACCTGTGAAACGCGTGAACGTGTGAAAGGGGTCCCTGATGGGCCAGGTACAGGACAAAGTCGTCTTCATCACCGGCGCGGCTCGTGGGCAGGGCCGCGCCCACGCGGTGCGCCTGGCCGAGGAGGGCGCGGACATCATCGCGGTCGACATCTGCGAGGACATCGACAGCGTCGACTACCCCCTGGGCAGCCGCGCCGACCTGGACGAGACCGTACGGCTGGTGGAGAAGCTGGGCCGCAAGATCGTGGCGGTGACCGCCGACGTGCGGGACGCTGCGGCGCTGAAGGCGGCGGTCGACGGGGGCGTGCAGCGGCTGGGCCGGCTCGACGCCGTGGTGGCCCAGGCCGGTATCGCCCCGCTCCGCCGCGCCGAGGCAGGCGCCTTCATCGACGCGATCACCGTCAATTTCCACGGCGTGGTGCACGCGGTGCAGGCGGCGCTGCCGCATCTGCCCGACGGCGGTGCGGTCGTGGTGACCGGCTCGACCGCGGCGCTGATGCCGTCCGCCGACATGGCCGACAGGCCTGACTTCGGCAAGCTCGGCTACTCGTTCTCCAAGCGCACGGCGGCCGCGTTCGTCAACGACCTCGCCGTGGCGCTCGCCCCGCGCAGGATCCGGGCGAACGCGGTGCACCCGACGAACACCAACACCGACATGCTGAACAGCACACCCATGTACCGGGAGTTCCGCCCGGACCTGGAGAACCCGACCCGCGAGGACGCCCTGCCCGCCTTCCACGTGATGACAGCGATGGGCCTGCCCTACGTCGAACCGCAGGACATCGCCGAGGCGGTGCTGTTCCTCGTCTCCGACGCGTCCCGGTACATCACCGGGCAGCAGCTGCGGGTGGACGCGGGGGCGATCGTGCAACGGCGGCCGCAGCAGCCGCAGTTCTGATCGCGGCTGATCGCGCCGCATACCG
Organism: Streptomyces sp. NPDC002088; assembly: GCF_040296605.1. Classification (NCBI taxonomy): domain Bacteria; kingdom Bacillati; phylum Actinomycetota; class Actinomycetes; order Kitasatosporales; family Streptomycetaceae; genus Streptomyces; species Streptomyces sp. NPDC002088. The sequence continues at coordinate 102,009 of NZ_JBEOXO010000019.1, read as the reverse complement.
AAAGGCCGGTGGGTGAGACGGAGTCCCTGTCTCACCCACCGGCCTTTCGGCGTGTCCGCGTCAGCTCAGCAGCTCGATGACGGTCGCGTTCGCGGTCCCGCCGCCCTCGCACATCGTCTGCAGCCCGTAACGCAGGTTCCGGCTGCGCATCCGGGCGAGCAGCCGCGTCATCAAGATGGCGCCGGAGGCGCCGAGCGGGTGTCCGACCGCGATCGCCCCGCCCAGCGGGTTGAGGCGCTCCGGGTCGGCTCCGGTGTCGGCCAGCCAGGCCAGCGGGACCGGCGCGAAGGCCTCGTTGACCTCGAAGGCACCGATGTCGTCGATGCTCAGCCCGGCCCGCTTCAGCACCTTCGCCGTCGCGGGGATCGGGCCGGTCAGCATCGTGACCGGGTCCGCTCCGCTCACCGCGCCCGAGTGGTAGCGGGCGATCGGGGTGAGTCCCAGTGCGCGGGCCCGCTCCCGCGTCGTGATGAGCAGGGCCGCCGCGCCGTCGGAGATCTGGGAGGCGTTGCCCGCGTGGATCACGCCGTCGGGCTTGAACGGCGGCTTGAGAGCGGACAGGGTCTCGGGCGACGTGCCGCGCCGCAGTCCCTCGTCGACGGTGAACTTGTCGCCGTCGACGTCGACGGGCACGACGTGGTCGTCGAAGACGCCGTCGTCGATGGCCGCCGCGGCCTTCGCGTGGGAGGCGGCCGCGTACTCGTCGAGCCGCTGCCTGCTCAGCCCCCAGCGCTCGGCGATGAGTTCGGCCCCGACGCCCTGGTTGAGCTCGGCTCCCTCGTAGCGGGCCAGCACCTTGGGCCCGTACGGCTGGCCGGTCGTGCGGTGCGAGCCGAGCGGCACCCGGGTCATGGTCTCCACACCGCCCGCGACGACCAGGTCGTACTGTCCGGCCATCACGGCGTGGGCCGCCGAGTCGACGGCCTGCTGGCTGGAGCCGCAGGCCCGGTTGATCGTCACGCCGGGTACGTGCTCGGGCCAGCCGGCCGCGAGGACGGCGAAGCGGCCGATGTTGCTCGACTGGTCGCCGATCTGGGTCACACACCCCCACATCACGTCGTCGACGGTGGCGGGGTCCACCCCGGTGCGCTGGACCAGCGCGTTGAGTACCAGGGCGGACAGGTCTGCGGCGTGGATGCCCGCCAGTGAGCCGTTGCGCTTGCCGATCGGGGTGCGTACGGCGTCGACGATGACGGCGTCCCTCATGAACGGTTCCTCTCGCTCGGGGCCTCGGGTCCGCCGCGCTGCACGGCGGCCCGGTGGTCGTGATGCGGCGGTGCGGGCGGGCCCGTCGGGCCGGTTCCGACGGCACCGCGCTCGAAGAGCTCTTCGATGCCGTCGACGCCCCAGTCGCTCAGTACGGCACGGGTGTCGGCACCCACGGCCGAAGCCGGTCCGCCGGCGACCGGCGGGGTCGTCGAGAAGCGCGGCGCCGGGGCCGGCTGCACGACACCGCCCTGGGCGAGAACGGTTCCGCGCGCCGCCAGGTGTGCGTGCGAGGCGGCCTCGGTGAGGCCGAGGACGGGCGCCACGCAGGCGTCGGTCCCCTCGAACAGCGCCGCCCACTCGTCGCGCGTGCGCTGCGCGAACCGCTCCGCCAGGAGCTCACGCAGCGTGGGCCAAGTGGTGCGGTCCTGCTGCCGGTCCGGGTCGACGTCGAGTTCGAGCAGGCCCAGCAGGCGCCGGTAGAACTTGGGCTCCAGCGCGCCAACGGCGACGTACCGGCCGTCCTTCGTCGCGTAGACGGAGTAGAACGGCGCCCCGCCGTCCAGGTGGTTGACGCCGCGCTCGTCGCTCCAGGCGCCGCGGGCGAGCTTGGCGAAGGTGCTCGCGAGCAGGTGCACGGTGCCGTCGACGATGGCCGCGTCGACCACCTGCCCCACGCCGGTGCGTTCGGCCACGCGCAACGCCGCCAGGATGCCGATCACCAGATAGCAGCCGCCGCCACCGAAGTCGCCCAGGAGGTTGAGCGGGATCTGCGGCGGCCCGCCGGCGGCACCGATCGCACCGAGGGCCCCGGTGAGGGCGATGTAGGTGATGTCGTGTCCCGCCGCGGCCGACAGCGGTCCGTCCTGGCCCCAGCCGGTCATCCGCCCGTACACCAGCCGGGGGTTGCGGGCCCGGCACACGTCGGGGCCGACGCCGAGGCGTTCGGTGACGCCGGGTCGGTAGCCCTCGATCAACACGTCGGCGCGTTCCACGAGTTCGAGGAGAGCCTCTCTGCCGTCGGGATGCTTGAGGTCGATCGCCACCGACCGCTTGCCCCGGTTGAGGACGTCCGCGGCCCCGCCCCGGCCCTCCTCGCCCACCGACTCGGGCCGGTCGACGCGCACCACCTCGGCGCCCAGGTCGGCGAGGAACATCCCGGCGAACGGCCCGGGGCCGATGCCGCCCAGCTCGACCACCCGGCAGCCCGCCAGCGGACCCGTACCTCCGGAAGTCATCAATCAGTCTCCTCATTTGACGACCAGAGGCGAAGCGCCCCCGTCGATACCCGGACTCATCAAGGACTCTAACCCGCATCGCCGGGTTCAAGGAATGCAATAAATGCTACTCTTCTTAACGGCGTCATCAAGGTCACCAAGGTGACCGGGATCCAAGATCCGAGTGAACATCGACGGAGGGCACCTTCCCGGAAACCGGCCCGGGCCGCATCCACCCGTCCATCGATCCACGGAGGAACTCCCCTTGCACCGCACGCTGTTCACCCAGGACCACGAGGACTTCCGCCTCCTGGTACGCGACTTCCTCGCACGCGAGGTCGTGCCCCGCTACGAGGAATGGCGGCACGCCGGACTCGTCCCGCGCGAGCTGTTCACCTCGCTCGGCAAGCTCGGCATCATCGGCACGTCGCTGCCCGAGGAGTACGGCGGCGGTGGCCAGGACGACTACCGCTACAACGTGGTCATCCAGGAGGAGTGCGCCCGCGCGAGCGTGACCCTGGGCGGTCTGCGCACGCACCTGGACGTGGTGCTGCCGTACTTCACCGCTTTCGCAGGCGCCGAGCAGCGGGCCCGCTGGTTCCCGGGGCTGGCGTCCGGCGAGCTGTACACGGCGATCGCGATGAGCGAGCCGGGCACGGGCTCCGACCTCGCCGGCGTCGCCACGACGGCGGTCCGTGACGGCGACCACTACGTCCTGAACGGCTCCAAGACCTTCATCACCGGCGGCCACCACGCCGACCTGGTGATCGTCGTGGCCCGCACCTCCACCGATCCTGACAACCGGCGCGGCGGCCTGTCGCTGCTCGTGGTGGAGAAGGGCATGCCCGGCTTCACCGTGGGCCGCAAGCTGGAGAAGATCGGGCTGACCACCCAGGACACCGTCGAGCTGTCCTTCGCCGACGTCCGGGTTCCCGCCGCGAACCTGCTCGGCGAGGAGGGCACCGCGTTCTCCCTCCTCGGCCGCAACCTCGCACAGGAGCGACTCGCCATCGCGGTCGGCGCGGTGGCCCAGACCCGCGCGGCCATCGACATGACCATCACCTACGTACGCGACCGGAAGGTGTTCGGCGAACCGGTCGCCCACTTCCAGAACACGAAGTTCGAACTCGCCGCGATGTCAGCGGAGTTGGAGGCCGCCCAGGCCCTGCTCGACGCGTCGATCACGGCGCTCGTCGAACATGAACTGAGCGGCGTCGACGCGGCACGGACAAAGTTGTTCTGCACCGAGACACAGGGGCGCGTCGTCGACCGCTGCCTGCAACTGCACGGCGGGTACGGCTACATCCTCGAGTACCCGATAGCCCGGCTGTACGCCGACGCCCGGGTGAGCCGCATCTACGGCGGTACCAGCGAGGTCATGAAGACCATCATCAGCAAGTCCCTCGGACTGTAAGGAGTTTCACGCATGCGCATCGACGGTTCCTCCGCCCTCGTCACCGGCGGTGCCTCAGGGCTCGGCCTGGCCACCGCGCGCCGGATCATCGACGGCGGCGGGCGGGTGGTCATCGCCGACATCTCCGAGGAGCAGGGCGCCAAAGCCGTCGCCGACCTCGGCGACGCGGCGCGGTTCGTGCGCGCGGACGTCACCGACGAGGCCGAGGTCACGGCCGCCGTCGACGCGGCGCGGGAGCGCGGCCCGCTGCGGTGCGTGGTGCACTGCGCCGGCCGCGGCGGGGACCGTACGCGGATCATCGGCAAGGACCGGACCCCCGGTGAACTCGCCACGTTCGCCGAGGTCGTCCGGGTCAACCTGGTCGGCACGTACAACGTGCTGCGCCTGGCCGCCTCCCGCATCGCGGAGAACGACGTCCTGGACGACGGTGACCGCGGCGCGATCGTGCTCACCGCGTCGGTCGCCGCGTTCGACGGACAGATCGGCCAGACCTCGTACACCGCGGCCAAGGCAGGGGTGCACGGCATGACGCTGGTCGCCGCCCGCGACCTGGCGAGCTGGCAGATCCGGGTGAACACCATCGCCCCCGGCATCATGGACACCCCGATGCTGGGCCGGCTGCGCGCCGACATCCGTGACGGCCTGGCCGCGACGGTGCCGCACCCCAAGCGGCTCGGCGCGCCGGACGACTTCGCCCGGCTCGCCGTCGACATGCTGGAGAACCCGTATCTGAACGGCCAGACCGTCCGCCTCGACGGCGCGATCAGGATGGCGCCGCGCTGACGGACGCGCCCCGCGGGATCAGGGCCTAGTGCTGGATTCCTCATTTGTTGGGTATATGTACTGGTGGCGGGGTGGTTCGGGTGCTCGGGGGCGGGTGCTGGGCGGTGATGTTACGGGCACGGCCCAGGCCGTGATGAGGATGAGCGGGCGATGGTGCGTCGGTTGTCGCGGGCCCGTAAGACGCCCCGGGATGTGGTGATGCGGGCCGGGATGGTCGAGCTGAGCTGGGCCGGGCATCCACATCCGCGACCGCGCCCAACTCGTCGTCGTCACCTACCAGACCGGGCTCGTCTCGTCAGGACGACGTGACAGCGACCCCGCCATGGGAATTGACAGCGACCACAAGCTCGGCGAACAGGGCGTCGTAACTTGAGGCCCGCTCTTCGGCGATCTCGTGCGGGAGGTAATCAGTGACCCAAACCAGACGTGCCCTGGCGTGAAGGTCTGCCTCGATGCGCATCTCGGCCTGGTGATGCTCAGCCCCGTTGAGGCCCGGGACCGTGTAGGTCGCCCGGCGATGCACCGGGTCAACCGTCACGTTCCGCTCGCAAATCTCCCGGCCGTCGGCCAAGGTGACGACGCGACACTCCCCTTCTTGCCGCTCGGCCAGGCACAAGGAGAACACATGCACCTCTGACCTGGTGTATCGCTCGATGAAGTCCCAAGCCACATCGGCCGACACAGCAAGCTCCGAGCTCCGGTAGATGCTGCCCACAGGCTCACCTTTCTCGGTTGCATTGACGGCTGTCGTCGCGGCAGATCCTGACCCGCCCAAAGGCAGCCACTGAACGCACACGACGCCGCGACCCACCGTTGTCAAGGACTAGCCAACAGTGCCGAGCAAGGATAAAAAGGTATCACCTATTCACATTAGATAGTCAGCCTGCGGTGGGTATGGAGGTCGAATGAAGACGCGCGAGGCGGCGATCGTGGGGATCGGTCGGACGGCGTTCAGTAAATCCTCGGGCCGGACCCCGTTGACAATGGCCGCCGAAGCCGCCCGGGCGGCACTTGACGACGCTGGGCTGCAGCCATGCGAGGTGGACGGCGTCGTTGACTTCCACACCAACGACTCGGCATCGGCGGCGGATGTCGCGCGGGCCATCGGCGCCTTCGATCTTGGGCTGGCGCTGGACGTGCACGGTGGGGGCAACGTCGCGGTCACCGTCGTGGGTCAAGCGTTCGCCGCAGTCCAAGCCGGTGTCTGCGAGGTGGCGGTCATCTTCCGTTCGCTGCAGGGCCGATCCGGCAACCGCTACGGCCGGGGGGAGACGCCCGCGTTGCCGATGAGAGGCGAGATGCAGTTCGCCGCGCTGAACGGGTTCGTCGTCCCGCCGATGTGGATCGCCATGTTCGCCCAGCGTCACAAGCACGTGTACGGCACCCGCGACGAGGACTTCGGGAACATCGCCATCACCACCCGCAAGCACGCCTCGGCCAATCCTCACGCCATGCAACGACAGGTGATCGACATGGACGACTACCTGTCCGCCCGCTGGATATGTGAGCCGTTCCGCCTGTATGACTGCTGTCTGGAGACCGACGGCGCGGTGGCCCTCGTGGTAACGACACTGGAGCGAGCCAGGTTTCTCCGACACGACCCGATCCGCATCGTGGGCTTCGGCGAAGCCCACACACACGGCGGTTCCTGGACGAACTTCCCCGATCTGTCCGAGATGTACTCTGCCTACGCTTCGAAGCGCCTCTGGGCGACCACCGACCTGCGTCCCGCGGACCTGGACGTCGCGTGCATGTATGACTGCTTCACAGGCACCGTGATGGCGACGATCGAGGACTTCGGGCTGTGCCCGAAGGGCGAGGTCGGCGCGTTCTTCGGCGAGGGCCGGGCCACGTACGGTGGCGACGTCGTCGTCAACCCGCACGGTGGTCTGCTGTCGGAGGGATATCTGCATGGTCTCAACCATCACTACGAGGCGGTCCTCCAGTTGCGCGGCGACGCCGGCGACCGGCAGGTGCCCGACGCCCGCCACGTTCTCGTCACCGCTGGGGCCGGCCCGGCGGGCGGCGCCCTGATCTACGAGGCTTCGCGATGAGCCGGGTCGAGCCCATCCCGCCGCCGCCGAGGCCGCTGATCGACGCGGACAGCGTCGGCTTCTGGGAGGCGACGCGTGAGGGACGCATCGCGCTGTGTCGCTGCTCCGACTGCGGCGCCTGGCTGGCACGGCCGCTCGAACGCTGCAACCGCTGCGGTGGACCGACGTCGTTCACCGATGTCACTGGCGCCGGCACCATCTACAGCTTCATAGTGGTGCGTCACCGCAGTGTGCCGGCGTTCGCGGCTCTTGTTCCCTACGTCCTCGCCCTCGTGGAGTTCGACGAGGGTCCGCGCCTGCCGGGGATCCTGCTCGACGAGCAGGGACCGGGAGTAGCTATCGGCCAACGCGTGCGCGCTGAGTTGGTGGAGTTCGCCGGCGCCGGAGAGCGAGCCGTCGCCTACCGCCGCGTGAATGTCGGCGATCCGTCCGCGGTGCGCGATGCGTGAAGAAGACTCGTCCACGGAGGCTCCTGCCCAGGGGCATTGCGTGTTCGAGATCGGTCCGGTTCGTCGGTCTCACGTATGACGTGACGTCATGCCCAAGTGCGGGGTGGGATGTTCCGAGAAAGCAGTGCAGGCGCGGTGCTGGCGATCATGTGGTTGTCGAGACCCATGCGAACCGAGCGAGACCGTGCCTGCCCGAACATCATCGCCCATGCCCGTCGGCCTGGGACAACTGGCCCTCCCGAACCTCCGCGTACCCAGCAGGACGCCCGACCTGCGTCGCTTCCTGTTCCGGGTACCCGATCCACACGGTCTGCGGGGACGGAGGTATCCCATACTCCCGCTGTTGTGCGCGGTTGCCGCCACAGTCCTGACCGGCGCCCCTCCCTCATCGCGATGGGCGAATGGGCAGCGGACGCCTCGCAGCCGGTCCTGGGGGCCCGTCCTGGGGGCCCGCGGCGCATCGAGCACGACTACCACGAGATGAAACAGGCTCTGGGCCTGGCCCACTTCGAGGGCCGCACCTTCACCGGCCGGCACCACCACGTCACCCTCATCTCCGTCGCGCACGCCTTCTGCACCCTGCAGCGACTGGCCCGGGCCCCAAAAGACGCGGCGGCGGCCTGAGCCTCTACCAAGTGGTCCGCGAGCTAAGACCTTGCTCACCCTCTGGACCGGCGCCTGCCCCACCTGCCACCGCGACATACCCACCCCGATACCGACCTGACCAAGCACTACTAGGGCGTGTCCCCGGCCGGACCAGCGCGCGGCGTCTGGTGCGTGATGCGATCGCAAGGCGTCGAAGGGCCCTCGTAGCACAGCTACGAGGGCCCTTCGACGACACGGTGAGCGTGCGCGCCCGGCCGGGGGCACGCCCAGGCGCTCAGCCCAGCAACTCCATCGCCTCGTCCAGGAGCACCGGCAGTGCGGGCAGCATGCGCCGGTGCATCGCGTTCAACTTCCCTGCTTTGCGGCCGCGTTTGATGAGCAGCGCGGTCGCGGCGGACTCCTTGTACTTGGTCAGCGCCTCGAACCAGGCCAGGTCCCGCAGCGGCTCCCCGCGCGCTTCCTGGTAGGCGTCGACCAGCTCCGCCTTGCCCGGCATGCCGGTGGGCTCGTCCGAGACGGACGCCGGGTGCCGGGCCTCGTCGGTGAAGAAGGTCAGCCAGGTCACGTCCACCCGTGGATCGCCGAGCGACCAGATCTCCCAGTCGATGATCGAGGTGACCCGGTCCGACTCGCACAGGGTGTTGCCCAGGCGGTAGTCGCCGTGCGTGAACACCGGTGCCATGGCGGTCGGTCGGGTCGCGTGCAGGCGCCGCGCGACCGTCTCGTGTCCGGTGCGCAGGTCCTCGGCGACGGTCGTAAAGGCCCGGGTCCAGCGGTCGATCTCCGCGCTGAGCGACACCACCGGCTCCGCCGCGAGCACCGTACTCCGCGGGTCGACGCGGTGCAGGTCCGCGAGCATCCGTACGGCGTCCAGGGCGCGGGCGCGGACCTGGCCGGCCGGGACGGTCCCGCGCGGGATGAGCACCGGCTCGACGCACTCCCCCGGCACCAGCTCCATGGCCACGAAGGGCGGAACCGCCGGCGGTTCGCCCTCGTCGGCGAACAGGACGGCCGGCACGCGCACGCCGCGCCGCCCGGCCAGGGTCTGCATCAGCCGTGCCTGCCGCAGCACGTCCCGGTTGCGTACCGGTTCGAGACCCGGCGGGGCCACCTTGAGCACGACCCGCTCGTGCCCGGTCGGCGCACCGGACAGGGTGGCCACGTAGGTGAGGCTCGAGGTGCCGCCGCTGAGGGGTTCGACGCCCTCGACCCGGGCCTGCGGGGCCCAGCCCCGGACCGCGGCCTTGGTGCGCTCGGTCAGTTCCCGCAGCAGCTCCTGGCTGCCGGTCGCGGTGCTCATGATGCGTTCGACTCCCGTCAGGCGGAGGTGTGTCGGGCCGGTTCGAACAGGGCCTGCACGTCGGGGCGGCTGACCTTCATCGACGGCGTGCGGGGCAGCTCGTCGACAATCTTGATCTCGGTGGGCAGGTGATAGCGGGCGAGCCGCTGCGCCAGCCATGTCCGCAACTGCTCGGCGTCCGGGCGAAGCTCCCCATGGCGCATCGTCACGGCCACGACGGGCACCTCGCCGAGCCGCTCGTCGGGCATGCCGACCGCGGACGCGTCCCGCACGGCGGGGTGCGCGCGCAGGGCGTCCTCGATCACGGTCGGGACGATCGTGAACCCGCCGCGGTTGATCGCGTCGTCCACCCGCCCGTGGATGTAGAGGAATCCGTCCTCGTCGACGCTGGCGAGGTCGGTGGTGCGCACCCAGCTGTCGCCGGGCAGCTGCGCTCCGCTGGCTTCGAGGATGCCCACGGCGTCGGCCGGAAGCGGCTCGCCCGTCGCCCGGTCGATGACGCGCACTGTCACCCCGCGAAAGGGCCGTCCGACACTCCCCCGCTTCGTCTTGCCCCACGCGCGGTGCAACGGCAGGTCCCAGCCCACGATCGCGCCGGCGAACTCCGTGGCGCCGTAGACCGACAGGACCGGGACCCCGAACCGCTCGGTGAACCGTTCGGCGTCCTCGGGGGGGAGCGGGGCCGTCCCGGAGGACACCGACTCGACCCCGTCGAACAGGTCGTCCGGCAGGTCGGACTGGAGCACCATGCGCAGCGCGGCGGGCGCGAGACGGATCCGCCGTGGCCTGGTCCGCCGCACGAGATCGGCCCACTGGTGCACGTCGAAACGCTCCAGGAGGGCGGTCCGCAGTCCGGCCGCGACGTTCGCGAGCACGAAGTAGAGCCCGCCGATGTGGACCAGCGACGTCCACACGATGGAGGGGTGGGCGCGCAGCCGCACCTCGGCGGAGGAGACCGGCGTGCCCGAGGCCTCGAAGGCCGCGGTGAGTTTGGCGTAGGTCAGTTCGACCCGCTTGGGCCTGCCCGTCGTACCGCTGGTCTGCATGAGAACGGCGACGTCCCCGCGCTCCGCGGGAACCGGAGCGGGTGTCCAGTCAGCCTGGCGCGGGGTCAGTGGCCGCTGCCCCTCCCCCGCTTCCACGGGAACCGCCGCGATCCGGGCGACCGCGTCGGCCACCCCGTCCCGGTCCCAGTCCTCGACGTCGGCCACCACGACCTGCGGCGCGAGCGCGGCGATGTCCTCCGCGAGCGCGACATCGCCGTGGAAGGGGCTCAGCACCACGACCTCGCGCCCGGTGGCGACGGTCGCGACCAGCGCGGCCAGCGGCCCGGGCCGGTTACGCAGCACGATCCCGATGCGATGGGCGTCGGGGGCACCGGCCGCGGCGAGCAGCCGGTCGAGATCGTCGACTCCGCGCCGCAGGTACGCCCACGGGAAGGCGCGGTCCTCGAAGGTCAGCGCGGTCGCCTCCGGCGCGGTGTCCAGTACGCGGCGCAGCCGCAGCGGAAGCGGTCGGTCAGCAGGCAGCGGCACAGCCGTGTCCTTAGGTCGGGCCCCGGACGGGGCGGTGGGGATGTCGGCCGCGCCGCTCACGAGCGCTGTGCGTGCTCCGGGGCGGTCAGCCCGGCCACGACGTCACGGCGCAGGAGTTTGCCGGTCGGTGTCCTCGGCAGCTCGGGCCAACAGGCGATACGGTCGGGGGTCTTGGATCCGCGCAGCGCCCTGCGGATCATGTCCCTCAGCTGCTCTGTGTCGACCTCGCCCCCGGCGCGGAGCACCACCACGGCCTCGATCCGCTCGCCCCACTCCTCGTCGGGCACGCCGACCACGACGGCGTCGAGCACCTCGGGGTGGCGCAGCAGAACGTCCTCGATCTCCGCGGGGGCGATGTTCTCGGCGCCGCGGATGATGGTGTCGTCGAGCCGGCCCCGGACGTAGAGGTAGCCGTCGGCGTCGAGGAAGCCCTGGTCGCGGGTGTGGAAGAAGCCGCTCTCGTCGACGGTGGATCCCTGCCCCGCGTATCGGGCGGAGACCTGTTCACCGCGCACCCAGATCTGTCCGTCCTCGCCTGCCGCCACCGGGTCGCCGCCCGGGTTCCGGATCTCCAGCTCGATCGTGGGAACGGGCCGCCCGGCGGAGCCGAGCCGCGCCCGGACCTGCGGATCGCCGCTCGTGACGGCGGCCCGGTGTTCCTCGGGCCCCAGGACCGCGATGGTGGAGGACGTCTCGGTCAGCCCGTAGGCGTTGACGAAGTCCACGTCCGGCCAGGCACCCAGGGCGGTCTCGATCACCCGCACCGGCATCTTCGCCCCGCCATAGGCGAGTGCCCGCAGCGAGGGCACCGACCGGTCGAGGTCCTCGCCGTCCATGATGCGGGCGAGCATCGTCGGCACGACCATCGCGTGGGTGACCCGCTGCTCGCGTACGAGTGCGAGCCAGCCGTCGGGCGTGAAGTGTTCCAGGGTGAGGGCGCGGCGCCCCGCGTACAGGTTCGTGAGGACGTTGGAGACGGCCGCAATGTGGTACGGGGGCACGCTCACCAGCGCCGCCTCCTGCGCCTGCGCCGCCGCGAACTCCACGGTGCCCAGCACATAGGAGACCAGGTTGTGGTGGCTGAGGACCACGCCCTTCGGGGCGGATGTCGTACCGCTCGTGTAGATCAGTACGGCGGGGGCGTCGGGGTTGTCGGGCTCGGTCGTCTTCGTTTCGACGGCCGCGGCAGCCGCGTCCGCCAGCCACTCCTGCGGGCTGCGGACCGGCAGCCCGGCGCGGCGCAGCGCCTCGGACTGCGACGGGCCCGCGATGCCCAGAGCGCGCGGGTGGTTGGCGAGGAGCGCGTCCAGTTGCTCGCCGCCCAGGCGGTAGTTGACGGGCACGAGCGGCACTCCGGCGCGGGCCGCGGCGAACAGCGCCACGGGGAAGGCCGGACCGTTGACCGCGAGGTACACCAGCGCGTCAGCGCCCGCAGTGCGGATCAACTCGGCTCCGCCGTCGGCCAGTTCGCTCAGTCGTGCGGCCGAATGGCCATCCCGTTCGGGCCCGATCACGATCCGCTCGCCGAATCCCTCGGCGGCCATGTCCAGCAGCATCGCGATGTTCATCGACACCCCGCCCCTCCTCCTGTGCCCATGAGTTGTGTCCGTATCCGATCTGCGTCGAGTCGGTGTCAGGTCGGTTCAGTTCAGTGCAGTGTCAGTCGGAGGCCGGCAGCGGCTTGGCGGACTTGAGAGGCAACGGGGTGCCCTCCACCGCGAGCGTGCCCGGTCCGGGCTTGGCGCACAGCAGCTCCACTCCGTGCTCGTCGTCCGCGTAGCGCTTGCCGAGCTGCGAGCCGCCCATCTGCGCGGGATCGGCCGTACCACCGGCATCGGAACCGGCACCGGCACCGGCACCCGGATCGCGCGCCTCGACCATCGGCGCCCCGCCGCAAGTGACCTCCAGCTCTCTGTCCGGCCAACGGACGACTATCACGGTCGTCGTGTCGACGGTGCTGACAAGTGTCTGTCCCACACGCGGCTTCATCACAGCATCCTTCGCGGAGTCGTGTCCCGGAACACCAGAAGGCAAAAGAGTATACGCTTATCGGCGAACACGCAGCCCCTTCAGCCCAGAAGGCGGGCAGGGACTCCATAAGAGTGCTCTGTTCTTGGCCAATCACCGGAGGGACACCAAGGCCCCACGGGCAGCCCGAGCCGGCCACGGGGGCAACAGGCGCGTCGCGGCAGGGACGCGACCAGGAGTCGGCCTTATCAGGGCACTGCATTACCCACTGCACAGGGGTTGCCGCCCACCGGGCGCGGTGCGATGCTGAGACGGCCCTAGAAGAGGGGCCTTAATTAACCATCGGGGTTTGTCCAAGCTTTGAGACGCCACCGGCATCCGACCGCCGCGTCAGGTCGAAGCAATGACACCCCGAACGACAGAACGAACATCGCGCGCTCCCTTGGCCTTTTCCGGCGGTTCAGCAACCGAACCGCCAGGACCGCTGGCAGATGGGAATTCGAATGTCAGAACAGTTCCGGGTGCGGCCCGCACAATCCGAACCAGCTGAACTGGCCGGCGCCTCCTCCCGCCGCTCCAATGGCTACTACTTGTTCATCGTCGCGATGCTCACCCTGATCACCGAGCTGGCGGCCTTCGAGTTCATCGTGGTCTCCCCCGGAATCCCGGAAATGGCCACCGCCTTCCGCACGACGAACGTCACCTGGGTGTTCACCACTCCGCTCCTGGTAGCAGCGGCTGTCGTGCCCCTTCTGGGCAAGCTGGCGGACATCGTCGGCAAGAAGCGCGTCCTGCTAGGCGTCATCGCGGCCTTCCTCGTCGGCTCCCTCATCTGCGCGACCACCTCCCACTTCCCGATGCTCCTTGTGGGCCGAGGGCTGCAGGCGGGCAGTATCGGCGCGGCCGTGATCGTCTACGGCCTCATACGCGACCTGCTGCCGAAGAACCTGGTACCGCTGGCTGTCGGCGGCGTCGGGGTCGGCACCGGATTCGGCGCCATCGTCGGTCCCGTCATCGGCGGGCACCTCCTCGACGCTTATGGGTTCCGCTCGACCTTCTGGTTCCTGATCGTCTACGCCGCCGTCGTGGGTGCGGTGATCCTCGCCCTCGTGCCCGAGTCGGACGTGCGCACCCCACAACAATTCGACCTGCTCAGCGCGCTCCTGCTCGGGGTCGGGGCCGGCCTGCTCGCCCTGTCCTTCGAGGGCGGACGGTTCGTGTACCTCGCGATCTTCGGAGTGCTCGCGTTCGTCGGCTTCTTCGTCACCATCTCAAGGCGTCGGCACCCGATGATTCCGCTCGAACTGCTGCGGCGACCAACGGTCTACACCACGCTGATCGTGGCCGGCCTCCTCGCCTTCACCTACGGCGGCCTCAACGGCGTGCTCATCCCGGAGATGTTCCGCTCCCCCACCGTGCAGGGCAGTACCGACCCCGGGCTGGCGTTCACCGGCACCGAACTCTCCTGGTACTGGGGCGTGCCCTACGGCGTCATGGCGATGGTCGGCGGCTTCGGTTCCGGCTGGCTGAGCCGCCGTATCGGGCCTCGGTCGGCCGTCGTCGCGGCGGCCGTGCTGGGCTGCGTCGCCACCGCCGTGATCGCCACGCACCTGGTGGACAAGCCCGCCATGGTCTCGGTGGCCGGTGTGGTCATGGGCCTGGGGATGGGGTGCTCCGTCTCGGGCGCCGCCAACCTGCTCATCGAGGCCGTCTCGCCCGAGGTCCAGGGTGTGGCGGCGGGCTTCAGCTACACCGTCCAGGGAATCTTGGCGGGCATCGCCACCGCGGCGGTCGGGGCCGTGCCCGACAAGTTCGTCGAGAAGGCGATCACCGCGAACGGCACCTATGTCTTCTTCCGGCAAGTGGGCTTCCGGGTGGCATACGGCATCTGCGCCGGTGTCTTCGTACTCGCCCTCTGCGCCGCCCTTCTGATGAAGCACGGCCGCAAGCCCGCGACCGGAGGAATATCCCCCGAACCCGCTTCCTAGGCACGGGTGCCGGCGGCTGTTCCCGTACCGGCACCCGTGCCCCGCGAAAAGAAAGCACCTCGTCAACGAAAGGCTGGCACCCCTGTGAACATCGACGATCTGATCCTCGTGAGCGTCGACGACCACGTGATCGAGCCTCCTCACCTCTTCGAGGGACGCGTTCCGGCGAAGTACGCCGACGCCGCCCCCCGCTTCGTCACCCGCGCCGACGGGACCATAGCGTGGCTGTACGAGGACACCGTCAACCCCAACCCGGCCGTGCAGGCCGTGGTGGGCCGCCCCAAGTCCGAGTGGGGCATGGACCCGGTCTGTCTGGAGGAGATGCGGCCCGGCTGCTGGGACATCCACACCCGCATCAAGGACATGGACGCCAACGGCATGCTGGGGTCCATGTGCTTCCCGTCGTTCGTGCGCTTCTCCGGTGCGCTGTTCCTGGAGAACGGCGACCGCGACCAGTCGGCCGCGATGGTCCGCGCGTACAACGACTGGCACATCGACGAGTGGGCCGGAACCTACCCCGGCCGGATCATCCCCCTGGCGATCCCGATCCTGTGGGACCCGGAGCTCGCGGCCGCCGAGGTGCGGCGGGTCGCGAAGAAGGGCTGCCACGCGGTGACCTTCACCTCCAACCCGTACGACCTGGGACTCCCGAGCATCTACCAGGACCACTGGGATCCGTTCTGGAAGGCCTGCGAGGACGAGGGCACCGTCGTGTGCATGCACATCGGGTCCAACTCGAAGGCGCCGTCGACCTCCCCGGACGCGCCGGTGGAACTCATCTACTCGCTGTCGCCGATCGGGTCGATCGAGGCGGCGAGCGACCTGGTGTGGAGCCGGCTGTTCCTGAAGTTCCCCCACCTGAAGGTAGCCCTGTCCGAAGGCGGGATCGGCTGGATCCCGTACTTCCTGGAGCGGATCGACTACCTCTACCAGCACACCCAGCACTGGAGCGGCATGAACCTGGGCGACCGCCTGCCGTCCGAGCTGTTCAGCGAGAACGTCCTGCTCTGCTTCATCGACGACGAGGTCGGCGTCGAGAACCGGCACCGGATGAACATCGACAACGTCTCCTGGGAATGCGACTACCCGCACTCCGACACGACCTGGCCGAAGGCTCCGGAGGCGGTGATGCGCTACCTCGGCGGCGTGAGCGACGACGAGATCAACAAGATCACCCACCTCAACGCCCTGAAGCACTACCAGTTCGACCCGTTCACGCACATCCCGCGTGAACAGGCCACTGTCGGAGCGCTGCGCGCCAAGGCTCAGGGATGGGACGTGAGCAGCACCTCGAAGACCCATCTGCGCCCCGACGCCGCTGTCGGAGCGTGATCAGGAGGGCCATCGCCCCGATGAGCGCTGACCTCGCACTGACCTGAAGCTCGGCCCCCGGCCGTGCCCCCGTGCCGTACCGGCCGGGGGCACGGCCGGCACAGCACGGGGTTCAGGCCGAGGTCGGCGCGGGGCCATCGGCCGGGTCGAGGGCATCCGCCTGCGGTCGCGGCCGCCGCCAGAAGACACCCAGTTGCGCGGCCGCCGCGGCGAGCCCGACTCCTGCCGCGATCGCGGCCCCGCGGAGGCCACCGAGCCTGCCGTCGAGCCCCAACGCCCGGTCCACGCTGAGCCGTCCGGGCCCGAGAGCGGCGAGCGCCACGGCCGCCGCGCCGAGGTTGAGGACGTACTCGTAGCCCTCGTCCGTCACGAAGAATCCGTGCGGCAGGTGCACCGAGCGGGCGGCGACACCCATCGTGCCCACGACGGCTGAGGCCGCCAGCGGGGTCGCCGCCCCGGCCAGCAGGGCGGTGCCCGCGCCCACCTCGACGGCCGCGCTCGCCGCGGCCTGCAGCCGCGCCCCGCGGAACCCCACGGAACGGAACCATTGCGTGGTGCCGTCGAACGTGCGGCCGTGGCGCAGGCCATGCGCGATCAACGTGCCGCCAACCACCACGCGCAGCCCGTACCGTGCCACGTCGATGCCGTCCATCCATCCTCCTGGGTCACTGCCGATACCGAACCGTCTCCTCATCACCCGCACCGGCCGCGCTCAGGCCGTCAGCACCAGGGCCGAGCCCATGCCGCCACCGGCGCACATCGCCGCGACCGCCGTTCCGCCGCCCCGGCGGCGCAGTGCGTGGGCGAGCGTGGTGACCATGCGGGCCCCGGTCGTGGCAATCGGGTGTCCGAGGCTGCAGCCGCTGCCGAAGGGGTTGACCCGTTCCGGGTCGAGTCCCAGCTCCCGCGTGGCGGCCACGGCGACCGAGGCGAACGCCTCGTTGATCTCCCACAGGTCGACGTCGCCGATGCCGATCCCCGCACGGTCAAGTGCCTTACGGATCGCGGCGATCGGGGCGAGGCCCGTCTCGACCGGGTCGACGCCCACGGACGCCCAGGAGCGGATCGTCGCCAGGGGCGCAATGCCATGGTCGGCGGCGATCGCGGCATCGGCGACGACGAGCGCGGCCGAACCGTCGTTCACCCCGCTGGAGTTGCCGGCCGTGATGGAGAAGCCCTCGATCTCGGGGTGCAGCACCTTGAGTGCCGCCAGCTTCTCCATGCTGGTGCCACGCCGCGGGTGTTCGTCGACCTCGAACACCGATGCCGCCCCGTCCCGGTCGGTCACCTTGACCGGGACCGTCTCATCGGCGAACCATCCCGCGTCGATGGCCCGCAGGGCGCGCTCGTGCGAGCGCAGCGCCCACGCGTCCATCTCCTGTCGCTCCACGCCGGCCAGGCGGGCGGTGTTCCATCCGACGAGGATCGACATGTCGTTGTGAGGCGCCTGTGGGGTGGACACGTGGGACGGCGAGTTCCAGGGCTCCAGCCAGTCGTCGGTGCCCGGGATCCGCCACCGGGACACCGGCGCGGTGGAGGTCGACTGGGTTCCGCCCGCGACGACCGCCCGGTCCATCCCGGCCCGGATGCCCGCCGCGGCCGTGGCCACGCCGGCGAGCCCGGACGCGCAGTGCCGGTTCTGCGCCAGGCCGGGCACATGGCTCAGTCCCGCTTCCAGGGCGGCGTAGCGGGCGATGTCCCCGCCACCGGCCAGTGACTCCCCCAGGATCACGTCGTCGAACAACTCAGGTGGCAGGCCCGCCCGTTGAACGGCCTCACGGACCACCACCGTGGCGAGATCGAAGGCGCTCACCTCACGCAGTGAACCCTTGCGGGCCGTTCCGATGGCGGTACGGCAGGCGGACAACACAACAGCTTCAGTCATGTAATTCGTTGTACTCTTTTTCAGCGCCGCCCGAAAGAGGAGGACTTGCCGAATGGACCCCATGGACCCGATGGACCCGATGGACCTGAAGACCGTCCTGTACGACGTGGCCGATCACGTCGCGACGATCACCCTGAACCGGCCGGAGGCCATGAACAGCTTCAACCAGGCGACGCTGGAGGACTTCGCCCTCATCTGGCGCACCGTCAAGGCGGACGACGACGTGCACGTCATGGTGCTGCGCGCGGCGGGCGAGCGCGCCTTCTGCACCGGCATGGACGTCAAGGAGGGCATCGACCGCGAATCCAACGTCTGGAGCCGCACCGACCCGGGCGAGTACCTGTCCCCCAAGCTCAACCACGTGTGGAAACCGCTGGTCTGCGCGGTGCAGGGGATGGCGGCGGGCGGCGCGTTCTACTGGATCAACGAGGCCGACATCGTCATCTGCTCCGACGACGCCACCTTCTTCGACCCGCATGTCAGCTACGGCCTCACCGCCGCGCTCGAACCCATCGGGCTGGCCCGCCGCATCCCGCTCGGCGAGACCCTGCGGATCGCCCTGCTGGGACTGGACGAGCGCCTGTCCGCGACGCGGGCGATGCAGATCGGGCTGGTCAGCGAGGTCCTCCCGGCCACGGAACTGTGGCAGCGCGCCGACGACATCGCCCATGTCATCGCGGCCAAGCCGCCGGCAGCGATCCAGGGCACCGTCCGCGCGATCTGGGAGTCGCTCGACTCGACCCGCACGCACGCCCTGCGGACCGGACTCTCCTACACGGAGATCGGCAACCCGATCGGCAAGGCCGAAGTGGACCGTTCGTCGGTATCGCACCGACGGTGGACGCTGCGCTGACGCTCCCGTACCCTCCCCGAAGAAACCCGAAAAGAGTATCCGCTTTTGCGTGACGCTCCATGATTGCTCCATGACTGTTCCATGCTGTGACACTCCACGAATGGGGAGGCTCCATGCGGTTCGGTATGCCCTGGCCCGGCGCCGACGTGGCCCGCGAGGCCGAGGCGGCCGGCGTCGAGGCGTTCTGCACGGGCGAGTTCGCCGACCACGACGCGTACACCTCGCTCGCGGAGATGGTCGCGGGCACCGAGCGTGCCCTGGTCGGCCCCGCGATCGCCTACGCGTTCTCCCGTACCCCGTACGCCCACGCGACCGCGCTGCGCCAGTTGCACGCGAAGGCGCCGGGCAGACTGTTCGTCGGCCTGGGCGCGGGCGCGTACCGCATCAACCGTGACTGGCTCGATGTTCCCCCGGACCGTCCGGTGGAGCGGATAGCGGAGACCGTCGACGCCGTCCGCGCGTGGCTGCACGCGGAGAACGGTCAACCTGTGCGCCACAGCGGCGAGTTCCACACCATCGACGCCGATGTCCGCGCCCCGGTCCTCGGCCGCCTCGACATCCCGGTGCTGCTGGCCGCGTTCAACAAGCGGATGGCCAAGGTCTCGGGCCGGGTCGCCGACGGCGTCATCGGACACGGCCTGTTCACCGGGGACTGGTGGAACGACGTCGTACGCCCGGCGGTCGAGAAGGGCACGACGGAGGCCGCCCGCAGCGAACGGCCCACCGAGCACGGCTGGATCATCACCGCGGTCGACGACGCCGCCCCCGAGCGCGCGATCGCCGACGCCCGGCGGATGATCGCCTTCTATCTCACCGTGAAGACGTACGACCCGTTCGTCGCGCACCACGGCTGGGAGAGCCACGTCGCGAAGGTACGCACGGCCTTCCAGGCGGGTGACAACGACGCCATGGCCGCCGCCGTCACCGATGACATGGTCGCCGCCATCGCGGTCTGCGGCACCACCGCCGAGGCCAAGGAAGCTCTGTCCCGCCGCAAGGGTCAACTCCCCCGGGATGTGGGCTACTTCGCGACACCCACCTATCTCGTGAGTCGCCGCCGACGGGCCGGCTACGCCCACTCCAGCCTCGCGCTGATCGAGGCGGTGCGCTCCGATGCCTGAACCCACGTACCCGTCCCGCCCGTCCCGCCCGTCCCACCCCTTCTCCACCCAGCTCTACATCGGCGGGCGCCACACGGAGGGCGACGGGGACGGGGACGGGCGGCTCGTCGTACGCAATCCGGCCACCGAGGAAACGATCGCCCAGGTCCCCCTGGCCTCGCTCGCCGACGTGCGGCGCGCGATCACCGCCGCCCGTACCGCCTTCGACGAGGGACCGTGGCCCCGGATGCGCCCCGCCGAACGGGCCGCCGTGCTGCTGCGCATGGCCGAGGAGATGGAGCGCCGCCTGCCCGAACTGGTCGCGGTGAACATGGCCGAGGCGGGGTCGGCGCGCTGGATCGCGGAGAGCATCCAGACCGGGATCCCGGTGGCGCATCTGCGCGACATGGCCGAGCGGGTGATGCCGTCCTTCGCGTGGGAGCGCCCGCTGGATCCCACGATCACGCCCGGCACGGGCATCGCGCAGGGGCTGCTGCGCCGCGAGGCGTTCGGGGTCTGTGCCCTGATCCCGGCGTACAACTTCCCGTTCTTCCTCAGCATGATGAAGCTGGCGCCCGCCCTCGCGGCAGGCTGCACCGTGGTCCTCAAGCCCGCCCCCGCCACCCCGCTGGACTCCCTGCTGATCAGTGACTTCGCCGAGGCGGCCGGGCTGCCACCGGGCGTGCTGAACATCGTGACCGGTGATGTGGAGGCCGGTCACGAGCTGACCACCAACCCCATGGTGGACCTGGTCAGTTTCACCGGGTCCGACGCGGTCGGGCGACAGGTGTACGCGCAGGCGGCGGGCTCCCTGAAGAAGGTCGTCCTGGAACTCGGCGGCAAGTCCGCGAGCATCGTCTGCGCCGACGCCGACCTCGACGGCGCGGCGCGGGCAGCCCTGTCGGGCATGACCACTCATGCCGGGCAGGGCTGTTCGCTGCTGACCCGCACGATCGTCCACGAGTCCGTGCACGACGAGCTGGTCGAGCGGATCCTGGCGGGTCTCGCCCACGTCCGGGTCGGCGACCCCAGTGACGAGACCACCACCATGGGCCCGCTGATCAGCGAGGCGCAACGCGCCAAGGTCGAGAAGCTGATCCGCACCGGCACGGAGGAAGGCGCGCGCATCGTCACCGGCGGCGGACGTCCGGCCGGACTCGACCGGGGCTATTTCGTCGAGCCGACGCTCTTCGTGGACGTGGACAGCTCGATGACGATCGCCCGGACGGAGTTCTTCGGCCCGGTCGGCGTCGTCATCCCGTTCCGTACAAAGGACGAGGCGGTCCGTATCGCCAACGACAGCCCGTACGGACTGTCCGGAGGGGTCTGGAGCCGTGATGTCGCGGGCGCCTACGAGATCGCGACGCGCATCCGTACCGGCGGGGTCACTCTCAACGGGGGTGGCTCCGGGGTGAACCCGCGCGCTCCGTTCGGTGGGTACAAGCAGAGCGGGCTCGGCCGGGAGTGGGGCGAGTTCGGGCTCGACGAGTACCTGCAGACCCAGAGCATCAGCTGGGCCGCCCGCTGAACCCCCGGGCGCGCGGCCCGGGCCTGGTGGAGGCCGAGACGTACCGCCGGCACGGTCACCGGGAAGACGCCCCTTGGAGCTCCGAAGAGAATGGGCACCCATTCTCTTCGGAGCTCCAAGCGCTGCCGCAGCGACCGGAGAGCCACCTGTACCGGCTTCCGAGTGCTTGACACCGCGTACGGCGCCCACAACACTAAAAGCCGTTGAACAGACCGCCCGTTCGACTGAACGGAACACTGAACGGCTCCGCCATATCTCGGGAAGCCTCCGTCTCACCTGGGGGCTTCCCGGCCTTCCCCACCACCTGCAGCACAACCCCCGCACAGCAGTAACACCCCTCGGTACCCAGCAACTTGAGCAACGTCGTGAACGGGAGCCGCGAGGCCGGCTCGACACCCGAACAGTCGGAGGACGATCGTCCGCTCGCGGCGATCGCTACGCAGGAGTACACATGGCAACGCCTACGATTTCGCTCGACCGCACCGATCCGTACAACCCACCCTCGGAACACGTACGGCTGCGGGAGGATGCTCCGATCAGCTGGGTCGAGCTGGCGGACGGGCGTCAGCTCTGGGTCCTGACGCGGCACGAGGATGTCAGGACGATGCTCGGGGACCCGCGGTTCAGTTCGGACCGCCGGGACCCCCGCCACCCGAGTCACATGCCCTATATCGGCCCTGACCACCGCCCGCAGCTGATCGAGATGGACCCACCCGACCACACCCGGCTGCGACGCTCGGTGATCGGCGAATTCACGGTGCACCGACTGGCCGCCTTGCGCCCCAGGATCCAGGAGATCACCGACAAAGCCATCGACGAGATGCTCGCCGGGCCGCCCGAGGCGGACCTCGTCGAGGCACTCGCCCTCCCGGTTCCGTCCACCGTCATATCGGAGTTGCTCGGAGTGCCGTACTCCGAGCACGGCTTCTTCCAGGACAACAGCGCCGACTTCGTGCGTGCCGACACCACTCCGGAAGAGAAGGGGGCGGCGGCAGGCCGCCTCAAGTCGTACATCGCCGGCCTCGTCCAGGAGAAGGAGAAGTCTCCGGGCGAGGACCTGCTCAGCCGTCAACTCGCCGCCGGCGCGGACCCGGAGGAGGTCGGGGCACTGGGCTTCCTGCTGCTGGTCGCCGGCCACGAGACGACCGCGAACATGATCTCGCTGTGCGTAGCCACCCTGCTCGACAAGCGGGAGCGCCTGTCAGAGCTGCGCGACGACCCGAAGCTGACCATGGGTGCGGTCGAGGAGCTGCTGCGGTACTTCACGATCGCGGAGATCGGCGCGGCTCGCCTCGCCACCGAGGACATCGAGATCGGCGGAGTGCTGATCCGCGCCGGCCAGGGCGTGCTCGGCCTGACGAACACGGCCAACCGGGACCCCTCGGTGTTCGACGACCCCGACGAGCTGGACTTCACGCGCATGGCGCGCAATCACCTCGCCTTCGGGTTCGGGCCGCATCAGTGCCTGGGGCAGAACCTCGCCCGTATCGAACTCGAGATCGTCCTGGCCACCCTGCTGCGCCGCATTCCGACGCTTCGCCTGGCTGTGCCCTTCGAGGACATCCCCTTCAAGGTGAAGGGTCCCAACTACGGTGTCTACGAACTGAAGGTCGCGTGGTGAGCATGCAGATTAGCGCCAACCTCGAGCGGTGCGTCGGGGCCGGGCAGTGCGTCCTGGTCGCCCCCGAGGCGTTCGATCAGAACGACCAGGACGGGACCGTCATCGTGCTGCGGCCGCATCCTCAGAGCGCCTTGGAGATCGCCCGGGCCAAGGAGGCCGTGAATGTCTGTCCCGGACGAACCCTCTCGCTCCAGGACTGAATCCCGGTCCGCGGACGCCGAGAGCCGGGTCAACCATCCGCGTGCGATCGACGAGACGTGTCTTCCTTCGTACGTGCTGGGCATCTCGGCTTCGTCATCGCCCGTCATCAGCGACGGTCCTGGGGGCGGGGTGGCGTTCAGGGTTCGGAGAGTTGGGTGGTGACGTCCACTGCCAACTCGTCGAGCTGGGCGATCAGGCGACAGCCCTGGTGTTCGGAAGAGTACCGGCGGCTGCCCCGTCCGCATGCAGCTCCGGGCAGGACACACCAGCGTGGGCTGTGCGCCAGTGGACGACGGCCTCTCTCTGTCGTACGGCAATAGACCGGTTGGTCGAAATCTGAAGAAGTGCCGCACCCGAAGCTCGTGAGACGCACGTCCCATTCGCATTGGAGACACGATGACCGAATCCTTTGCCGCGTCGGTCGCGGCCGGTGTACGCGCTCTGATCGGCGCCCACACGCAGGCCCAGGACGCGGGCCGCGCCGATGACGTTGCCGCCCTGTACGCACCGGACGGTGTGCTCGAACTGCCCGGCGCCGAGCCCGTCCAGGGACAGTCCGCGCTGCGCGAGACCTTCAGGGGATGGACGCCGACGCAGCCCCAGCTCCACCTCCTGACCAACACCGTCGTCACCGCCCGCACACCGGAAGAGGCGAGGGCGGTCAGCGACGTGGTGTTCCTACAGCGCGGCGAGTCGGGTCGGACGGTGCAGGTCGTCGGCCACTACGACGACACGCTCCGCCGCATCGACGGAGCCTGGCGCTTCCAGCGTCGGATCACGACGTTCCAGGTCTGACGCCCCATCCCCACCGCCTCCCTCATCCTGGAGAGACCCGCATGACCACTTCCCCCGACCTCGAGCCCTCGGTCTCGGCCGGCGTCCATGCCGCCATCGCGGCCTACGCGCAGGCGCTGGACGCCGGCCGCGTGGACGATCTCGTCGAACTGTTCACCCCCGACGGCGTCTCGGAGATAGCCGGTATGGCCACCTTCAAGGGCCACGACGCGCTCCGCGCGGGATACGCCGGCTTCGTCCCGCAACAGCCCCAACTGCACCTGGCCGGCAACACGGTCATCACTTCGTGGACTGCCGACGAGGCGACAGCCGTCAGCGATCTGGCCTTCTTTCAGCGCGGCGAGTCGGGCTGGGCGGTCCAGCTCGTCGGCCGCTACGACGACATCCTCCGCCTCTACAAGGGCAGTTGGCGCTTCCAGCGCCGGATCACGACGTTGCTGCCCTGACCCGCTCCGGGCTGCGCGCATCCGGCCACCTGGGACACCCCGTTCAGTCGCGCGGCGCGAAGCCGAACGGGGCGAAGCCGGCCGCGGTGACCTCGCGATCAGTTCCTGAAGCTTCCAGCGCCCGGCCGGGTTCACGAGCTGAGGAACTCGGACCCGTCACGATCCTCGTCAACAACACGGGGATCACCGCGTACGAGCCCTGCACGGACATCACCGAAGCATCCTGGGACCGCATGATGCGGGTGGATCTGACGGGGCCCTTCCTTGGTGACCCGGGGCATCGCCGCCCACGCGATCGTGATCGCCACGGGGCTGCGGCCACGGACGCTCGCCGGTCAGCGGGATCCAGCCGGTGCGCGCCTGACGGTCGTGGGCGACGGAGTGCTCGGTGCGGGAATCGCCGCCAGGAGGTGGTCGACGCGCTCGTCGGTGTACCCGCTCCCGCCCACTGGATCGGAGAGATCCCCGCATCCCCTCCCCGCGTCTGGCGGTCGACCCCGCCGAGCTCGAGTTCAAGGGCGACTCGCTCGCCTACGGCATCCGCGAGCTGCCGGTGACCTGGTAGCGATCGACGAACCCCCCGTACGAACAGGAGTCAGACATGAGCGAGTTCAGCTTCCATGGGCGGGTCGCCGTTGTCACCGGCGCGGGCCGCGGGATCGGCCGGGCCCATGCCCGCCTGCTTGCGCAGCGCGGAGCGCAGGTCGTCGTCAACGACCTCGGCGGATCGATGGACGGCGAGGACGCCGACGCCGGACCGGCCCAGACGGTGGCCAAGGAGATAGCGGCGGACGGCGGCACCGCCGTGGCGAACACCCACGACGTGTCCACGCCGGAGGGCGGCCAAGCAATCATCGACACCGCACTCGACCACTTCGGCCGTGTGGACATCCTCATCAACAACGCGGGCATCGTACGATGGGGCGGCCTGCAGGACGTCACCCTGAACAATCTGGAGCACCACCTCGACGTCGACCTCGTCGGCTCGTTCACCACACTTCAGGCGGCCTGGCCGCATTTCGTCGAGCAGGGGTACGGGCGGGTCGTCCTGACGACGTCGAGCGGAGTGTTCGGCCTCGACAACAACCTGTCGCACGCGGCCGCCAAAGGCGGTGTCATCGGCCTGGCCCGCAGCACGGCCCTCGCCGGCGAGCCGCACGGGATCAAGGTCAACCTGATCGCCCCGATGGCCCAGACCCGGATGAGCGGCGGCGAGATCGGCGACGACGCCAAACCCGTCCCCGGACAGCCCTTCCTGCCCCCGGCGGCGGTGGCCCCCATGGTCGCCTATCTCGCCCACGAGAGCTGTCCCGTCAACGGGGAAATCTACGCGGCCGGTGCCGGCCGCTTCACTCGGGTCTTCCTCGCCTCGACCCAGGGATACGCGCATCCGCCGAGCCAGGACACACCGACCGTGGAGGACGTCGCCGCGAACTGGGAGCAGATCAACGACGAGTCGGGCTACTACGTGCCCTCCGACCTGATGGCCTGGTCGGCGAAGTACATCAAGCACCAGTTCACATGAGGCGGAGAAAGCCTTCGCCCCCTCGCGATGAGGGGGCGAAGCCTGTAGGAGCCGGACGGTGGTCAGGGCTTCGCGGCGCCCGCCTGCTCCTCGACGGCTTCCGCCTCCCCCGTGCTCTCCACCGCGACGGCGTGCTCGGCCGCCTTGCGGTACGGGATGGTCATGGTGATCAGGTCCGCCACCAGAGCGACTCCGTGCTGCCCACCCGTTCCCTGGACGACGTTCGCGCCCATGGAGCCGGAGCGGTCGTCGAGGACATGGAGGCGGCCGTCGTAGCCACGGGCTGCGCCGACGATTCCGGTCTCGTCGGACACGGCGTTTCTCCGCCGGCGGGGTCGACGGCGACGACGATGCGGGCCATGTCTAGGCCGCCGAACGCGACGACGCTGGTGCGGTTGTCGTCGATCCAGGCTCGGGCCCAGACTCCGCCCTCTGGGCGGCGGGGCTTCTGCTCTGCCGAAAGAGTGCGGCGAAGGCGCGCTCGCCTACGCGCTTCCTCGTCTTGGCGTGCGGCGTCGAGGCATTCGGGCCACAGGAGTTCGCCGACCTGGCGGCCAAGGATGGACGCGCCCTGCCGGTGAGGCCACCACCTGCGTCTGGTGGGCAGTGCCGTGGAGCTGACCTCGGTTTGGGACGGCGGACCCGCCGCGGCATGTTCCCGGGCCTGCTCCTGGTGGGCCTGGCCGGCGGTCTGGCCCAGGCGCCGCTGTTCGCCGCCGCCGACACCCTCGCACCCGAACGCACCACCACCGGCAGCGCCGTACTCAACATGAGCCGGCAAATCGGCAGCGCCATCGGCGTGGCTGCGCCCGTAGCCCTCACAGCCCAGCCCACGCTCACGGGATTCGACCACGCTTGGTGGGTCCAGGCCGGCGCAATGAGGGCCTGGTGCAGGCCGGGGAACCGGGGCCGCCCGAACCGTGGGGGTGCGGGACGTGGCCGCACCGGCTGGCTGCATTCGCGTGGACCGCATTGATGAGAGGGCCCCATCTCCCGACACCAGGCCGAGCGGAGCCTCCCCAGCGTCGAGGTCTGCAGGGACATCCTGGGTCGACCTGAGCGGCCCTGCTGGCGCGGCGCATCTCCCGCGAGAGGGTCCGCCAGCGCCGCAAACCCCCTCGCTTCCGCTTGCCCTGTGGCGCGCCGAAATTTTTCTGCCATAGCGGGAAGGTTCTGGCCGGTCTGATAGTTCTAAAACAAGTAGTAACAACTACATGTTTTCGAAGTAGTGCAGCGGTCGCTGCTTCCAGGCATGAGAGCGACCAGAAAGGAGTAGGTCCGTGAGCGACAATAAGTGGATGGTCGGATTCCGCCGCCGCTCTGCGGTGGGAGTGATCATTGAGCACTTCTATCTGGTGGACGGCGTAGCAGACAGCGCCGAAGCACGCCGCGCTGCCGCCCGGATGGCCGAGTCCGAGTCCGGGCCAGCGGGCGGACGCGGCGGCGAACTCGACGTACAGCGGGTGCAAGTGCAGCGAGTCATCCCTGACCTGCTGGGCAATGTCAGGCTGTCCGCTCCTGTACCCGCCGCGATGCCGACGCCCTCCGCATACTCGGTGATGTCGCCGGCCGAGGTGGCACGATGAGCCGCTCCTACGAACAGACCTGTTTCATCGCCCGCTCGCTTGACGTGCTGGGTGAAAGATGGACGCTGCTCATCGTGCGGGAGCTTGCCCTGGGACCCCGCCGCTACGGGGACCTCCTGTCGGCCCTGCCGGGCATGGGGACCAGCCTTTTGGCCGCACGTCTCAAGCACCTCGAGCAACATGACGTGCTGCGTCGCACCACGCTGCCGGGTCCGGGCCGCGTCGCCGCCTATGAACTGACCGGCCGGGGCGAGGCGTTGATGCCGGTCCTCGCCGGCCTCGCCGAGTGGGGCGCAGGCCTGGAAGACCCGCCGCCCAGCTACACCGATCGCGCCGCCTGGTCCGTGGTGGCGATGCGCCTTACAGCTCCGGGAGAGGCGGCGCGCTTCGACACGCTCACAGAGGTGGTGGTCGGCGAGGAGACGCTGTGGCTGCAGGGCGACGGCGAGCGGGTACGGGTGGAGACCGGCCCGGCGCCGGTGAAGCCCAATCTGCGCCTGATCTGCGACAAGGAAACGTTCTACGCCCTCGCGAAGGGGCAGGTCACCGTCGATGACGCGGTGGCCTCAGGGCGACTCGTCGTGGACGGCGAGCCTGACACCGCCCGGCTGTTCTTCGAACTGTTCCGCCTGCCCGACGGACATCGCACGACCTCTCACTAAGAGGCCGCGCGGATAGGCGCGGTGGTGGTGCCCCGGCAGCAAGACAGGCACAGGTCTTGACGATCATGGAGTTGCGACGCTCTGTGATCACCGGGGAGACCTGTGCCTGTACTGCCATCATGGCTGACCGAACCACTCTGGAGCCAATTCGCCACGTTGCTGCCCGAGCGGCCGGAGTACCACCCGGACCATCCGCTGGGCTGCCACCGCCCGCGGATCAGCGATCGGATCGTCTTCGACAAGATGCTGCAGCTCCTGCGCTTCGGCTGTTCCTACCAGGCGATCGCCGACACGACCTGCTCGGCCACCACGATCCGCAGCCGTCGCGACGAGTGGATCGCCCTCGGCGTCTTCGCCCGGCTCAAGCAGATCGCGCTGGCCTCCTACGACCGGATCGTCGGCCTCGTCCTCGACCAGATCGCTGTTGACGGCTCCATCACCAAGGCGCCGGCGGCGGCGAGGCAGCCGGGCGCTCCCCGGTCGACCGTGGCAAACAAGGGCTGAAACGCTCGGGCATGACGGACGGTTATGGCATTCCGCTGGGCCGCGTCCTGGCCGGAGCCAACCGCCACGACTCCCCGCTGCTCGCCCCGACCCTGGCCCGCCTGGACGACCTCGGACCGCTGCCCGACGACATCACCATCCACCTGGACGCCGGCTACGACTCGGACAAAACCCGCACCCTGCTCGACGAACGCGGCCTGCACGGCCGCATCGCACACAAAGGCGAGAAGGCACCGATCCAGGCAAGCCAGAGATGGCACGTCGAACGGACCCATGCCTGGCAGAACGCCTTCCACCGCCTCGCCCGCTGCTACGAGCGCCGGGCCACTGTCATCGACGCCTTCTTCGACCTCGCCGACACCGTCATCACCCTACGTAGCCTGATCCGCCAGGCATGGACAACCCACCGCTGGGACGAACGCCCGCACCGCCGTCCATGAGTACACGCCTATCCGGCGGCCTCTAAGCACGGGCCTGATCCCCGGCGCGGGCGGCACAGTCAGCATTCTGCGGCGGATCGGCCGCTGGCGCACCTGCTACCTCGTGCTCAGCGGCTGCTCGCTGCCCGCCGACCACGCCTTGAGCTGGGGCCTGGTCGACGAGCTGCGGCCGGTGGGCCCGCCCAGCGCTGACATGTTATCGAGCGCGGCAAGGTCGACGGGGCCGTCCCCGGCCGATGCCCAGCCGGGAGACCGCCAGCACACTGACCTGGATGGTCGAGCGTACCGTCCGACAGATGGTGTGGTGGTCCGGAGCGCGACGACTGGCCGACGCCCTGACGGAGATCGTCTGGAGCACGCTCCACCTACCGCCCGCGACATGACGGAACGATGAGGTGCGACTGCGCGCACCGTGTGCCCGCGCGGCTCCGTGGGGCAGTCGGTTGAGCCGAATGTCGGCCGGGTGCCATGCCGGCGGTGACAGCGAGCAGCGGGAGTGTCTGACTTGTTGAATCGACCGCAGGCGCTCGGTCTGCAGCCGTAGAGTCCAGGGTGTCGGCCGTACGGTCGGGCAGCACGTCGATCCGCTCGTGGGTTTCGGCGTCGACCAGCACGGGCCGCCGCTGGCCAGTGCCCAGGCCGCGCCGGAGTCCGGCAGGAGTCCCCGCAGGCCATCATGATCTTCGCAGTGCTGGGACACCCGCTCCTGTGGGCCGTCACGCCTGCGTCGGCGCGCTTCCGGGGATGCCGGATGCATTCCTCACCTCCTGGCCGGGCGACCGCTTGGCGGCCGTTTCCTCCGCGCTGCCGGCGGGGCGGTGGCGGGGCAGGAAGAAGGCGAGCAGGAGAGCGAGTACCGCGGCGCCGGCGCCGACGGCCATCACGGTGCGGAAGCCGTTCTCCGAGGGGACGGAGAGGGAGCCGGAGGTGGTGGTCATCTGGGCGAGGAGGACGCCGATGACGGCGCTGGAGAAGGACGCGCCCAGGGACCGCATCAGCGTGTTGAAGCTGTTCGCGGCCGCGGTCTCCGAGGCGGGTACGGCGCTCATGATGAGGGCGGGCAGGGCTCCGTAGGCCAGTCCGACACCGGCGCCGATGATGCAGGAGACGAGGACGAAGTGCCAGACCTCGGCCATCAGCGCGATGTTGAGGGCGTAGCCGCACGCGACGACGGCGGCGCCGAGCATCAAAGTGGTCTTCGGCCCCCTGGTCTTGCTGAGGAGCGCGGAGACGGGGGCGATGAGCATCATGACGACACCCTGGGGCGCCATTACCAGGCCGGCGGTGAGCAGTGACCCGCCCAGGCCGTATCCGGTCTGTTCGGGCAGTTGCAGCAGCTGGGGAACGACCAGGGAGACGGCGAACATTGAGAAGCCCACGGCTACGGTCGCGAAGTTGGTGAAGAGGACCTGGCGGCGGGCGGAGGTACGCAGATCGACCAGCGGCCGTTCGGTGCGCAGTTCGAACCTTCCCCACAGCAGCAGGACGACCACGGCCGCGGCGAACAGTGTGAGGGTGGGGCCGCTGGTCCAGCCCCAGTCGGCGCCCTTGGAGACGGCGAGCAGTAGGCATACCAGGCCGGTGGAGAGCCCGATGGCCCCGGGGAGGTCGAAGCGTCCGCCCGTGCGGACGGTGGAGGCGGGAATGAGAGCCCACACGAGGAGCGCCGCGACGGCGCTGAGGATGCCGGACGCCCAGAACAGGACGTGCCAGTCGAAGTTGTCGGCGATCAGAGCCGCGGCCGGCAGGCCCAGCGCGGCGCCAATCCCGAGGGAGGCGCTCATGACCGCGCTGGAGGTGGTGAGCTTCTCGGGTGGCAGCTCGTCCCGCAGAATGCTGATGCCCAGGGGAACGATGCCGGCCGACAGTCCCTGCAGGACACGGCCGATAAGCATCGGCAGCAGAGAGTCGCTGAGCGCCGCGGTGAAGGAGCCCGCCACCATGAGGGCCAGGCTGACCAGGAGCATGCGCCGTTTGCCGTACATGTCGCCGAGGCGGCCCACCACGGGTGTGGCGATGGCGGCGGCGACCAGGGTGGCGGTGACGGTCCAGGCCGTGTTGGACGCCGAGGCGTTCAGCAGCCGGGGCAGGTCGGGCACGATGGGGACGACGAGGGTCTGCGTGGTCGAGACCACGATGCCCGCAAGGGCCAGCACTGCGACGACGGCGCCGGATCTGGGGGTAGGCGGGACCCCTCGTGCCGACGACCGGCGTGGCACGTCCGAATCGCCGGGGTGCGGGAGGGACTGGGACACGGTGGACATATCGACCTTTCGTCTGTGCCGTTGAATGGGTCTTCGACCGCGCGCGGTGCTGCCGGAACGCCGGTAATGCGCCGGCCGTCAGCGGTACGGCCTGTGTGAGGGCGGAAAGCGGGTGTGCTGCGGGAGGCGTGCTCGCATGTTGCGCGCAGGGCTGTCGGTGGTGCACAGCACACGGTCCCCGGGCACTGGGCCGGGGACCGTGGCTGGTGCTCGCCTCGGCCCGGGTGACCGCACTGTCACCGGGCCGGGGCAGGGTGGGCGGAGTTGGCCGGGTTCAGAGCGCTGCCCAGCCGCCGTCGGCGGGGATGATGGCGCCGTTGAGGTTGTCGGCGGCGTCGGAGGCGAGGAACCGGGCGACGGAGGCGATCTGTTCGGCCTCGGCCACGCCGATGGTGATGCCCATCTCCAGGACGGGGGCGAGCAGGTCGCGTCCTTCCGGATCGACGGGTGCGGCGGTGGCGGAGATCCCGGTACGGACGGGTCCGGGTGCGATCGCGTTGGCGCGGATCCCGGCGAGGCGGTAGGCGGCTGCCAGGCTCTTGGTCATGCCGACGATGCCGTGCTTGGCGGCGGTGTAGGCGATGCCTCCGGCGCCGCCGCGCAGGCCCGCTTCGGAGGCGATGTTGACGATCACGCCGTGCTGTTGCTGGAGCATGTGCGGGAGGACGGCGCGGGTGAGCAGGAACGGCGCGGTGAGGTTGATCCTGACGACGCGTTCCCATTCCTGGTCGCTGACCCGGGCGGGCGGGGTCTTGCTGTCGGTGACCCCGGCGTTGTTGACGAGGATGTCGGTGCCGCCGAAGCGGCCGTTGGTCTCGGCGACCAGACGGGTGATGACGGCGGGGTCGCTGAGGTCGCCGGCGACGGCCAGGGCGGTCCCGCCCTGCTTGCCGATGTCGGTGGCGGTCTGTTCGGCGCCTTCGGCGTTGAGGTCGGCGACGACGACGGCGGCTCCGGCGTCGGCGAACAGGCGGGCGGTGGCGCGGCCTATACCGGAGGCGGCGCCGGTGATGACGGCGGTGCGGCCTTCGAGGCCGGGTAGGGAAGAAGTCATGGGTGACCTACCAGGTGATCGGGAGGGAGTTGAGGCCGTAGACGAAGGTGTTCTGCTTGAAGTCGATCTCGTCCAGGGGGACGGTGATCCGCAGGCCGGGCAGCCGCCGGAAGATCTCCGGTAGGACGATCTGCATCTCGGCCCGGGCCAGGGGCTGGCCCAGGCACTGGTGGATGCCGTAGCTGAAGGCCACGTGCTGGCGGGCGTTGGCGCGCTGCAGGTCCAGGCGGTCGGGGTCGCCGAAGACCTCCGGGTCGCGGTTGGCCAGGCCAAGGGGCACGATCACGCCGTCTCCGGGCTGGAGGGTGACTCCGGCGATCTCCACTTCCCTGACGGTGTAGCGGCGGACCCCGCCGTGGACGATGGTGAGGTAGCGCAGGAGTTCCTCGGTGGCGTTGGCGGCCTCCTTGGGGCCGGCCAGCAGGGTGGGGATCTGGTCCGGGTTGTGCAGGAGGGCGACGACGCTGAGCGCGATCATGTTCGCTGTGGTCTCGTGCCCGGCGAAGAGGACGAAGGCGGCCAAGTCCGCGGCGTCTCGGGCGGTGATGGCCCCGGCGTCGACCTGCTCGGCCAGACGGGTCACCACGTCGTCGCCGGGTTCGGCGCGCTTGCGTGCCACGAGGCCGTCGAGGTACTCACCGAGTTCCTTCTGGGCCTGCACGACCTGGTCGGGGGTGGCGGAGAAGTCCACGAAGACCTTGGCGCGCTGCTGGAAGAAGTCGTGGTCGGAGTACGGGACGCCGAGCAGGTCGCAGATGACCAGCGAAGGCAGGGGCAGGGCGAACTGCTCCACCAGGTCGGCCGGTGATCCCTTCGCCGTCATCTCGTTGAGGAGCTGGTCCGTGAGGCGCTCGATCCCGGGCCGGAGCGCGTTGATGCGCTTGACCATGAACTCCCGGGTGAGTGCCTTGCGCATCTGGGAGTGCACTGGTTCGTCGTAGCTCTTGAAGAAGCCGCGTGGACCCTGCGGCTGTCCCTCCCGCCAGCTGGGGAACTCCGGCATGCCCGGACGGGGGGTGGGGTCGGTGCTGAAGGCGTCGCTGCCCAGCACCGCGCGTGCGTCTTCGTAGCAGGTGACGAGATAGGGCTGGAGTCGGCCGTCGTAGATGGAGACCCGGGCCAGGCGCTGGTCAGTGCGGAACTGGAGATGGGAGGGTGGCGGGTCCAGGGGGGCCCTGGCCGGGCGGTCGAGGGTGAAGCCGGGCGGGAGGGTTTCAGTCATGGGGTGTCCTTCGAGAAGGGAGTGCCGGCACGATCCGGGACGACTCGTGTGGGGTGCCGGTGGGATGGGACGGGGCGTGGGCAGCCGTCGCTAGGCGGCGGTGAAGGCATGTATGGCCTCGTCCCAAGTGCGGCCCGTGGCAAGGGCGGCCCGCCAGGGGCGGACCGCCCTGGGCGGCATGCCCACAGCCAGTGCTCCGGTGAGCCGGTCGCCGGTGCGGTAGGCGGCGATGAAGCGCTTCGAGGCCAGGTCGCCTTCGACGACGGCGACTTCGTGGTGGCCGCGCAGATACCCGTATGCCTGGATCTTCAGGTCGTACTGGTCGGACCAGAAGTAGGGCACTGGGGCGAAGGGCCTCTTGGCCTGGGGGCTGAGGATGTTGCGGGCCACGGCCAACCCCTGTTCGGCGGCGTGCGTGCGGTGCTCGATCCGCATCGACTCACCGAAGAGCGAGTTGTGGAAGCGGGCCACGTCGCCCACCCCCCACACGCCGTCGGCCGCCGCGCTGTACTCGTCGCACACCAGGCCGTTGCCGATCGTCAGCCCACTGCCCTCAAGCCATTCGGTGTTGGGCAGGGAACCGATGCCCACCACGACGTCCGGCGCCTCGACGGTGCTGCCGTCGTCGAGTACGACCCCGGCAACGCGGCCGGTATCGTCGGTGAGAACTTCGGTGACGGTGGTGCCGGTCCGCAGGTCGACTCCGTGGTCGAGGTGCGCCTGCGTGAGGGTGCGTCCGACGTCCTCGCCGACGGCATGGGCGAGGGGGACCGGGGCGGGCTCCAGCATGGTCACCTCGATACCCAGCCCGCGAGCCACGGCAGCGGCCTCAGCACCGATGAATCCGGCGCCGACCACCACCAACCGCCGCCCCGCGGTGAGCCGGGAGCGCAGCGTAAGCGCGTCCTCCAGCGTGCGCAGTGTGTGAAGCCCGGGGGTGTGGCCCGTGTCGCCGGGCAGGCGGCGCGGGCGGACCCCAGTGGCGACGACCAGGTGGTCGTAGCCGACCTGGATGCCGTCGGCCAGGGTCACGCTGTGGTCCGTCATGCTGGCCGCGGTCGCCGCCTCGCCCAGCCTCCACTCCACGTCGAGGGCCTTGAGGTCGGCCTCCGAGCGCAACGGGAGCCGGTCGGGCTGCCATTCGCCGCTGAGGATCTGTTTGGACAGCGGGGGCCGGTCGTAGGGCAGATGGGGCTCGTCGCCGATGACAGTGAGGATCCCGTCGAAGCCAAACCGGCGCAGAGCCTCAGCGGCCGCCAGCCCGCCCGCGGAGGCGCCGACGACCACGATGCGGTCGCTCACTTCTCCTCCAGCCGGATGGCCGCGGCCGGGCAGACGGCAGCGGACTCGCGCACACCGTCGTGGAGTTCGGGCGCGGGGTACTCGTCGAGCAGGACGACCATGCCGTCCTCGTCCCGCTGGTCGAAGACCTCCGGGGCGATCAGCACGCACTGGCCCGAGGCCACGCACTTGGGAACGTCGACTTCTACCTTCATGAGGGTTCTCCGATTTCCATAGGTGGGGGTGTTGTCCGGGGCGCCAGGCGGCAGCCCGGTGCCGGAGTTGGCGTCGTCGTTTCGTGTGCCGGGGCGACCTGTGTTGCGCGAGGCAGCGGCTGCCGGGGAGAAACGGGACGCCGGTCTGGTGCAGGAGTTCTCGGGTCGGTCACGTGGTGAGGCACTGTCCCGGGGTTTGTTGCCGAGGCTGGCCGTGCCGCTGTCGACGGCGTCGGGACAGGAAGCCTTCGTGGTCATGTCCGCGCCCTTATGCGGTGCGGCGGGCCTGCGGCTGCGGTCACCAGGTGACGGGCAGGGCGTGGACGCCGTAGATGTCGACGTCGGTCTTGAAGGGGACCTCCTCCAGCGGCACCGCTAGCTGCAGTGTCGGGATCCGGCGGGCCAAAGTGGCGAAGACGACCTGGAGTTCGACCCGGGCCAGCGGCTGGCCCAGGCACTGGTGGATGCCGTAGCCGAAGGCCAGGTGGTCGCGGGCGCCGCGCCGGATGTCGAGGGTGTCGGGGTTGTCGTAGTGCCCCTCGTCACGGTTGGCGGAGAAGGTCAGTGGCACCACGGCCTCGCCGGCCTTGATGGTGCGGCCGGCGACGACGGTGTCCTCCTTGGCAACCCGCCAGTTCGGCTCGTTGAGGATGGTGAGGTAGCGCAGGAGTTCCTCGACCGCGAGGGGCGCAAGTGACGGGTCCTCGCCCAGCGCCCGGTACTGCTCGGGGTGCTGGATCAGGGCGAGCGCGCCGAGCGCAGTCATGTTGCCGGTCGTCTCATGTCCGGCGACCAGGAGGATGAACACCATGCCCTGCACCGTGCGGCGGTCCAGCTTGCCGGTGCACAGCTGGTCGTGGACAAGGCGGCTGACAATGTCGGCCTCGGGGTCCAGAGAGGGGTCGGCGTCGCGGGAGTCGATGAGTGTGTAGATGTAGTCATTGAGCTCGCTGAGCCGGGCGGCACGCTCGTCATCGGCGACGTCGCGCCTGAACAGGTAGGTGGTGCGGTCCTGGAAGAAGGCGTGATCGCTCTTCGGGATGCCGAGCAGCCAGCTGATGACGGTGTTCGGCATCGGTGAGGCGATGGCTTCGAACAGGTCGGCGGGCCGGGGGCCGGCGAGCATGGCGTCGACCAGATCGTCGACGACCTGCTGGATCCGTGGCCGCAGGGCCTCCACCCGCTTGATCATGAAGTCGCGAGTGACCAGACGGCGCAGCTCGTCGTGGGCGGGCGGGTCCATGCGCAGGAAGGACGGCAGCCCGGAGCTGGCCATCGCCTGATTCGCCTTGCCAGCCGGGCTCTGCGGGTAGTCGGCACGTGTGCGGTCGGCGCTCAGCGCGTCGCTGAGCAGCGCCTCGCGGACGTCGTCGTACTTGGTGATCAGCCACGCGTCGTGACCGAACAGATTGGCCGGCGCGACAGGGCAGCGCGACCGCAGCGCGCCGTACTCCGGCGGCGGGTCGAAGGGCACCGAGCGCGTCATCGGAAAGGTCAGACGCTCCGATCCGCCCGACAGTCGGCGGATGAGGGCGCGCGTCTCGTCGTCGATGCGCATGCCAGGGCCCTGTTGCTGGTCCGTGTCCTGGTTCTGCGTGCCCGTGCTCTGGGGCATGTCCACAGCTCCGTTCGCGGGTGGGGGGCATTGGTAAACGATGTTTACCGACTTGATGAACACCGTATACCATTAGGAGTGGAAGGCAAAACGCGTGCTGGCGGCCTTGATCATCTTTTGGACAAGGCGGCGCCGCTCCCGGACACTGTCCAGGGCCGCACAGGCAGGAAGGGTGATGTGTCGATGAGCGCCGTACAGGGCACCGCGAAGCGGGTACCGAACCGCTGGGGCGAGGGGCAGCGGCTCCGCCAGGAGATCCTGGACGCGGCCGGCCGGCTGCTGGCGGAAACGGAAAACCCCGAGACAATCTCCCTGCGAGCGATCGCGCGCGAGGCAGGAGTGACCGCCCCGGCGATCTACAAGCACTTCAAAGACAAGAGCGAGCTGATGTGGACGCTGCTCGACACCGTCTACGCCACCCTGGCCGAAAGGATGCGCACCGCCCAGCAAGCGGCACCCGCCGACGACTCATGGGCGGGCCTGCGCGCCGCGGTCGACACCTACTGCCGGCTGGCCACCGACGCACCGCACCGCTACGACCTGCTCTTCCGCATCGGCCCCGGCCTGCCGCCGCCCGATCACCTGCCCCGCCACCCCATGACCCAGATCCTCGACGCCTGGTGCGAGGCCGTCACCCCCTACCTGGCCACCACCGGCCGCGGCACCGGCAGCACCGACCAGATCGCCAAGCTCCTGTGGAGCAGCCTGCATGGCCAGCTCGGCCTGTGGCGCAACGTGTCCCAGAACACCGACGACAACACCGGACTCGACGAACTACGTGACTCCCTGCTATCGGCGCTGTTCGGACGAAGCTGACCGCCCTGCCGCTCCTGCCGCGACACGCACCCGGCGGGCAGGAGCGGCTAAACGCGATCTTCTGGTGATCGGGGCGACCGGCCAGACCGGTGGCCACACGACCGAACTGCTGCTTCAGCGCGGCCACCACGTCCGCGCGCTCGTCCGCCGAGTCGATGAATGCTCCGAGAGGCTTGCCGGCCTCGGGGCGCAGATCGTGGAAGGCGACGTCCAGGACCTCAACTCCCTGGCGGAGGCGACGAAGGGGATCGACGCCCTGTACTCCACCTACCCGATCCTTCCCGGCCTGATGGACGCCACGGCGAACGTGGCCCTGACGGCGGAGGAGAACGGGGTGCAGGCGATCGTGAACATGTCGCAAGTCTCCGCCCGCCGTGAATCCGCCAGCAACGCAGCACGCCAGCACTGGGTCGCCGAGCGTGTGCTGGACCGCTTCCGGTGGCCGTCACCCACATCCGTCCGACCCTCCTCGCCCATTGGCTGATCAACATGTGGGACGGGACAGGAACCCCGCCGAGGCCTAACCGACGGTGTGCTGCCGGAAGGTCTCGATTGCGGCACACACTTGCGGCGCCTGGTCCCACTCCGCGCCGTACTCGCCTGTGGGGGTACGCCAGTCACGCACCAGCCGCTCGGCCGCCTCGGCGACGTCGTCCGGGCCTGCGAAGACCCACTCCCCACACAATCGAACATGCAATCGAATATCCCGTGCCATCGGCCCTTGACCGATTGCCATCGAAGATTGACCGACGACGGTTTGACTGCGCAGGTCGGAGGTTGCGGCCAGTCTGCTGGATGACCTCCAGTGCGACGTCCTTGGACGCCGTTTTGCCGGACCGGCAACAGGAGTGGCAGACCGGGACGCGGTGGGCGACGGTGGGCCCGTGACCGACAACATCGCAGCAGAATCGCCCGCGACCGGCATCCCCTCGCCCGCCGACGGATACGTCGGAGACCCTGCGGTGCGGGCGGAGTGGGACAACCGGTACGCCGACCGACAACAGTTGTGGAGCGGCCAGCCCAACGGTGCGCTCGTGGCCGAGGTCGCCGGGCTCGCACCCGGGCGAGTGCTCGACGTCGGCTGCGGTGAGGGCGCGGACGCCGTCTGGCTCGCGCGCGGCGGCTGGGACGTGACCGCGCTCGAGGTCTCGGGCGTGGCGCTGGAGCGGGCGGCCGGGCACGCGCGGGACGCCGGCCTCGCCGTTCACTGGGTACACGCCGCACTCACCGAGGCGGTGCTCCCGCCAGCCTCCTTCGACCTGGTTTCCGCGCAGTACCCGGCCTTGCTGCGCACCCCCGACGCCGCGGCCGAGCGAGCGCTGCTCGCGGCCGTCGCGCCCGGCGGCGTGCTGCTGCTCGTACACCACGCGGGGATGGACACCCGGCAGGCGCACGACAGCGGCTTCGACCCGGCTGACTACGTCTGGCCCTCGATGGTCGCCGATCTACTCGACGACGACTGGGAGGTAGAGGTGGACGAGCAACGGCCACGTGTGGCACCGGACGGTGGCGCCGGCGCGCACCATCACGACGACCTGGTGCTGCGCGTGCGCCGACTGCGCTGAGCCCCCTCGGCTCGCAGCAGGCCCGGCAGCTGGGCAGACGCGATGACCGCTCCACTGCCCCGGTCCCCGGAGCGGCGCATCCCCGTATGCGGAGCCGAGTGGAAGGCTTGGGGCATGGCCCTTCGACCATGGCTGGACTTGCGGCGTTCCTGGCGGCCGGGGCACGCACCCGCGCTGGTCGTGATCCCACTGGGGCTGATCGTCACGGTCTGTGTGGTCGATGTGCTCTCTCCGCCGCACATCCACCTCGGTCCACTGCTCGTGGCGGCACCCGCGATCACGGTGGCGTTCGCCGGCGCCCGCTTGACGGCGCTCATGGGGGCTCTCGCGGTGGCGGCCCAGGTGCTGGTCGGCGTACTCAGAGGGGTCCTGCCCACCGCCAACATTCAGGCCCAGATCGCTGCCCTGATCGTCGTCTCCATCGTCTGTGTCACCGTCTGCGTGGTGCGGGACCGGCGCGAGCGGCAGTTGCACCGGGTGCGGTCGGTGGCCGAGGCAGCGCAAAGTGTGCTGTTGCAGCCACTGCCCACACACAGCGGCCCGCTGCGGATCGCCGGCATGTACATCCCGGCCGAGGAAGAAGCCGACCTGGGCGGAGACCTGTACGCGGCCGCACGGACCGCCCACCACAGCACCCGGCTCCTCATCGGCGACGTACGCGGCAGTGGCCTGGCCGCGATCAACAACGCCGCCCTGCTGCTCGGCGCCTTCCGCGCAGCCGCCCATCGGCAGGCCACCCTCCCCCGCCTCGCCGTCCACCTGGACGCCGCGTTCCGCTGGGACGCCAGCCAGTGGCGATCACAGGCAGAGCAGGACACCGACGAGGACTTCGCCACTGCCATGCTGCTCGACATCCCCGACCACGATCCGGTCGTCCACCTCATCAGCTGCGGCCACCCACCGCCGCTTCTCCTGCGGGGGAATCAGCTCACCCCGCTCATGCCCGAGGCGAGCCACCTCCCGATCGGATTCGGCGGAGCCTTCGGCATCGCCGCCTACGACGTCCAGACGTTCCCCTTCGAGGTCGGCGACCTGCTGCTCCTCTACACAGACGGCGTCATCGAAGCACGCGATGCCGACGGACTCTTCTACCCCTTCACCGAACGGGCGCCAGAGTGGACCAAGGACGACCCCGACGAACTGCTGCGTCATCTCCAGGACGACCTGCTGGCCCACGTCGACGGACACCTCAACGACGACGCGGCCGTAGTCGCGATCCGCCGTCTGTCAGTCTGATCCCGGCCACCTGGGCCGACCACATGGTCACCAGACTCCGCTGCAGCGTCGCGGCGCCGGCGCGGCCCGGGCAGCTGACGCATGGCCGGTCCACTTCGTTGCCTTCGACCTCCTGCGCCTGTCCGGCACAGACACGACGGGATGGCCGTACCGGCGCCGCCGCGCCGCACTCGAGTCCGTGTTCACCGCCCGCCGACTCACCGCGCCGTGGGCACTGTGCCCGTCGACCACCGACCCCACCACCGTGCACGAGTGGCTGACCTGGACAACCGTCGGCATGGAAGGCGTGGTCTTCAAACGGCTAAAGATCTTTAAGGGTGTGGGTTACGTGGGGTCGTGACGGCTGTCGTGGGCTGCGCTGTGCCGGAGGGATGAGGTATCCCGATGGCGGAGGGCTGACGGCTGAGGAGAGGGGTCAGCGTGAGCGGGTCCGGTTGGCGGCCGCCGATCTGATCGAGGCGGGGGCCAGTGACCGGGAGGTGGCCCGGCGGTTCAGGGTGACCCTGATGTCGGCGAACCGCTGGCGGCGGGCGTTGGCTTCGGGCGGCCGACAGGCCCTGGTCTCCAAGGGGCCCGGCGGTGCCCGCTGCAAGCTCGATTCGGGTCAACTGCGTGTGTTGGACGCGGTGTTGGATGTCGGCCCGGCCGCCGCGGGCTGGAGCGACCAGT
This sequence comes from Streptomyces sp. NPDC002088, assembly GCF_040296605.1. Classification (NCBI taxonomy): domain Bacteria; kingdom Bacillati; phylum Actinomycetota; class Actinomycetes; order Kitasatosporales; family Streptomycetaceae; genus Streptomyces; species Streptomyces sp. NPDC002088. The sequence goes on along the minus strand of NZ_JBEOXO010000019.1, from coordinate 61,074 downwards.
GCTGGACTCTGGCAGGATCGCCGAGGTCGTGCGCCGCCGCTTCGGTGTGGACACGCATCTCGTCGGACTGGCCGTAGTCTGCGCGACCGCGGCCGTGGCCGGGTGCAGCGGCGGGGACGATGCCGCTTCGGAGGAGTCCGCCACGCCGTCGCGGTCGGCGTAGAGGGCCTCCATCTCCCGCCAGTAGCCCCGGTAGACCGTGAGCGCGGTCTCCTTCACCTCGGCCTCTGGGTCCGCCGGCGCCGACGACGCGGGGGCGGTGGCCTGAAGCAGTACGCCGCCTCCGCGGTTCTGGAGGCCGCAGAGAGCTCTCCCCAGCGTGCGCACGCCCGGGCCGGATCCATATCGGCGACGTCGCCCTCTCCCAGCCGACGGTCACCGCCACCGACCTCGACCGGCAGGTCCCCAACATCAAGCTGTCCAGTTACCTGGACGTCTCGAAGTGGCAGCCGGTCGTCGCCGACACCCGCAAGCCCGTCTCCCTGCCCGCCGACCGGCTCATGAAGTACTGGTGGCGACCACGCTGGAGAAGTGGCGGCAGGGCTGGTGGGTCATCCGGGACGAACCCCAGGGCAAGAAGTGCTGACCGGAGTTCGGACGGCGGCCGCCGCGGCCGCCGTCCTGGCCGTCCTCGGCGCGACGCCCACCGCCGCCGCGACGGACGGGCCGGCGGCGACGTGGACTGCGACATCTACATCTGCGAGGTCGAGGCCGACGCCCCGCCAGACCGGCGACACGGGCGCGGAGAGCGGCAGCGAGCCGGATGGTGGGGGGCAGTGGCAGCAGCCCGTGGACGTGCACGTACGAGCTGCTCTCGCCTCAGCCGCCAGCGGGCTCCCTGGACTGGGAGGGACACACGCCCGGGGACGGTAACGGCAGCTACGAATACCGTTGATCGAAAGGCAGCCGAGGCAGACGTGGAGGTAGCGATGAGGGTCGTGTTCGTGCATGGGGCGTGCGTGCGGGACGGGTCGTGGTGGTGGCACCGCACCGCCGAGCTGCTGCAGGAACGAGGGGTGCTGAGCGTGGCCCCGGCGCTGCCGAGCTGCGGCGAGGCGGGCCTGCCCGGAGGCGCCGGCGGTCCGGGGCTGTCCGAGGACGTCGCGGCGGTGCGGCAGGCGCTGCTGGACAGCGGCGAGCCGACCATTGTGGTCGCCCACAGCTACGGCGGCATCATCACCGCGGAAGCCGCCGCGGGCGTCAGGTCGGTACGCCACCTGGTGATGGTCTCCAGCTACCTGCCCGAGGTCGGGCAGAGCCTGTCGGAGTTCGGGGACGGCAGCCCCGCCCCGTTCCTCGACGTCGACCCCGACGCCGGCACCTTCGGGGTTCGCCCCGAGCTGCTCGTGGACACGTTCCTGCAGGACTGCGACCCCGAGGTCCAGGCGCAGGCGGCGGACCGCCTCGCCCGGCAGAGCGTGCAGGTGACCGGGCAGCCGGTCGGGGCGGCCGCATGGCAGCAGGTGCCCTCGACGTACCTCATCTGCGCCCAGGACCGCGGCACCCCGCCGCGCCTACAGCGCGAGTTCGCCCGCCGGGCCGGCAGCGTCGTCGAACTCGACGCAGGCCACCACCCGTTCCTGTCCCAGCCCGCCGCGGTCCGGGACCTGCTGCTGAGCCTGTGACGGCAGCCGCAAACGAGCCGGGCCGGCGATTCGAGGACCAGGGGTCGTCGTGAGCGCCAAGGAAGAACTTTTGTCGAGGGCCTACACGGCCTACAACGGGCAGGACGTTAACCTGCGAACACCGGCTTAGCACCAGAATTCCGGCCGTTGATCCTCAAGGGCCGTCTCTCCCTGACGCGCGGTCCTCCAAGGTCAACCGCTTGGCGTTGTATTTTCGCTGAAAGCTATCGGCAGCCCTTGACGCGGTCCGAGGCCCGGCCACCATCACGGCACCGGGGAAGGCCTCACCGCACGTCGCAGATCTCCGCGACGGTCTCGCTGCAATCCGCAGCTGATACGGGCCTGTCCACAAAGGCATGCAGTTGGGCCCGGCGAGGCCGGGCCGCAAGCTCCGCCACCTCGCGAGAAATGATCTTGTAGATGTAGGCGCGCGGCTGGGTCAGACGGTCCCGGCTGCGGTGCGCTTTCTCGAAGGCTCTCCCTCACCGACGTCGGTCAGACGCAGCTCAAAACGACGCCCAGGGGCACGAGGTGCCGGCCTGGGCGTCGTTCCCGCGTCCCCGCCCGGCACCGGCGTCGGCCCGACCGGTGCCGTATGCGCCGATGGCGGCCCAGCTTCGTTTCGGCTCGCCCAGCCAACCGGCCAGACGCGCACCCGCCCCACGGGGCGGCCGGTTCGTTCCCTCCATGTGTCGTGGCGCGCCGGTGCGGTTTCTCTCCCGTTACAGATTTAGAGACCGTTAGTTTCCCTATTGACTTGCCTGGGTGGCGCTGGCCAGTATGAGCGCGCCGCGCAGCCCTCGGCGGGCTGCCCCCCAGGCCGTACCGGCATTCCCCGCGGACCGTGCGTCCGCCGGCGTGCCCTGGGGGAGCGGCACCCGCGAGACGAGGAGAGACCCCTATGAACGCCGTGCTCAAGCACTTGACCGACGAACGCGTCGAACGGCTCGGAGAGCTGTACCGGGACCTGCACCGCAATCCCGAGCTCTCCTTCCAGGAACACCGGACCGCCGGGAAGGTGGCGACGTCCCTGTCGGTGCTCGGCTGGGACGTGCAGACCGGCATCGGCGGCACGGGTGTGGCCGCCGTCCTGGAGAACGGTGCGGGCCCGGTGGTGATGCTGCGTGCGGACATGGACGCGCTGCCGGTGGCGGAGGAGACGGGTCTGCCCTACGCCTCCACCGCGCGCGCGGTGGACGGGGCCGGTCAGGAGGTGCCCGTGATGCACGCCTGCGGGCACGACATGCACACCGCATGCCTGCTCGGTGCCGTGGAACTGCTCACCGCCGCACGGGAGAAGTGGTCGGGCACGGTGGTGGCGGTGTTCCAGCCGGCCGAGGAGACCGTCAGCGGGGCCGCTGCCATGGTCCGCGACGGTCTCTTCGACCACGTGCCCGTACCGGCGGTGGTCCTGGCCCAGCACGTCACGCCGCTGCCCGTGGGCATGATCGGGTACGCGTCCGGGCCGCTGATGGCGGCGAGCGACTCCCTCCAGGTCACCCTGCACGGCAAGGGGGGCCACGGCTCCTCCCCCGAGAACGCCCTCGACCCCGTCCTGATGGCCGCCGCCGTGGTGATGCGGTTGCAGGGCATCGTCTCCCGTGAGATCGGCATGCAGGACAAGGGCGTGGTCACCGTCGGCCGCCTCCAGGCCGGAACCAAGGACAACGTCATCCCCGACACCGCCGAACTCGGCATCAACCTGCGCTCCTACGACCCGGAGATCCGCGAACGCCTCAAAGCAGCCGTCGACCGCGTGATCCGCGCCGAGGCCACCGCCTCCGGGGCGCCGAAGGACCCGGAACTCCAGTGGACCCACGGCACACCGGTCCTGGTCAGCGACCCGGACGCCACCGCGACGACCCTGGGCACCCTCCGCTCCCACCTGGGCGAGGACAAGCTGATGGCCTTCGGGCCCCTTTCGTCCAGCGAGGACGTCGGCGTCTTCGGCGACGCCGTCGGCGCACCCACCGTGTACTGGTTCTGGGGTGGCTCCGACCCCGCCGCGTTCACCGCCGACCTCGCCGCCGGACGCCTGGTCACCAACCATCACCCCGCCTACGCCCCCGTCGTAGAACCGACGCTGACCAACGGCGTGGAACTGATGACCGTGGCGGCCCTGGCATGGCTCGACCGGACCTGACCGTATTCTGGTCCGGCCATCAGGGCACGGGACCAGGGACGGAGGACGGCGGTCATGACCGAGGAGCGCCAGCCCGCGCGCCGCGGCCGCCCGCCGGACCTCGACGCCAGACGGCGAGCCCTCGACTTGGCCGGCGAGATCCTCCGCGAGTCCGGCTACGCGGGCCTCACCATGGACCTGCTGGTACGGCGCGCGGGCGTGTCGAAGAAGTCGCTCTACCGCTGGTGGCCCAACAAGGCAGCCGTCGTCGCCGAAGCCTTGGCCCAGCAGGCGGTTGTCCTGCCGCTGCCCGAACAGACGGACTCGCGCGCCGAACTGCTCTCCGTGGCACGCAACGCGCGCCACTACGCCCTCACGGACGAGCTCCCCCTGGGCACCGTCGCCCAGCAGCCCGCACCCGACCAACAAGCTCTCAGCCGCAGCTACATCGACCACATCGTCCGTCCCCGGCGCGCCCTGGCCCGCGAAGCCGTGGAACGGGTGATCGCCCGCGGTGACCTTCCCGAGGACACCGACGTCGACGCCCTGCTCGACCTGTGGAGCGGCTTCGCCGTCTACCGGCAGAGCGTGCGCGGCATCGAGGTCACCGACCACCTCATCGAACAGCTCGTCGACATGGCCCTCGCCGGGAGCGTCCCCCGCCTCGTCTGACCGCACGTCAGGCCAGAACGCCGCTCCCCAGCCCGGCACATCTTTCGGGGCCTTTCCGTCACTTCCTTTCTCCGCGGTCCACGCGACCGCCTCCTGTGGAGTTCCCCATGCCCGAAAACACGGCCGGACCGTCCCCGGCTGCCCGTTCCGCCCTTGCCGTCGTCAGCTTCCTCGTCTTCGTCGAACTGTGCAGCGGCATCCTCCAGGGATCGATCCCCACCCTGGTCCCGCTCATCGGCCGGCAGATGCACATCAGCTCCGGCGATCTCAGCTGGGTCAACACCCTCCCGCTGCTGGTCTCCGGCATCTCGGTGCCGCTCGCTTCCAAGCTCGGCGATATGTACGGCCACCGGCGCATGATCCTGATCACCATGACCGCCGTCGCCGTGGGCTCCCTTCTCGCGGCCACCACCGACTCCTTCGCCGTCCTCCTCGTCGGCCGCGCCCTCCAGGGCCTGTACGCCGCCTGGCTCCCCCTCGACTTCGCCATCGTCCGCGACCGCGTCCAGGGCAAGCAGGCCGGCGCCGCCATCGGCCTGCTCGTCGGCGCCGTCACCCTCGGCGGTACCCTCGGCGCCCTCGGCACCGGTCTGTTGTCCGAACACGTCGCGACCGCCAAGGCCATGCTGTGGTTCCCGGCCGGAGCCATCCTCCTGTGCCTGCCCGTCGTCCTCTTCCTCATCCCCGAGTCCGTCACCCGCCACCGCAGCCGCATCGACTGGACCGGTGCCCTCCTGCTCAGCGCCGGCCTGGGCACCGGACTGCTGGCCCTGGGCCGCGGAGGGGAATGGGGATGGACGAGCGGCACCGTCCTCGCACTCGCCCTGGTCGCCGTCGTCTCCCTGGCCGTGTTCGTCCTCGCCGAACTCCGCGCCGCACAGCCGCTGATCGATGTCCGCCTCGTCGGCGGACGCTGCCTCGCCCCGCTGTACGCACTCAGTTTCCTGATCGGCATCGCCATGTACGGCTCCCAGACCGCCACCAGCACCTTCATGGCCACCCCCAAGCAGTTCGGCCTCGGGTTCGGCTACGACACCCTCTCCCTGTCCCTCATGGCCCTGCCCACCACCCTCGCCGCCTTCGCCTCGGCCGGACTCGCAGACCGGATCAGCCGTGCCGTCGGCGCCCGCACCGCCCTGGCCCTAGGCTTCGCCTCCTTCACCGCCTCCTACGCCTTGATCGCCCTCATCCACGACGCCCCCTGGCAGTTCGTGGTCTCCGGCATCCTCGGCGGCCTGGGCCTCGGCCTCGTCGTCGGCGCCCTCCCCGTCCAGATCATGGGCCACCTGCCCGCCGACCAGACCGGCATCGGCACCGGCATCTACAACACCCTCAAGGCTCTGGCCGGCTCCGTCTCCGGCGCCGTCTTCGCCTCCGTCCTCAATCAGCACCTGCTCAAGCTGCCCATCCCCGGCGTCGAACTCTCCGACATCCACGGCTACACCACCGTCTGGACCAGCTGCGCGGTGATCTGCCTCGTCGGCCTCGCCCTGTCCCTCACCGTTGGCCGCACCCCCGCCCCTGCGGCCCCCGAGGTGGGCGAGCCCACTCCCGCCGACGCCCTCGCCGACTGACCGCCGCATTCACTCCCAGGGGGCCGGTCCTGGTGCACCGGGACCGGCCCCCTGCCCGCCCATCACACGCCCTCCTCGCCGGTTCCGAGCCGTGCACCCGAAGCCGCCCTTCACCGAACGGACTCCACCATGGCCCTGCCCCAGCGGGGTCGGCCATCCCTCGCGGCCGAACATCCGGCCGGACCGTAGCCGGCATCCGGGTCGTCCGGCGACCGATGCTCGAACGTCGGTGCCGCTCGGACAGTCCCGGCACCTGCTCGACGAACATCTTGCGGATGCAGGTCTTTCGCTGAGACATGCAGGTCGCCGCCGTACCTCGTTCGAGCCGAAGCGGTGCGGGTGTACTCCCGTCGCTGTGCCGGCGGGAGCATCGTGCTTGTCGAGGGCAGGTCCAACTCGGGGGTGGGTATGGAGGCGACGGTTAGCTTCCGCGGACACGGTGGCGCGGCCGAAGACAGCTTGTGGGAATCCGCGGCAGGGATCTGGTCACACTGCAGCAGACCCATGTCGATGGTGCGGGCCGCGCCGCTTTGTTACGAGCGGGTGAGTCCGCGGTCGCGGAGCCAGGTCTTGACGTCGGTGTCGGCGTCAGCGACTTCTTCGCCGCGCACTGCGAGGCCGGGGGCGATCGTCGCGCCGCGGCAGGAGCGCGCGTAGTCGCGAGCGGTGGTGCCCAGGCCGCTCATGGCGTGCGTGGTGAACGGGACGACGGTCTTGCCGCGGAAGTCGAGCTGTTCGGAGAACGTGGTCATGATCATGGGCGCCCGGACGTTCCAGATGGGGCTGCCAAGGAGAACCGTGTCGTAGCCGTCGAGTGAGGGCAGTCGGACCTTGATAGTCGGGCGCGCGTCATCGTCCTGTTCGCGAACGTTGCGTCGGACGGTCTCGTCGTAGTCCCGCGGGTAGGGATCGGCGGCCTCGATGCGGTGTACGTCGCACCGGATAAGACCGCTGATCTTGCGCGCCAGGACCTCGGTGTTGCCGACCTGCAGGGTGGTGCGTCCGCCGTAGTAGTAGTTCTCGCCCGTACGCGAGAAGTAGGCCAGCAACACCGTCCCCCTGCCCGGGGTCGTCGCGGACGATCCCGGGGACGCCGTCTGACGCTCACTCTCCTGCCCCGCAGGCGAGGAACAGCCGGTGAGGGGGGCTCCGGTCGCGGCGCCGAGTCCGGTCATCACGGTGGCTCGCAGGAGGGCGCGTCGTCGTGGCGCGGCGGTCATGCGTCGAGGCGGCGCTTGGCGAGCCAGGTGACGATCTCCGGGTCGTGGTGGTCGAAGAACAGCGAGCTGCCGGTGTCCAGGGTGGCGATCTGCGCCATCTGCTCGTCGGTGAGTCCGAAGTCGAAGACGTCGATGTTCTCCGCCATCCGTTCGGGTCGCACGGACTTGGGGATGGCGATGACGCCGCGCTGGGTGAGCCAGCGCAGAACCACCTGCGCGACCGACTTGCCGTACTCCTTGCCGATCTCTGCCAGCAGCGGGTTGGCGAACAGGTCGTTCTTGCCCTCGGCGAAGCCGCCCCAGGACTGGATCTGCACCCCGTGCTCGCGCATCAGGGCCTGGTAGTCGGCGCGCTGGAAGAACGGGTGGGTCTCGATCTGGTTGACCGCCGGGGTGATCTCGTTGTTGACGATCAGGTCGACCAGGCGGTCGGGGTAGAAGTTGGCGACACCGATCGCCTTGGCCAGACCCTCGCGGTTGAGGGCCTCCATGGCGCGCCACTGGCCGTAGACGTCACCGAAGGGCTGGTGCATCAAGTACAGGTCGAGGTGGTCCAGGCCCAGCTTGTCGAGCGAGGTCTCGAAGGCGCGGCGGGTGTTGTCCTCGGCCGGGGCGTCTTGGACCCACAGCTTGGTGGTGACGAACAGTTCTTCGCGCGGGATGCCGCTGGACTTGATGGCGCGGCCGACGGCTTCTTCGTTGCCGTAGGCGGCGGCGGTGTCCAGCAGGCGGTAGCCGACGGCCAGCGCGGCGGAGACGGCGCGTTCGGTGTCGTCGGCGGGGATCTGGTAGACGCCGAAGCCGAGGAGCGGCATCTCTACGCCGTTGTTCAAGGTCACGTACTGCATGGGGGATGTTCCTTTGCTGAAGGTGGGGGTGGTCAGGGGGTGATGAGGGACTTGAGGACCTGGCGGTCGGCCATGGCCCGGTAGGCGTCCGGCGTCCGGTCCAGGCAGAAGGTCTGGTCGAAGACGCGGCCGGGAATGATGGTGCCGTCCAGGACGTCGGGCAGCAGTTGCTCGATGTAGGCGCGGGCCGGGCTGGCCCCGCCGGTCAGGGTGATGTTGCGCATGAAGGCGGCCGGCCCGATCGGCCCCTGCTCGTACTGGGGCACACCGAGACGGCTGATGGTGCCGCCGTCCCGGACGGCGCCGAGGGCGGTGTCGAGGGCCTGGCGGGTTCCGACGGCCTCGATCACCTTGTCCACGCCGCCGGTCAGCTCGCGGATGCGGGCGATGCCCTCTTCGCCGCGCTCGGCGACGGCATCGGTGGCGCCGAACTCGCGGCCAAGGCCGGTGCGCGCTTCGTGGTGGCCGGCGAGCACGATCCGCTCGGCGCCGAGTCGCCTGGCAGCGATCACCGCACACAGGCCGACCGCGCCGTCCCCGACGACCAGCACCGCATCGCCGCGGCCGACACCGGCGGTGACCGCGCCGTGGTGGCCAGTGGTCATCACGTCCGACAAGGCCAGCAGGGACGGCAGCAGCGCGGAGTCGGCGGCCACCGGCAGCTTGACCAGGGTGCCGTCCGCATGCGGGACGCGGACGGCTTCGCCCTGACCACCGTCCACGCCGTCGAAGCCGTACCGGCCGCCGTTGCGGCACGAGATGTGCAGGCCCTTGGCGCAGTAGTCGCAGGTGTTGTCGCTGTAGGTGAACGGGGCGACGACCAGGTCACCGGTCTTCAGACCGGTCACGTCCGCGCCGGTCTCCTCGATGACGCCGAGGAACTCATGCCCCATGGGGCGGCCGGTGTCGGTGGCGGGCATCGACTGATAGGGCCACAGGTCGCTGCCGCACACGCAGGCGGCCACCGTGCGCACCACCGCGTCGGTCGGCTTGACGATCTTCGGGTCAGGCCGGTCTTCGACGCGGACGTCTCCGGCTCCGTACATCACTGCTGCACGCATAAGAGGTACTACTCCAAACGGGGGGTCGTGCTGAGCGGCGCTGATGATCAGCGTTCGAGCATCTGCGCCTGGGCCTCGGTGTGGGTGTCACCGGCGGCGGGCGGCAGGCTGCTGAGCTTGTCGAGCTGCTCACGGGTAAGGGTGATGGAGTCGGCGGCGGTGTTCTCCTCCACGCGGCCGACCCGCTTGGTGCCGGGGATCGGGGCGATGTCGTCGCCCTGGGCGAGCAGCCAGGCCAGCGCCACCTGCGCGGGCGTGGCGCCGACCTGGGCGGCCAGGGCCTGCACCTCGTCGGCGATCGCCAGGTTGCGTTGGAAGTTCTCGCCGGTGAAGCGCGGGTTGTCCCGACGGAAGTCGGAGGCGTCGAACTGATCGGTGGAACGGACGGTACCCGTCAGGAAGCCGCGGCCCAGCGGGGAGAACGGCACCAGGCCGATGTTCAGCTCCCGCAGGACCGGCAGGACGCGCTCCTCGATGCCCCGCGTCCACAGGGAGTACTCCGACTGCACCGCGGTGACCGGCTGGACGGCGTGCGCGCGGCGTATCGTCTCCGGGCCGGCCTCCGAGAGGCCGAAGGCACGCACCTTGCCCTCGGCGATCAGCTCCGCAACCGCGCCGGCGGTCTCCTCGATCGACGTGTTCGGATCCACCCGGTGCTGGTAGTACAGGTCGATGTGATCGGTGCCCAGCCGCTTCAGGGAGCCCTCGACGGCCGTGCGGATGTTGGCCGGGCTGGAGTCCAGGTTCCACGCGCCGTCGCCGGCATGGGAGACCAGGCCGAACTTCGTGGCCAGCACCACCTGGTCCCGGCGCCCCTTCAGCGCCCGGCCCAGCAGCTCCTCATTGGTGTACGGGCCGTAGATCTCGGCGGTGTCGATGAGGGTGACACCCAGTTCCAGCGCCCGGTGCACGGTCCTGATCGACTCCGCCTCGTCGGTACCGGAGCCGGTGTAGCCGTGCGACATGCCCATCGCGCCGAGGCCGATCCGGGAAACCTCCAGGTCACGCAGCTTGACGTAGCGCATTTCGCCCTCTCCGGTTCGTGGCGTCGCCCGGCACCCTCACTCTCGCCCGGCCCGGCAGGTCGTGCCTGCGGTGGCTGGGGCGGGGGCCGGGGTGCCGGCGCCTTGCTCATTCACCTTCGCCCGGACTGCGCCGGTGTGGCAGGGCGGGCTCTTCGGGGGTAATGACAGGGCCCCCCTCTCACCTGCACTGCAGGTGCTCGGCGGGCGAGACTGGAGGCATGGCATCCGAGAGCGCGCACAGCGAGGGCGCCGAGCTGGGCCGTTACCTGCGTGCCCGCCGCACCCAGACCAGCCCCGATCACGTCGGCCTTACCGTCGGCGCCGGTATCCGCCGTACCCCCGGGCTGCGTCGCGAGGAGCTGGCCACCCTCGCCGGCATCAGCATCGACTACTACGTGCGCCTGGAGCGCGGCAAGGAGACTCGCCCCAGTCCCTCCGTCCTCGACTCGCTCGCCCGCGCCCTGAACATGGACGACCAGGAGCACCAGCACCTGCGCGAGCTCGCCGCCCGCGCTGCCCGTTACACCGCTGAACCGCCGCCCGCTCCCAGCCGCACGGTGCGCCCCCACCTCAAGCTGCTGCTGGAATCGCTCCGCCCGAACCCGGCGTACGTCATCAGCCGCAGCATGGACATGCTGGCCTGGAACCCCGGCGGCCTCGCCCTGTACGCGGGCCTGGACGACTGGCCGGTCAAGCACCGCAACCTGGCCCGCTACCTTTTCCTGCACCCCTCAGCCCGCGACCTCTTTCAAGACTGGGACCGGCAGATCACCGCGTGCGTCGCCCGCCTGCGCGCTGTCGCCGGCACCGCCCCCGACGCCCCCGACCTGACCAACCTCGTCGGCGAACTCCTCCTCAAGAGCCCCGACTTCGCCGGACTCTGGGAGCGCTACGAAGTGACCGGACGCAAGCCCGCGCACAAGACGTTCCACCACCCCCAGGTCGGCACGCTCACCCTCACATCCCAGTCCCTGCACGTGGAAGGCACCCCCGGCCAGCGCATCGGCGTCTACACCGCCGAACCCGGCAGCCCCGACCACGATGCTCTGCTCCTCCTCGACATGACCGCACCGCGACCGGCGCAACGCCCATCGCCCGCCCCCAAGGCCACCGGTCAGCAGCCGTGAGCCGGCAATTCCGTCACGGAGGCGGATCCACGGCACCCGCGTCGAACTCGCCCGGGCCCACCTGCTGTACGGAGAATGGCTGCGCCGCGAGAACCGTCGCGGCGATGCCCGCGACCAATTGCGGACCGCCTACGAGATGTTCACCGGATTCGGCGCCGGCGCGTTCACCGAACGCACGAGCCTAGAGCTGCGGGCCACCGGCGAGACGGTGACCAGGCGCACGACCACCACCCGTCCGAATACTTCGGCCCGTATCGCAATACGGTTCCGGATCACTCCGGCTGTGTTTCGGTCAAGGTGAGCTTCGGCCATAGGGCCACCACGGTACGACCACGCACCCGCCTACGGGCTTCCAAGGGCGCGATCGGCTCTCTCTGCGCGCGACGTTGGTTGTCGGCAGCCATCAGCCACGCTCCCCCAGTACCCGCCGAAGAGCGGACAGGACAAGTTGCAACGTCCCAGAGAGCTGGTGCTTCCGGATGACCCCGGCACCACGATCGTGACCATCTCGGTCTGCAGCGACTGCACGCCACTCCCGCCGCGACCGCATCGGCGACCTCCGCCGTCATACGGTGGGCCACCGCCCGGTCCGGCAGGTAGCAGTACGTGCAGTCCAGGTTGCACAACGTCGCGGGCTGGGCCAGCACCACCGGTGCCGTCCGAGCCAGCCGCGCCGGGCCCCCATCGCGCCCGGGCGGCCGCGCTGGACCGGCGGTCTGCATGGACCGCCGCACCTCGCCTTGACGGACTGTCATGAAACCTGATGTTCCTGGCAGAACGCTACAGCTTGCTTCCACGGCTGAGCCCGGATCCACCGGCTTGACGCCTGTGGATCCGGGCTCAGTGCCACGCGATGTAGAGGACGCTGGGGTAGAGGGAGCAGAAGGCCCAGGGGAAGACGTTCAGCCCCATCACGAACGCGCACGCGATATGGAAGAACGCACCCGTGACGAGGAAGAGAGGCGCAGCCGCCGGGTGGAGGAGGGCACACGGGAACAGCGTCTCGAAGCTGATGACGAGCCAGGAGTTCAGGGTCGGCAGGCGCGGGTGTGTGCGGGCGAGTCGTCCGAGGGCTGGGTGGCCGAAGGAGTACGCGCTCAGGATGGCGGTGAGGCCGCTTCCATCACGCCAGGAGCGGGTGACGGCTTTGTAGATGCCGGACGAGAAGTAGGCGACAGCGGCCTGCAGGGCGAGGAACCACGCCCCGATCAGCATGTTGGTCTGTGACGGGCTCACCGATACCAGCAGCAGTGTCACCGTGACGATCAGTATGACGTGATCTGCTCCTTCGGTGCCCGGCCAGCCCCGCAGCATCAGCACCACCGTGGTGCACAGCATCACGCACAAGGGCGCCAGTGCCGAGGCGTCAAGGACCGCGCATGCCGTCGCCGTCGCGGCCGCGAGGGCACGTACGGCCATCACGGCACGGATCACGGGATAGCGGGCAGCGGCATCCAGGCCGGTGAGGTGTCTGCCACGCAGGCGCAGGACCGGCCAGCTGAACAGGCCGTGGTCATGCAGCAGGGGTGTGAGGGCCAGCTCGAGCGAGGACAAGGCCATCGCGGTGCCGACAAGGCCGGTCGTCAGCCGGAAGACCAGGTGGAGGGTCAGGCTCATCTGCCGCTCCTGGCCAGATTGTCAGGCACACGGTGCTGGTGGGAGACAAACAGAATCTGAGGATCTTCCCTGGGATGCCGCAGGCCGGTGCCGGCCAGCGCGAACTGGATGCTCAGGTTCGTGGTGTCAGGGTGCGCGGTGCGTACGTGCCGGGCCACGTAATGCAGCAGCAGCATGTAGCCGGGCGGCAGACCGGTCGCAACAGGGTGGTGCACCGCAAGACTGTTGCTGATGTCCCACAGCATTTTCAGGTGCCGCCGATGGGGGTTCCAGACCGCATGCGTCCACGTGCGGGCCGGGCACAGCGTGACCTCGTGCCACGGCCCGTCGCCGACGCTGGTGATCCGGTACAGCAGATGCACATCAGCGGCTCCCGGTTCCGGCGCGAAGAAGTGGTACCACGGCAGCCAGATGCCGACTGCCTCGATGCGCAGCAGCTTGCGGACACGCGAGGACACCACATCCAGCTGAGCGAGGCACGACAGGCCCAGCCATGCCGCAAGCAGCGTGGCCAGACCTGCCGTGTACAGCATCGTGAGCAGCTCTCAGCTCACGAGTTCTGACAACAGGGTGTCCGCCTCGGCCAGGCTGCCCACGAATACGGACGCGCCACGCCCATCCACAAGGGAGCCCGCCAGGCCACCCAGCAGGCCGCCGCCGTTGCCCAGGATTTGTCCTACCACCGGTGTGCCGTTCGATTCCAGCTCTCGGCTGCCCAGAGCCGACGCAACTTCCCATGCCTGGTCTTCCATGGCTGCTCCTTCAGCGGGTTGGTCACCACCCTGCCCGCAGGTACGGGCCGGGCAGATCGGTCGCTTCTCCTTTGCCCGCATCTCTCCAAAGGCACATGCCAAGTCACCCGTACGAGGAAGAGGAATCGCTGAACAGCCGCCATGAGCGGGACTTCAGCTTGATCTAGCGCGGAACCCGGGCGTTCACGCCCGGGAGGAAGCGCTTCTCTGGATCGCTCTGACCCGCAGGTGCTCACGAGTCTGCCCTGTTGACCTCAGCCAGGTCGTTTCTGGTTCTCGATGTACTCCTTGATGTGGAGAGGCTGTCGCAGAACGAACACAGTTGTGAGGAGTGTCCATGGTTTCCGCACCGCGACAGCCCGAGCTCTGGGTGACTATCTGTACCGGCATCTGAACTTGCCGTTGGATTTCGAAGGCCCGCTCGCCGTACGGCACGTCGCCGACGTGGCGCTGCTGACCACAGCGCATTCGTCCAGCTGTGCGGCTACGCAGTACCTGGTGTCGGCCGGGGTGGAGAGCGCCTGGCCGCCGTCGGCGTCGCGGTCGACGTCCAGGAGCAGGAGGTGGCGGATCTCGCTCCGGGTCTGGACGGTGATGGTGTCCTCGCGCGGGAAGTCCGGCGTGGCGACCACGAAGTCCGGGTGGTTGAGGATCGCCGCGGCGACGGCCTCGGGCAGCACGGGCTCGGGCATGAGGTCGTCGTCGGTGGGTTCGGCGTCCTGCATGCTGAGGATGCAGGTGAGGCCCGCCGCGCTGGTGAAGGGGACGGTGTCGTCGCCCGGTTCGGCGTCGGCGCTGAGGATGTGCGGGCTGTTGCGCAGCGTGTCGGCGATGCGGACGGCGTCGTGGTCGGCGTCGAGCAGCGGGCTCTTGCCGCGGCCGATGGCCGGGGGTCACCGAGCGCTTCATCTGGCGCCTCTGAGTGTCGCAGTCGGCCATCCCGTCAGACCTGCGCAGAGGCTCCGCAGAACCGTCTTGTTGGTTGCTGTTCGGAGCCCTACTTCGCGGGTGCCCAGTAGCGGCGGGCGAGTGCGTGGAACGCTTCCTTCGGTTCCCAGGGCATGTCTGGGTAGGTGCGGCTCTCGGCGGGGTAGCCGCCGTGCTCGTCGAGGATTTTGACGACGCCGTAGGAGGCGAGGTCCTCGTCAGGTCCAGACAGTCGGTGGGGTGTGGCGAAGCCGGCGAAGCTGAACCAGAAGACGGAGTCGATGCCCTCCTCTTCGAAGACGGTCATGAGGTCGTTGAGGTAGCGGACCTGCTCGCTCTCATCGCGTACCAGGTCGGGCTTGAGGGTGACGCCGTCCGCCTCCTTGGCCATGTACCAGCCGGCGCCGCCGTAGTCCCCCGCGCCCCGGTAGGTGCAGCAGCCGGCCTCCATGACGGCGACGGGCTTGCCGTGGGCGAATTCTTTGCGCAGGTCGTCGCGGTAGGTGGCGGCGTTGCGCAGGCCCCGGAAGGCGTCCAGGCCCACGATGTCGAACGGGGTCCAGTCCACGCCGTCCAAAGGACAGGAGGCGTAGCTCACGCGACCGCCGAAGAGGGGCCGTACGGTGTCGATGACCTCGCCCAGGAAGGTGTTGACCTTGTTGGGTATGCCCTGAAGCGCGGCTTCTCGGCCGGGGCCTGCCAGGACGGGGACGCGTTCGTTGAAGGTGTCGCCGGGCAGGTATCCGCGGGCGAACAGGCTGAGTTCGCAGCCGGTGACGAGGGCGACCGCGGCGCCGTCGCGGCTCAGCCGTTCCGCCCGTTCGGCGCAGTCGGCGAACAGCGGCAGCATCTCGGCGTTCGTCAGCTCGCAGGGGAACGGCGAGAGCCAGACCTCCATCCCCTCCTCCGCCGCGTACCGCGCTGTGGTCTCGATCCGGTCCACGTCGCCGCCCGTGATGCGGACCGCGGTGCAGTGCAGGTCCTGCGCGACGACCCGCATGTCCCGTGCGGCGTCCCGGGAGTCGAAGACGGGACGTGAGGTGTCGCCGTTGGGAAAGGTGCCAGTGTCGTAGTGGATGCCCTTGCCGCGCAGCATGTCGCATGCCTCCGATAGGAATCGTGGGGTGCCGTACGGCGCGATCCTCCAGGTTCCAGCCACGTCAGGGTCAAGCCGGATCGCGACCTGCCGCTGAGCACGCGGCGGCGCCGCGTACGAGGGCACGGACGCCCTTCTGCTCGGCCGGCGGACGTATGACATCTTCGCCGCCTACTGGCCGCACCAGGAGGGCGGCCAGGACAACGAGACCGCCACGCTCTTCAACACCGTCCCCAAGTACGTGGCCTCCCGCGGCAGGCCCGACCTCTCGTGGGCCGGGTCCACGCAGCTCGGCCCGGATCTGGCCGGCGCGGTGCGCGAGATCCGTGACCGGCACGAGCACGTGAAGGTCGTCGGGAGCCTGAACCTGGTGCAGACCCTCCTGCGCGAGAAACTCTTCGACCGTCTCGACCTCTGGGTGCACCCGATCGTGCTCGGCGTCGGGAAGAAGGTGTTCGACGGTGGCGCGGTGCCCACGAACGTCACCCTCCTCGAACCGCCGGTGGCCGGTCCGAAGGGCACCGTGTACCTGCGCTACGGGCTCGCCGACGGCACGCCCGGGACGGGTGACATGAGCGCACCCGATCGCGGTGCCGGGCGCGACGACTGAAGCCGCCCGCGCCGTGTGGGTCCGCGTCGTCGGCGGTGGTGAATGCGCCAGGTCGTCGCCGTCACGCCTTTGGTCCGGCAGGACCGCACTTCATGGGTCCCGACCGTATGCCCAGCACTCGGCGGAGACGCCCGTGAGGCGTTCGGCCTCGGCCCACGGGCGCGCTGCGACACTCTTGTCCTGGCCCGGTCGTGGCAGCGGAACGGTCGATATTGCATTGGTGTTCGCGTGGCTGCACACGGCAGAGTGGCACGGTGACTGAGCTGTGGGCGCATTCCCTGACCTGGGCCGAAGTGGATCCGTCGCGGCATCCGTTCGAGCTGGACGAGGGTGCGGCGAGGGCGTTGGCCGAGAGTGCCGCGCCCCTGCTGCCCGGCGCAGATGCCGTGGAGGAGAACCGTTGGTGCTCGCTGGATCCGGTCACCGAGTTTCTGGTGGAGCGGTACGGCCGGTGGGCCTGCGGGTGATCTCTGTTCGGCGACGGTGCGGCTGTCGTAGCAGAGCGGGCGCATAGGATCGCCGGCATGGCGCTGCGGCCTGTTCACGTGATCATCAAGGCTCTTGACGCCTCGGCGGTCGGCCGGTTCTGGGCGGAGGCGCTCGGCTGGAGTGCTTACAGCCCCGGCGTGACCACCTACGTCGGACCCGTCGGTGGCTTCGTCTGGCCGGACCCGGTCGTCGTAGGCATCGACGTCGTTCCCGTCCCGGAACCCAAAACGACGACAAAGAACCGTGTGCACCTCGACCTCGCCACCACCTCTGCGGCCCGTCAGGCTGAGTTGGTCGCGCGTCTGAAGACTCTCGGGGCGACGCCCGCCCACGTGGGTCAGGGCCAGGTGCCGTGGACGGTCCTCGCCGACCCGGAGGGCAACGAGTTCCGCGTCCTCGCCCCGTCCTGACGCGGGGCCTTGACGACACCCCGACACATGAGCCTTCAACCCCCCACGACCGAGCATGAGCGGGGTCGGCGCTTCGGAAGCAGGGTTCATGACGTGTCCTCACCGGGCTCGCGAGGTGGGCTTGCGTGACCGAGGGGGGCGGGATCGCTGGGATCCCGACCCCCTCGTCGGCTGTCACCCGTCCCGGTCAGGCGGCGAGCTTCTCCGCCAGGGCGGCCAGGCCGTCCCGGTAGATGCCCTCGAAGAGTGCGGTCGCCTCGGCGTCGGTGACACCATCCGGGGTGAACGTGCCCGACCACTCAACCCGGGATCCGTCGACGCCGAGGTCGACGACCTGGAGCGTGGAGCGGTAGCCCGTGACGGGGAAGGGGGCCTGCGCGATCGAGTAGGTGTAACCGCGGGCCGTCTCGTCGAAGGCTTCGAGGCGTTCGACGATGACGCCGCCCTCGGCATTCGTCAGCGTACGCAGCCGACCGCCCTCGCCCAGCAGGCTCTCCGTGATGTACGGCAACCAGTCGGGCAGGGAGCCGAAGCCGCCGATGAGCTGCCAGACCCGGTCGGCGGGCTGCGGCACGTCGAGGGTGACGCGGGCGGCGGTCACGACGCGTCCTTCACGGGGACCGGCGCGTCGTGCGCGATGATCTTCTGCTCGCGCAGGGACTTCCAGAAGCTGTACGGGACGTCCTCGGCGAGCGCGGAGAGGTCCTCGGCGATTCGGCTGGGCCGGGTGGCGCCGGGGATGACCGCGGCGACGGCCGGGTGGGCCAGCACGAACTGGAGGGCGGCGGACTTGATGCCGATGCCGTGCTCCTGCGCGAGCGCCTTGATCCGGCCGACCTTGTCGACGATGTGGGCGGGCGCCTCGGCGTACTCGAAGTGGCTGCCGCCGGCGAGGATGCCGGAGCTGTAGGGGCCGCCGACGACGATGTCGACGTCCTGCTCGGCCGCGGCGGGCAGCAGGCGCTGGAGGGCGCGGGAGTGGTCGAGCAGCGTGTAGCGGCCGGCCAGCAGGAACGCGTCGGGGCGCGGCTCGTCCAGGTCCAGCGTCATCTCCAGCGGCTCGACCTTGTTGACGCCGAGGCCCCAGGCCTTGATGACGCCCTCGTCGCGCAGCCGGGTCAGGGCGCGGAACGCACCGGTGCGGGCGCTCTCGTACACGCCGACCCAGTCGTCGCCGTAGAAGTCCTGGGCGATGTCGTGTACCCAGACGATGTCGAGGCGGTCGGTCCGGAGGCGCTTGAGACTGTCCTCGACGGAGCGCAGCGTCGCGTCGGCGCTGTAGTCGTTGACCATCTTGTTGGGGCGGCCGTGCTCGAACAGGGCGCCCTTCTCGCCGAGTTCACGGCTCGCAGGGTCCTCGATCTCGTCGAGGATGACCCGGCCTACCTTGGTGGACAGGACGTACTCGTCGCGCGGCTTGCCGGCGAGGACGTCGCCGAGCCGGATCTCCGCCAGGCCCGCACCGTACAGGGGGGCGGTGTCGAAGTAGCGGATGCCCTGGTCCCAGGCGGCCTGCACGGTGGCGGCAGCCTCTTCGTCGGGGATGGCGCGGAACATGTTGCCGAGCGGTGCGGTGCCGAAGCCGATGCGGCCCGGCAGGAGGGAGCGGATGCTCATGGTGGTGCCTCAATCTGTGTTACTGCGTGTGGGGGGGTACGAAGGAGGAGTCGTTCTCGGTCGGGCGTGGGCCCTGGTGGTCGGCTAGTTGAGGGTGTCGGGGTCCGGGCCCGTACGCATGCCGCGGTCGAGCGCGGTCAGCGCGTCGATCTCCTGCGGGCTGAGCTCGAAGTCGAAGACGTCGAAGTTCTCGCGGATACGGCTTTCGGTGACCGACTTGGGAATGACCACGTTGCCGATCTGCAGGTGCCAGCGCAGGACTACCTGGGCCGGGCTCTTGCCGTGCGCGGCCGCGATCGTGGTGACCGCGTCGTCCTTGAGGACGGCACCCTGGGCGAGCGGGCTCCACGCCTCGGTGGCGATGCCGTGGCCGGCGTGGAACTCGCGCAGTTCGGCCTGCTGGAGCCCCGGGTGGAGCTCGATCTGGTTCACGGCCGGGACGACCGAGGCGGCACCGAGCAGGCGCTCCAGGTGTGCGGGCTGGAAGTTGGAGACGCCGATGGCGCGGGTGCGCCCGTCGGTGTACAGCTTCTCCAGCGCACGCCACGTGTCGAGGTACAGGTCACGGGCCGGGGTCGGCCAGTGGATGAGGTACAGGTCGACGTGGTCCAGGCCGAGCTTGTCCAGGGAGGCGTCGAACGCGGCGAGCGTGGCTTCGTAGCCCTGGTCGGCGTTCCACAGCTTGGTGGTGATGAACAGCTCGTCGCGGGCGATGCCCGAGTCGGCGAGTGCCTGGCCCACGCCGCGCTCGTTGCCGTAGATCGCGGCGGTGTCGATGCTGCGGTAGCCGGCCCGCAGGGCGGTGGCGACGGCGGTGGTGGTCTCCTCGTCGGGGACCTGGAAGACACCGAAGCCGAGCTGCGGCATGGTGACGCCGTTGTTGAGGGTGACGGTGGGGATGGAGGTCACGATGTTCTCCCTTGTCCTTGTCGATCTTGCTGTCGCCGATGGTGATGGGGGCGATGGGGGGATGGTCCCTGGGTACGTAGTCGATGGTCTGTGCTGTGCGCGGTCGGCGCGCGGTCAGTGGCGCGCGGTGAGCGGTTGCACGGTCAGCGGTCCGCGGCTACGGGCCGCTCCGCCGCGGCTGGAGCCCGGGGCGGCGCGGTGACGGGCGAGTGGCGTTCGGGGGCGCGGCGCTCCAGGGTGCTGGAGACGACGGCGAGGACCAGGGCCGCGGCGGCGAGGACCGCACCGACCCAGTTGGGCGAGGTGTAGCCGAAGCCGGCGGCGATGACGATGCCGCCGAGCCAGGCGGACAGCGCGTTGCCGAGGTTGAAGGCGCCGATGTTGACGGCGGAGGCGAGGGTCGGTGCTCCGTGTGCGTAGTCCAGTACCCGCTTCTGGAGCGGCGGCACCGTGGCGAAGCCCAGGGCCCCGATGAAGAACACGGCGACGGCTGCCGTGACCTTGTTGTGCGCACCGGCGGTGAACAGAGCCAGGACCACGGCCAGGCCGCCGAGCGCGGTGAAGAGCATCGGCATGAGCTTGCGGTCGGCAAACTTTCCGCCGGTCAGGTTGCCGGCCACCATGCCGAGGCCGAACAGGACGAGCAGCCAGGTCACGGACGACTCCGCGTAACCGGCGACGTCGGTCATCATCGGCGCGATGTAGGTGATGGCCGCGAAGACACCGCCGAAGCCGAGCACCGTCATCGCCATGGCGAGCAGCACCTGGACGTTCTTGAACGCGGCCACCTCGTGACGCAGACGTACGCCCTCCGGCTTGGGCATGTCCGGGACGAGCTTGGCGATGCCGGCGAGACCGACGACGCCGAGCGCGGCGACGATGAAGAAGGTGGTGCGCCAGCCGGCACTCTGCCCGACGAACGTGCCGAGCGGCACGCCGACGACATTGGCGACGGTCAGACCGGTGAACATCATGGAGATGGCGCCGGCCTTCTTCTCGGGGGCGACCAGTTCGGCGGCGACGACGGAGCCGATGCCGAAGAACGCACCGTGGGCCAGTGAGGCGACCACGCGGCCGATGAGCATGACGGCGAAGACCGGGGCGACTGCCGAGATGACGTTGCCCACGATGAACAGGCCCATGAGCAGCATGAGCATGTTCTTGCGGGAGATTTTGGTGCCGAGGACCGTCATGAGCGGGGCGCCGAACATGACGCCGAGTGCGTATCCGGTGACGAGGAATCCTGCGGTGGGCACCGAGACGCCGAAGTCGGCGGCGACGTCGGGCAGCAGGCCCATGATGACGAATTCGGTGGTGCCGATGCCGAAGGCCCCGATGGCGAGGGCCAGGAGCGCGAGAGGCATGGAAGTAACCTTCCGAAGGGACGTTGTGGCAGCTCCTTACGAGCGACCACAATAATTGCATGCGCGCGCTAATGCAAACGCGGTATAGTGGCGTATGCCTTGTACGGCTCTGGAGAGACTCTCGAAGGGCTCCGAGGGCCCTCACGGAAGGACGCCTGCCACATGACCGCCACCGACCCCGCGCTCACCTCCCTCGCTCAGGGCTGGTGCGCGTTGTCCCTGCTCCACGGCAGAATCGAGTCGCACCTCGAGCGCGTACTACAGGCCGAGCACGGCCTGAGCGTGCGCGAGTACTTCCTGCTCGACGTCCTCAGCCGCCAGCACGACGGAGAGGGCGGCCACCTACAGATGAAGCAGGTCGCCGACGCCGTCGTCCTCAGCCAGAGCGCCACCACCCGGCTCGTCACGCGCCTGGAGGACCGAGGCCTGCTCTCCCGCTATCTGTGCCCGACCGACCGGCGGGGCATCTACACCAATGTCTCCGAAGCGGGCCTCGCCCTCTTGGAGGCGGCCCGCCCGACCAACAACGAGGCGCTGCGCGAGGCACTCGACGCCGCCGCGTCGGAGCCCGACCTGGCCCCGCTCGTGCGGGTCGTCCGGCGACAGGACAGCAGGCCGGGTGAGCTGTAGCCGTCGCGGTCCGGACGGCACCTGCGGGCATGGTTCACGTGGGGGCGATCACGTCGGCCCCTCACCCGTTGACCGAGCCCACCTCGGCTCCGAGAACCATGTGATCGTCGACCGTCAACGGCCGCGGCCGGCTCCCCGCGCGACGAGGCGGCGGTCTCCTCCGACGCGGCGGAACTCCGCTCGTGGGCGGTCGACCCCGACCCGCAGATCATCGTCTGGACTGCCGAATCCGGCACCCCGACCCACGACAGCCTGCGCCTGCCGGCGTCCTGGGCAGCGGACCCCAGCCACACCGCCAGCGGCAGCACGGCCTGACCGTCCCCGGTACTGCCATCGGTGGCTGTGCGACAAGTCCTCCGGTTCAGGACAGCAGCGTTGTCTCGATCCATGGCGGCGCGATCACCATCAACCAGTACCTCGCCGCCGGCCTGATCGACGAACTGTGATTGCACATGTAGTACGTGGTGCCGCCGTCCATCGGCTGCGGCTCGCGCGCGTGGTGGGTGAGCACGAACACCGGCGCGTGGAACGGCGGATCGTCGCCCCACCAGCCGTTCCACTGCCGATCCCACTCGCCACGCACTGGGCCGAACATGTTGCGACCCATGATGAATGCTTTGGCGGCGGCCAGTTGGTCGATCTCGGCCCGGTTCTCGTCGGGAGCGTCGAACATCCAGGCGTGGAGTTTGTCGCCCGAGCCGTCGCCGCCGTCGTCGCCGAACGGGCGTTCCTCGGTCTGGTTGAGCCCGGCCGAGTACCCGTCAGCCGAGATCGTGATGTCGCAGATCACCTGGCCCGTTGGTCTGGTCATTGTTCGGGTGCTGAGCGGCGCGAGGGGGCGAGGGTGAGATTCGTGTGCCGGTGCGCGGCGGTCAACAGGATCAGGTCTTCCAGCGGGCGGTCTCCAGGGCAGACCCTTGCGAGCCGCGTTGGTCGCGGTGGCGTCTTGTTTCCCGGAGTCAGAGGCGCTTTTCGTTTACCTGCCCAGGTGCCGGACACCAAGCCTGGCGAAAGCGTGAGACCAAGTGGCGTGCAGGAGGAGGACCTGGGCAGTGCAGAAAGACAAACGCAAAGGCAAGGAGAACTCTCTCCTTGCCACTCTCAACGTATAGCGCACTGGGGGGCTTGCCGCAAGACCCGGGTCACGGCGCAGAATCGTCGGCCGATGCCCCAACCTGCGGAGGTGGGGGTACGACGTGCGTGTGTTGTTGTCGACGTATGAGGGGCGCGGTGACGTCGAACCAGCGGTGGGACCGGCAGCGGAGTTGCAGTTTCGGGTGCTCGGCGCGGAGGCGCGGGGGTGCGCGCCGCCCGACCGGGCGGAGCGGCCGGCCGACTCGTCAGAGGAAAGGCAAGCAGGGATGAGGACGTGCTCGACAAGAGGGTCGACAGAGTGGGAGGCGCCGGTGATTCGATCGGCCACCGCAGTGCGACGGAGCACGGCTGCCTCGGAGGTACAGCAATGAGTGAGCAGTACGTGTTGGACCTTCAAGAGGTCGACGCGACGCAGATCGCGGTTGTTGGCGGTAAGGGCGCGCACTTGGGTGGCCTGTCGCGGATCGACGGCATCCGCGTGCCGGCCGGCTTCTGCGTGACGACGGACGCCTTCCGGCGGATCATGGCGGAAGCACCGTCGATCGACGATCGGCTCGATCAGTTGTCACGCTTGAACCCGGACGACCGGGAGGCGATCCGCACCCTCAGCGCGCGGATTCGTCGAATCATCGAAGGGATTGCCATCCCGGGCGATCTCGCGGCTGCGATCACCCGCGCGCTCGGCCGGCTCGGCGAGCGAGCCGCCTACGCCGTCCGATCCAGCGCGACGGCAGAAGACCTGCCGACGGCCTCCTTCGCCGGCCAGCAGGACACGTACCTGAACGTCGTGGGGCCGACGGCGATCCTCCAGCACGTCAGCCGGTGTTGGGCCTCGCTGTTCACCGAGCGGGCCGTGACCTACCGCCAGCGGAACGGCATCGACCACCGCACGGTCCACATGGCCGTGGTCGTGCAGCAGATGGTCTTCCCGCACGCGGCCGGCATCCTGTTCACGGCCGACCCCGTCACGGGCAATCGGAAGGTCGCCACCGTGGACGCCGGCTTCGGCCTCGGCGAGGCCCTGGTCTCCGGCCTGGTGAACCCGGACGTCTTCAAGGTGCGACACGGCGAAGTCGTCGCCAAAGCGATCGCCGCCAAACAGCGTGCCGTTCACGCCCTGCCGGCCGGCGGTACGCAGGAAGTGGCGATCGACTCGCAGCGGCAGGAGCAGCCGGCGCTGACGGATGCGCAGGTCGTGCGGCTCGTACAGCTCGGGCGGCGGATCGAAGCGCACTTCGGCCGCCCGCAGGACATCGAATGGTGCCTGGTCGACGATGGCTTCCAGATCGTTCAGAGCCGGCCGATCACGACGCTGTTCCCCATCCCCGAGACCGGCGACCAGGAGAATCACGTCTACGTCTCCGTCGGTCATGGACAGATGATGACCGACCCCATGAAGCCCCTGGGGCTCTCCATGTGGCAGCTGACGGCCATGGTGCCGATGCGCGAGGCCGGCGGGAGACTGTTCGTCGACGTCACCCGGCGCCTGGCCTCGCCCGCGAGCCGCGCCGGCCTCCTGGACGTCATGGGGAGAGGCGACCCGCTGATCAGGGACGCTCTGGAGACCGTCCTCGACCACGACGATTTCGTCCCGTCGCTCCCGGACGCGGGTCCCGGCGGGCCGCCGGCCGGTGCGTCCGCCACGATCGAGACCGATCCGGCCATCGTGACCGAGCTGATCGAGCGCAGCCGGGTGTCCATCGCCGCCCTGGAGCGCGACATCCGGACGAAGACCGGACCGGCGCTGTTCGACTTCCTGCTGGAGGCCTTCGAGGAGCACAAGCGAGTCCTCAGTGATCCGCTGAGCATGCAGGCGATCATGGCGGGGATGGAGGCCACGTGGTGGCTCAACGACAAGCTGCAGGAGTGGCTGGGCGAGAAGAACGCGGCTGACACGCTGACGCTGTCCGCCCCCGACAACGTCACGTCGGAGATGGGACTGGCGTTGCTCGACGTCGCGGACGTGATCCGCCCGCAGCCGGAGGTGGTGGCGTTCCTGCAGGGCGTCGAGGACGAGGGCTTCCTGGACGAGCTGGCGAAGCTCGCGGGCGGGACCGAAGCGCGCGACGCCATAGAGGCCTACCTCGATCGGTACGGCATGCGCTGCGTCGGCGAGATCGACATCACGAGGCCGCGTTGGCGCGAGCGCCCCACCACGCTCGTGCCCGTGATCCTCGACAACGTCAGGAACTTCGAACCGGGCGCCGCCGAGCGGCGCTTCGAACAAGGGCGGCAGAAGGCGCAGAAGAAGGAACAGGACGTGCTGTCCCGCTTGCGGGCCCTGCCGGACGGGGACCAGAAAGCCGACGAGGCCAAGGGGATGATCGACCGGGTCAGAACCTTCATCGGGTACCGGGAGTACCCGAAGTACGGCATCGTCAGCCGCTACTTCGTCTACAAGCAGGCCCTGCTGGAGGAGGCCGAGCGCCTCGTGCAAGCCAACGTGTTTCCTGAGAAGGAGGACATCTTCTACCTCACGTTCCAAGAACTCCACGACGTCGTGCGCTCGAACCAGGTGGATGACCAGCTCATCCAGCAGCGCAAGGACGCCTTCCGGTCGTACCACGCGCTCACACCGCCCCGGGTGCTCACATCGGATGGTGAGGCCGTCACCGGGGCGTACCGGCGCGACGACGTGCCGGCCGGCGCCCTGATCGGCCTGCCGGTTTCCACCGGGACCATCGAGGGAAGGGCCCGCGTCATCCTTGACATGGCGGAGGCAGATCTCGAAGCGGGCGACATCCTGGTCACGACCTTCACGGACCCTAGCTGGTCGCCGCTGTTCGTCGGAATCGCGGGCCTGGTGACGGAGGTGGGCGGCCTGATGACTCATGGCGCGGTGATCGCCCGGGAGTACGGCTTGCCGGCCGTCGTGGGCGTGGAGCAGGCCACCCGGCTGATTCGGGACGGGCAGCGGATCCGCGTGCACGGAACCGACGGGTACGTCGAGATCCTGCCTTGACCGACCACACCGAGAAGCCCCATCCGTAGCTGCCGGCTAAGGGCTGTCCCGCAAGTGATCTTGAGGTGCGGTGAACATGGGTCGTGGCTGGCATGATTACGGCGCCGGAGCCGTTCCGGAGTCCATACACCGGGCTGAGCCCGGGCGCCTTCGGCAACCGGCTCGCCCTGAGCTGAGTGGTCAGCCGGTGAAGGACTCGGGGCCGAAGCGGCCCCATGCCACGAAGGCGGCCAGGGCGAGATAGACCACGTCGCCCGCGATCGTCAGCTTCTCGCCATGGCGGAGGCGCGTGATCACCGCGCCGACGAACAGCAACACCAGGCCGGTGGCGGCCAGCGGCACCAGAACCGGTGCGATGTCTGGCATGGCGGGCAGGACCAGGCCCGCCGTGGCCAGGAGTTCAAGGGCGCCGATGGCCTGGAGGGCGCCGGGGCTGAAGTCCTCGACCCATCGGGTGGCGGTGCCCATGCCGGCCGTCTTCTCCTTGGGCACGAACGTCTTGGCACTGCTGGCCAGTCAGACAGCGGCCAGCAGTGATCCACAGCGTGAGGTTCATCATCGGCTCCTTGATCGAGGATTGCCCGCACCCCTGTGACGAGACAGCAACCCCGCCTGTGCATCTCCGAACACCCCGGCAGCAGGGAGACGTGGGTCACACGCGTCCGCGTCACAGGGCTTGGGGCTACCTCGTCTCAGGGGGTGTAGCCACTGACGACCACGGAGGAGCACACGATGGACGCGCGACTGAACTACTTCGCCAGCCCGAACCCCGGCAAGGCCCTCAAGTACTTCATGTCGGCGGGCAGGGCGCTCAAGGAATCCCCGCTGCCGGCCGCGACGCAGGAGTTGGTGGCGCTGCGCGTGAGCCAGATCAACGGCTGCGCCGTCTGCATCGACATGCACACAAAGGAGGCCGCCGCTGCCGGGGAGGCCCCGGTGCGGCTGAACCTGGTGGCGGCGTGGCGGGAGGCCACGGTCTTCACCGAGGCCGAACGCGTCGCGCTGGAGCTGGCGGAGCAGGGGACCCGGGTCGCGGACGCGGCCGGCGGGGTCAGCGACGAGGTCTGGGCGCGTGCTGCCGAGCACTACGACGAGGAGCAGCTCACCGCCCTGGTGATCCTGGTGTCCTTCATGAACACGGTGAACCGGCTGAACATCATCACCCAGCAGCCGGCCGGCGACTACGAGGTGGGGCAGTTCCACTGAACGGTCGTCGGCAACCGGCCCGGGCCCGGGCCCGGGCTCTGGGCTCCGGGACCGTGGGGGCCTTGCTCTGCGCCGCCGGTGGACCGGATGATCACCAGAAGATGCCCGCGCCGACGAGTACGGCCGGGCGGGAGGACTGCAAGGGGGAGTCGGCGTGAGCAAGGTCGAGGAGTTCGAGGAGCTGCGGCCGCTGCTGTTCTCGATCGCCTACCGGATTCTGGGCAGCGTGGGAGAGGCCGAGGACGCGGTACAGGAGACCTGGCTGCGCTTCGACGGCTCGGCGACCCGGCCCACGTCGACCAAGGCCTTCTTGTCCGCCACTGTGACGCGGATCTCGATCGACGTGCTGCGCTCCGCACGGGTGAGGCGGGAGGAGTACGTCGGGCCGTGGTTCCCCGAGCCGCTGCTCACCGATCCCTATCAGGATCCGGCACGCTCAGCGGAACTGGCCGACTCTGTGTCGATGGCGGCGCTGCTGCTCCTGGAGCGGCTCAGCCCGCGGGAGCGGTCGGTGTTCGTGCTGCGGGAGGTGTTCGGCTTCGGCTTCGACGAGGTCGCCGCGGCGGTGGAGCGGTCGGAAGCGGCGTGCCGGCAGCTGCTGGTACGGGCGCGGCGGCACATGCAGGCCGGACGGCCACGGTTCGAAGCGGACCGTCAGGAGCGGCAGGAACTGGCGACGCGATTCTTCGACGCACTCCGCGAAGGCGATGTCGTCGGCCTGCGGGATCTACTCGCCGCCGACGTGTCGATGGTCGGGGACGGCGGCGGCAAGGCACCGCAGCTGGCCAGGGCCGTCATCGGCGCCGAGAACGTGGCCCGGCTGCTCGCCTCCGTCTTCCCCCGGATGGCCCGGATCGACGTGACCTTCGAGCCGCACGAGGTCAACGGCCAGCCCGGAGCGATCTTCCGCGACCGGGACGGCAAGGTGCTCCACACCTTGGCCCTCGAGGTGCTCGATGGGCAGATCCAGACCATCCGCTCGGTGATCAACCCCGACAAGCTCGGCCACCTCGGGCCGGTCGCTGACGCCTGGGCTATCGACCGCGAGGTGAAGCAGGCCCGCCCGCAGACGAAATGACCTCGGGACTGGCGTGGGTCGGCTCGTTCACCAGCAGCTCATGTCAGCGGCCGCCAGGTGGCCGGCGCCTATCCGGCGAGGTTGAGGTTGTGCAGGCGGGCTATGCCGCGCATCGCGTGGTGCACACCGTCGCCGCGGAGGCGGCAGTCGCGCAAGATCTTCCAGGTCTTCATGCGGGCAAAGACGTGCTCGACGCGGGCCCGGACCTGCCTGTGGCTCTTGTTGTGCGCCTGCTTCCAGTCGGGGAGTTCTTCGTCCGCGCTGCGACGGCGGTGAGGGATGACCAGTCCCGTTCCGCGGTAGCCGCCGTCGGCGATCGTTACGGTCTTCCCGACGGCGTCCTTCGCGCCGGACTCGGCCCAGGCCCGGCAGTCATTGCGGTTGCCCGGCAGTGGCCGGCCGAGCACGACCACCAGCCGGGTGTCGGCGTCGACGACCACCTGATGGTTCGTCGAGTACCGATAGTTCTTCGACTGCTCAGCCACGGTGTGATCGCGGGTCGGCACCAGGTGAGGTCGGCCCGGGGCGCCCTGCCGACGTTTCCGTCGGTGGGTTTCCCCGGGCCGCCTCCCGCACCCGCCGTGCGCGTCTCCACGCAACGGGCGCTCCACAAGTCCCGGTGGTTCAAATGGTTTTCCTCATGCTGTGCTCGGCCAAGGAGAGGGGATCTTCTTTCCCCGGTAGGAGTAATAGACGATCTTTACTGCCCCGGGGTTAAAGAGAGTCACCTCGCTAGTGGCGGGCCACCATCCGTCGCTGGTGTTCTTGCACCGGATTTCCTTCCAGTTGGTTCGCCGGTGCTTGCGACGAAGCCATCCAAATACCTGCTTCCAGGTGTAGGCCCGCAGGTAGTTGAAGGTCGCCTTCGACGAACCGTGCTTGAAGTAGGCGGTCCAGCCCCGCAGCACCTGATTGAGCCGGTGCAGCAGGGCATCGAGCGGCAGGTTCACATCCTGCCAGCACAACGTCTTCACCTTGGCCATGATGGAGCGGAGCGCCTTCTTGGCCGGATAGAGGTAGACGAAGTGTTTGCTGGTGCCTCGCTTCCGGTGACGTTGGATGCGCCAGCCTAGAAAGTCGAGACCATCCTCGATATGGGTGATCAGTGTCTTCTCTCGCGACAGACGCAAGCCCATCGCAGAAAGCACGATCGCGATCTCCTCACGCAGGCCCTCTGCGTCAGCTCGGGTGCCCGAT
This sequence comes from Streptomyces sp. NPDC002088, assembly GCF_040296605.1. Taxonomy (NCBI): domain Bacteria; kingdom Bacillati; phylum Actinomycetota; class Actinomycetes; order Kitasatosporales; family Streptomycetaceae; genus Streptomyces; species Streptomyces sp. NPDC002088. The sequence continues at coordinate 31,841 of NZ_JBEOXO010000019.1, read as the reverse complement.
ACCGCCAGGCACCAGTCGTCCGCGTACCGGATCAACCGGTAGTTGGGCAGACCATTCCGGCGACGCTTGGCCTGCTGATATTGCTTGGCACGAGGTCCGCCCGGCGCCTGGGCGATGTACTCGTCCAGCACGGACAGGGCCACGTTGCTCAGCAACGGCGAGAGGATCGATCCTTGCGGGGTACCGGCATCGGTCGACCTCAAGACCTTGTCCTCGCCGAGGATGCCCGCCTTGAGGAACGCCTTCACCAGGGCCAGAACGCGTTTGTCTCCGACGCGTCTTCGCACCCTTTCCATCAAGGCAGGGTGCGAAATTTCATCGAAACAGGCAGCAATGTCACCTTCCACGATCCACTCATACGAGCGGGAGGTCAGGTGACGTACTTCCGCCACCGCGTCATGGGCTCGGCGCTTCGGACGGAACCCGTAACTCTGTGGGTGAAAATCCGTCTCGAAGATCGGCTCCAACACCAGCTTCAAGGATGCCTGGACCACCCGGTCGGTGACGGTCGCGATCCCGAGGCGACGGAGCTTGCCGTTCGCCTTGGGAATGAGCCGCTCACGCACCGGCAACGGGCGGAAACTACGGTCCTTCAACTCAGACCGCAGTTCGTCGAGGAAGACCTCGACTCCTCGCACAGCCTCAACGTAGTGGGCAGTTCGTCCGTCCACTCCGGCGGTGCGAGCACCCTTGTTACCCCGCACCCGAGCCCACGCGACCAGAAGGAAGGCGGGATCGGTCACGAGGTTGAACAGGTCGTCGAACCGGCGGTGAGGATCACCGCTGGCCCACTGGTGCAGCTTGGTCTGAATCCCCGGTACCCGGCGTTCGCCCCAGTAAAGGGCCGATTCCAGTTCGTCGGTATTCACCGGCGAAATCCTCCTGGCATTTCATTCTCCTCCCTGCTGACTTGCTGGCCCCCTTCGCCATGTGCGCGCCTCTCGCACGCTCGGACTACTACGGGACCTCCGCCCCATCCCGCGGCCCTCGGCCGACGACGGGCCTGCCCTGGACCAGGCCGGCTGCCTGGCCCGGAGGGCGACCGGGGATGGTTCCCACGTTCACTCGATGACCGGTCGACGAGGGAGGTGCCCAGCTCTTGCTCCGGCAGCATCGCCACGACTACGCCGCAGTCCTTCATCGTGGCCTCCCCACCGACGGCACTACGCGGCTTCGGAGTTGACCACCAGAGTGGTCACGCACTGCATCCCGGCCCATATCCACCAGATTGGAGCCGGTTCGTCGCTTACGGAGCTTTGCCACTGGTTCCTCGCGTACACCTTCTCGTCTCGCTTGCCGGACCCGCACCGTCTGGCAGTGCCAGCACGTCCCGGCGTTGTCAGGGCCGCTTCCCACCCTCACTGGCGTCCCCCAGATCAGGCTGCCCTCAGCGTCAACCGGACTGCTGCGACAGTCCGATGGCGGAGTCCTTTCACCCCCGCCCGGTCATCAAGCGCCTCGTGGCGCACAGTGCCGTCCACGATGAGCACGGCGTCCTTGCGGAAGCGGCGCCGCGGCGGGAGCGCGAGCTTCGGTCCGAGGTGGTCGATGACCCGGTCCGCCGCCGACTTCGACACCCCGAACAGGGGCGCCAGTTGCCTCAGCGTCAGGTTGGTGCGCCAGTACGCGGCCACCAGCAGCACCCGGTCCTGAAGCGGGAGCTTCCAAGGCCGGTCACGGCCCGGCGCGCCGGCGCCCTCGCGGCGCAGTTGAGTCACCAACTTGCCGAAGGTGCGTGGGCTCAGCCCGGTGAACGGGGCTATCCAAGACGGCTCTGACGCCGTGATTACACCAGCCACAGTCCAAGACCATCGCACATCAAGATCACTTACGGGACAGCGCTTAAGCAACGCCAAGCAGTTGATGACCACCTGGGAAGTGCCTCTTCCGCTACCACGTACAGGACCCTCAGAACGTCCTAGCGTTGCAGCTCAGAGGCACTTTCTACGTTCTCGATCGCCTACCGAACGGCGTCCCTCGTGACAGCCCGAGGTCAAGGATCTGGTCGCACGGGCTGCTCGTGGTGTTTTCCGGTCTGCTCGTGGCCGGCGTCCTCGGTGCGGCGATGGGCTCGCTGTCCTCGGCGCTGAACTCCGTGTCGGACTCGAGCGTCGCCGACGTCATCCACGGCTTCTTCAGCCTCGATTCTTCAGCGCCGTGAGTGCATGAGCGGGCTGCCGATTCACCCTGTTTGTTCCGCGTGATCGCGGGTGGGACCTTCGCGTGTCGCTACGGCTACGGCTGCGCCGGAGTTCCACGGCACCCGGAGGTCGTGCAGGTCTGCTCAAGAATAAGGCGTTGATCTACGCGGACTGGGACGCGAGCGTCCGCCGCCAGGGGGACGCCCTGGACAAGGCGAAGCGGTACGGCCGGACCTTTGTCAGGATCGGCCGGTTCGAGCCCACCAGCCAGGTGTGTTCCACCTGCGGCCACCGCGACGGACCCAAACCCCTGCACGTGCGGGAATGGACCTGCGTTGCCTGCGGCACCTTCCACGACCGGGATCACAACGCCGCGAAGAACATCAAGGCCGCCGGACTGGCGGTGACAGCCTGCGGAGCGCCGGTAAGACCAGAACCCGTTCTGGCGCAGCGTGAAGAAACAGGAAGCCACGGAAGCCCGCCCGATGCCCGTGCCGCGTAGCGGCACCGCACCGAGCGAGCAGGCCAGAATCTCCCTCCCTTCAGGAGGGAGAGCAAGTCAAAGCCTCCGCGTCACCGTCCCGGCTGACGGGGATTTGCGCCCGCTGCGCGACCCCGCTGCCCCGGACGAGGATGTCGCCGTTCCTTGAACCCAGGTTCAGAGACCGCCGACAGAGGACAACGATCAGCGGTGAGACAGAGCACGGCGGGCAACACCCGCCTCGGCGTGCCTCTCAGCCTCGCGCGCACTGCAGTGTGATCACATAGGGCATGGCATCGTCCTGGACTGGTAGACGGGTACGCCTGCGCGCTATCGAGCCCGACGACTGGACAGCGTTCACGCGCTTCGCCGACGATGACGGGCGGCGAGGGAGCCGGCTGGATCTACCGCGGTCCGCCGAGAGCTACCGTGCCTGGGCGAAGGAGCAAGCCGTTGCCCAGTGCGATGACGACCGCTTCTGGTTGGCAGTCGAAACGAGGGCCAGGGGAGAGCTAGTTGGCACAATCGGCTCACATCGCACCGGCCCTCGTTCAGGCTGGTTCGAGTTTGATGTCACGATCGGCGCTGACCACCGGCGCAAGGGCTACGCCGTAGAAGCCGTGGTGCTGCTGATGCGCTTCATGTTTGCCGAGCGGCGCTATCACAAATGCCTAGCAGCGATCTTCGCCCACAACGAGGCATCGCTGGCACTTATGCGGCGGCTCGGCTTCACCGAGGAGGGGCGCTTGCGGGAACACGTTTTCTTCGCCGGCCGGCACCACGACCTCGTCATGATGGGCATGCTCGCCAACGAGTTCGACCAGCGACACACGATGAGCGAACCATGAACTGGTCATCCATGCGTGTGCGGAACGGCACTCGAACTTGATCAACGTTCGCTGTTCGCGGGTGGAGGCGGCCTGTCACTGACAGCAGGACTGCTCTCAGCTGCGCACGGTGGCACGCAGGCGCAAGCCGACAGTTGTGAGACCTTCGAAGGTGGTGACCTGGTAGCTGGGTTCCGGTCCGGGCGGCTCGCTCAAGTGGTAGCGGCGGGCGGTCTGCGCGGTCAGGAGCGTCAGCATCGCCATGGCCAGAGCGGTTCCCTCGCAGCCGTGCGGCCCGGTACCGAAGGAGAGGAAGACCCCGGGTTTCGCCGGCGAGCCCGAATCATCGAGCCAGCGCTCGGGCTGGAACTGGTCCGGCTCGGAGTGTTCCCGTGCGTCGCGGTGGGCGGTGTAGGGGCAGACGAGAACGGTGGACCCGGCGTCGATGGTGTAGTCGGCGAGCTGAGTCTGTCGCGGGGCGCGCCGGGTCAGTAGCCAGCTCGGGGGGTGCAGTCGGAGGACCTCGCGTACCAGTGCCTGGGTGTATTGCAGGCTGTCGAGGTGGGTGCTGGTCGTCGCGGCCGGGTCCGCGGGCAGCAAGGCGGCTTCGGCCGCGACGCGGCCCGCTGCCTGGGGGTGCAGGGCCAGGTAAAGCAGGATCCATCCGGCGGCCCGGGAAGGTGTCTCGAAGGTGGCGACGGTGATTCCGGGGAGAGTGTCGAGGATGGCCTCTTCCGGCAGTAGGCCATAACGGGAGGAGGGCCGGAGCATCTGTCCCAGCACGTCGTCACCGAGCCGGCCCGATGAAATGCGCCGACGGACGATGGGCCGCAAAGCGTTGATGAAGGCGACTTGCTGCCGTGTGCGGAACCGCCGTGCCGGTGTGGGGATCCAGCGCGGCCATACCCAGCGCGAGGGGCGTACGAGCACCTCCCGGGCCAGGAAGAGCTGTGCGGCAAAGGGCAGCAGGGTGGGAGCGTCCTCGGAGAAGAGGTAGCGCACGCCGATCTCTGCCAGGGCGTGCCGGACCGGGGGCAGAATCTCGACGTCCTGGCCCGTGGGCCACTGGTCAGCAAATCTAGCGGTCCTGGGCGCAATCTCACCGATCCGGGCTGCGACCGCCTGCGCGCGTAGTCCGCGCATGCGGGCGGCGTGCGCGTGGGCACGCTCCTCAGGCGTCGGTGCTCCGCTCGACCGCTTCAACGGCGGGAAGAGAGGCGAGGGTGCCTTGGGGAAGTCCTGCGCGCGGTGCAGGACTGCTTCACACGGCCCGGCCGTAGCGGCCACGTAGACACCCGGCTCCAGCTGCCAGACGTCCCCGCACTCGTCAGCGCCACGGCGCGCCAGCGCCAGCCGGTCACGGCTCCAGGCCGCGAAGTCGGCTTCGGGCAACCGCGGCGGCTCATTCATTCGGCCCATGAGATCGTCCCCGACGCTCGCACCTGTCCAGGCCGATATCGTCGGCATCGTGGCAGGGAGCCGACGGGCGCCCCGGGGCGCCCGCCGATAGTGCGGTCAGACCCCGTCGTCCCCGGCGTACGCATCCCATTCCTTTTCCCCGTACGCACCGTAGTGGCGGGTGAAGGACAGCTTGCCGAGCAGCTTGGCGATCATGATGCACTCCTCTCGCCTGTGTGAGCCCTCCCAGCCGGAGGTTCGGCAAAGAAATTCTCGCCACTCACCAAATGCCACGCATACCATGCTGCCACACATGCCACATATGTCATATTCAGGGCATCAGTCGCACGCATGGATATGAGCTTGCGCTCAGCAGCAGGAGTGGTTCGCGTGCTCCTCTCGGTGCCACCAGTAGCGCTCGGTGGCCGGGGCCTGGGGCACGTCGGGGAGCACGGTGTTGCGGACGGTTGAGGCCGTACGCGCTCGTGCGGCAGCCGCCGGGGTGCCGGCAGTCGCCTCCGTCCCGGCGACGAGGTCGTCCACGCTGCGCACGGCGCCGCCGACGACGACCTGGCGTACCGCCGCGGCTGCAGCAACGTCCTCCAGCGGGTTGCCCTCCACCAGCACCAGGTCGGCGAGCTTGCCCGGCTCCACTGAGCCGAGGTCGCCGCTCAGCCCGAGGGTACGCGCGCCCTCGGCGGTGGCGGAGCGCAGCGCCTCGTACGGGCTGACGCCGTATCGCACCATGGCCTGCAGGTTGAGGTGGTAGTAGATGGCCGGGGGGACCAACGGACTGTCCGTTCCGACGATCACATGCGCCCCGTCGTCGATCAGACGGCGGACGGTTTCGCCGTGTCGTTTCACGAAGGCGATCTCCGCTGCGGGCTCCTCGGCCTGTGCGGCTTCGACACCGTCCCGGAACTCCTCGTACTCGGCTGCGGACATCAGCTCGGTCAGGCGAGGATCACCCACCCGTAGCGGTACAGCCCGGCCCGTACGGTGGACAGACCGAGGCCGGACAGGCCGAGCGTCGGGGTGAGGGACATGCCGGAGCGGGCCAGCGGCCCGGTCACGTCCTGGTAGGTGTGGCCCAGGTGGGTTTCCTTCTGGCGGCGCCCGTAGCGGCTGGTGCCGCCGATGTGCTCCGCGCCGTCCCCACCGAGGCCGAGCGGACCGAACAGGTAGTGCGAGGTGGCGCGCAGGCCGAGGCGGTGCCCCGCCTGGATGGCCTTGCGCTGGAGCGCGTAGGGAAGCCGGACGTACGTCTTGACCAGGTCGTGGCCGAGCGCCTGGGTCTTGTCGAGTTCGCGTTGCAGCTCGTCTTCACTGGTCACCGGGCGGCCGGAGGAATAGTAGACACGCGATCCGTCGATCAGGTCTCCGGCTGCGAACACCCGGGGTCCGGTGCGGCGTCCGGAGTCGATGGCCTCCTTGGCCTCGACCGCGTAGTAGTTCGCGGTGCCCGGGGAGCGTACGGCGGTGACGCCGAAGGACAGCCACAGCCGCCCGGTGTCGTTGCGCTCCCAGGGCCCGTGCTCGTGCACGGCGATCAGGCCGGGCATGGCGGTCAGGTGGCGGGCGTCGACGATCCGGTCGCCGCTGCGGGTGGGGCCGGTGCCGCGCGGGGATATGTCGACGATCCGGTTGCCCCCGACGAGTATGTCGACGTCGTGGCGCAGCCGGGAGTCCATACCGTCCCACAGGGCACCGGCCTGGATCACGGTCCGGCCGGCCGGCTTGGCCTGGCGCCACGTCAGCTTGACGGGGACGGCACGGGACCGGCCGCCGGCGGCGTCGGCGATGCGCAGCCGGCCGTCGGACAGATAGAGCAGCGAGCGCGAGTCCCCGCTCCAGCTGGGGGCGTCGGCGGTCTCGTCGTTGAGCTTGCGGGCGGCGCCGGTCGGCAGGCCGGCCGAGTCCACCGCACTGATCCGCAGGGTGCCGCCGACGACGTACGCGATCTGCTTGCCGTCGGGCGAGTAAACAGGCCCGCTGTCCACCCGGTTGCCGAGCGACGCTCCGGCGACCGGCTCGCTGTAGTCGGTCGCACCGGTGGCCAGCTCGATCGTGAGGATCTGGTTGTGGCCCTCGCGGAAGCGCGGCGTGACCGGCACCAGGACGGCGCTGGAGAGGCGCTTGCCGTCGGCGGAGAAACTCGGCCGGCCCGGGGAGTTGAGCGGGCCGACGACCTTGCGTACGCCCCCGGTGGCCACGTCGACGGTGTACAGGGTGCCCTGGTCGGCGATGAACGCAATCGTCGAACCGTCGGGACTGTAGGCGGGGCCGTCCACACCGCCACCGAGGGCGGTGAGCTGACGCTGCTCGCCGCGGGCGAGGTCGTACAGCCACAGTTCGGCGGCCCCCGTCCGGTCGCTGACGTACACGAGAGTGCGGCCGTCCGGCGACCAGGCGGGGGACGTGTTGTAGTTGCCGTCCGAGACCACGGCCTTGGGTGTCGCACCTCGGCGCATGACCCAGATGTCACCGAGTGCGGCGAAGGCGACCCGGCTGCCGTCCGGCGAGAGCGCCGGGCTGACGATGCCCTTGACCTGCCGGGCCGCGGTGCTGTCGAAGTCCCGTGCGCTGGGCCGCTCTTCGATCCGGGGCACGGTCACGCGGGCGGTGAACTCGATGTCGTCCGCCTTGCCGCCGATCATCCGGCGGCGCAGCTTTCCGTCGGCCGTGTGCAGCAGCTCGTCGTCGGAGATCCAGCGGGCCGGGAAGGGGAAGACGTCCTCCCCCTCGTCGCTGACGACCTTTCCGTCCACGACGAGCGAGGTGCCCTCTTTGGTGAGGTGGACGTAGGCAAGCCGGCTGCCGTCGGGCGAGAAGGACGGGCCGGCGACGAAGCCGTCGGAGACGGTGGCCAGGGTGCGTCGCTCGCCGGAGGCGCTGACCAGGTCGATGGCCCTGGGGGCGCTGCCCGTACCTGTGGTGAAGGCGATCGCCGAGCCGTCCGGCGTCCAGACCGGCTGGGCCTCCTGAGCCGTGCCCTGAGTCCAGGCCTCGCTCTTGCTGCTGTCCAGGGACACTACGTGGATGGCGTAGCGGCTGCCGGTCTCGACAGCACAGGCGATCCGGGTTCCGTCGGGGGAGAACCTCGGTTCGCGGTGGTCGGACGAGCCGGTCGTGAGCTGGCGCAGCCCGCTCCCATCCGTGTTCATGAGCCACAGGTGGAAGTTGCCGTCGGCGTAGGAGACGAAGACGATCCGTCTGCCGTCTGGCGAGAAGTCCGGCTCGGTCGCTTCCTGTTCGACTCCGGTGAGGCGGGTGGCGTCGCCACCGGACGCGGGCACGGTCCACAGGAGATTGACCAGGTCGAAGGCGATGGTCTTCCCGTCCGGAGACAGAGCGGCCGATGCGTTGGTCGCTTCCGTGATGGCGACCTGTTCCGCCGCAGCAACGCTGCTTCGCTGGGCGGTCTGCGCCCGTGCCGGCCCTGCTGCACCACCAGCCAGCCATACGGCCCCGGCCGCGGCGTGCCCACTTCGCTTGACGAACGTCCGGCGTGTGATGCCCACCAGTCCCGCACCTCCTGCAAGATCGACACGATCTTGCAGACCGTATGGGCGGCGACAGAGATGTGACAGCCCCTGCCAAGTATTTGGTACGTGAAATTAACCTGGGCAGTCCGACGAACGATGGCCCGCACTCGTGCTCTGCTCTGCTCCGCTCCGCTCCGGTAGCAGCGTCGTCCTTTACCGTCAGCCGGATGAGTGGGTCTGCCAAATGAACGGCTCCGTGCCGTAGTCGGTGGTGACGTTCCGTTGTCATGCGAGGAGGATGCGGTGGCGGAGGAGGTCGAATCCGGCTCGGCCGTACATCTGTCGCATGATCCTCTTAAAAGTTACGTGGAATCTGCCGGGGTGATCATGTCTCCCTGGTGTAGCCACGAACTTGGGAGACGGCTTGAGCGCCGCTGTGGGAGTGACGGAGAAGTGGCCGGTGCTGGGCCGCCACGAGCAGGCAGCTGGCTGGCTGGCTGCAGGTGTGGTGCGATCTTGGTCGTGCGCCTCGGACGATCGACGCCTACGCCCGCGGGCTGGCCGAGTACCTGGCGGTGTGCGAACGGGAGGGTGTCGACCCGCTGGTCGCCGGTCGCGCTCATATTGCCGTCTACGTAAGGGAGCTGACTGAGCGGCCCAGCCGTCGGGGTGCGAACGTGCTCTCGATCGATTCGGGGTCGGGGCTGGCGAACGCCACGATCCAGCAGCGGCTGGTGCCGGTGCGGTTGTTCTACGACTTCCTGATGGAAGAAGGACTGCGGGATTCCAATCCGGTGGGCCGGGGCCGCTATACGCCGGGGCGCCGGTGGGGCGGGCACCAGCGCGGCCTGGTGCCGCAGCTGACGAAGCTGCCGTGGATTCCGAGCGGACAGCAGTGGTTGGCGATCTTGGACGTCGCGCGCGAGGAGCCGATCCGCAACCGGGTGATGCTGGCCTTGGCCTACGATTCCGCGCTGCGTCGCGAAGAGCTGTGCTCGCTGCGGACCGACGACCTGGATCCGGCTCACCGTACGTTGCGGGTGCGCGCGGAGACGACGAAGAACCGGCTGGAACGGGTGGTGCCGTACTCGGCGTCGACCGGCGTGCTGATGTCGGCCTACCTCACCCACCGGGCCACGGTCAGCCGGGCGAGAGGTCCGCTGTTCCTGTCCGAATCACGGCGCAACTACGGCCAGCCGCTGAGCCTGTGGACGTGGTCGAAGGTGGTACGCCGGATCGCTGTTGCGGCCGACGTGCCGCAGTTCTCCACGCACACCACCCGGCACCTGTGTCTGACCGATCTGGCCCGGATGGGCTGGGAGTTGCATGCGATCGCATCCTTCGCCGGCCACCGTCACACCGACTCCACGCTTCAGTACATCCATCTGTCCGGCCGGACCTGGCCGACAAGCTCGCCCGCGGCATGGAACACATCCACGCGTGGCGCATACAGGCACTTACCTCCCCACACGTCACGTCGCCGGAGGTGGCGCAGTGACTGCATCTCGGCTGGCCCTGCCCGCGGAGGACGGGTCCGAACGCTGGTCCTGGCCGATCATCCCGGACCAATACGACACCGCTGTTGAGGTCCGGCCCGCTGAGGCCGTGGCCGTGAGCGAACTCGGGGTGCAGAATCTGCGCCGGCTCAAGGACCACGATCGGTCCGCCGCCGGGTGGCGGCTGATCCGCCGCCTGCTGGGTCCGCTGGAGGCAGTCAACGCCGCCCTGGACTCGCCGCCCACCCCACACCGGCGACGTGCCATGCTCGACGTGGTCGCCGTGCTGCTGACACGTTGCGTGGAGACCGGCCGGACCTTTTGGGGATGGACTCCGCAGGAGTGGATCCATCTGCTCGGCCGCAACCAGGCCGAGTTCCATCGGCACGTCCCGGGTTGGGCCAGCGACGAGGTCCGGCCCTATCTCGCCGCGCACGCCTACCTGTTGGGTTCCTTCAACGAGTTCCACCGACTCGGCAGCATCCAACGACTCACCCTGTCCTGGCGGATCTTCGGACGCGACCGGGTGAACAGCGAGATCGCCCGCATCCGCGCGGTTCTCGCCTCCTGGGGATACCAACTGGGCCGAGATGACGACACTCTGCTGCCGATGGTCGTCTGCCAACTGCTTCTCCTCAACCGCAGCCCGTATCTTGAGGATCTCGACAGCACGCTGTTCGACCGGGTTCGCCGCGAGGAGATGCTGGCCAGCTCACAGCGCTACACCCTGCACGCCACTCAGCGGGCGGTTGCCGAGCTCGGCTTCTGTGATCCTCCGCCGCCCAGCGAAGTCCGCCGGGCGCAAGGTCTTCGGCCTCGCCACCGCAGGCGTCCGTCTCGCTTGACCTCTTGCGCGTCAGTCCGGCAGCCAGTGCAGCTCGTGCGCCAGGGTTTTGGCGACGGCACGGATGCGGCGGTGTAGCGGCGACTGCTCGCGTGGGAGGACCAGGTGGATCGTCAGGCTGGGCGCGCCTCGCAGCGGTCGCCAGGTGAGACCGGCCGGTTGTGCCGTGGCCGCGGCTTCTCCGGCCGGGGCGAGGGTGACCCCGTCGCGCAGGTCGCGCTGAGACATGTCGAAAGAGACTGCGGCCATGTGGAATCGGGGGTGTGGTCGGGTGTCTCGGAACAGTGCGGACAGCTGATCGTGGATCACGGGGTTGGCCGCACGGTCCGGGAGTCGCAGCGGATACGCGGCCGCGTCGGCGATCTCGATCTCCGGGTGTTCGGCCAGCGGATGGTGCTGCGCCAGCTGGACCCCGATGCGCGCACGCCGCAGCAGGAACCGGCGCACGCCACGGCCCGGCTGTTCACCGCGGGTGATCCCGGCATCGATGCGGCCGTCGGCGACCGCGGGGGAGATCTCCGGTGTCGCCATCGGGACCGCGTCGACCTCGAGTCCGCTGTTGCCGCGAATCAGCCTGTCCACCAGGGCCGGTGCCGTCTCGGCCCCGGCGCTGAGGCTGTATCCGATGCGCAGCGTGCCCAGTTCACCGGCCGCCGCGCTCCGGGCGGTGTCCCATGCCCGGTCCAGCGCCGCCAGCGCGGGCGGCGCGGACTCCGCCAAAGCCGCACCGGCCGTGGTCAATACGACGCTACGCGTATTGCGGACCAGCAGCGCCGTACCGAGTTCCGCCTCCAATCGGCGCATCCGGGCGCTGAGTGCGGGCTGTGCGATACCGATCCGTGCGGCCGCGCGGGTGAAGTTCAACTCCTGTGCCAGCACCAGGAAGTACCGCAGGCTCACCGTATCCGGCGCCACGTGCCCTCCCTGCCGATTGATAACGATCCGTTCTGAGCCTATCCCGTACCAGTCTTTCCCTCGACCGCACATCAAGCCCTAACCTGCGCATATGGCGATTCAACTGACCGCAGTACCCGTCGCCGGGATCGATCGAACTGAGTGTCAATTCGAAGTCGGACGTGTCCGGCCCAACACAGGAGGTTTCCATGGCTAAGGGCTACTGGGTCAGTGTCTACCCCGCCATTTCCGACCCTGAGAGGCTGACTGCCTACGACAAGCTGGCCCGTCCGGCTGTCCAGGCTGGGGGCGGGCGCCTCCTGTCCCGTGGCGGTCGAGTCGTCGCCCACGAGGCCGGAATCACGCAACGCGTCGTTCTGATCGAGTTCGACAGCTTTGAACAGGCCGTCGCGGCATACGAGAGCGAGGCCTACCAGAAGGCGCTGGTGGCCCTCCCCGACGGCGTCGAGCGCGACTTTCGCATCATCGAAGGCATCGACTGACCGGCGGGCCCAGCCATCGCTGAGCATCCGTCACCTGATACGCACACGGTGCTGAACGACGACTCACGAGACGAGTTCGAAGCCATGCCCCGCGTCCCAGTTCGTCGTCGACGTCCTCGACGGCCTGATCCCTGTCGGGCGGATCGAAGAAGCGACGCGACGTCCGGGCCAGCTGGACTGTCTCGCTGACCTCGTCGACAAAACTCACCCTCGCCCGAAGCGAACCGCGAACCGCTTCTCACACGACAGATCGGTCCAGCGAACACAAGGCTTCGATGACCAGGGGCGCATCCTGCATCCATCTGCCGTGTGCCCCGTCGGGGCTACTCAGAGTACTGATATACAGTTTGAAGAACCGCAGGTCAAGACCTCTTTCGAGGGGTTTCGATCTGCGGTTCTTCTGTTGTTGAAGTAGCCCAGGGGCGCGCCTGGCTGCGCCAGGATGGCGCACTGGAGCCGGCCGCCCTGCTTCGGGGATCAGGTGGTCATGCCACAGATCTACCACGAAGGCCCGTTCCCCGTGAGCCCTGCTTGCACGAGGAGATGCCCATACTCACAACACCGGATTCTCCAGAACCCCCAGGGACACAGCCAGTCATTAACGCCAGGCCCGCAGAGCCCCGTTTGACAAAACAGATTCCACACAATGGTAGGGGTGTTGAAGCCTTCGGCGCGTCCGTTGTGGTAGCGCAGGGTGATGCCGGCGTTCACGGCGGTGCGGTCACGTTGTTCGGGCCTTCGGTCGGGGCCAGTAGTTCGGCGAACTCGTGGACCCGAGTTGCGAGTTCGGTCATCTCGCGGCAGGCGATGGTGAGAGCGGTGAGGAGAGTGGTCTCCTTGGTGCGCAGGTGTCCGGGGCGGGTGAGCAGGAGCCGGGTGGCGCGGCGAGGAGTGGTCACCGGGCGATCGCCCTCGGCGCGGCCCTGGTTGAGGTAGCGGACCAGCAGGTTCGCACTGCCGGTGTAGCCCAGTTCCCTGATCTCATGCAGGAGGTGGGTGAGGGGGACGGCCGGGTGTCGGACCGGCGCTGGCGCAGATGGTCACGGTAGAAGTCCACCAGGGTGGGCCGGTAAGCCGGGGCGATGCGCTGGGCGGTCGGCTCGGGGGTGCGGGCGTGACGTTCGACGGTGTTCAGGGCCAGCCCGAGTCGCCTGGAGCAGTCGAGCAGGCCGACGCCCTGGCCGAGGAGCTGGTGGACCTTGTGCCATCGCTCGCAAGTGGTCTGCTCGCGGATTCCGCCGGGGCGGGGCGGGTTGACGCTGGCCCAGCAGCGCGCGTGGGCGCGGGCCTCGGCCAGGACCTTGTCGCACAGGTTGCGCCACAGGTGCCAGCGGTCGCTGACCTGGACCGCGTTGGGCAGGGCCCGGCGGATCGCCTCGGCGTAGGTGGCCGATCCGTCCCGGCATACGGTCTCGACGCCGGGATGTTCGCGCGCCACTGAACCACCAGGGCCACCCGCAACCTCACCGCCACACTCGAACAGCTCCGCGTCGACCGCCGACTCGAAGAGGCCCTCACTCACAGCGCCGACCCGCTCCACCTCGCCCTCGTCTGCGGCATCGACGAGAAGACCGCCATCCGCTACGCGGACTCAGCACGCGCGCTTCCGGGAGAAGCTGCCAAGCAGGCATGGCAGTGAAACCCACTCGACCTGCTCAACCCACTGACAAGACCATGGACAGATGCCGTCGACCGAACCAGCAGCCCGCGAGTTTCAGGACCGTGCCGTTCTCTCGTCCCGCATACGTCAGGGGTGTACCCCACGGCAGCCCCCCTGTTGACCCTGACCCGCACCACACACAAGAAGGAACCGGGCGACGACGGTGTAACTGGGTTGGCTGGTGGGTCAGATGCGGGCTGCTGAGAAGTGTCCTTCGAAGGCGATGTCGAACGTCTGGAGGGCCCGCTTTCAACTGCGTGACGGGCTGTCCGCCCTGCCGGAGGTGACGCCATGGCTGCAGATCGACACCGGCCAGGCCCAACAAGGCTGGGAGCTGCCGCCTGCCCTGATCGTGGAGAGCGGGCGGGAGACATCCGTCATCGAACGGCCCCGCCACCTGCACAGCCCCGCGGAGCGTCGGCTGCGGGCCGCCGCCGTGACGCGAGCACTGCCTCAGTCGCCGGGCGGCACCGGATGCCGCAGTAACCAGGCATGGAGCTCCTGGTGGCGGAACTGGTAGGCGCTGCCGGACACACGTAGCAGTCCCGCCCCGTACGCCCAGTCCAGGAAGCGCACCAGCCGCCACGGTACGAGCCTTCGCGTCCACGCGCAGAGCAGGAACGCGAAGTACCGGCGCCCGGCGCCGCTCCACCACACCATGCCGCAGGCCAGGCCGCCCACCACCCCGGCGCCCGCCCCTACGATGTAGTCGCCGCTGTAGCCGACGACGGTACCGAAGGAGAGACTGAACAGGGCCGAGAAGCTGAGCCCTGAGTTGATGTCGTCGCGCAACAGCTGGCGGGGGTGCGACCCGTGCGTCTGCCGCTCCCCCGTACCTGCGGCGAGCTCGGAGGCGAGGCTGAGCACCAGGCCGGCGGCGAGTACCGCGATGATGACGGCGACCAAGCCCGAGGCGACCCACTGAACCACAATGATGGCAAGGACGAGGACCGCCGCGCCGCGCAGACGGTGCGCGAGCAGCCTTCTGCCATCGGGCGTGCGGATACGGCGAAGCTTGCCACCCTGAGGGGCAGGCACCCGGTCGTTGCTCGCCCGCAACAGCAGCACGAGCACGAGCGCCGCGGTCCCGGCGGCGGCCGGCAGATGCCTCTCGTCCAGGCCGGCACCGGTCCTCACGAGCAGCACCGCGGCACCGGCGAGGATGACCAGGGTGGTCAGGCCGGCGTCGACGGCACGCACGCGACGGCGCCCGGCGAGCGGCCAGAGCTGATGGGGAGTCAGCCCAGGCGATGCGCCGGAAGACTCCTGACGGTGGGCGTAGAGGGCCAGTTGGCGCAGCCAATGGTGCACCTCGTCGGCTCGATAGCGGCACCGCCGACTGGGATGCAGGCGCGTCGCGGCGGGGATGTAGCGACGTAGCAGGTCCTCGTCCAGGGCTCCGGGGTCGTTGTAGAGGAGGAGGTCCCCGGGATCGCCCCGCTCCGCGAAGGCCGTCACCGCCAGTGTCAGCCGCCATGGGGTGGACATCGCACGGGCGAGGAACTGCCCTGATCCGGTGGCTTCGCCGAGGCTGCGCAGGACCCCGCTCCAGCGGTCCTGGGCCTCGGGCAGCCGGTCGGCAAGGTAGGCGCGTGCCTGGTCGGCGGCAACGGGCCGGATTTCGACGCGCAGCGCATCGGGTATCCCTTGGCCGATGCGCTCCAGCCGTTCGTACCACTCGGTCCGGCAGGTGACTACCAGCGGCAGACCCTTCGCCCCGTCCTGGTACTGGTCGATCCGCTCGACGGCGGCGCGGGCGCGCGACGTCTCCACCTGGACACAGGGGTCGTCGATGTCGTCCATTTCGTCCAGGCCATCAAGGACGGGGAGCACACGCCGCTGTTCGACGAGGTCGCGGGCGACCTGCGGTTCGCGGTCAAAGTCCTGGACGAGCCGCTCGATCAGCCACTCCTCGAAGTCGACCCGCGGGTCCCAGCCGGACAGCGACAACCGTACTGGTACGGGAAGACCGGTTCGGTTCTCCTCAGTCAGGCCCAGGATCAGCGCCAGCGCGAGGACCGTTTTGCCGGCTCCCGGGCCGCCCGTGATGACCAGCCTCCGGTCGCCGAGGGCCAGGAAGTCCGCGGTGACCTCGGAGAGCCGCCCCGTGAACCCGGCGGGCGGCCCGGCGCTGCGTGCCGATGACGGCCGGGCGTCGTAGCGCAGGTCAATGAAGATCCTGTCGCCGCCCAGGAGCTGGCGCCACTGGCGGCCTTCGGCGACGCGGACACGGTGCCGCAGGCGCGCGGCGGCGGCCTCGGGGTCAGCCTCCTGACCCGCTCGACGGCGCAGTGCGGCGACCGCCGCCACCAGGCTCATCGTTCCGACGACGAGCCCGATCACCCCGGCGGTGTCCTGGGGTTCGAGGCTGCCTTTGGCCAGGACGCTCGCGGCCCAGACGATCGCCCCGAGGACGAAGACCCAGCCAAGGGTCAGTACGGTCAGCCACAGCCGCCGGTGGCGGATCCCCCCGTGCTCCATGCCGCGTCCTTGTCCCCCGGTCTGATGTGCTCGGCTCCGTCCACGAGCCACGCACCAGCGTCTCAGATTGGCTTGGTTTTCCTGGGTGATCCTGGTGTTTCGGGGTCGCCCGGGTGGTGACTCGGACGGCTCCAAAGGGATGTCCGCGACCGCGCTGGTCGCCAACTGTGCCACCCACCCACACAACCCGTCGCGATCCGACCGGCTTGACCCGTTCGACAACGACATGCCCTACGTGACCGTATCGGCTGGGGCCGTGGAGGAAGTACAGCCCTGAGAGGGCTGAAGCCGGACGCTCTGGACGATGAACTGATCAGTCAATCGGCCGACCGGGCCCAGGCCGTCGGGATCAAGCTGACCGGCGAGGGCGGGCTGCCTGGCGCCTCCACGACGCGATCGTCGCCCACCGCCCGCAGGACGACGACCAGCCAACGCATCGTTTCACCCTCGTCGCGGACCCGGCGAACCGCCGACCCCTTTCCGGTGCCCGACAACCGCTCGCTGATGCCGCGACTGATCGACGAACGGTCGACCGTCTTCCGCGCCGCGGTCGCCGCCGCGCCCAGCCTCGAGGTGCAGGTGCCGACCTGCCCCGACTGGACGCTGTTCGACCTGGTGCAGCACCTGGGCGAGGGGCGCCGCGCCTGGGCCGCCACCATCGCCGCAGGGCCTGACGCTACGGCCAAGTCCGCACCACAGGGGGCCCCGGCTGCGCCTCGGGAGCGCGAGGTCCTGCTGGCCTGGTCGACCGCATCGACGCAGGAGCTACTGGACGCACTGCGGGAGGCCGGCCCGGATCGCGGTTGCTGGACGTGGTGGGGTAAGTCGCAGTCGCCGCAGACCTGCGGTGCCGCCGCGCGGCGCCAGCTCCACGAGATCGCGGTGCACACCTACGACGCCCAGCTCACCTTGGGCGCCTCGCAGCCACTGCCGGACGAGGTGGCACTCGACGGTGTCGAGGAGTTCCTGTCCACCATCTGCACAACGACGGTCGCCTGGCCGCACGAGCCCGCTGCCGTCGATTACCACGCCACCGAGGGCCGCTCCTGGCGCAACTGGGTCTCCGACGACGGCGCCCGGGCCGCCCGCCTGCCCACAGCCGGCACAATGCCCGCCGCCGACGAGGACTTGGACGTGGCCGACGCCTCCGCCCGAGGCACGGCCAATGAGCTGGTCCTCGCCCTCCACGGCCGTATTCCGTTGGACTCCCTGAAGCTCGACGGCAACCGACGTCTCTTCGACCAGCTCACGGCCTGGGACCCGGAGCGGTAGGACGTGTCGGTGCGCCACCTTGTCCGCCCCGAGGGCATGCCTTCGGCCAACGGCCACAGCCACGCCATGGTGGCTCGGGTGCGGTGATCGCGATCTCCGGCCAGGTCCCCCCGGATGCCTCGGGCCAGGCCAGTTCACTGCCCCAGGGCAGCGTGCCGGCACCCAGGTTCCGGGTCTAGGCCGACGCCCTGGCGGTGCTCGCCGAGCCGTAGGCCGGTTCACCTCTGCCTCTGCCGGCCCCGGTCGGCATACACGCGTCGGGGCTTGCAGCGGGGCCGTCCTCGAAGTCCCCGCGTCGGCGGGACCGCGGCGGCGTGCAGACGCGGCCAGACGCCGGCCTCCGTCCAGTCCCGCAGCCGGCGCCAGGCCGTCACCCCGGAGCAGCCCACGGCCTCCGCGGGGACATCGCGCCATGCGCCTCCACCGACTCGTACCCGATCGTCGTCCCGCTCACCTGGCGTCTCTCCCTCGATCGGCAAGTCCGCCGTCGACTCCCCCGCGACGGAGTACCTGGAGTTGGGCCTGTACCGGAACGCGGCGCTCTCCGGCGACCTGCTGCCTCCCCTGAGCCCGGTCGCGGGTGCCCCGCTGCGCTGCGCCTTGGACGGCATCGAGTTCGCCCCGTTCTTCGAGGGCGCCGAGGACCCGACCCACGCGTACGTCCGCCGGTCCGAGCCCCGGGTGGTGTTCGGCGGCCTGGGCTCCGGCGTCGCGAATCCCGTTCGGCCGGACGGGGCCACGCTCCTCGACGAGATCTGGGCGGGGCCGCCTCTCCGGAGCAAGGGCGCGCTGGTCGCCCGCGTCCGGGACGTCGTGGCGGCGCGGGTGGCGCAAGGACCGCTCGGGCAGGAGGACGGTGCGGCGGTGCTGCGTACGGCGCAAAGGCGTCGTATCGGGCCTGACGGCTACGACGCGCGCGGAAGGGCTCCTTCCGCGTGTTGGGCCGGGTGACTGCTTAGCGTGACCCCATGACCACAGTCCAGGCCCGGCCCACCCCCGACAACCGGCGGTGGAAGGCGCTCGCGGTCTGTCTGACGGCGGGCTTCATCTCGCTGCTCGACACCTCGATCGTGAACGTGGCGCTGCCCTCGATGGAGCACGGGCTGGCCGCCTCGGAGGCCGCCCAGTCCTGGGTGGTCTCCGGGTATGCCCTGACCTTCGGGCTGGTGCTCGTCCCGGCGGGCCGGCTGGGCGACATGCGCGGGCGGCGCCAGGCCTTCCTGTTGGGGCTCGCCGTGTTCACGCTGGCCTCGGCGGCGTGCGGCCTCGCCCCCAGTGCCTCCTGGCTGGTGCTGTTCCGGCTGATCCAGGGCACGGCGGCGGGCATGGTCGCCCCGCAGACCTCGGGGCTGATCCAGCAGATGTTCCAGGGCGCCGAGCGGGCCAAGGCCTTCGGCCTGCTCGGCAGCGTCATCGGGGTCTCGACGGCGGTGGGCCCGCTGGCGGGCGGTCTGCTGATCAACGCCGTCGGCACCGACGACGGCTGGCGCTGGGTGTTCTTCGTCAACCTGCCCATCGGGGTGGCCACGTTCGCCGCGGGACTGCGGCTGCTGCCCCGTTTCCCAGCGTCGACGGGCAAGCGGGAGGAGTTCGACCTGTTCGGCGTGCTGCTCCTCGGCGCCGCCGTGCTCGCGCTCATGCTGCCGCTGGTGCAGGAGCAGCAGTGGACCGGGCGGCTGAAGTGGGCGCTGCTGCCGGTGGCCGCGCTGCTGCTGGCCGCGTTCTGGGCGTGGGAGCGGCGCCAGGGACGGCGCGGACAGGCTCCCCTGGTCGATCTGGACCTGTTCTCCCTGCGGTCCTTCACGCTCGGCTCCCTGATCAGTCTGACCTACTTCGCGGGCTTCACCACGGTCTTCTTCATCTACTCCCTGTTCCTGCAGAACACGGTCGGATACAGCGCGCTGGCGGCCGGTGTCTCGGTGCTGCCCTTCGCGGCCGCCTCGGCGGTCGGCGCCGCCATCGGGGGCCGGCTGGTGATGCGCCACGGGCGCAAGCTGGTCGTCATCGGCCTCAGCGGGGTGGTGGTGGGGCTGCTCGGGGTGGTCGTGGCGGTGCAGCTGGTGCCCCTGCAGAGTGTGGGGTGGGCCACGGCCGTGCCCATGGTCATCGGCGGGATCGGCTCCGGCCTCACGGTCTCTCCCAACACGACGCTCACTCTCACCCGCGTCCCCGTGCACCGTGCCGGTGCGGCCGGCGGGGTCCTGCAGACGGGGCAGCGTATCGGCTCGGCGGCCGGGATCGCCGTGGTGGGCGCGGTGTACTTCGCACATCAGGCCAACCACGGGCGCCCCGTCACGGCCATTCAGCTCGGACTGCTCACCGCCGTCGGGATCAGCATGATCGCACTGCTGCTGGCGGTCGCGGACCTGCGGGAACGCCACGTGCACCCCGAGCCGGAGCGGGCCAAGGAGACCGTCCGGCGGGGTTCCGAGGAGGATGGCGCCGAGGAAGCGGTCCCGCACGGTAGCTGAGGGGTCACGACCTCCGGCGCGGCTTTCCCCGCCCGGCCGGCTTGGCGCCACCCCCCGAGCCGGCGAGGCCTGCGGTGACGACCAGCGCAGTGGTGACGCTGGTCACCGGCTGTTCTCTGTGGGGACCTGAGAGTCAGTGCACGGTTGCTGGGCGGAGCGTGGGTGTGGCCGTGAAGGCTGTCCACGACGCGCGTTCGACGACCAGGCGCGCTCCCGCTCGGGCGCGAAGGGCCGCTGTCGCCGTTGGAGTCCGAATCCACGCCCAACATCCGTCGCCCTCCCGATCGATGCCCGGCGGTGGCCGAGGTCTGCTCCCAGTCTGTCGGCTGAGGAAGGTGCCAAACTTGGGTCGCATGGGAGCCGGATGAGGGACGTTCGACCCAGCGGGCCTCCCCCGAGGAGTGGCCCGCGGGTGTCGGCGTCATAGCCGGACGATGACCAGGGCGATGTCGTCGCGGGATCCGCCGGTGAGGCCCAGACGGGCCAGCAGGACGTCGGCCAGGCGTTCCGGGCTGACGGTGCCGTAGCGGCAGAGAACATCGGTCAGGCGGTCCAGACCGGCTTCGATGTCTTCACCGCGGCGTTCGATGAGTCCATCGGTGTAGAGCACGAGCGTGTCCCCGGGGCGGTAGGGCTGGCCCGCCTGGGGGCGGGGGACGTGCTGCGGCCGGGCGCCCAGCGGTGGGTCGGTTGCCTGGTCCAGCCTTTCGCAGGTGCCGTCCGGGTGCACCAGGAGCGGTGGCGGGTGGCCGGCGTTGCTGTAGATGATCAGGCGGCTGCGGGGGTCGATCATCGCCTTGACGGCGGTGGTGTTCAGCGCCCCCTCGATCGACCGGGCGTACAAACCCAGTACCTCCAGCGCCTGGGCGGGCCGCTCCAGTGCGCGGATGGCAGCGCTCAGCGCACTACGGAGCATCCCCATGACGGCGGCGGCCTCCAGGCCGTGACCCACGACGTCGCCGACCGCCACCGCGTAACGGCCGTCCGAGAGGTCGACCATGTCGTACCAGTCGCCGCACACGTTCAGCGATCCGGTGGCGGGCAGGTAGCGCACCGCGATGTTCGGGTGCCGGGCCAGGTCCGGCGCTTGGAGCATGGCCTCCTGCAGTGTGACGGCCACCTGCCGCTCGCGTGTGTGGGCTTGCCGCAGCTCCTCGTTGAGCCGCTGCAGCTCACGCGCCCTCGCATAAAGCTCGGCCTCCAGGGCATCACGCTCGGTCAGTTGCCTCGACGGCGGCCGGTCACCGGCGGCACGGGCTTGGACGAACGCGGTCACGTCCTCCACCCGGTGGATGATCCACACCACCCGCCCGTCCGGTCCGAGGATCGGCGTGTTGATCGGAGACCACCACCGCTCCTCGAACCCCCCGGACCGCCCCATGACAGGGATGTCGTACTTCTGCAACGCCATCGTGTCCGGCGCTCGAGAGGCCAGGACCCGGTGCAACGAGGCGTTCAGGTTCCGCACCCCGTCGGCCTCGGGGTCGTCGGGATTGTCCGGGAAGGCATCGAAGATGTGCTGCCCGATCAGATCTTGCCTGCTCCGGCCGGTCGCCTCCAGGTAGGCCCGGTTGACCTCCACGATCATCAGGTCGGGATCCAGTACCAGATACGGGCTCGGCGTGGCAGCGAACAGCCCCGCGTAATCCATCCCCGGCATCGTCACCGTCTCCTTGGCCGTACCTCCATCGCCCAGTCCCTCCACGCTACGGTCCGCCCAGCTCAGGCGCCCACTGCGGCAGCACCGCCCGCCGCGCTCCGACGGCACTCTCGGGACCGCGCAGTCGAGCTGCTCGCGTGACCTGCGTGGACGGGACTGAGCGAGTCAGGCGCGGATCGGCGGTGTCGGTGCTGCCGTGACTGGGCGGTCGATGTGGCGAGAGGTCGTCAGCCGACTGTCCGTGCGGCTATGAGGGGCTGCTGTGCGCGAGGACGGGAAAAGCTTCGTCAGGCTGGCCGGGCGCCTGGCCGGGCCGACGTTCCTGACCTCCACAAGGCCGGGATGCCCTTGGCGCAGTTGGTGCTCCAGACGGTGGTGCCGCAACACGACGTCATTGCCCGTGACCCTGGACGAGATGATCCAGCTGGTGCGGGCGGTGTCCCGTTCCGCCCGCCGGGCGCTGGTGATCGCGGACGTGCCGTTCGGTTCCCGTCAGGCATCGCCCGAGCAGTGCTTCCACACGGCGGTGCGGTTCATGAAGGAGGCGGGCGCGCACGCGGTGCAGCTGGAGGGCGGCGAGGAAATGGTGCCGCAGGTGGAGCTGCTGACCCGGTCAGGGATCCCGGTAACGGCGCACATCGGCTTCACCCCACAGCACGAGCACGGTCTCGGTGGCTACCGCGTCCAAGGCCGCGGCACGGACGCCCAGCGCGTGATCGCCTCGGCGAAGGCGCTCGAAGCGGCCGGGGCGTTCGCTCTGCTCCTTGAGATGGTGCCCGGCGAGCTTGCCGCCGAGATCACGCAGAGCGTGGCGATTCCCACGGTGGGCATCGGCGCCGGCGCTGGCTGCGACGCGCAGGTGCTGGTGTGGCAGGACATGACCGGCCTGCGTTCGGAGCGCCTTCCGCGCTTCGTGAAGCAGTACGCCGATCTGCGCGGGGGCTGCTCAGCGCTGCCGAAGACCTCGCAGCCGACGTGGCAGGCGACGTCTTCCTGGGGGCCGGAGCACACCTTCTGATACCAGCGCCGGAGGCGGCCGCGCTGGCGGCCGCCTCCGGGATGGACCGGCACCGGTAGGTGCCCAGGGCGAGCTCGGCTGTCACAGCAGGCTCCCCACAACGGCGGCCTGCCCGGCCACCAGCTCCTGGACCAGCCCGGCGACGGACTCCACGTCCAGGCCGGGGCAAGCGGGGACTGAGACGCTCGGTCACCTCAGATGCCTGCGGCGTTCCGACTATGCCAAGTCACGTGCGGTAATAGCCGAGTTGGGGTTCACGGCCGAGATTGCACGCAAGGGCGTGCCAGCCCCGATCCAGGCTGGCAAGCGCTCGCTGGTCGAGCGCACACACTCCTGGATGAACAACTACGGCCAGCTGCGACGCTGCACAGAGGAGCGGAAGGGTCGTGGACTTCTACCTCTACCTCGTCGCCACGCTCGTTACGCTCCGCATGCTCATTCGGTGCTCGACCAAGCGCTTTCGCTGGGACAACCGGCCCACTACCCGGCGCCTCGATTGATACGTCTGCCGGCCGGTCGTAAGTTGACGCGATCACATGGCCGCCGAACCATGCACGAAGGTCGGCGCCGACTGGTCCTGGTACCGAATGAGGAAGATGCATGCAGCGTGAACCAATAGTCGGACGGCGCTCGAGGATCCGTCGGTTGTGGCTCTTTATCCCCGCATCGGGGATGGCAGCCGTCTGGCTCGCCCTCTATGAGCGCGCGCCCGCTGCGGTTCCGTCGCCCCAGTTCTACATCCTGTGCCGAAGCCCAGGATCCCTGAAGGCGCTCTCCTTGGCATCGGTCCTCCTCATCGTCGCAGCCGCGGCCGTGTCCGTCACCGGAACGGTCTGGGCCATCAGAACACCCTCCCGCCGTCCCCTGCGTCCGATGCTTCACCTGGCCGGGGCACTCATTCTCCTTGTGGGCGCGGACAGCATGGACTACCTCGGAAGCGGCATCGCCTACCGCACGGCGGTGCACAACGGCGCGAACATCGCCACCTGCGAAGGTGCCTACCACGTCACCCCAGGCTGGTTCTTCTTCCTCACTCCGGAAGACCGCGGGCAGTGGCCCAGCCACGCAGCCGAGCCCAGGTGATCCATTTGAGGTTCGCTTTAACGGAGTCCTATTAGGCAGGGCATGGGTCACGCCAGCCCGATTCCACCACACAAATTACAGAGCACTGAAGAGAGGAGACCCTTTGGCGGACCGCCATGCGGCACGCCGTCGCGGCCCGAAGGAGCCAGCCACCACTTCGACGACCGGGTCCCGAAGTCGAGCCCGCCGTCCTGATCGTCAGCCACTCCTTCTGGAAAAGGTTTGTCGCTGAGGAACGACCATCAGCCCGCGACAGCTCAAGCACCACCGTCAGAGCAGGCACTGACCTGGGAGCTATCCCACTCCAGGGGCCACGGCGACCGAGATCGGTACGGAACAGGCCGATGTCCAGCGCGGCCTGACGATGGAAGAGCAGGTTGCAGCCGGTGACCCAGTACGGTCACACGGCCGGCTCCCGGCTTTCGGGCCAGTCCACCGAGCCGTGGCGCTCCCGCAGTGCCTTCGTGAGCTCGAGGACCTGACCGCCCGGGTACTGCACGGTGGTGCGGCCGGGGCGGTCGGCTCGCAGGGCCGGGGTCTCGTAACCGCCGGCCCCCTCCTTCAGGCGCAGATGCTCCACCACCGCGTCGACGGCGCGGCGCGGCGACAGGGCGTCTGCAGTGACCAGGCGGCCCTGTCTGCTGAGCTCCGTTCACGTCTGGGAGTGAATCCTTCACGGAGACGCGGTCACGGCCGATCACGGTGCTCAGTCACATCATGTGCCCTGCGGCAATCGAGACTCGTTTGCTTTTGACGTACGGGTCAGGGGTTAGCGTCTGCGCGCCCGGTTCCGCCCAGAACGGACTTCGTATGACGTGGCGAGCCGCCGTGCTCACGGCCCGCACAGCCGCGATGTCCGCCCCTCGCCCAGGAAGGCCCATCTTGACGACATCGACGCCCCTCACCAACCGTGAAGTTCGGCTTGCCACCGTGCCCGAAGGGCTGCCCTCGGCCGCGGACCTCGCCGTCGTCGAGTCCCCACTGCCCGCACCGGCGTCCGACCAAGTCCTCATCCGTAACCGGCAGTTCCTGGTCTTCGCCGGCCTGCGCACACTGACCGGCGGGGCCGCGAAGGACACTCCGGTACCTGGGCTGCGGCCCGGGGACACGCTGTTCGGGCCGGCCGTCGGTGAGGTCGTCATCGCTCCGCCGGGCAGTGCGCTGCGCTCCGGCGACCTGGTGACGCACATGCTCGGTTGGCGCGAGTACGCCCTCGTCCCGGTGGCCGAGTGCGCCGCCGTCCACCCGGCGCTGCCCGACCCCGTCGCCCATCTCTCGTCCGGTTCCGCCGCCTACGGGGCCCTGACCCGCCTTGCCGGTGTGCGCGAGGGCGATGTCGTCCTGATCACCGGTGCCGCCGGCGGGCTGGGGACGCTGGCGGGGCAGATCGCCAGATTGCTGGGCGCGGCTCGGGTGATCGGCACCACCGGCTCACCGCGGAAGGCGGAGCGTCTGGTGTCCGAGTTGGGGTACGACGCAGTGCTCACCGCGGCGTCGTGGCGCGGGGTGGAGGGCTCGGTCGATGCGAGGGCCGCGCGAGAGGAGTTCGCCGGGCAGCTCGCCGAGGCTGCTCCGGACGGGATCGACGTCCTGGTCGACACCGTGGGCGGCGCGCAGCTCACCGCAGCGGTGAACGCCGCCCGGCGAGGCGCTCGTTTCGCCCTGGTCGGATCGCTGTCCGGGCAACTGGCCGCGGAAGGTTCCGGGGAACGGGCACCCGTGGAGATCGACGCCTACCGACTCGTTCTCCTGGGGGTGTCGTTGAAGGGATATCTCGGCCTCGCCCATCCGGATGTGGAGGTGGAATGGACGACGAGGTTCGCGCACTGGCTGCGGTCCGGCGAGATCCTGTTTCCCCTCTCCCGGATCGCGGGCATCGATCGAGCCCCGCAGGCGTTGCAGGGACTGGTCGAGGGCCGGTACTTCGGCACTGTCGTCGTGGAGCTGCCGGGCCGTGGGTAGCGATTGCTACCGAGGAGAGCGGGAGGCTTGTGTCATGCGCATCGGAGACGCCGCCGCGGCGGTGGGTGCGACGCCCAGGGCGCTGCGTTTCTACGAACAGTGCGGGCTGCTGCCACCGCCTCGCCGTACGGTGTCGGGGCAACGGGACTACAGCTCCGACGAACTCGCCGTGCTGCGTGTCATCAGGCAGCTCCTGGCTCTCGGGCTCACCGTCCACGACCTTCACCGCATCGCGGACCGGCTGCCCCGCCTGGCCGCGAGCCCTGCACAGAACTGCGGTTCCACGAAGTTCGGCGCTCCGGCTCCTGGAATCGTGGGGTCGACTGTCGTGGAGCAGCGCATCGCCGCGCTCGAAGCGGAGATTTCGCGGCTCACCCTACTGAGGGATGCCCTGAAGGCCGGCCTGGCCGGCGAGCCCGCGGTGGATGCTCCGCGTGCGCATGGCGGACGGGACGCGGTCGGCCCCGGCCGACGGGGCCGCGCCGGGGCCGGTGGCGCCCGTCGGATCGAGGGTCATGCCGGGTAGGGGGCGGTCTCTCTGGCCGTTCGAAGTGCGTCGGCCCACCAGGCCAGCTGGTCGAGCATCGTCTTGGCGTACCCAGGCGCCTCCGGAGCGAGGGGGCGACCGTCCCGCCAGGCCGTGAAGTAGTCCGGGAAGGCGAGACCGTCGCGGATCGTCACCGCGTGCAGCTCGGTCAGCACGTTCTCCAGATGGAGCACGGCATGGCGTCCGCCCGCCGCGCCACCGTAGCTGACGAAGGCGACGGGCTTGGCCGTCCACTGGGTGAAGTGCCAGTCGATGGCCGCCTTCAGAGAGGCGGGGTAGCTGTGGTTGTACTCAGGCGTGACGACGATGAACGCGTCGGCTTCCGACAGGGCCGAGGTCAACGGCGCCATTCCCGCCGGACGGGGGTAGTCGTCGCCCGCGTACTTCGGGGACGCGGCGGGCAACTCCAGAGGGATGTCGACCTCGGCCAGATCGACGACATGCACGTCGAATCCACCGTGCGTGTCTGCCTGTTCGGCGACCCAGGAGGCCACGGTCGGTCCGAATCGCCCGTCCCGGACGCTGCCGACGATGATCACCAGATTGTGTTCGCTCTTCATGCCCACCACGATCGGGCAGCACCCAGGCGGCAGCCAGACCGCGCTCAGGCTGGCCCCCGCAGGGCCACTCTGAGCGCTCCGCGATCGAGCGCCCCGCCCATTACTCTCGGGGTATGGGAACGCCGTTGGGAGACTTCATCAGGGCCAAGCGCGACAGCATCCAGCCCGAGTCGCTCGGGCTGCCGGAGCGCGGCCGTCGACGGTCGCCCGGGCTCCGGCGCCTGGACCTCGCCACGCGGGCCGGCATCAGTGTCGAGTACCTGACCCGCATCGAGCAGGGCCGCGACCGCAATCCCTCGATCGCGGTGATGAACGCGCTGGCCGACGCACTCGGCCTCGATGCCGCGGAGCGCGACCATCTGCGTCACCTCGCGAAGATCACCGGCGGCGAGTGTTCCGCCCACACCCGGCCCGCGCCACCGAGTCGTGCCGTTCGCCCGTCCGTCCTGCAGACCCTGCGCCTGCTGGAACCGGGCATCGCCATGGTGACCAACCGGATGGGCGACGTCCTCGCCCGGACCAGCGGGTTCGAGGCGGTGCTGGGCGACAGCGGTCTGCTCGACGTCGACGGTCCCAACCTGACCCGGTACGTCTTCACCGACCCCCGCGCCCGTGCGTTCTTCACCGACTGGGACGACGTCGCGGACG
Source organism: Streptomyces sp. NPDC002088 (assembly GCF_040296605.1). Taxonomy (NCBI): domain Bacteria; kingdom Bacillati; phylum Actinomycetota; class Actinomycetes; order Kitasatosporales; family Streptomycetaceae; genus Streptomyces; species Streptomyces sp. NPDC002088. The sequence goes on along the minus strand of NZ_JBEOXO010000019.1, from coordinate 4,410 downwards.
AGCAGGCGTTCGGCCTGTGGCTCGGGCCGGCCGTCGAGAACTTCGCCTGGTTCACCGCGGAGCTCGCGGCCGCCGTGGGTCCCGACTTCACCGAGCGCGTGAACCGCCACGTCGTGCCGCGCGATCGGGTGCTCCGGCTCGATCATCCCGCCGGATTCCGGCTCCGCCTGCGGCGTGAGACGTTGGAACTCTCCTCGGACGCACAGCAGTTGGTCGTGCATCTGCCTGCGGACGAGGAGACGGTAGAGGCCGTCGACCGTCTCCGCCGCCGTTCGCACGGTCGGCTCAGCGCCGTCTCGTAGCTCCTCCGGACGTCGAGTCGGTCACCCTCGGCCGTGCGGCGGCGGAGACCCGTTCCCGCTACCCCCTTCCCAGCATTTGGCCGTGGTGGCCTGCATGGACGCTCAGCTGAACGTGTACGCGACACTCGTCCGCGACGACGGCGAGGCGGACGTCCGTCAGTCGCTCGCGTGGATCAAGGCGGACTCCTTCATCGTGCGCAAGGACCGTATCCGGGCCTTCGTCCTCGACGTGGCCACCGGCAAGCTCGACGAGGGCCACTGACAGCGCGGAACGACCCCGCGCCGGCGCCCTGCGGGGCCCGGCGTGAGAGCCCTCCCGGTACACACGACTGACAAGAAGCTGTCACACACGGACCGGAATGCAGGATCGGACGTCGGCGGTTCTGACTGTCATGACTGTAGGAGTAGCGCTCAACGCATCGGAGGCGGAGAACCAGGTCGACGCCTCGGTACGGCTGGCCCGCGAGGCCGCGGCGGCCGGCCTGCGCTCGGCCTGGTTCGGGCAGACCTTCGGCGCGGATTCACCCCAGCTCGCGGCAATCGTCGGGCGCGAGGTCCCCGGACTCCACGTGGGCACCTCCGCGATCCCCGTCTTCGGCCGGCACCCCCTGCTCGTCTCCAGCCAGGCCCAGACCGCCCAGGCTGCCACGCACGGCCGCTACCACCTCGGGCTGGCTCTGGGCACCAGGCTCCTGACCGAGAGCGGCTTCGGCCTGCCCTTCGAACGGCCCATTGCCCGCCTGCGTGAATTCCTCACCGCGCTACAGCAGTTGACGCAGACCGGTACAGCCGACTTCCACGGCGAGCTGCTCACCGCCGTCACGCCGATCTCCGCGCGCGTACCCGGCGCCGAAAGCGGTGTCCCCCTGCTGGTCGCCGCGATGGGGCCGCAGGCCCTGCGCGCCAGCGGTGAACTGGCGGACGGCATCCTGCCCTATCTGGCAGGCCCGCGCGCCCTGGAGGAACACATCGTCCCGGCGCTCACCGCTGCGGCGGAGGCTGCCGGGCGTCCCGCGCCCCGGATCGTGGCCCTGGTGTCCGGCGTGGTCACGGACGACGTCGACTCCGTACGCGAGAAGGCCACCGAACAACTCGCGTTCTACGAACAGATACCGTCCTACGCACGGGTCATCGAACTCTCCGGCGGCCGACGGGCGTCCGACGTGGCCGTGATCGGCGATGAGAAGACGGTCGCGGCCGAGGTACGGCGCTACCGGGACGCCGGGGCGACGGAGGTGGTCTTCTCAGGCACGGAGATCGCGGGAGAAGCGGACCGGCGGCGCACCTGGGCCCTCCTCGGCGAACTGACCGGGTGATTGAACACCGGCAGCAGGCGCCCTCGACAGAAGATCCGCACACCGTCGCGAGGCGAACCTCGCGAGACGAAGGAGTACGCATGACCACTCAGGTCACGACGGCGGACCTCCAGGCCTTCACCCAGGACTGGCTGGACTGGTACCGCGCGCACGAGGAACGGCTCGCCGACCCGCACGGGTTCCTCGCGATCACCGGCCTGCACTGGCTCGACGACCGGCCGCAGCGCTTCCCGGACGCCCCGGGCACGTGGTGGACCGGCGCCGACGGGGTCACCGTGGCCCTCGACGACGGCGAGGAACTGGTCGTGGAGGGAACGCCGGTGCGGGGCGAGCACCACTTCGCCGTGCTCCCCGAACGCGGTGGCGTCAACGCGGTCTGGGGCGACGCCGTGATCGAGGTGGCCAGGCGTGGCGGCAACGACATCGTGCGTCCCCGGCACCCGGAGGCGCCGCTGCGTACCGCCTTCACCGGAACGCCCGCCTACGCACCGCATCCGCGGTGGGTCGTGACGGGCCGGTACCGCGCCTTCGCTGAGCCGCGGCCGACCACCGTCGGTGCCGCGGTCGAGGGCCTGGAGCACGTGTACGACGCGCCGGGCCAGATCGAGTTCGAACTCGACGGGCGCCCCTTGTCCCTGACCGCGTTCCCCGGGCACGGCCCGGGCCGGCTGACGGTGCTGTTCACCGACGCGACCTCGGGGATCACCACCTACGCCGCCAACCGTGCCCTCACCATGGAAGCGCCCGCCGCCGACGGCACGGTCGTCCTGGACTTCAACCGCGCGGCGAACCTGCCGTGCGCCTACACCGACCTGGCCACGTGCCCGCTGCCGCCGGCGGAGAACCGGCTCCCGGTGGCGATCGAGGCCGGCCAGAAGATCCCTCGCGAGCGGGGCGGGGCCTGAGCACGCCGCCCCGCGTTCGACGACACCTGGAGCGGGAGACGTCATCGTCCCGGCAGCACGAAGTGGAGGGCCTCCCTGGCAGGGCCGGGTCCCGGCAGGGCCGTGGTGGTCACCGGCGGTACGGACGGCATCGGGCGGGTGCTCGCCGCGGAGCATCCAGAGCTCGGTGACACGGCGGTCGTCGTCGGGCGTGATGCCGTCAAGGGCGAGGCCTTCCGGCGGCGGACGCGTCAACCGGGCGCCCATGGGCGGGCGTTCTTCGTGTGTGCCGGCCTGGAGTTCCGCGAGAGCTACGGCGGCGGGGCGGCACTCGGCCAGCACGGGAAACTCAACGGCCTGCTGGGCGTCGTCTCCGCCGAGCGGTGCGGCGGTGCTGGGCTGAGGTACGTACTCATCCACCCGGGCGCGACCCGGACCAGCATCTGCGGTCAGTACGACGAGCCGACGCCGCGGTACGTCCCGGAGCTGCAGCGCACCGCGAAGTCGAGGCCGTAACCGACGACGAGGTCAAAGCACTGCAGCAGCGGTCCGCGTACGGTCCGGGGCAGTAACTGCGCGCCGATCTCGTCGCGCACACCGCGCGCACCCGTTGAGACGGCTGGCGTTGCGGGACAACGTCGTACGGCACAAGGAGTTCCGGCGCCCGCTGCGATAAGTCCCTGCCGGCCCTTGCGAATGACGTAGGCAGGGCACACCGACGCGGGGTGGAGCAGCTCGGTAGCTCGCTGGGCTCGTAACCCAGAGGTCGCGTGGTTCAAATTCCGCCCCGCTACGAACATCCGGCTCCCGCGACATCACGTCGGAGGGGGCCGGATCCGTCTACTCCCCAGCGCAGGCCGCTGGTCCGGCTCAGGACAGCCGACTGGCCGACAGGCCCTGGAGCTCGCCGGCGCGGTACGACACCGCTGGGCTGAGCGGGCACATCAGATGCCGCATCGAGGGCTCCGCCGGGTAGCGCAGCCGGCCGACGGGCAGGCGCGGGTCAAGCGGGGCTCCGGGAGGCAAGAACCTGAAGCCGTCGGCCTCGTAGCAGGGCGCCAGGTACGGCTTGCGGGCATGGATGCCGCCCAGCACCGCTTGGTAGCCCTGGCGGGTGTGGGAGCGGACCAGGTCGCCGGCGAGTCGGTGACCCAGCCCGTGGCCCCAGGAGCCCTCCATGGACAGCAGCCACTCCACCGGGGGATCGCAGGGCGATCGCGACGATCCGCCCCTGCGGCTCCTGGGCGGCGACCAGCAGGCTCGCGATGCCGAACTGTGCCGGGAGCCACCTGCCGGTGCGCAGCCGGTCGACAACCTCGGCCGGCATCGCCAGGTCGAGGAAGTCCACCGGTTCGAGGAGCGCGTGCAGGACCCCGGTCCCATCGTCCGGGGCGGCTGGGCGGATGAGGTACCGCTCCTGCGGCACAGCGCCGCGTTCGCTCCGCGGCGCGTTGCGTCGCTCTGCATGTCAGCGAGAGGCTCGCCCCATGCCTCTCATCGTGCCGCAACCGCACTGGGTCAGGGAGAAGTTGACCATTCGAGCGCCTGTAACCTCGACGAGCGGACCCGATGATGAACCCGTTCGCACCCGTCCGAGACGCTTTCGCCGCAAGACGTACGCCCGGATCAAAGCCGGACGGCCACGACGGGGCACCGCCATCCGGCGCCTGCGCCCGCCGACGCCCACCCCCTCCCTCCGCGAGCCGCTCCCGAAACACCTGGCGCCCGGCCCCGGCGCCCGGCCTGCCACCAGCGCAAGTTCTCGCACCACGGTCCACGCCACCGACACAGTGCCGGCGGCCCGAGCGCCCGACCCCGGCCGACCGACCACGAGAAGCGGGCGGCCAGCCCACCGGAGGCGTTCCGATGGCCTCAAACCACCGAAGGGCATATGCATGGAGTAGCAAA
>NZ_JBEOXO010000018.1:0-203270 GCF_040296605.1 Streptomyces sp. NPDC002088 | reverse complement strand
ACGATCGACGTGGCGTACCGCTACTTCGCGACCCCGCGCAGGCGGTTCATCCTCGCCGACACGCCCGGCCACGTGCAGTACACCCGCAACATGGTCACCGGCGCCTCCACGGCCGAACTGGCGATCGTCCTGATCGACGCCCGCAACGGCGTCGTCGAGCAGACCCGCCGCCACGCCGCCGTGGCCGCCCTCCTGCGCGTGCCGCACGTCGTCCTGGCCGTCAACAAGATGGACCTCGTCGGCTACCGGCAGGCCGAGTTCGACCGCATCGTCGAGGACTTCGCCGGCCACGCGGCGGAGCTGGGGCTCCCCTCCTTCACGCCGATCCCGGTCTCGGCGCTCGTCGGCGACAACGTCGTGGACCGCTCGGCGCACATGGACTGGTACGAGGGCCCGGCGCTGCTGGAGTTCCTGGAGAACGTGCCCGTGGCCGGCGACCCGGCCGACGCGCCCGCCCGTTTCCCGGTCCAGTACGTGATCCGCAACGGTGAGGTCCGCCACTACGCGGGCCAGTTGGTGTCCGGCTCGCTGCGGGTCGGCGACCGGGTGACCGTGCACCCCTCCGGCGAGACCTCCGAGATCACCGCCATCGACGTGCTCGGCACCGCCGTCCAGGCGGCGTACGCACCGCAGTCGATCGGGGTGCGGCTGGCCGACCAGCGTGACGTGTCGCGCGGCGACATGATCACCGCCGGCGCGGACGCGCCCGCGCTCACCCAGGACGTGCACGCGGCCGTGTGCCACCTGGCCGACCGACCGCTCCGGGTCGGCGACCGGGTCCTGCTCAAGCACACGACCCGCACGGTCAAGGCGATCGTCAAGCACCTCGGCGACGCGGACACCCTCACCGCGAACGACCTGGGCCGCATCACGCTCCGCACGGCGGAGCCCTTGGCCCTCGACGACTACGCGACCTCCCGTCGCACCGGCGCGTTCATCCTCATCGACCCGGCGGACGGCGCGACCCTCACGGCGGGCATGGCCGACCTGCGGGGCCTCGACTCCTGACCCTGCCCCGGCGGCTCAACCTCTCAGGCCGAGCCGCGGACGGGGCGCGTCCGTGCGTCCCGTCCGCGGGGGTCTGCTGCCCGCGCGGTACGGCGCCGGCCAGGGTGCGCCCGGGCCCTCGTAGCCCTGTTCGGCTGCCGCGTGGAGGGTCCAGTGGGGGTCGTAGAGGTGGGGGCGGGCCAGGGCGCACAGGTCGGTGCGGCCGGCCAGGATCAGGGAGTTGACGTCGTCCCAGGACGAGATCGCGCCGACCGCGATCACGGGGATGCCCGCCTCGTGGCGGATGCGGTCCGCGAACGGGGTCTGGTACGAGCGGCCGAACTCCGGCTGCTCGTCGGCCACCACCTGGCCCGTCGACACGTCGACCGCGTCGGCGCCGTGCGCGGCGAAGGCGCGGGCGATCTCGACGGCGTCGGCGGCCGTCGTACCGCCTTCGGCCCAGTCGGTGGCGGAGATGCGGACGGTCATGGGCCGCTCCTGCGGCCACATCCCGCGTACGGCGTCGAAGACCTCCAGCGGGAAGCGGAGCCGTTTCGCGAGGGAGCCGCCGTAGGCGTCGGTGCGGTGGTTCGTCAGGGGGGAGAGGAAGCCCGAGAGCAGATAGCCGTGGGCGCAGTGCAGTTCGAGAAGGTCGAAACCGGCGCGGGCCGCGCGCCACGCGGCGGCGGCGAACTGCTCGCGGATGTCGGTGAGCTGGGCCCGGCTCAGGCTTCGCGGCGTCTGGCTGTCCGGCCTGTACGGGAGCGGGGACGGCGCCACCAGTGGCCAGTTGCCGGACGGCAGCGGCTCGTCCATGCCCTCCCACATCAGCCTGGTCGAGCCCTTGCGGCCGGAGTGGCCCAGCTGGACGCCGATCGCGGTGCCCGGTGCCCGCGTGTGCACGAACTGAGTGATCCGCCGCCATGCCTCGGCCTGCCGGCCGGTGTAGAGGCCCGTGCAGCCGGGGGTGATCCGCCCCTCCTCGCTCACGCACACCATCTCGGTCATCACGAGCCCGGCTCCGCCCAGCGCCCGGGCGCCCAGGTGCACCAGGTGGAAGTCGCCGGGGACGCCGTCGACGGCCGAGTACATGTCCATGGGTGACACGACGACCCGGTTGGGCAGGGTCAGGCCGCGCAACCGGAACGGGGTGAACATCGGGGGTGTACCGGGCGGGCAGCCGAACTCGCGCTCCACGGCCCCGGTGGAACGAGCGTCACGCAGCCGCAGGTTGTCGTGGGTGACGCGGCGGCTGCGGGTGAGCAGGTTGAAGGCGAACTGGCGGGGCCGCTGCCCCAGGTACAGCTCGACGTTCTCGAACCACTCCAGGCTGGCGCGGGCCGCCCGCTGGGTGGAGGCGACGACGGGCTTGCGCTCCTCCTCGTAGGCCGCGAGGGCCTCCGTCAGTGAGTCCTGTTCCTCGAGGCAGGCCGCCAGGGCCAGCGCGTCCTCGACGGCCAGTTTCGTGCCGGAGCCGATGGAGAAGTGGGCGGTGTGGGCGGCGTCGCCGAGGAGGACGACGTTGCCGTGCGACCAGCGCTCATTGACCACCGTACGGAAGGTGGTCCACGCCGACTTGTTGGAGCGCAGCGGCCGGCCGCCGAGCGCGTCGGAGAAGATCTTGGCGCAGCGGTCGATCGACTCCCCCTCGTCGAGTTCGTCGAAGCCGGCCGCCCGCCACACCTCCTCGCGCATCTCGACGATCACCGTCGAGGCGTCGGCGGAATAGGGATACCCGTGCAGCTGCATCACGCCGTGCTCGGTCTCGGCGATCTCGAAGCGGAAGGCGTCGAAGGCGAAGTCCGCGGCGAGCCAGACATAGCGGCAGCGGTGGCCGGTCAGCGTGGGCCGGAAGACGTCGGCGTAGGCCTCGCGGGTCGTGCTGTGCACTCCGTCGGCGGCGACGACGAGGTCGTACGTCTCCGCCAGCCAGGCCGGGTAGGGCGCCTCGGTGCGAAAGCGCAGCTCCACGCCGAGCGACCGGCACCGTTCATGCAGGATCTCCAGGAGCCGGCGTCGGCCCAGCGCGGCGAAACCGTGCCCGCCGGAGCGGTGGCGCACGCCCCGGTGCACGATGTCGATGTGGTCCCAGCGCACGAACTCGGCCTTCAGCGCCTCGTACACCACCGGGTCCGCGTGTTCGATGCCGCCGAGCGTCTCGTCGGACAGGACGACGCCGAAGCCGAAGGTGTCGTCGGGGGCGTTGCGCTCCCAGACGGTGATCTCCCGGGCGGGGTCGAGGCGTTTGAGCAGCGCGGCCGCGTACAGGCCCCCGGGTCCGCCGCCGACGACGGCGACCTTCATCGTCACCTCCGTCACCTCCCGCGCCACTTCGGCGCCCGCTTCTCGGTAAAGGCGGCGTGGAACTCGGCGTAGTCCTCGCCGTTCATGAGGAGGGCCTGGGTCGAGGCGTCCAGTTCCACCGCCGCCGCCAGTGGCATGTCCAGCTCGGCCGTGAGCAGCGCCTTCGTCTGGGCGTACGCGAGGGCCGGGCCGTCGGCCAGGCGCCGGGCCAGCGCGAGGGCGGTCTCGTCCGTCCGGCCCTCCTCCGTCAGTTCGCTGATCAGGCCGATCCGCTCGGCCTCGGGTGCCCGCACCGGTTCGCCGAGCATCAGCAGCCGGGTCGCGTGCCCGAGGCCGACGACCCTGGGCAGCAGATAGGCGGCGCCCATGTCACCGCCGGACAGGCCGACGCGCGTGAAGAGGAACGCGAAGCGGGCGGAGGGGTCGGCGACCCGGAAGTCCGCCGCCAGCGCGAGCACCGCCCCTGCCCCGGCCGCCACCCCATGCACCGCCGCGATCACCGGGAACGGGCACTCCCGTACGGCCCGCACGACCTGCCCGGTCATCCGGTTGAAGTCGAGGAGCTGGGCGGTGTCCATGCCCAGGGTGGCGCCGATGATCTCGTCGACGTCGCCGCCGGAGCAGAAGCCGCGCCCTTCGCCGGCCAGCACCAGGGCCCGTACCGACCGCTCCCGGGACAGCTCGGCGAGCAGGTCGCGCAGGTCGGCGTAGGCACCGAAGGTGAGCGCGTTGAGTTTGTCGGGGCGGGCCAGGGTGACGGTGGCGACCCCGTCGGCGTGATCGACGCGCAGATGCCGCCAGTCCGAGGTGCGGGCGGCGGAGCCGGTGAAGGGACTCATGAGGGCGGCCTCCTCGGGCGGTGGCGCGGACACTGCCTGACCGGTCTCTACCCTACGAAGCTATCACCCATATGTGACTGTCGTCACGGCCACGCGATAGTGCGGCACGATGTCACCGCATGACCGATCTCGTCGCATCCGTAACATCCATCACATCCGTCACAGGACGGCACGGGCCGTCAACAACGCGGTAACAGTGGGAGCAGTCGTGGGAGACGGACCGTTGGCCTGGGTAAGCCGCTCGATGTCGGGGCCGAAGGTCCCGGACGACGCCCGTCGTACGTCACTGTCGGGGGGCGCCGTACCATTCCTAAGGTTGAAAGCAGGACGGCCTGATGTTGATCACAGGGAAGCCTGCGCCATGAACGGACTTGCCTTGCACGAACGCCCCTCCGCCTCATCCTCCTGGCGCATCGCACTGCCGCACACCACCGCGGCCGTGCCCGTGGCGCGTGCCCTGGTCCGTACGGCGCTGGCCGAGGTGGAGCACGCCACGGACAGCGACACGGCGGAGCTGCTCACCGCAGAGCTGGTGGCGAATGCCGTGGAGCACACCTCGGGGTCCACTCCGATAGAGCTCGTGGTGGAGCTGCGGCCGACGGGCTGCCAGGTCGAGGTGCACGACCCGGACCCGATGCCGCCCGGCGAGCTCACCCGCCCGGCCCCCGAGATGCCCGACCCCTGGCAGGAGCACGGGCGCGGCCTGCTGCTGATCCGCGCCCTCAGCTCGTCCTGTGGCCACCGGCTCACCGAGACCGGCAAGGCGGTCTGGTTCAGACTGGCTGCGGTGCCGCCTCAGCGGCGTCCGGCGTGACCGTGGCATCGGCCTCGGCCATGCCCAGCCTGGAGTTCCGGCGGCCGTAGCCGACGTATGCGACCAGCCCCACCGCGAGGAACACCGCGAACTGGAGCCAGGTCGTCCAGTCCGTCTCGTACATCAGGTACAGACAGAAGCCGACGCCGACCACGGGCAGCACGGGGTAGAACGGCACGCGGAAGGTGCGGGCGAGGCCCGGCTCGCGGCGGCGCAGCGCGATCACGGCGATGTTGACGACGGCCATGAGGGCGAGCGTGCCGATGGTGGACAGGTTGACCACGGCGTCGAGCGAGGAGAAGGCGGCCGGGATCGCGAAGACGATCGCGATGATCAGGGTGCCGGCGACGGGCGTGGAGGTCCTGGGCGACACCTTCTCGAAGACGCGCGGGACGAGGCCGTCCCGGGACATCGACATCAGGATGCGGCTCTGGCCGTACATCACCGCGAGCACCACCGAGGCGATGGCGACGACCGCGCCGAAGGCGATGACGGAGCCGCCGACCGTGGAGCCGGTGACCTCGTTGACGACGTACGACAGCGCGGCGGGCCGGCCGCCGACCTCGTCGGCGCCGATGGCGCCGATCGCGGCGAGGGCGACCGCGCAGTACAGCAGGGTGACCACACCCATGCAGACGAGGATCGCCACCGGGATGTCCCGGCGGGGGTTCTTCGCCTCCTCACCGGCCGTGGTGATCGCGTCGAAGCCGATGTACGAGAAGAAGGCGGCGGTGGTGCCCGCGCCGATGCCGCCGAGGCCGGCCGGCGCGAACGGGGTGAGGTTGCCGTCCGTGAAGGCGCTGTAGCCGATGGCGCAGAACGCGACCAGGATGGCGATCTTGACCACGGCCATGGCGGTGGTGGCCCGGGCACTCTCGCGCACCCCGCGCACCAGCAGGACACAGGCCATCGCGATGACGATCACGGCGGGCAGGTTGATGACACCGCCGTCGCCCGGCCCGGCGGAGAGCGCGGCGGGCAGCCGCCAGCCGACGACGCTGTCGAGCAGTTCGTTGACGTACTGGCTCCAGCCGACGGCGACGGCCGAGACGGAGACGCCGTACTCGAGCAGCAGACACCAGCCGACCAGGAAGGCGGTGGTCTCGCCGAGGCCCGCGTAGGCGAAGGAGTACGACGATCCGGAGACCGGGATCGCGCCGCCCAGCTCGGCGAACGAGAACGCGGTGAACACGCAGGTGATCGCGGCGAGGACGAAGGAGACCACGACGGCCGGGCCGGCCTGGGCGACCGAGTCGGAGAGCCCGACGAAGATGCCGGTGCCGACGACCGCGCCGACGCCGAAACAGATGAGCTGGAAGAGGCCCATGGTGCGCTTGAGGCCGTGGCCTGCGCGGTCGGCGCCGGCTTCGGCGACGAGGAGGGCGGGGGACTTGATCCGGAGCTTTGATGCGGGAGCGGGCATGCGGGGTGGTGCTCGTTTCTGGTGGTGCGGGTGCGACGAGGTGGGGTCGCGCGGCGACCGCGGAAGGGGTGGTTCCGGGCCGCCGGTCAGGATAGGTGAGATCGGCCGGGGTCGAGACCGGACGAGATCAGGCGAGCGTCGCGACCAGGATCGCCTTGATCGTGTGAAGCCGGTTCTCGGCCTCGTCGAAGACGACGGAGTGGGCCGACTCGAAGACCTCGTCGGTCACCTCGAGGGACTCCAGGCCGTACGTCTCGTGGATGTCGCGCCCGACCTTCGTGCCGAGGTCGTGGAAGGCCGGCAGGCAGTGCAGGAACTTCACGTCCGGGTTGCCGGTGGCGCGCAGGACGTCCATGGTAACGGCGTACGGGGCGAGGGCCTCGATCCGCTCGGCCCAGACCTCCTTGGGCTCGCCCATGGAGACCCAGACGTCGGTGACGACGAAGTCGGCGCCCTGGACGCCCTCGGCGACCTCCTCGGTGAGGGTGATGCGGGCACCGCTGGTCTCGGCGAGCTCGCGGGCCCGGTCGACGATCTCCTGGGCGGGCCAGTACGACTTCGGCGCGACGATACGCACGTCCATGCCGAGCAGGGCGCCGGTGACCAGGTAGGAGTTGCCCATGTTGAAGCGGGCGTCGCCGAGGTAGGCGAAGGCGATCTCCTTCAAGGGCTTGCTGCTGTGCTCGGTCATGGTCAGCACGTCGGCGAGCATCTGGGTGGGGTGCCAGTCGTCGGTGAGGCCGTTGTAGACGGGGACGCCCGCGTACGCGGCGAGTTCCTCGACGCCGGCCTGGCTGTCGCCGCGGTACTCGATCGCGTCGAACATCCGGCCGAGGACGCGTGCGGTGTCCCGTACGGACTCCTTGTGTCCGATCTGCGAGCCGGACGGGTCGAGGTACGTCGTCGAGGCGCCCTGGTCCGCGGCCGCGACCTCGAACGAGCAGCGGGTGCGCGTCGAGGTCTTCTCGAAGATCAGCGCGATGTTCTTGCCGCGCAGGTACGGCGTCTCGGTCCCGGCCTTCTTGGCGGCCTTCAGCTCGGCGGACAGCTCGATCAGGCCGCGGAACTCCTCCTCGGTGAAGTCCAGCTCCTTGAGGAAGTGGCGGCCGGCGAGGGCGGTCGGGACTGTCGCCATGGGGGCGCTCCAACGGGTACGAGAGACAGGGACCTTTGGAATTCTATACGAAATTCAGAATTTCTATGCGCCCCACGCTGACTCATCACGCTTCCTCATACGGCGTCCCGCTCCACCGGACAGCTCATGCACCGCGGTCCGCCCCTCCCCCGGCCCAGCTCGCTGCCCGGGATCTCGATCACCTCGATGCCCTGTTTGCGCAGGTGGGTGTTGGTGGTGGCGTTGCGCTCGTAGGCGACGACGACGCCCGGCTCGACGGCGAGGACGTTGCAGCCGTCGTCCCACTGCTCGCGCTCGGCGGCGTGCACGTCCTGGGTGGCGGTCAGGACGCGGATCTCACTCAGCCCGAGGGCGGCGGCGATCGCGCGGTGCATGTGCTCCGGCGGATGGTCGGTGACCTTCAGCTCCTTCTCGCCGACGCCCGGTTCGATCGTGTACGAGCGGAGCATCCCGAGCCCCGCGTACTGGGTGAAGGTGTCGCCGTCGACCATCGTCATGACGGTGTCGAGGTGCATGAAGGCGCGCCGCTTCGGCATGTCGAGGGCCACGATCGTCCGGGCGGAGTCGGCGGCGAACAGCTTGTGCGCGAGCATCTCCACGGCCTGGGGCGTGGTGCGTTCGCTCATGCCGATGAGGACCGCGCCGTTGCCGATGACGAGGACGTCCCCGCCCTCGATGGTGGAGGGGTAGTCGGCCTGCCCCTCCGACCAGACATGGAACGCCTCACCGCGGAACAGCGGGTGGTGCCGGTAGATCGCCTCGAAGTGGACGGTCTCGCGCTGCCGGGCCGGCCAGCGCATCGCGTTGATGGAGACACCGCCGTAGATCCAGGCGGAGGTGTCACGGGTGAAGAGGTGGTTGGGCAGGGGGCCGAGGAGGAAGTCGTCGAGCTCCATCGCGTGGAAGCGCACGGAGGTCGGCTCCTCGTGCGCCTCCAGGAACTCCCGCTTGGTCATCCCGCCGACGAGAGCCTCGGCCAGCTCGCCGGCGGGCAGGGTCTCGAAGGCCGCGCGGAGGTGGTCGGTGGCGAGGGGGCCGTACTCCTTCTCGTCGAAGACGCGGTCCAGGACCAGCGCCCGCGCCCCTGGGATCGCCAGGGTCTCGGTCAGCAGGTCGCCGAAGAGGTGGACGGCGACCCCGCGGTCGCGCAGTACGTCCGCGAACCCGTCGTGCTCGACGCGCGCCCGGCGCACCCACAGCACGTCGTCGAAGAGGAGGGCGTCCTTGTTGCTGGGGGTGAGCCTTTTGAGCTCGAGGTCCGGCCGGTGCAGGATGACGCGGCGCAGCCGCCCGGTCTCGGAGTCGACATGGAATCCCATGCCTCCATCCTGACCATCGGGGGGCGCGTTGACCCGCCGCTCACAGATTTCCACGCCCCTTCTTCTCGTCCTCTTGACGATAACCGGGCCCCGAGCGCCGATTCCATGTCACGCCGGGTCAGCAGACCGGGCAACGGCGGAGCGAGGGTGGTCCCGCCCAGGGAGACCAGTAATCGCTCAAGACCGGCGGCAGCTGGGGAACCCTCGAAGACACGGACCCCGCCGATCAGCACGCGATCGCCATCGGGCGCGTTCAGTCACGGCCCTCCGGGCCCCACGCGGACCTTGCGGGCCCGGACGGCGGCGGGCGGGCCATGACTCGCGCCACCCACCGCCGCCGTGGACCCGTCGCTCACAGCCGCGGATCCACCGGCTCCGACTCCAGCGCCAGCACCCCGAACACCGCCTCGTGCACCCGCCACAGCGGCTCGCCCTCGGCCAGCCGGTCCAGGGCTTCGAGGCCGAGCGCGTACTCGCGGATCGCGAGGGAACGCTTGTGGTTCAGGAACCTCTTGCGGAGGCGGGCGAGGTTGTCCGGGCGCGTGTACTCCGGACCGTAGATGATCCGGAGGTACTCGCGACCGCGGCACTTGACGCCGGGCTGCACCAGGCGGCCCTGCGGGCTGCGCACCAGCGCGCCGAGCGGCTTGACGACCATGCCCTCGCCGCCCCGGCCCGTCATCTCCAGCCACCAGTCGACACCGGCGCGCACCGACTCCGGGTCACCGGTGTCGACGTACAGGCGCCGGGTCGTCTGCAGCAGCCCGGTGCCGTCGTACTCGACGAGCCGGTCGAGCAGGGCGAGCTGCTCGTCGTGGGGCAGCGCGGCGAGGCTGCGGCCCTGGACGGCCAGGATCTGGAACGGCGCCAGGCGTACGCCGTCCAGGCCGTCCGTCGTCCAGCAGTAGCGGCGGTACGCCTCCGTGAACGCGGCGGCGTCCAAGGCCCGTTCACGCTGGCGCGCCAGCAGGTCCGTCACCTCGACGCCCCGGGCCGCCGCGCCCTCCAGCGCGGCCAGCGCGCCCGGGAACACCGCACCGGAGGCGGCGCCCACCGCCGCGTACTGGCTGCGCAGCAGCCCGGCCGCCTTCAGCGACCACGGCATGAGCTCGGCGTCGAGCAGCAGCCAGTCCGTGTCGAGCTCCGCCCACAGGCCGGCCGCGTCGACCGCCGAACGCAGCCGGTCGAGGATCGTCTCCGTGACCGACTCGTCGTCGAAGAACGGGCGGCCGGTGCGGGTGTACAGGGACCCCGTGGCGCCGTCGACCCCGAAGCGCTTGCGCGCCGTCTCCGCGTTCCGGCAGACCAGGGCCACCGCCCGCGAGCCCATGTGCTTCTCCTCGCACACGACCCGCTCGACGCCGTCCTCGCGGTACTGCGCGAAGGCCTCGGCCGGGTGCTCCAGGTAGCCGTCCACATGTGAGGTGGCGGTCGGCGCCATGGTCGGCGGGAGGTACGGCAGCAGGCGCGGGTCCACGGCGAAACGGCTCATGACCTCCAGGGCGGCGGCCGCGTTCTCCTCGCGGACCGCCACCCGGCCGGCGTGCCGGGTCTCGACGGCCCGGCGGCCGTGCACGTCCGCGAGGTCCAGCGGACGTCCGTCGTGCCCGCCGGGCGCCTCGCTGCGCAGCGGCTTCGCCGGCTCGTACCAGACCTGTTCGGCCGGTACGTCGACCAGCTCCCGCTCCGGCCAGCGCAGCGCGGTCAGCTTGCCGCCGAAGACGGCGCCGGTGTCCAGGCAGATGGTGTTGTTCAGCCAGGTGGCCTCCGGGACGGGGGTGTGGCCGTAGACCACGGCCGCCCGGCCCCGGTAGTCCTCCGCCCACGGGTAGCGCACCGGCAGGCCGAACTCGTCGGTCTCGCCGGTGGTGTCGCCGTACAGCGCGTGTGAGCGGACCCGGCCGGAGGTACGGCCGTGGTACTTCTCCGGCAGACCGGCGTGGCAGACGACCAGCCGGCCGCCGTCGAGGACGTAGTGGCTGACGAGTCCGTCGATGAACTCCCGTACCTCGGCACGGAATTCGTCCGTCTCATGCTCCATCTGCTCGATGGTCTCGGCCAGGCCGTGGGTGTGCTGGACCTTGCGGCCCTTCAGGTGACGGCCGTACTTGTTCTCGTGGTTGCCCGGCACGCACAGGGCGTTGCCCGACTTGGCCATCGACATGACGCGGCGCAGTACGCCCGGGCTGTCCGGGCCGCGGTCGACGAGGTCGCCGACGAAGACGGCGGTGCGGCCGTCCGGGTGCACACCGTTGGTGTAGCCCAACTTGTCGAGCAGCGACTCCAGCTCGTTCGCACAGCCGTGGATGTCGCCGATGATGTCGAAGGGGCCGGTGAGGTGGGTGAGGTCGTTGAAACGCTTCTCGGTGACGACGGTGGCGTTCTCGACCTCCTCCACTCCGCGCAGGACGTGCACCTTGCGGAAGCCCTCGCGCTCCAAGTGCCGTACGGAGCGACGGAGTTCACGGATGTGGCGCTGGATCACCCGACGCGGCATGTCGGCGCGGTCGGTGCGGGCCGCGTTGCGTTCGGCGCACACCTCCTCCGGCACGTCGAGCACGATGGCGATGGGCAGCACGTCGTACTTCTTGGCGAGGTCGATCAGCTGGCGGCGGGAGTCCTGCTGCACGCTGGTGGCGTCGACGACGGTGCGCCGGCCGGCCGCGAGCCGTTTGCCGGCGATGTAGTGCAGGACGTCGAAGGCGTCGCGGGTGGCGCCCTGGTCGTTCTCGTCGTCGGCGACCAGGCCGCGGCAGAAGTCCGAGGAGATGACCTCGGTGGGCTTGAAGTTCCGGCGGGCGAAGGTGGATTTGCCGGAGCCGGAGGCGCCCACGAGGACGACGAGGGAGAGGTCGGTGACGGGCAGGGTGCGCCCCTGCCGGATCTCGGTCATGCCGCCTTCGCCTCCTTCTCGTTCACGCTCTTCATGCTGAACACAGCCATCTGTGTGGGCGGTCCCACCTCCGGGTCGTCCGGCCCGACGGAGACGAACTCCACCCCGTACCCGTGCCGTTCGGCCACCGCCCGCGCCCACGTCCGGAACTCCTCGCGTGTCCACTCGAAGCGGTGGTCGCCGTGCCGGACGTGTCCGGCCGGGAGGGTCTCCCAGCGGACGTTGTACTCGACGTTCGGGGTCGTCACGAGGACCGTGCGCGGGCGGGCCGAGCCGAACACCGCGTACTCCAGGGCGGGCAGCCGGGGCAGGTCGAGGTGCTCGATCACCTCGCTGAGCACGGCGGCGTCGTAGCCCTTGAGCCGGTTGTCGGTGTAGGCGAGCGAGCCCTGGAAGAGCTGGACGCGCGAGGCCTGCCGCTCCCCCATCCGGTCCAGCTTCAGCCGCCGGGAGGCGATGGTCAGCGCCCGCACCGAGACGTCCACGCCCACGATCTCCGTGAACCGCACGTCCTTCAGCAGCGCCTGCACCAACTGGCCCTGCCCGCAGCCGAGATCGAGGACCCGGGCGGCCCCGGACTCCTTCAACGCGGCGATGATCGCGTCCCGGCGCTGCACGGCGAGCGGGGTCGGCTTCTCCTCCGTCTCGGCCTCGGCCTCCACCGCGTTGTCGATCTCCTCGACAGCGCTGTCGTCGGCCTCCGCGAGCCGCACCAGCTCCAGCGCCTCCATCGCCTGCCGGGTCAGGGACCAGCGGCGCGACAGGTAACGGCTGGTGATCAGCTTCTGCTCCGGGTGGTCGGACAGCCAGCCCTCGCCGGCCCGCAGCAGCTTGTCGACCTCGTCGGAGGCGACCCAGTAGTGCTTGGCGTCGTCCAGGACGGGGAGCAGGACGTACAGGTGGCGCAGGGCCTGGGCGAGGGTCAGCGTCTCCGATTCGAGTACGAGGTGCACATACCGCGAGTCGCCCCACTCCGGGAACTCGGTGTCCAGCGCCACCGGTTCGGCGGTCACCGTCCAGCCGAGCGGTTCGAAGAGGCGTCCTACGAGGCCGGGGCCACCGCGGGCGGGCAGCGCGGGCACCTCGATGCGCAGCGGCAGGGGCTGCTCGGCGCGCTCCGGGCGGGCGTTGCACACGCCTCGCATCGCGCTGGAGAACACCGCGCTCAGCGCGACCGCGAGCAGCGACGAAGCCGCGTAGGGGCGGTCGTTGACGTACTGCGCGAGCGCCGCGTCGGGTGCGCCGCCGCGCCCCTTGCCCTTGCCGCGCCGCACCAGCGCCACCGCGTCGACCTCCAGCAGCAGCGCCGCCGTGCAGCGCTCGGCGTCCGCCTCGGGGTAGAGGACGTGCGCCTTGCCGTAGGACACGCTGGCCGAGAACGCTCGGTCGGGATGCTTGTGGAGGAGGAACCCCAGGTCAGTAGCCGGGTGCTGCTCGTTGCCGGTGGTGGAGATCGTCAGGAACACGTGTCTGAGTATGGGTGGCCTTGGGCCCATGCCGGTACTGGATTACCTGACGACAGCAGAGGGACCCCGCCATGTCGACAGAGGTCCTGTAGGGCTCTGGCAACTCCCTGACCGAGATGCCGGTAGAGAGTCGCGCGGGAGACTCCGAGAGCCTTGGCAATGGCAATGATGTTCTCCCCCTTCTCCTTACGCGCCTTGGCCGCGGTGAGCAGATCTTCAGCGCTGACGGTAGGACGTCCACCAGTACGCCCTTGAGCCCTGCCGGGCAGGTGACCGTGGCCGACGCCGGTCACGGCCGCAGCGCCGCCTTCCGGCTCAGGCTGAAGGGACGGGACCGGCACCACGTCGTGCCCCTCGGCTCCATGGATGTCGCCCGCGTGGCCACCACCGAGCCGTGTCAGACCGAATACAAGCGGGCTGGGCCCCACTCGCCCGCTACCGCGAGACTCCCCGGCCCCTGCCCGACCTCGTCAGGGCCGCGTCACGCCACTCGCGGCGGAAGGAGCGGCGTTTCCGCCGCGTCCGTTGTGCGCTACGTCTCATCCGTGGGCTGTTATACGGGGCGCGCGGCTGGTGTCTCCATGCCGAGTCCACAACGCGAGGGAGACATGATGAACGGGAACGTCGAGGTGGTCGTGGTCGGCGGCGGGTACGGGGGCGTGACGGCGGCCAACAGCCTGGCTCGGCGCGATGGCGTGTCGGTAACCCTGGTCAATCCGCGTCCCGACTTCGTCGAGCGGATCCGCCTGCATCAGCTCGTGACCGGCTCCGATGACGCGGTCGTGGGCTTCGGTGAGGTTCTGGGCGGGAACGTCCGGCTGGTGGTCGACACCGCGAGCCGGATCGACGCTGCCGAGC
Source organism: Streptomyces sp. NPDC002088 (assembly GCF_040296605.1). Classification (NCBI taxonomy): domain Bacteria; kingdom Bacillati; phylum Actinomycetota; class Actinomycetes; order Kitasatosporales; family Streptomycetaceae; genus Streptomyces; species Streptomyces sp. NPDC002088. The sequence goes on along the minus strand of NZ_JBEOXO010000018.1, from coordinate 189,232 downwards.
GCCGGGTGTCGCTGGCGGGCGGTGGCACGGTCTCATACGACTACCTCGTCTACGCGGTGGGCAGCGGCGCCTCCGACCCCGGCGTGCCCGGAGCGGCGGAGTTCGCTCATTGGGTGTCGGACCTCGAGGGGGCGGAACGACTGCGGTCGGCGCTGGCCGAGACGGCCGCGTCGGCTCCGGTGACCGTGGTCGGGGCCGGCCCGACCGGCCTGGAGACCGCCGCCGAGCTGGCGGAGGCGGGCCGCAAGATCACCCTGGTCTGCGGCAATGTGCTCGGCCCCTCCTTGCATGCCCGAGTCCGCCGCCCGGTCGCCCGCCGGCTCGCCAAGCTGGGTGTGACCGTCCTCGAAGGATCCGGTGCGCAGGTGACGGAAGTGACACGCGACGGCGTACGGCTCGACGACGGCCGCGAGCTGCCCAGCGCGGTGACGATCTGGACCGCGGGATTCCGTGTCCCGGACCTGGCCGCTCGCAGCGGGCTGCGCACCGACACCGAAGGCCGCCTGGTCACCGACGGGACGCTGACCAGTGTGGACGACGTGCGCATCGTCGCCGCTGGGGACGCGGCGGTGATGACGGACCTGCCGTTCCGGATGAGCTGCCAGGCCGCCGTGCAGCTGGGCCCGGCAGCCGCCGCCACGATCCTGCGCCGGATCGCGGGGAAAACACCCGCTCCCGTCCGGATGTTCTTCGCCGGGCAGTGCCTCAGCCTCGGCCGGAACGCGGGCGTCACCCAGTTCTCCTACCCGAACGACAGAGTGAACGCGCTCAGCATCAGCGGGGGGCTCGGTGCCGGCGTCAAGGAGATCGCCTGCCGATTCACCCTCAATAAGTTGGTGTCCGGGGCACGCAAGGCCAGTTCCCGCGCGTCCCACGGCGACAGCACCGACCGCCTGGAATCGCCTCAGCCGCAACACCGCACGACGCCGTCCAACACCTGACGCGCGGCCTCTAGCCGCCAAGACCCCCCTTCGGCCGGACCGACCGGACCGACCGGTCCGGCCCGAGAAGGACCGAGCCGGAGTGACAAGCACACAACGCCGCGGCCTCGTAGGCCGTGGCCGGGCGCCGGGGCGCCATTCCCACCAGCCCGCCCACCCCGCGTGGTCTGATCAGTGGGGTGGCTACTGCCGACGACCCCGTCATCAGACTGGGTACATGTTCCACGGCCTGCCTCCGGCTTATGGGGCCGACCACGAGAGAATGAAGCGCACGACATGAACGACCACGTCACCGACCCCGCGACGGAGGCCTTCGTCGCCCACCGCGACCTGCTGTTCACCGTCGCCTACGAGATGCTCGGATCGGCGGCGGACGCCGAGGACGTCCTCCAGGAGGCCTGGCTGCGGTGGGTCAAGGTCGACCTGACGCAGGTGCGGGACCAGCGCGCCTACCTGGTACGGATCACGACCCGGCAAGCACTCAACCGGCTACGCACCCTCAAACGGCGCAAGGAGGCCTACGTCGGCCCCTGGCTGCCCGAGCCTCTGCTCACCGCGCCGGACGTGGCCGAGGACGTCGAACTGTCCGAGAACCTGTCGCTGGCACTCATGTTCATCCTCGAAACCCTCTCACCGACCGAACGCGCCGTTTTCGTGCTGCGCGAGGTCTTCGACATCGACTACGACGACATCGCGGCCGCGATCGACAAGAGCCCCGCCGCCGCACGCCAGATCGCCTACCGCGCCCGCCAACACGTCGACGCCCGCCGGCCGCGCACACCGGCATCCCCCGAAGAAGCCCGGGAAGCATTGAATTCGTTCCAGCGCGCGCTCGTGACCGGGGACCTGCAGGGGCTGCTCGACGTACTCGCCCCGGACGTTGTTTTCGTCAGCGACGGCGGCGGCCTCAAGCTGGCGGCCCTGCGACCGGTCGTCGGCACCGACAAGGTGCTCCGCTACATGGCCGGCAGCGCCGACAAGGCCGGCGGCACCCTCACCAGTGAGCCCACGACGGTCAACGGCAACCCCGGACTCATCCTGCGCCTGGACGGCGTGATCGACGGCGTGCTGGCCTTCCGCGTGGAGAACGCCCGCGTCACCGGCCTCTACTACGTCCGCAACCCCGAAAAACTCACCCGCATTGAGTCCGAGACACCCCTCACCTCCCGCTGACCGTCCCTCGCGACACGGCCGACCGAGGTGCGCGGTAGCGCAGGCGTCGCGGAACAAGCCGCTGACCGCCGCCGAGAAGCAAGCGAACCGGCTAGTCAGCCGGGAACGCGAACCGGCCCGTGACCACCGGTTTTCCCGCGCTCGGCATAAGGCTGGCGCACCCGGCCGCTCACTGTTCGGACCTCTTCCACGCGCTCACTCCCAGCTTGCCCGTGGTCCCGAGGTCGAGGTGGGGGGTCACCGTGACCGGCGCGGCGCCGGACTTCGCCAGGACCCTGACATACGGGGCGTTGACGGGTGTGCCGAACTGGGTGGTGTTGTGCCACGCGAGGCTCGCCGTCGCGCTCTCGCCGGGCTTCAGGGTCACCGGCCGGGGCGGGTCGTCGAAGCCGTCCACGGTGGACATGCCGCCGCCGCCCTGGGAGATCTTGATGTCGTCGATCCGCTTCAGGTCCTCGTCGAGGACGGTGACCTGCGGGTAGCCGTCGACCGGGTAGTCGCGGGTTCCGCAGTTCTCCAGGTGCAGTCCCACGAGACGCAGCCCCATGGCCGCGTCGCCTTCGTCGGCCCAGACGCGGATCCCGGAGGCCGGGCACGGTCCCGACGTGGCCGGCGCCTCGTCCGCGGGGACGCGGGTGACCTCGTAGATCTTCACGGCCTCGGCGGACGTCGCCATCATCGCCGCTTCCTTCGCGTCGACGGTTCCCTTCACCGTCCGCCCGGGGCCGACCGCGCTCACCGTGTGCCGGACGTTGTCCAGCACCTCGCCGCTGCTCTTCGTGAAGTTGAAGGTGATGGTGTAGGTGAAGGCCTCGGTGCCGTGGTTGGTGACCTCGTAGGCCGCGGAGATGCCCGCTGAACCGGCACTGTGGGACGGGGTGTCCACCCTGGTGATCCGTACGCCGTCCTGCTCCGCTTCGGATCCCTGGGGCTGCGGCACCGCGCCGCCCGACGGGCTCGCCGAGCCGACGAGTTCCGATCCGCAGGCGGTGAGGAGCAGGAGGGCGGCGGCGACGGCGGCCGGGGCGAGGGGAGTGGGTCTGCGCATCGGGTCACTCCATCAGGGCACGGTCCCCCGGAGCGTGGTGGAGGCCACAGTTCCGGTCACAGGCGTGTCACAGATACGCGGGAGCATCAGGGGACCTGACCCGGGCGCCCCGCCGCGAGACGTTCGACCGCCGCCACCGTCGTGTCGAGGACCACCTCATGGAGACGGGCGTGCGCGGCGGGCATGCCGGCCAGGATCGGGCGTACGGCGTCGGCCGCGGGGCCGGTGGCCTCGTGCACCTGGGCCGCCATCTCCGCGTCGGGTCTGCGGTAGCCGTCGTACACGGCGTGGCCGATGATCGTCGAGCAGATCAGCGCGACCGCCAGGGGGAGGTCCTCGTCGTCGAGGCCGGCCGGGGTCAGGATCTCCCGCAGCCGGGCCAGGCCCGGGATCCAGGCGGGCTGCTGCGTGGTCGTCATGTAGGGGACGAGCTGCGGGTAGGGGCGCAGCCGCTCCTGTCCGGCACGCATCCAGGCGCGCAGCCGGTCCTGCCACGGTCCGTCGCCGATCGGGGCGCGCTCCATGGCGGCCAGGACGTGGTCGGCGGTCGCCTGGAGGAGGGCGTCACGGTCCGGGAAGTAGCGGTACAGGGCCATGGGGGCGGCGCCCACGGAGTCGGCGACGCGCTTGATGGTGAGGGAGACGGACGGTTCGCGCTCCAGCTCCGCCACCGCGCCCTCGACGATGCGCTCACTGGACAGCCGCGGCGGCCTCCCGCGGCCCCTGCGACCCGTCTCCGTCCCCGTCGCCACCGGCGTCATGTGCTGTGCCCTTCCATCCGCGACGACTCCGCCCGGACACGTGCAGGCTACCTCCCCGACCGCCTTCCGCAGCCGCCGCGGTCGAGGTCCGGCCCTATTTTGCGTATGCCATACGAAAAATATGGAAGACTCGCCGCGACACCGTGCCGTGCGCGACGGACCGAGCCGCGCCTGCTCCACGCTCGCTCCTTACGGAGGTTTGCCCATGTCCGCGTCCGCCCCGCCCGGTCCCGCCGGAACGTCCGCACCGCCCCGGCGCACCGGCGCCGTGGTGTCGGTGCTCGCCCTCGGCGGGATCACGGTCTCGCTGATGCAGACGCTGATCATCCCGGTCGTTCCCGAACTCCCGAAGCTGCTCGGCGCATCGGCGTCGGACACCACCTGGGCGATCACCGCCACGCTGCTCGCCGGCGCCGTCGCGAACCCGGTCGTCGGCCGCCTCGGGGACATGTACGGCAAACGGCGGATGCTGCTGCTCAGCCTGGGCATGCTGGTCGTCGGATCGGTGGTCGGCGCGCTCAGCGACTCGCTGACGCCGATGATCGTCGGGCGGACCCTGCAGGGCATGTCGGTCGCCGTCATCCCGCTCGGCATCAGCATCATGCGCGACGAACTCCCGCCCGAGCGGCTCGGTTCCGCCACCGCGCTGATGAGCGCCTCGCTCGGCGTGGGCGGCGCGCTCGGGCTGCCCACGGCCGCCTTCATCGCCGAGAAGGCCGACTGGCACGTGCTGTTCTGGACGGCGGCCGTTCTCGGTGCCCTCGTCACCGTGCTCGTCCTGGCCTTCGTACCGGAGTCCGCCGTGCGCACCGGGGGCCGTTTCGACGTCGTGGGCGGGATCGGCATGTCCATCGGGCTGGTGTGCCTGCTGCTGGCGATCTCCAAGGGAGCCGACTGGGGCTGGGGCAGCGGCACGACGACGGGGCTGTTCGCCGTGGCCGTCGCGGTGCTGCTGGCATGGGGCTGGTGGGAGCTGCGGGCCCGCACTCCGCTGGTCGACCTGCGCACCACCGTGCGCCGCCAGGTGCTGCTGACCAACCTCGCGTCGGCCGTGTTCGGCTTCGCGATGTTCGCGATGTCCCTGGCGCTGCCGCAGCTGCTCCAGTTGCCGACGCTCACGGGCTACGGCCTGGGCCAGTCCATGCTCGCGGCGGGCATCGCGCTGGGCCCGGCGGGCCTGGTGATGATGGCCTCCGCCCCCGTCTCGGCGCGTGTCTCGGCGAGCGCCGGCCCCAAGGTCACGCTGATGCTGGGCGCGGTCGTGATCGCCGCCGGCTACGGCATGGGCGTCGGCCTGACCTCCGCGGTCTGGCAGATCGTCATCGTGTCCTGCGTGATCGGCGCGGGCATCGGCCTGGCGTACGGCGCCATGCCCGCGCTGATCATGGCGGCCGTACCGGCGTCGGAGACGGCCGCGGCGAACAGCCTCAACAGCCTGATGCGGTCCATCGGCACGTCGGTGTCCAGCGCGGTCTCGGGCGTGATCCTCGCCCATATGACCACGTCCTTCGGCGCCTTCACCGCCCCCTCCGAGAACGGCTTCCGCGCCATCATGGCCATCAGCTCCGCCGCTGCCCTGGGCGCCCTGGCCCTGGCGGCGTTCCTGCCGGGCCGGCCGTCGGCGGACGCCACGGGGACGGCCACGACCGCGCCTGCCGGGCAGAAGGTGACGCGAGGCGCGAGGTAGGCGGACCCACCCCGCCGCCCCTTCCTTCTTCTCGTTCGCTCTGCGTCAGCCTTCTCGTCGTGTCACGAGAGCCTTCGTGTTCGTACTACGACAGCTGCGACTGCACCTGGGACGAGATCAGCTCCAGGTGCTCCAGGTCGCTGAGGTCCAGCATCTGGAGGTAGAACCGCCGGGAGCCGATCTCCGCGTAGCGGCCGATCTTGTCGACGACCTCGGCCGGGGAACCGGCCAGGCCGTTGGCCTTCAGTTCGTCGACCTCGCGGCCGATCGCGGCGGCGCGGCGGGCGACCTCCTGGTCGTCCTTGCCGACGCAGACCACGAGGGCGTTGGAGTAGACGAGGTCGTCGGCCCCGCGGCCGGCTTCCTCCGCGGCGGCCCGCACCCGGCCGAACTGCCGCTCGCTGTCCTCCACCGAGCTGAACGGCATGTTGGATACGGTGCGGCTGCGACACTGAAAGTCAGTCACAGCTTTTGGCCGCCTGACCTGCGCAATCCCGCTAGGCTCTCCTGTGTTCCGCAGGGCGGGGAGACCACTTGCCGGGTTCACCGGACACGGAGAGCCGTCGTGACAAACATGCCCCTGCGGCTCCGGACGCGGAGTCCCGCTGGGTGGAACAGGCCCCGTTCGGCCGATCACCGAGCGGGGCTTTCTCATGCCTCGCGCCGGGAGAGTACGTCCAGGACGCCCAGCAAGGACTGCGTGCCACGGTGGGCCTCCAGCAGGCTCTCCGGGGTGGCCTGCTTGCGGTAGTCGTCCAGTGCCTGCGCCACGCCGCTGCCGACGGTGTCGGCCCAGTTGAGTACGTCCACGGTCGGCAGTCGGTCGAGCCTTTTGGCGACCTTCGCGCGGACCGGGTCGGTCTTCTCTTCGCCGCCCCGCAGGGCGCGCTTCACATCAGCCCAAGAGCGCATAGCGCGTCGTACTCCTCGTCCATGTCGTCGGTCTTCTGGGCCACCACTCGGCGGGCCGCTGCCTTCTCTTCCTCGGTGCTCTCAGATGACGAGTTCATCGAGGTCCTCGTCGAACCGGTGGGCGCGGTCGCGGATGGCGTCCGTCGACATGGCGTTGCCGTAGCCCTGGACGGCGGTGTAGAGGGCGTCGCTTTCCGAGCGCCAGGTATTGCGCCACCGGCCGAGGACGATTCCCTTCCCGGGCCATATCTTGATCACCGTGGAATTGGACTGGCGATAGGGGGGCTCGATCTCGTCGGTGGGCGCGGTATGAAGGAATGGCGCCCCGGGCTTCAGGTTTACGGTGTGGGCGAAAAAGGGCCCCACGTCATGGGTTTCAGGCATGACATGGAGCCTATTCTCCGGGCGGTTGGGATTGGTAAATCAGCTCACGCCCGTGGGGTTGTCGAGGTCGTGTTCCGGCGCGTAGGAGAAGTTGTTCAGTGTTCGGTTGATTGCGCGGCCTGGAGACTTCACTCGCTTGAAGTTCCTCCAGACATTCGGCGGGACGTTGTAGTAGCCGTATACCTGACCGTTTCGGAATCGAACCCGTAGCGTCTGAGAATCCTTGTCGTAGCCAGCGGCAAGAGTTCTCGGGCGCGGCGGATTGATCGAGGGGGTCGGCTGGTAGGGCAGGAGGTCGAAGTCGTCGCCGTCCTTGGCGGCCTGGATGGCTGCGGCCGTCTCGGTGGACATGATGCGGCGGGATCCTGGGCGTGCCCCCGGGTTGGGGGTCGTCGGGGGAGGTTCGGGGCGGTTGGTTATCTCGCCGAAGTCGAAGGCCAACTGCTCGTAGGCGTTGGCTCGCTTGTCGGGTCTGCGCCCCCGCCCGGGGTTTCGTGCGGCCACTGGGTCTCCTTATGTGCAGCAGCCCCGCCCCAGGGCTGGGACGGGGCGTCGGGGCTGCTTGGGTCAGGCCGGGACGTCGAAGCCGCCGCCGGTCTGGACGGTCCATGCGAGGTTCGGGGCGACGTAGTCACTGGCGGGTTCGGTGACGTCGGCCTCGGTGACCTCGACCTCGTCGGTCTCGGCTGGCTTCTGGGTCTTTGGTGCAGCCACTGTGTGTTCCTCTTTCGTGCAGGTCGGGGTTACTGGTTTTGCTGGACGGTCCAGCCCGGTTCTTGTACTGGGCCCTCTTCGTCTTCGTTTCGATTATGTGGGCAGTCGGGCCCTGAATAGACATGCTGGCCGTCGGCTATGACGCAGCTCGATATGTACATGGAGTTTTCCTAAGCGCTTTCTCGGGCCTGGTCGAATCCCATGCGGACGCGGGTGAGGCGGCGCTTGTAGGAGCGGAGCTGGGTCATGTGCTCGCAGGTTGATCCGACGACTTCGGTGGCCTCGGCGACGCAGCGGTTCACGAGGTCTTCGAGGGGGGCTATGTCGTCGCGGGTGCGGGTCTGTGGCAGCAGTGGCATCACGGGTTCCTCCTCCGGCGGGGCCGGGGGCCTCCGTCGCTCTGGAACAGGTCCAGGACGTCTTCCAGAACTTCGGTGACGGTGGCCTGTGCGGCGACGCTGTCCTGGGTGGCCTGGACGAGGTCTCGGGCGGCTCCGACCATCTGCTCGGCCAGGGGGACGACCTTCTCGGTCAGTGCGCGCAGTCGCTTGTTCTCTTCGACTTCGCGTCGGTAGGCCTTGCCGGAGACGACGATCTCGGTAACGAAGACTGCGAATATGAAGGCCGCGATGGGCCCGAGGACCAGGGGGTTGTCGACGGACAGTCCACCCCCTCCTGATCCCGAAGCGAGGAAAACAAACATCCCGGGTACCGTCCGTCGCTGTTGAGGTTGCGACTTTAATGGTACCCGGGATGCCGTATTCGGTATTACGTAATGCTGTTAGATATGAAGTCCCTTTCGACGGAGCTGGCTCTTGAGCTTGGGGAGGGCGTAGCTTCCGGCCGTAAGGCCTGAGACCACTGGGGCCTGACCCTCGCGCTCCTCATCGGTCCACTCCTTCTCGGGGGTCTCCAGGGGCGGTGGGGTCCACCTGATGTGGTTGCCCCCGGTGACTTCGACCGTCCAGCCCGCCTTGCGGGCCTTCTTGGCCAGGGCCTCGGTCTCCTTGTCTGCTCCGAGCCGGGTGCTACTACTGGTCCCGGCGACGGCGCTGCCCCTACGGGCCATGTCAACTGACCTTTCCTCTAGGCGAGTTACTGCTTCCTGATGTGATTACTGTATGGGTCGTCAGATTGGCTTCGCAAGCGATTCTATGAATCTGCTAGACGTGACCTGAGACACATGACGCCGGGTAAGTCTTGACTGACCGAGCGTCTGAGCCTTTGTCATATGCACGTATCCGGGTAGCACGAAGCCCCGACTGCCAGTGTCGCAGCCGGGGCCTTGGGTGTCGCCGCTACTTGCCGATGGTCTTGCGTCGGCGCAGCGGGTCGCCCCGCTGGGGGTCTACGGGGACGATCTGCGTGGGCGCGTCCACGCCTTCCGGCAGGTCCTCCAGCTTGGTCCAGTAGGGCTCGACCCAGGTGGTGGTGGACTGAGTGCGCTGGCCGGACTTGCCGGGCCCGAACCAGACCGTCTTGAAGTGCCCGGCGCGGTGCTGTGGGCCGTACTCGACGCCGGACGGGACGGAGATCCCGGAGCGGTCGACTGCGGCGGCCCGCTGGCGGGCCGTGTGCAACTGAGGACCTACGTACCAGCCGACGCGGACCCAGAACGGGTCGCGCTCCTTGGGCCTGCGGCCCTTGCCGGTCTTCTTCCTGCCCTGTGCCTTGGTCCACTCCGGGGGCTCTTTGACGTCCCGGTTGTCGGTGCACAGGTAAGTGAGGACGGCGAAGGCCTTCTGGAGGATGGGACGGAAGGTCTTTACGGCTTCGCTTCGGTCTTTTCCGTCGGCGCTGCCTCCCTGCCATTCCTCGGCGAACCGGATGGCTTCGTCGGCCGTGAAGCTCTTCCTGTCCATCGGCAGTGGCATGAGGTCCCGGTACCCACCAGCGACCATCTCTCCGGTGTCCTCGTCGACCACGTCGTAGCAGAAGAGGAGCGCCAGGCCGTCCCGGTCGGGGTCGTTGGAGTTGCACAGGCCCTTGCCGGAGAAGCCGGTGATGAAGAAGCACCGTACGTACCCCTCGGCCAGGCCGCCCCGGCCTTTCCCGGCGGGCCAGGGGTCGGGGAGGACGACCATGGGGTTGATGTGTGGGAGCCGGTCGAAGAGCTGGCCGGGGACCTTGGACATCTTGGACCGGTACAGGGCGTCGGCCAGCTCCTGGTGGAGGTCGTAGACGACCCGGCCGTTGCGCTTCCACAGCTCGCTGGCGGCGATCTCCCCCATGAGGTCGCCAGTGCGCTCCAGGGTCGCCTGGTCGAATTGCCTGCGGTCGTTCATGTCCCAGCCCGGCGCGATACCCCGCATCATCGAGTCGATCCGCCGCGCGATCTTCGGGATGCTGCGCAGCTCCCTGGACGCCTCGGTGAGCACGGCCACGTGTGCCTCGGCTGCCTTGTGCGCTTCGGCGGCCCTGCGGGTTCTGTCCTGTGCCATCGGTCCCTCCCTGACGTGCAAATCCTACGGGCAGGAACCTATCCGGCACGCTACGTATTGTCAAGCACTATTCTAATAGTGCTTGACGCCTCCGTCTCCAGGAAGCTCGAAACCCCAGTCACTGCCTCGGGGGAGGAGCAGTGACCGGGGTTTCCATCCGCACCGGTCGGCTTCACGGGAGACCGACCGGCGCGGGCACTACGTCGGTTCCGGCGGCTCGACCTGTCCAGGGGTGGGGACCACCGGAACCGACAACTGGGTGGCGACATCCTGGCCGCTCCGGACGACTCGCCAGTAGTTCGTCGTTACCTGACGGAAGCCGCTGTGACCCGTGGCTCCCGTGTGCTTCAACACCGCGTCCTGGATCTGCGGGAAGGTCAGGCCCAGACCGGCGCCTCCCCCTCCGGCCGTCCAGTCGCAGCCGGTGCACTCCACGTCCTCCAGGTCCCGTTCGGCGTTCGGGTCCAGGTAGATGGAGTGTTCGAGGTGGCGGTACATCGCACGGACAACCATTACAGCTCGCCCCTACTCCGGGCGTTGGCCACCGCCACTCCCGAACTCAGGCGCTCGCTCGTGGTCGGGGCCCGCAGGTAGTTCTTGTCCCTCCACCACTCGACGCCGCCGTTCGGTCGCCGCAGTGCGACCTTCTGGCCCCCGACCTCCATGATCTCCGCGACGACTTCATTGACCGTGTCGAAGACGATCACGCCCTGCTCGATTTCGAGCTCTTCCTCATCCATCGGCCGTCACCGCCTCTTTCTCCGACTCCGACGCCTCCATGAGCGACTTCACGACGCCGCGCAGCTCGACCAGTTCGGTGAGGCAGTCCGCCAGCGACACGACGACGTCCGGCCGGGCGCGGCCGAGTTCGACGAGCGGCATGCTCAGCTCGCCGTATGCGCGGTCGACCGAGGGGAGCGTGATCCCTACGCCGACGAGCGCGCCCTTGAGCACCTGGACGGCTTCGTCAGCCTCCTTGGCGGTCCACGTCTTGGGGGGACCCGGGCGGCGCTTCCGCTCTCTCGTCCTCTCTTCGGCCATCTGCCACTCCTTCGTCGATCCGTACGGCCGCTAGCCCAACGGCCGCAATTCGAACAGCAGTTGCAAGGGCGAGTAACGACGTCACCACCCTCCGCTAGTAGCATCCTCCGCATCCGGCTGTCATGCAAGTGCATGGGATCAGCAAGTGCACGCACGGGTGAAGGCTGTTGTGTGTTAGGAGGGGGTGGCAGACTGTGCAGCAGTACCCGCAACCTGGGAGGTCACGTTGGCAGCCAGTCCGACCGTGCTGAGGCGACGGCTCGGCCAAGAGCTGCGCAACTTGCGCGAGTCCAAGAAACTCACGGCGGCGCAGGTGGCCAAGTCGCTCGCGTGGTCCGAGTCGAAGGTCAGCCGGATCGAGGGAGGCAAATCTCCGCTGTCCGACAAGGATGCCAAACTCCTGTTGAACGAGTACGGAGTTCAGGATCCTCAGGACATTCGGCAGTTCGTCGACCTGGTCCGCCGGAGCCGCCAGAACGGTTGGTGGCACTCCTACGGCGATGCCCTGCCGGAGTGGTTCAAGCCCTACCTGGGCTTCGAGGCCGATGCGGCTCAGGTGCTCATCTACGAGACCGAGCTGGTCCACGGTCTGCTCCAGACCGAGCGGTACGCCCAGTCGGTGATCCGCTCCATGTCTCAGGCGCCGACAGCAGATGAGATCGACCGCCGTGCAAGTGCACGGATCCAGCGCAAGGAAATCCTTACGCGGGACAACCCTCCCAAGGTGTGGGTGGTTCTCAACGAAGCAGTGATTCACCGAGTGGTGGCGTCACGCAGTGTGATGCACGAGCAGTTGAGTCACCTTGCTGAAGTGGCGGAGAACAACCCGAACGTCACTGTCCAGATCCTGCCCTTCGAGGCCGGTGCACACGCAAGCATGGGGTACTCGTTCTCGATCTTGTCGTTCGATGACACCCCTGGATCGCTCGTCTACTCAGAGCAGTTGACGAGCGCCGTGTATCTGGACAAAACCTCAGATGTAAGTCGCCACGAGGAGATCTTTCAACAGCTCGTGGCGGCTTCTACGCGGCCGGATAGCTCCGTCGCCTGGTTGAAAGAAACAGCGGAAAGGTTCGGAACATGAAAGACACGAGCGGCGAGCTGAACTGGTTCACCTCCAGCTACAGCAACGGTGAGGGAAGCTGCGTCGAGTTCGCCGCGACCCCAGAAGGCAGCGCCAAGGTACGGGACACCAAGGACCGGGGGGTCGGTACGCACAGCTTCACCCAGGCTGGCTGGTCGACGTTCGTCCAGAGTGTCAAGGCCGGAGATTTCGACGTCCGAGCCTGACAGAATGCCGGAAGCCCCCGACTCCGCTAGCCCAGGAGTCGGGGGCTTCCTCATGCCTAGAGCCAGGTGAAGGGCGACGCGAGCGCTTCGAGAACGCGGAGCGCGATGTGGATCAGGGCCTCGAAGAACCGGCTGACGGCCCGCCGTACGCGTCTCACAGCCACTCTCCGGTGAGGGCGCCGTGGACGTCGGCTTCGCGGTAGGCGTCGGGCTTGAGGATCTTGCCGTCCTCGCGCCGGATCACCTCACCGTTGGGGCCGACCTTGCTCATGTTCGAGCGGTGCACCTCGGCGAACACGGCCTCCAGGGGGATCTCCAGGAGGTCGGCGGTGCCGTAGACGACGTACAGGATGTCCGCGAGTTCCTTGGCCAGGGCCGCGTACCAGTGCGGCGCCTCGGGCTGCTTGGGCCGTCCCGGCAGGAAGGCGCTCGTGGGCGAGGCCTCGATGAAGTCGTCCATGATCTGCGCCTTGCGGTAGTTGACCAGGGCCTCCAGGGCTTCCTGTGCCTCCTCTCCGAGGAGTTCGGCCCGCAAGGCGATGAGTTGGTCGCGGCCCATCTCGTCGCGCTCGATGAAGGGGGTTTCCCCCACCGCCTCATGCCACTGCCTGACGGCACGCATGGGGCGGTGGGGGGAGGTATGAAGCAGGGTGTTCGGGACGGGCACGGGTTCTCCTAGTCGGCGAGGATGTCGGCGAGGTCGCCGGGGGTGACGTTCTGCGAGAGGCGGCCGTCGTCGAAGAGATGGACTCCGGCCCGCTCGTAGGCCAGGTCGACCAACTGCGAGCAGATGAGCCGGTCCTGTCGCTGGATCCGGTTCTCGACCCACTCCCAGCGCAGGCCGAAGAACTTCAGGCTGAGGGCGAAGAGGTCCAGCCAGCCGTACTTCGTGCCGAGCAGGGCCTGCGCGTTGCTCCAGATCCGCTCCCGGGTGTCGTCCGGGAGCGAGGTATGAAGGTTGTAGCGGGCCTTGGGGTACATCGAGATGTGCCCGTACTTGGCGCCGTGGGGGGTGGCCTCGATGATGAGGCCGCCGTGGCCGACGACGAAGGCGTGGTTGTACCGGCTGAAGGTGCCCAGCCGGATCCACCATCCTGCGATGCCGCCGGTTGCGGTGACTCCGTAGGTCCCGACGGGCGGAACGGGCCCCTTAGCCATCCTGGCCGTCCTCCTGCTCCTTGGCGGCCGGGCGGGCGCCGAGCGCCTCGTACCAGGCCATCCAGTCCCCGTAGGCGCCGGTCTTGCTGCGCTGGACGAAGGGGTTCAGGCCGTAGTGGCCGGGGTTGAAGCGAATCGGGCCGTAGGGGTATCCCTCGTCGTCCCGCTCGACGACGGTGACGACCTGCCTGTCGTACTCCTCCCAGTTGCCGTCACTGTCCTTGCGGGAGTTGACCGTCGTGGTGGTGGTCGTCTTGCGTGCCACTTTCTTCCTCCAGGGAGTACTTGCCGATGAAGTCGATCTGGACGTAGTCGGGGCGGCGTTCAGCCGTCTCGCGCCACTTGGTGATGTGGAACTCGCGGGAGTAGAAGTAGGTCTTGGGCTTCCACTGGCCCCAGACCCTGAGCAGGACCCGGACCTTCCAGACCGCGTTGTCGCGGGCTGTTCTCACTGGCCGCCCCCGAGGGGCGAGGTATGAAGCGTGAGGACGACGGTTTCCCGCTCGATGTCCATGAAGGGCTCGGCCAACTGGACGGCGACCTGGGTGAAGGCGTCGCCGATCTGCTGCTGGATGCCGCCGAGGCCCTGCAACTTGTCGGCGAACTCCAGCAGGGAGCCGACGACGTCCTTGACGGAGACGTAGGCGTCGCCCTCGTCGTCGGTGAGGTAGCGATAGGAGGCCTCGTGCTCGGATGCGGCCTCGGTGATGATGCTCAAGGGGTTCTCCAGGGTGGTGGTGGAGGGCTCAGAGCCAGACGCGGTACTCACTGGTGACGCGTCCCTTCTCGGGGTTGATGAAGTGCAGCCGCTGGGAGGGGTCTCCCGTGGCCGCGACGAACTCCTGGGCGTAGATGTTGTCGCTCTCGGGGCTGCCGGTCATGAAGACGGAGCCGCCGTTGGCCAACTGGAGTTGCATGGACTGGTGGTAGTGGCCGATGTACAGGTCCCGGAACCGGGGCAGTACGCCGGAGGCCCACTGGTTGGCCTTGCGGAGGATGCCGTAGGCGGGGATGTTGCCGCCGAAACTCTTGATCTCGTCGCCGTGGATGGCCATGGCCTTGTAGTTGCCGATGGAGAAGTTCTGGTACCAGCCGCCGTCGGTCTGGAACCGCGTCAGGCGCTCCTCGCCCGCAAGGCGCTCGCGGACGATGTTGTAGACCATGCGGTCCACGTTGTCGCTCGCCTTGATGCCATCGGACTTCTTCCCGAGGCGTCCGTGATTGCCGTACTCGGCGACGACCTCGACCGTCTCGTAGGTATGAAGCGCCTGCTTGATCGTCCAGAGCATCAGGTCGGCGACGTCGAACATCTGCTCATACAGGGTTCCGTCGAGTTCCCAGACCTGGCCGGGGAAGATCGAGACGCCCTCGACCATGTCTCCGGTGAACAGCAGGACGCCGTGCTTGACCGGGTGGTCGGCGCGCTGGATGTCGGTGATCTCGTTAGCCTTCTCGACGTACCGGTGGATGCGCGAGCGCATGATGATCCGGTCGTAGGTGTCGGTCTTCTTGCCGCCCTGCCAGTCGGTGAGGTGCCACAGGGCGACCTCGGGGGCCTTGGTGCGCTTGTCCGCGACCGGCGGGACGACGGGGGTGCTGCCGACGTACTGGGCGGCGTCGCGGGCGGCCTTGTAGACGGCCTCGATGTACTCGTCACCGCGCGCCTTGGCCTTCTTGTACTGGGAGAACAGGCGCCGGTTGTCGGACTCCAGGGCGGTGAGACGCTCCCGGGACTCCTCGTTCGCGGCCACTGCCTCGGCCGTGCCCTCCTCGGGCAGGGTATGAAGCGGCTTGCGTCCCGGCTCGACCAGGACGTTCTTCTTGTAGCCGTTGGCCTTGCGCCAGCGCCGGACGGCGGTCTCGGAGGTCTCGACACCGTTGAAGACGAGGTCGTTCGCAGCAGCCTGGTGACCGACGTTGGGGTCCATCAGGATCTCGCGGACCCAGTCGACCTCGGTGAACTCCAGCAGCATGCTCAAGGTGGTTCCTCTCGCGGGGGTTTGGTGGTGCCAGGCCTCTCGGCCCGGCGTTCGAGTACGGTATCAGCATTACGGCTTCTTTGACAACGTTCACTCCTGAAGTGAACCCAACCGACTCCAGCAGTTAAACGGCCATTCGGACGGCTGATCTGCACAGACTAAACTGAGTACTGGTTCAGAACCAGTAACTAGGAGTCTTTCATGAGTGGAGTCGGTGGCAACACCTTCGTGCTGACCAGCAGCGACCTGTCCGTGGCCCAGCCCCTTCCGGTCGCCGCCGAACTGGTGGCCATCTACGGAAACCTCGGCACGGCGGGCTCGACGCAGACCACGTTCCAGGTCAACAAGAACGGTTCGGCGGTCTCGGGGGCCCTCGCAACCGTCGCGGCCAGCGCGACCAAGGGGAACAAGGTCCTCACCAACCCGTACGTCGGCGTGAACGTCATCACCCCGGCCGTCAACGACGTCGCGGCGCTGGCCACGTTCGTCCCCGGCGACACGGTCTCCCTGACGACCACGCTGGGCACCTCGGCCGCCAACCCGGGCGTCGCCCTGCACTTCAAGGTCAAGTAACCGTCGACCACGAACCCCCGGCCGCCACTGTCCAGGCGGAGGCCGGGGGTTTGCTGTACCCGAGGAAGGAGGCTGCTGTGTTCTGGACCTGCGACGAATGCAGGGAGTGGGGCGTCGCCGAGACCGATGTGGACGCGGCCGTCGACAGGCAGCGGCACCTGAACTCCCACCGGGGCGCCGATGTGCCTCCCCCTGCCGCCGAGGAGGAGCCGGACGAGGGCACTGTCCTGAACCGGACGTACGTGGCGTGGGGTATCACTGCCCTGCTGGGGCTACTGTCCGCCCGCTTCCCGTCCCTGGTGGGGGTAGTCCCCTGGGCGGCCCTGATCGCCTTCGTGGTGACCTACAGCGGGCAAGGCTGAGCCCCGGCGACATCGTCGAGCGGTCGGCCGGGGCTGTCGGGTGTACGAAGGGGGTCGAACCCTCACGCCCCTCTCGGGACACCGGGGTCACAGCCCGGCGCGGCTACCTTTTCGCCACATACACCATGCCGGAATTTTAACGGGGTACCGGTGTTCCCGAGCGGGGCGAGTTTAGACGTAGGAGTAGGACCGCCAATCACTCCTAGCTCCCCGACCTGGATTCGAACCAGGAACCCACGGATTAACAGTCCGTTGCTCTGCCGATTGAGCTATCGGGGAATGCTGCATCAGGGTTTGCACCGACCCTACTGGACTCCGCGTCCAAACAGGTACCTGACTCCGGACCGTACCCAAGGTGGGATTTGAACCCACACGCCTTTCGGCACGGTGTTTGAGACCGCTGACTGTGCCATTCGTCTACTCGGGCTGGGACCGGAAGGACCCTATCTTCCCTCCGGCCTTTCTTAAGGTGAAGCCTACTTCACCGTGTAGCGCCCGTAGTAAACAGACTTCGACCACGGCTTGTAGTAGTTGACGCCCTTTCCGGGGCGCTCGGACTCCAGCCACGTCGTGGAATTGACGTAGATGGCCACGTGATAGACGTGGCCGCTTGAGTCGTGGACGAATACCAGGTCACCCTTCTTGGGGGTCTTGACCTTGGTGCTGGAGCGGTACTGCGCGTCCGCGACCCGGGGAATGGTCTTCCCCAGCTTCTTGAAGGTGTAGTACGTCAGGCCGGAGCAGTCGAAGCCGCTCGACGGCGAGGTGCCGCCGTAGACATACCGGGTGCCGATGTACTTCTTGGCCTGGTTGACGATCTTCGTCCCCGAGGAAGTCGAGGAAGCGGCCGTCGTGCTGGCCGGGGCCGTGGTGGAGGTGGATGTTGCGGACATATATATCTTCTGTCCCGGGTATATGAGATTCGCGTTGCTCAGGTGGTTGATGGACTTGAGTTTCTGCCAGGTCGTGTGGTGTTTCGACGCGATCCCGCCGAGCGTGTCCCCGCTCTTTACGGTCACATATGCGGCTGCTGCCGCTGCCGAGGCGGTGGGGGACGCAATCGGGGTCAGGGCCAGCGCGCCCGCGAGAGCGATTCCAGCGATTCTCTTGTTCATGGTGCACTCCGCACGCCTGCGAGATTAGGTGACGGGCTCGGGATAAGTGCCTTTCCCTACCACATATGAATCTGCGGATTCGCCCCAGTGATGCGTTTCGGTCTCCCGCCCCTGTTCAGAGGTTGATTGCAGTATTTGTCCAGGAACAGGGCTCGGCGTCTGAACAAAGTGGCCCCCCTTGGAATCGCACCAAGATCTCCCGCTTTTCAGGCGGGCGCATTAACTGTCTCTGCCAAAGGGCCTCGAAGTCGGGATGGCCGGTTTCGAACCGACGACCTCCTGATCCCAAATCAGGCGCGCTACCTGCTGCGCTACATCCCGTAATTGCTTCGCTGGACACTACCGTATCAGGGATACGGCTTGTCAACTCCAATGCGCAACTTACTTGCGCCAGGAGGGAGGGGTTCCCCGCCGGGACTTACGCCTCACGTGGCAGTAGCGGACCACGGGCAGCCCTAGCGGGCGGGGAACAGGACACGGCCGAGGCAGAACGCCGTCGAGGCCGAGGTGACGAGCGCGGGCATGCTGGCCGACGGGAGGGGGCTCCCGTGGTCCGGCCGTCGCGCGCTCGTCGTGTTCATGCATCCTTTTTACAGGATCATGACTACGTGTTTGTAATCACCGAGGCCACTGCCCAGCAAGCCCCGCAGGCGGGCGGGGGTAGACACTGTCCGGGAACGCAAAGAGAGGGCCGGGGGATGATTCCCTCCGGCCCTCTGCGGGCGGTGTCAGCTCTAGCTGTGCGCTTCCTCGAACTCCCGGATGAGGTCGGAAGGCAGGCGGCCGGTCCCAGAGACCTCGCGACCCTGCTCCTTCAGCCACTCGCGCACGTCGGCTGCGGTGAATGCCTTGCCGCCCCTGCCCTTGATGGCCTTGCGCACCTGGGTCCCCAGGCGCTTCTGGGCGTCGTGGGCGATGGAGGTGAAGGGCTCCACCGCTGACAGCAGCTCGTCCTGGTGCTCCTGGCACAGGTCCATCAGGTAGCGCGTGGTTCCCACGGTGATGGCCGTGGGCTCGTTGTCCGGCACTGCCTGGCCGCACACGACCTTCTTGCGGCCCCGCTGGACCTTCTTATCGCACGTCTTCGAGACGACGTCCGCCATGATCACTCCTTAACAAGACAACCCCCCGGTATGCGCTCGCATCGTGAGGCAAGACCCCACCATACTGCTTCTCGGATACTGCTTCTGTCAATCGCATCCTGCCGAATGCTTAGCAATACGGCATTAAGAAGCGTTTCCGAGAAGGCTCCCGACGGGTTGCAGCACGCGGCCCGCAGTGTCTCCGACCAGGCCTTTCGAGGTTTCAGGCTGCGCGGGGGCCGCGAGGGCGACCTTCGAGATCGGCACGAAGGTCTTGACGCCCTTCTTGGGTTCCTCCGAGGACGTTTTGCGGTGCTTGCCGACGGAGGTCTTCGCCTTGTGCGTCTCCGGGCCGGACGATGCCTTGGCATGCTTGCCCAGGGAGGGGGACGAGCCCGGGAGCTTGACCACGGCGGAACGGGTCGGGGTCGGGGCGGTGCCAGGCGAGCTGGTGGCGGTCGGGGTGGAAACGGAGCCCATCGGAGCGTCGTTGCCGGTCATTTCGGGCTGGTCCACGCTGTCGTCGTCGTTCTGGTGCTCGGTGGCAGCCGCCGCAAGGCCTACAGCGAACGGCGCAAGTACCGCTGCGACGACGATCGCCAGTGTGCGGCAGCACCGGCTCATGAGGTCGGGCCTGGCCGACGCCCGCGCTAGCTGCGCAGACGGGCTCCGGGGGGTCACCGAGCTGGCGCGGGCGGGGCCGGGTGACGGTTCCCAGAAACCGAATTCCTGGCGGTCCTCGATCCACCCGAAGGCCAGCTCCCCGGTGTCCACCATGTGCAGGAGTTCTTCGGTGATCTCGTCGTCGGTCGGCTCGACGTCATCGGACTGCCGGTAGAGGTCCGGGAGCGCCCCCTCGTGCGGCACGTCCTCGCGGTACCGGATGGAGGGGTACTCCAGGGCGTCACCAGGGAGGGGTACGTCCCCGGCAAACTCGCGGCGGAGCCCTCTGACGTCCTGCTCCCCCGTGTCGTCGACACCGCCACGATCGATCATGTTCATGTCCCTAGCAACCCCTCCTCGCGGACGTGCCTGCTGCGCTGGCTTACGCGGCGGCCACGTCGAACCGATGCATCTGGGCGTGACCCGGATCACGGCATACAGGAGGGGCCTGTGGGCAGGCGCGCAGGGACCCTGACGGCGGTGATCTAGGGGCTGACCAGGGCCTGAAATTAGCACCGAGCTGTCAGTTCCGTTAGGGGTTGACAAAAGTGCCGACAGTGCATTGTTTGCGGGCTCTTTACCCTAAACAGGGGAACCCTTTGCCCGATTGGATACAACAGTCACGTTACCGGTAGTTAGTTTCTACCTACCGTTAGTATCAACATTTTGTTGAAGTGGCGCAGGTCACACGCTGGATCCCGACATTCGGACGGATTCCTAGATCAAAAACGCTGGTTACCGGCGGGTACAGCTAGACCCCGGCGCACAAAGGTACACCGGGGTCAAGAGAACTATGAGAAAACTATGAGGAGATTTCGGGGAGACTAGAAGTTACCGGGAGCCACCTGGAGGACCCTCAGACCCCGCTGGCGCCACATCTGGACGACCTGATCGCGGTCATCCAGGACCAGCCAGACGTTGTACTGCCCCTGGATGTCGCGCTCGTAGATCTCCCCCTTCACGATCGAGTCCTTGCGCATGTCCCCGGCCGGACGCATGAGCAGGAGCGCTTCCCTCGTCCACTCGCCGACGTAGCGAGCCAGCCACTCCCTGGTCTGGTCGTAGGCGCTGCCGTCCCGGCCGGAGACGAAGACGATGACCGCGCCCGCGTCGTGCAGCGTGTTCACCAGGTCGATGACGTCGTCGTGCGGGGCGTCCTCACCGACGCGGTCCCACTCGAACGGACTGCGGTCGGCCATCTTCGCCACGGTGCCGTCCAGGTCGACCAGGACCACGTTCGGCAGGCCGTCCACGTAGGCCGGGGGCTCCTCCGGCGCAGGCCGCAGGTACTGGTCGTACATGCCCCGGATGACCTGCTCGCCGACGGATCTGTCCCGCTTGAGGTCCTGCCGGATGCAGGTATGAAGCGGGACCGCCGTGTGGTCCGCGATCTTGAACTCCGCCCCGTACGTTTCGGCCAGCGCCCGCAGGCGCCGCTCGTGGACCGGGTTGAGGTTGGTGTCGTCCACGATCACGCTGACGCCCTGCCCGAGGAACCCGGCCACCAGGAAGTCGCGGGCCTTGACGGTACGGCGCTCGTTGGGGCCCTTCTGGACGTTGTCGTGCAGCATCCCCCGCAGGTCGTCCTTGTTGACCCGCACCATGGTGCCGGGCTGGGCAGCGGCCACGGTCTTCTTGGCCCAGGTCGACTTCCCCGAGCCCGGCAGGCCCTTCGTCATGGTCAGCGTCGTCACGCGCTTCTCCTTCGCGGTGGTCTTCGGTCGGCAGCACTGGCACTTCGGCAGGCTCATCGACAGCACCCGTCGCACCCGTGCAGGCCCTCGTAGGGCGAGTAGTCCGCGCCTTGCATCAGCCGCTTGTAGGCGAGGTCGTCCGGGTCGGGGTGGCCGACGCCGTGCATGCAGACCCGCTCTGTCAGCGCCCGGTCGGACCGGAAGTTCTGCCGCCACTCGCTCATGTGGTGCTCGGAGGGGTTGTGGACGGCGCAGTGGCGGCCGATGCAGTCCTTGCGGGGGTGGGCGAGGATCTTCTGTCCGCCCACCAGCACCGCTTCCTCGAACCACCCGCCGTAGTAGTCGGGCTCCATCAGGCGACGTCCTCGGAGACGCCGTAGTACGGCTTCTCGAACTCCGGCCGGACCTTCTTCCAGATCCGCTTCGAGACGTCGTTGCCGTCGTAGAGTCCGAAGAGGACGTCCGGGTAGTCGGTCTCGCTGGCCAGCAGAGCGAACTCCTTGCGGGCCTTCTTGGTGTCCCACTCCGGCCGCCGGACGCGGCGCATGACCCACTCGAAGTCGTCGGCCGCGCCCTCGTAGACGCGGGTGTAGTCGCCCTCCAGCCGGTGCACCTGCTTGTGGACCCAGGTGTAGAACTCGTCCGGCACGTGGTCGATGAACTGCTCGATGCCCTGCCCGTTGGCCAGCGCCTCCCACACCGAGAGCGTGGAGACGTTGGTCAGGATGCGGTGCAGGCGCACGTACTCCTCGAACTTGAACTTCACCCGCAGGTCGCTGGAGGGGAACCGGACGACGAAGCCCTCCTGGTTCTTCTCCTCCGGCGCGGACACGACCTCGGCCAGCGACTGGAAGCCGACCGGCTGGTTGATCGGGCCCGGCCAGTCGTAGGCGCCGGACGGGAGCGTCTTACCGGTCTCAGTGTCGACGACCGCGAGCAGGATCAGTTCGTCCAGGCCCTGGTAGTCGACGACGACACGGTTGGCCGGGTAGACGATCTCGAAGAGGTACGTCAGGCCCAGGATCGGCTCGAAGTCCGGGTACCGGCTCTGGACGTGCTCGGTGGCGTGCAGCGCCTGCGGAGAGGTGAAGGAGCCCCGGGTGGCAATCCGGAACTCCCCGGTATGAAGCGTGTAGCCCACGCCCAGGGAACCGTCCCACTTCACGTACGTCTCGACCGGCTCGTTGATCAGAGCGGCCTGCGCCTTGAGAGGTATCTGGGACCAGTTGAAGAACTTCTCGAAGGGCCGGGCGGCGACCTCGTTGGTGACGGAGTCGACGATCAGGCCGCGCGTCTTCTTGGTGACGTCGTTCCACTCGCTGTCGAACTGGGCCTTGTTCGTGTAGTTCAGGATCGACAGCGGGGCGTCGGGGTGGTTCTGCTTGCGGACATAGCCCTTGTCGAGCATGTCCTTGAGCAGGCTCTGAGACATGATGCTCATGAGGTTCGTCATGTGTTCTCCGTAGTGGTTGGGCTGGTCAGACGCGGTGGTCCAGGGCGGTGACGACGCGCTGGGCGAACTGCTCGTAGACGTGGTCCGGGAGGTGGTCGCCGAACCACTCCCTGGTCTCGTTCGCGACGATCTCGGTAGCCGTCTCGCGCTGCTCACCCTGTCGGCGCAGCCAGTCCCGGCTCGCGCTGACGTTGGGGATCACAAGGTGGCCGAGGTTCAGGGTGGGGCGGTCGTCCTGCTTCTGGGTCATGGTCAGCCCTTCTTCGAGGCCTTCTTGGCCTTCTTCTTCGCCTTGCGGTCGCGCTTGGCGAGGTTCTTCTCGACGCCGTCCAGCGCCTCGTCCAGGACGCCGACGAAGGCGTCCAGCTCGGCCTTGAGGCGCAGCGCCTTGGCCCGCGCGTTCTCCAGGTCGCCGCGCAGCTCGGTGCGCTCGTCGGGGGTTCCGGTGGCGCCGTAGACGCCGAAGTCGAGGGTCACGGTGCGGTTGCAGTCGGAGATCTCGAACGTGGCACCGAAGTCCAGGTACTCGTCGCGGTCGTCGCCGTCCTTGACCTCGGCGAGGACGGCAGCCAGGCCGTGGTGGCCTTCGTTGTTCAGGAAGCGACGGGAGTAATGGCGGGCAACGGTGCTCATGTGCGGTGCTCCTCGGTGCGGTGGTTCTTCGGTGACTTGAGTGACCCCGACATCGAGAAACCTATAACTGGAAAGGCGTAATGACAAGCCGTAATCGAGAACGTGTTCAAAGTAAGGCGTATGACGTGGATCACATCTTCGAGGGGCCTCCGGGGCAACGCAGAAGACCCCCGCCGGGAGATGTCCCAGCGGGGGTCTTCACAGGTCACAGGGTCAGCGGCGCAACGTCTCGATCGCGTGCGCCAGGTACACGGCCACGGCGCACTCGATGGAGATCACGCCGACCCACACCCACTCCGGAACCTCGTAGAACCGTCTCATCAGATCCTTCGCACGTAGTTGATGAAGTCCTGGAGCCGGTCCGTACGCGGCTGCGGCGGGAGGATCCCGATGCGGTCGTCGAAGACGTCGTACGCCTTCCAGAACTCCTTCTCGATCTGGTCGGCCGACATCTCGTCGAACGCCCAGTAGAACTCCGGGTCCGGCACCTTCACCGTGAGCGTGCCGTACTCCAGCAACTGCTGGCCCTGCCGCAGGAGCCGGAAGCAGTGCCGGGCATGCTTGGCAACCCGCTTCTGCCGGGCCTCGTTGGCCAGCTCCTGCTTGATTCGCTTGATCTGCCCCATCGCGTAGCCGCCGTACGCCGAGCGCACGTAGGGCTGCGACAGGAAGTCCTCACGGATGTCGACCAGCCAGTCACCCTCCCAGGACTGCTGCTCGTACTCCTCCAGGTACAGCAGGTCCATGATCGTCGGATTGCACTTCAGCGCGAGGTTCACGTACTTGCCGACCTCGTGCAGCGTGACGTCCGGAGCCTTCGTCACCAGGGAGTCCTGATGCTGGGCCCCAATACGGAAGAACTCCGGCGTCGGACGGACGAAGATGCCCAGCCGGTCGATGTCCGACCCGGCCCGAGCAAGGCCGAAGGCGGTCGAGCCCACGACCCCGCTCAGCAGGATGTTCGGCGCCCCCGTCACAGGCCGTAGTGCCAGTCAGGGGCGTCGTAGCCCTCGGTCTCGTACGACTCCGAGCGGCCCTCGTACGTCTCCAGCGCCTCGTCGACCGCGTCGCCCCAGGTCATCCCGCCGTCCTGCTCGGTCTGAACGACGGTGAGCAAGGCGAGCGTCGGGTTGTCGATGCTGATGACACCGAGATCCGACAGCGCCTCCACGGACGCGAACGTGTTGCGGTCGCCGTCCTCGTTCACCAGCCGGTCGAAGGTCAGCCCCTTGTAGGCCAGCACGTGGCCGACCATGCAGGACGGGCACTTCGTGGCCGGGTCGAAGTAGGCGCACAGCGTCGAGCCGTCGGAGTCGACCTGGACCTGCTTGTAGACGTAGTCCCGGCCCTTCTCCTCCACGGCGCGGGCCAGCAGTTCCTTGGTCTCCTCCAGGGAGAGGGCGATGGGGGCGGAGGCCGGGGCCTCCGAGGTATGAAGCGGCGTGTTCGTCATGGTGTTCTCCGTTCGCGGTGGGGTGGTCAGTGGTTGAAGTACCAGTGCGCCAGCCCGAACCCGGCGGCCACGCAGGCGATCCGGAACAGCACTTCCAGGGTTGAGCGCAGCAGCAGGCGTCCGTTCGAGGGCCTCTGGGCCGGGTTGTGTTCCTTGGACAGGTTGGTCACGGTGTTGCCTTTCAGGAGCAGTCGTACTCGGGGCCCTCGTCGGGTCCCTCGGGGGTTGTCTCGTCCAGCGGTACGCCGTCGATGAAGATCACGTCTCCTACGTCGATGCCGACGTGTTCGAGCAGGGAGCGGATACTCACGAGTCCTCCCAGGGTTGGGGCGGGGCCCGGCGGCTACCGGGCCCCGCGAGTTGTCACAGGGATGCAGGGTCGAACAGGTTGCCCACCTTGGGGTCCTTGACGACGGGCGTCAGCTTTCCCCGGCTCACCCACGTCCCGATCGTGCTCGTCTCGACGCCCAGCCGGTCGGCGACCTCTTTCGTGGTGAGCAAGGTCGACGGATCCGGCGTCTCAGCGACTCGCCGGGCCGCCAGCACCCCGGTCAGCCGGTGGAAGGTCAGCGCGGCCAGGTGGGTACCGAGCGCGATGCAGATGGTCGGCGCGGCCGACGCGAGGATCACGTGCCCCCACGTCGTGGCATCCGACGCCCCCGTGACGCCCCCGGCCGCAGAACCGTGGGCCACGTTGAGCAACAGCGAGATGGCGGTGAGACCGACCACCGTGCCGATCGCCCACCGGTATCCCGGCGACCCGACCAGCGCCAGCGACGCAATCACCGCCAGGCCGTCGAGCCCGTCGATGACCAGCGGGTAGAACTGACGGACCTCGTGCAGACCGACCGTGTCGGCCGTGTCTCGGAGTGGCACCCAGCTCACCCGCATACCGACCAGCGCCACGAACGCCAGGGCCACCAGGATCAGGGTGAACCCGGCGACCAGACCGGTCGCGTGCCAGCCGTTGAGCGGCCGGGCGGGGGGTGAGACAGGGGCTTTCTCAGTCTTGCTCGCGCGCTTCTCACGCCAGCTATCGATTACCTTGGGAACGCCCATGGAGAGACGCAACCTCTCGTAGGTGGGACAGGTGTCCGGCCGGGACGCAACCCGGCCGGACACCACATACCCGGCTAGGTATGAAGCCGCTCGGCGAGCTGGCCGAGGTACCAGCGGACGTAGGCCGCCGTGCCCACCGACTGCTCACAGCGCGCCAGCGTCTCGGGCCGGATGCGGATGCGCTGCTCACGCGGCCCCGCCCGGAACCTCTCGATGAACCCCAGGTAGTCGACCAGCAGGGGACTGCTCACCTTCTTCTCCTTCCTCTTCGGGGACCGGGACTGCTCCCCATACCGATTGAGCACTCGTCGTTCGAAGTCGTTCAGGCTCAGCGGCCGGTCACCTCGACCCTCACCGCGTTGCCGGACGACGGGTGGACCACGACGCTGCTGCTGGCGTGGACCTCCAGCCGGTTGTCCTCCATCAGCCGGACGAGGAAGTACCGCTCGAAACGCTCGCCCTCCGGCTTGAACTGGAAGGAGACCGTTGGGCGGTCGAACAGCGGCTGCCGGTTGTCGCCGTACGGGTCGACGATGACGTTCGCGTCCTCCGGGCCGTCATTGAGCAGCGCGCGGGCCGTGGCCAACTCCTGCTCCAGGCGCCGGACCTTCTCCTCCAGCGACAGCACGCCGCTCTGCACCCACCTCGGCTGACGACCGAAACGGGCGTCCGCGCTAAGCACCATCCACCTTCTCCAGTTCCTTGATCCGCTTCTTCAACCGGCGGTTCTCGTTGCGGAGTTGCAGCGCCTCCTTGAACAGAAGGTTCAAGCCGTCGTGCAGGTCGCCGACCCACTTACGCAGGCGGGCGACCTCGGCCTCCAACTCCGCAGTCACTGCCGTTCCAACTCCCTGACCCGTCTCAGCACGTACTCGCTGGCGTTCCCGCTGATGCTGGAGTTGGCCTGCACCAGACGCAGCACCGCCAACTCGAAAGCGTCGATCGCCTCGTGCACCTCGTCGCCGCCCACGGGCATGTCCTGCGAGCCGACCGAGTGCAGTTCCTCCCGGGCCTTGTCCCGCTCCTTCTGGCGGTTCACCACTGCTCCCCCTTCTTGGCCTTCTTCCAGGCCGACTTGGACACGCACACGTGCCCGGTCTTGTCGCCGTCGCGCAGGTTCAGCCGCCAGCACTCCGGATCCGTCGTGGTGATCGGGATGTAGCCGACGACGTTCGTCGCGCACATCTGCGAAGTGCCGGAGCCCGAGCACTGCACCGTGGTGATCGGCTGCAAGTACGTGTACGTCGCTTCGGCCTCGTACTCCTTGCCGGTGATCTCTCCGTGGTCGAGGTCGTCGCACCCCGTCAGGACCAAGGTCCCGGTAATCGCGGCCACGGCCGCGTAGGTATGAAGTCGCTTCACCCTGTTCTCCTCGTTGCGGTGGGCCCGGCGCCCGCCCGTCCCTATCAGCGGGCGGACGCCGGGAGTTGGTGAGCTACCTGGGCGGCCAGCGGTACGTCGAGAGAAGGTTGCTGGGCAGGACCTCCCAGGGGGCGTCCTCGTAGCCGGGCAGTTTCTTGATCGCGGTCCGGCGCAGGCTGTCGCAGAAGTTGAACGCCTCGGACGTCTCCCACTCGGGGTGCTCGCAGGCCTGGTACTCGAAGCCGTCGAGCGCCTTGAGCACCGCGACCGGGTTCGGGACGCCAGGGAGCGACTGGAACAGGTAGGGCTGCTCCCACTCCTCCTCGGCGTACCGGTGGTCGACCGAGCGGCGGTTCTCCGCCAGGAGCATCGCGCCGACGTAGCCCGCGTTCGCGCGGGTCAACTCGCGCACGACCTTGCCGTACATCTCGTGCGCCTCCGGCCCCCAGGGCTGGCCTGCCGAGTACGCCCGCTCCTTCTCCTGGACGGACAGCTCTCGCACCTGCCAGCGCAGCTTGCTGCCGCGCGTCGGCAGCGACAGCCCCGCGTTGATCAGCAGGTGGATGTGCGTGTCACCGACCATGTTCGCCGACACATAACCCCTCGCACTTTCAGTCGTTGATCTTGTCGATGCAGTTCGTGCCGTTCGGGCACTCTTCGCGCGGGAAGCCGTCCCCGCACAGGCTCGGGTCGATACCGACCCCGGCCCCCAACTCACCGGACTCCAGCGGGCCTTCGTCGTGCACCCACCGGTCGACGGCGTTCTCGTACATCAGCCGTTCGCCTTCTCCAGGCGCTCCCAGGCCGAGGCCCACGCGATGCGGTTGGCCTCCTGGAGCCCGGACTTCTTGATCACGAAGTCCGAGTGCAGCATGCGGTTAGCCAGCAGGCCGTGCGCCTCGGTGAGGATGTCGCCGCGCCAGGCGCCGGAACCCGACTGCTCGACCGAAACCACGAGCGCCGGGACCAGGCTGTGGCCGTCCGGCATGTACGCGATGTGGTCCCCGGCCTTGAACGGCGCCTTCTTCTGAGCCATCAGTTCCTCCTTGGCAACTACTGCTTCTGAAGCAGTAAGAGGAATCTATCCGTAGCGGCTACGCCTCGTCAAGTCATTTCAGTTAAGGACTTTCCAAGCAATAAGAAGGCCCCCACCCGGTCTCCCAGGCAGGGGCCTACGACAGCCGTACGCGTCAGGCAGGGACTCTCGTGATGCGGATCTGCGGGGTGTCGTTGACGCCGATCTCCAGCTCCGCCGTGTACCCGCTCTTGATCAGAGCCTCATGAATCGAGGTCAGGTTCATGATGCGCATCGCGGCGTCGTCGAGGGGCCTGGACCCAGCCTCCCCGGCGTTCTCACCGTCGTCCGGCTCCGACCACAACAGGCCCGCGTAGCCCAGGCCGTTATAGAGGAAGACCTTCCACCCCGGCGCAGCAGGCTTTCCTTCGTTAATACGAGGCGCAGGCGGCCAGCCGTGCGGCGCCAGGTCGAGCGTGAGTCTGTCGTGTATCTCCTGCTGGTCCATCTCAGTCCCCCTCCTCGCTCAAGCGGTCAGCGACCGCACGGCCTTCGTCAGGGCCGCCTGTGCGGCACGCTTACCGGCCGCAACACTGGCCACACCCCCATACGGCGAGCTGAGCGGCCCCAGGTCGACGTGGTAGTTCACCTTCCCGCCATATGACGCGCTGAAGTGCGTGACGGTGGCCACCTGCTTGCCGTTGACCTGACCGACCCAGCGCTCCCCCTTCGGGTACGTCTCGTCCTGCTCCCATTCAAGGCGCTGCACCTTGACCGGCGGCTTGCGCCTCGGCATGGACGGACCAGAGTCGAGGACGATCTTGAGGGTGCGCGGGTTGCGCAGCAGGTTTTCGACGCCCTGCACCGCCTCCCCAATGGACCGGAGCGTTTGCTGGGAGTCGTAGGACTTACCGCCTGCCCCCGCTTCTTCGGTCGTGTACCGAAGGACGATCTTGTCCACGTCAGCCCTCACGCTCGATCTTCCACACGATGATCGTGTCCGGGTCGTTCATCACGAGCCACCAGAACCGCCAGCCGGGCGTCAACACTCGCGTACGTCGCACAGCCTCGCCCGAGTGCGGCTTCTGGTGATCGAGCTGCGCCATGTCGATCAGCACGCCGTTCAGCCGGTCGCACTCATCCGCTGGCAACTCGGCGATCTGCAACGAGACGCTGTTCGTCGTCTCGACGTCCCAGTCCCAGGCCATCATTCCTCCAACTTCTGCCTGCGCCGGTACTCGTCCAGGAGCATCCGGCCCGCCTCGCCCCGGCTGTACGTCTCGTCCGGGTTGTTCTCGGTGGGGAACGAGTGGTCCGGGACGTCACCCTCCAGGTAGAGCAACCAGGACTTGGTGTGGGCATCGGCGCCCGCCGAGTCGCCGGTCTCGATCTCCTTGAACTTGCTCTCGACGAAGCCGATCTTCGTGCCGTCGTAGTACGCCTCGTACTTGGTGAGCGGCGGCCGGATTGTCGACGGCCGCCAGCTCTTGATCTTCTTGTACGTGACCTCCGAGCCGGACATCTTCCAAACCCTCCCCGCCGTTTCTAAATCAACGAAATTTTGCCGGCTCGCACCTACAGGTCGTGCGATTCCTCGGCCACCAACAGCACCGGAACCGTCGAGATGGAGTTGATGGTCGACTCCCACAATCCGGTCCGCGTGTTCTTGTACCGGAGGTGCAGCAACTGGTCACCCGCGTGCTCATCCGGCACCCAGTCGTACTCGCCGACCTCGTCCTGGTCGTGGATCTGATGCTCCGCGAACAGCATGGCCAGCTCGATGTCCGCAGACGTCGCCGTGGCGTACTTGCCTGTCATCACGACGTACGAGACGGCGCCCCGCGCCTCCGCCTCCCTGATACCTGCGAACAAGCCCTGATACCTCGCGAACGACTTAGTCAGCCCAACCTGCTCGTCGCGCCTCACCTGCTCACTCACTTCGTCCCCTCGTCGTCGGCCGTCACAGGCTCCAGCACCGGCACGGTGGTGATGTAGTAGTTCGACGAGTTCCACCGCCCGGTGTCCGCGCTCAGGTACCGCAGCCGCAGCCTGCTCTTGAAGTTCGGGTCCGGCGCCCAGTCGTACTCCAGCCCGCCGACCGACTTCTCCAGTGCCTGCTGGCCGTACCCCTTGACGACGTTGAGGTCCGTGGACGACGCCGCCGGGTACTCCGCCAGGTGCACGACGTACGTCGTCGGCCGCCTCTCGTCGCTCACCGCGACTCCCCTTTCATCCGAAGCACGGCCTTGTACGTTTCGACCGGCTCGATCACCAGGTTCCTCGTCGCGTCGACCACCAGCCCGTCGTCCTCGACCGTCACCGAGTAGGCGTGCCCGCCCGCCCAGAACTGCACCAAGACGTCCTTGCCGAGCGGACGCGGCACGTCCCCGATCTCGGCGTACACGTTCGAGCCCTCCGGCCCAGCCTTCAGCGCATCCGACAGTTCCTCGACCTGGGACTCCAGGCCGGTGATCTGCTGGTTAAGGCTGCGGATGTGGTCCTGCACCCACGCGGGCTGCTTGCCCAGCCGCTCGTCGAACTTGGGATCCATCAGTCCTCGTCCTTCTCACGACCGTGCGTACCCTCGCGCGACCACTGCTGAGCCAGCGCCCGCCGGTCCTCCCAAGTCTCCTTGCGGTACGCCTCCACGTCCCGGGGCTGCGACCACATCGTCGCCGGGGGCACGCAGATGCAGCGGAACCCGCTCCCGTGCGTGCGGCGGACACAGTCATCGTCGTGATCGCCACCGACCGGCTTGAAGCCCATGGCCTCCAGCAGCGCCACCTTCTGCTCCGGCAGCAGCTCGGCCGCGAGCGCCTTCAAACCGTCGAAATCGCGGGCGGTACCGGCGCGCAGCGCCTCCTCCCGGGCCTTCAACGCCGTGGCATGCTCGGCCGCCTCCGTGAACACCTTCGCGTAGTCGATCGTCGAGTCACTCATCAGTTCTTCCCCTCGCTCCGGTACCGCGCCAGCTCTTCGCGACCCTTGTCCGTGATCTCCATCGTCCCCTCGTACGACGAGCCGTACGTCTCCACCAGGCCCTGATCCACAAGGCTCGTCAGCGTCGACACGCTCCGCTTGTGCGTGGCCGTCACGGGCGCCGGGCCAGTCAACTCCAGCAGCGACAGCGTCTTGTACGCGCCCTCGTCCAGAATCACTCCGCCCCCTCCTTGGCCTTGAACTCGTCGAGCACGTTGACCACGGCCTCCAGCGCCTCGGTCGACAGCGACCCGCGCAGGTGTCCGGTGAGCCCGTACGCCAGCAACCGTACGAACAACTCCTCGCGCTTCTTGTCGTCCGCCCACGCCTCGCGGGTCATCAGTTGCGTGTGCCGGTAGTTGTCGTTCCGGTACCCGCTCTCGATGCGGTAGGTCTCGGTCTTACCCTCGGGATCGCTCTCGTACTTCGGGATGTGCACCAGATCCCGCCCGACCTTGACGACCGTGACGACCTTGGGCTCCTGCTCCTTCTCGCGCTGGCCGCCCATCCGCACGAACAGCAGCAGCGTGTCGCCGACCTTCACGCCATCAAGCCTTGCCATCACTGCTCTCCCTCTTCCTTCGGGTGCGGAGCACCATCTTCCCGCCCCGGCCAGTCGTGGTTCGACGGTTCACCACACCAGCACCGCGCCAGCTCGCCGAACGTGTCGAGTACCGGCACCTCCTTGGACCGCCGCACCTTGTCCTCGTCGCGGACCCGGTCCCAGTTCATACCGCCGTTCACTGTGCCCCCCTCGCCGTTCTCAATTACGGGTTAATCCTATGAACACCAACCCCTCTTGTCAAGTCATTTCATGCCCTCGCTTGCGTACTCAATTCGAGTGAACTTCCAGCTCCTCGACCCGTCGACTGCGGGCGGTCCGGTACACAGGCGACATGGTCATGCGATTCGAGGTCACCCACCAACACTCCGTCCACGGCTGGACGTTCACCGCCATCGGTTACGGAGCCAACCGGCAGGAAGTCGTCGACAAGGCCGAGCGGTACCTGGACCCCGGCTGGCAGTTCGCCGTATCTCCCGACGGCCAGGTCCTCGCCAGCCAGCCCGCCTAGTTCCCCCGCCCCCCCCAATTCCCCGAATTCCCCCGCCACTGTGTCACTGTCCGGTTCCCACACTCGTCGCGCTGCGCGACTGTCCAGACCCTTTGCTTCTGCGAATTTGCATTTAAGGGTTGGGGGGTCGAATATTTATTCATTGGCCTTACATCATTGACAGGGCGCGCGTCAACCTCATGGGCTGGGCAATATCAAGCCTCGCGCTTCCTTCCGGTATCTGCACCCTTGCTCTGGGCGTGACCTGCACCACACCGTAGGCCCCTACACACCCCCGAGGTTCTGTCAACCCCTGGGCGCAGCGCATATTATGCATGACAATTCGGTGTTATTCATCAGGCCACTGCGCTAATTCGCGTGTTTGCAAGCCTGCAAATATGCCCCGAGATATGGAGGGGCGGCGGCCGTTGTAGCAACTCGACAACCAGGGGGCCGGAGAGTTTCACGGCTTTGGGTGTGTGCTGGCCGGTCGCATGGTCGTGCGTGTGGTGGTGCTCTGTCTGTAGGGGATAGCAGCAGTGGGGAGCCCTCCCCCGGCCCGCGAAACGGCGACCTAGGGCACGTGTCGGCATGGCGGCCGTGTGGGGCGCTGCGTAGCTGTGTGGGCGTCTTGTAGGGCGTCCATGGGGTAAACACGAGAAAGCCCCCCACCGGCCCGGGATTGGGCGGTGAGGGGCTTTCGTGTCGCTGGTGTGGCCTAGCGGACGTCGTAGGGGTGCGCGGCCGTCCACGCGTCGCGCATGGCCTTAAACGCGGCCCACACCTCATGTCCGTTGGTCTGGGGGCCGATGCCGTGGCCGAAGCTGGCAGCGTTGGCGACGTTGCAGAGGAACGCTTCCCCGCGCCGGTACGCAAGGTGGGCGTTCATGTCGGCGCGGCTGATCACGTAGCCGCAGCGTCCCCCGTCGTTCGGCAGGGGCTTGCGGCACTCCCACGCGGTGATTTCGTCGTTTTCGACGAGGGGGTGCAGCGGGTAGGACGTGGTCCAAGTGTGCTCGGGGTCAAGGCCGTTGGCGGCGCACTGGGCGGCGCTGTAGCTGTGTCGGTGGGCGTGCAGACCGGCCCCGGGGAGGGTGCCGCAGCGGTCGCAGGTGGAGAAGTAGCCGCCCGCCGGGGGCTCACTGTCGTACGCGGCGTTACGGGTGCAGCCGGGGGTGATGCACAGCGGGACGGTGGCGCTCTCGACGAACGCGCGTACCGCGTCCTTGTCCTCAAGGTCGGGCAACTCGACGTCGAACACGAGGGAATACCGCTTGACCTCCCACACCATGCCGGACGTGACGTAGGGGTACGCGCTGGCGGTGTGCTCCCATTCGGCCAGCAGCCCGGCGCGGGCGCGGTCGTGGTCCAAGTCGTCGCCGGTGGGGGTGGTCTCGTCGGCGGTGAACTGCGCGCTCATGGTGGTGTCCTCCTGGTGTGGGGCGTTGCGGGCAGTGTAGGGGCCGGAGTGCTTCCCCGGCCCCGGGGTTGCACTAAGCAGTGACGCGGGCGCGGGTGCCGTCCTCGCGCCCCTTGTGCAGCGCGCTTTCAACTTCCGGGCGCCACGCGATGGACTCGCGGACGGCGGCGAGGAACGGGGGCATGTCGGCCCCGTCGGTGTAGGCGTCCAGCGCGCCGAGGAGGTAGGCCATAGCCGCGCGGGCCTCCCCTTCGGCCGAGAGCCAAACGGACTGCCGCGCGGTCGGCGTGGCCATGGTGGAGACGCGGAACCCCTTGCCGCTGTAGCCGGTGCCGACGGTGGCGCGTATGGCGTTGTCCGTGGCGTGGGCGACGTGGGCGGCGACGGACGCGGCGACAGAACGGGTGATGCGCATTTGGGTTACCTCCTGGTGTGGGGTGGCTGGTGGTGGGGGGTGCTGATCAGGCGGACGGCGGGATGATGAGCTTCGCGTCGGTGACGGGGATCATGCACTCGGCATAGAACGGCTTGCCGTCGCGGGTGACGTCCGTCATGCGCAGAAACGGGCCGTCAACGTTGATCGTGGCGGCGTCCAGCCATCCCCAGGTGTCAGATTTGATCTTGTAGGCGTTCACGTGCGTTGCTCCCTCAGGCGGTGCGGATGGGAGGGGGCCGGAGCGCTTCCCCGGCCCCCCGGGGTTGTGGGGCGGGTGCTACGCGTCGAGACCCTGGGCGGCGTGGAAGGCGGCGGCCTGCTTGAGGGTCTTGCGGTAGTCGGCCAGCGTGGTCGGGGCGACGGTGCGGAAGTCGCGGGCCCAGTGCGGGAGTACGGCGATTTTCTGCGGCTGGAACTCTCCGCCCGCGCGGATCATGGCGTGGTTCTGGCCGCGCGTCTCGGTGGCGAGCGCCTTACGGGCGAGCGGGGAGAACATCAGGGAGTGCTTGCGGAACGCGGCCTCTTCCCCGTGGCGGTCGACGCCGCGCCCGGTGCCGCAGTGGCCGAAGACGTCATGCACGGCGCGGAACATGTCGTTCACGTCGTCGCCGAACATGAAGTGTCCGCCCGTGTTCGCGGTGCCCAGCACGCGCATGCGGCCGTTGGTGACGTCGTCGAAGAACGCGCGGGTTCCGCCCTTGGTGACGTCGTACGGGTCGGTGTCTTCGATGGTGACCGTAATCCCCATGCCGCCCGCGCTCTCCGGCGCGGTCATGAACTCGAACTGCCGGGCGGTCTCCTCGGCCATGGCACGCCACGCGGCCGGGGCGCCGTTGTCCATGAACGGCAGGGCCTCGTACGCGGCGGCGATCTTCTCGACCGATTCCGGGGAGACGACGACGCGGGAGTAGTCCCAGTGGTCGCGGGTGGCCAGGCCGTTGCGGGCGGCGAAACGGCGGGCGCCTTCGACGACGGACGCGATGGGGGCGATGTTCAGGGCGGGGATGTTGGCGGTACGCATTTGGTTGCCTCCTGGTGTGGGGCGCTGGTGTGTGTGTCGGTGTTGCGGTGCCGAGCCTAGCCCCGATTACGGCTTGTAAAGCCATTCTCGGGGATCACTAGGCAAGTCTTTATAGAGACGTGACCTGAGGCCCTAGCAGGTGGTGGACACGTCGCGGAAGTGGGGCACCGCGCGGGCGGCGTCCAGGAACTGGGCAACGCGGGCGGGGTCACCGTTGGGCACGTGGGCGTAGTTGATGCGCTCCCCGCTCTCCGTGGTCACCCAGACAGTCACGGGCGCCGTGGCGGGCTCCAGGAGGGCGCGCAGTTCCTCCGTGGTCACGATGTCCAGGCCGTGCGCGGGGGCGTCTTCCTCGCCCTCCCGGGGGGCGCCTGCCACGTGCACGACGGTGAGCGTGTCGGTCCAGTTGCGGCCGGTCGTTTCGAAGACCTCCGGGCGGCGGTCGGTGCGGATCACCTCACCGGCGCCGGTGGTGTCGACGATGGCCCGGCAGTAGTTTTCGGCGGAACCGTCGGTGTGGCGGAACTCCGCATCGGCGTACGGGCCCCACACGCGCCCGGCGTGGTCGCGGTAGCTCCACAGGGTGCGGTACTCAGCGGCCCACACGTACCCGATGGCGTACTGACGAACCCAGGGGTTCACGTCGCCGTCACCCGTGATCCCCTCCGGCATGTCGCCCTCGAAGATCATTTCCGTGCCCAGGAAGACGTAAAGGCGGGTTCCGTCCCCCTCGACACCGGCCGTGACGTGCCTGCCGTCCAGCCACAGCGGCGAGGCGTCACGCCAGCCACGCGCGCCAGCCTCGGCCGGGGAGTACGTGCCGTCACTCGGGCGGGCCGGGCGGGGGTGGGTGATGGAGAGGTAACGGCGGTCGTTCTCCTCGTCCCAACCCTGGTAGTCGCCGTGGGTGTCGACGTAGCGGTCGCAGCGGGAGCAGAAGCCCGCCATGTCGGCCGCCTCGCCCAAGCTGAGGTAACGGGTGATCATGCGCCCGCAAACCGTCTCGTCGTTGCCGGTGCTGTAGTGGGCGGCCTTGCCCTTGCCCACCTGCGCCACCTTGTAGCCCTGGATCGTGTTCATGTCGTGCGCTCCTTCGTGCGGGTGTGTTGGGAGGGCTGATCTTTCCGAAGGGGGAAGGGCTTGTCAAGCTATTTCGGCACAACGATTTACAAGACGTTATGAAGCCGTGACCGGTGGCCAGGGCAGGGCGTGTTCCCATGGACGCCGAAGGCCCCCACCGGCCAGCGGTACGCGGTGGGGGCCTTTGTCGTGTCCGGGGTCAGACGGTGGGCGCGTCGCCGTCGGCACCGACGGCCAGCAGCAGGCCGCCCCAGTCGGCGGCGGCCCAGCCCCGGCCACCGAGCCAGTCGGCGCCCTCGGCGTAAGCCTGGCCAAGCAGGTCGTAGCCGTCGGCGATGTTCATCCGCTCGACGTCGTCACCGAGACGGACCCAGACATGCAGCTCCTCGCGCATGAGCGTGAGGAAGTCGGAATCCGACTGGTCGGCGGGCTTGAATCGCTCAGCCATTCCGGCCGCGCCGCCCTCGTACATCCGCAGCGGATTCTGGACCGGTTCCGACGTGCTCTCCGGCGCAGAATCCGCTGCGGTGTTCTGCGGGGTCTCCTCGGCGATTTCCGGGGCGCTCTCCTCGACGACGGGCGCGGGTGCCGGGGTCTCCTCGACGGGCGCAGCGGCGGCCTTCTTGCGGGGCGCGCGCTTCTTGGCCGGGGCGTCGATGACGTACGGGGCGGGCTCGGTGACGTCGGTCTCCACCAGGGTGCAGCGGGTGAGGACGGTTGCCTTGATGCCCTTGTAGTCGTCGTGCTCCTTGACCGTGCCACGGAGGGTGACGCGAACGCCGGTGTCTTCCCCAAGGGCGTGCGAGGACGCGAACCACTTCACGATCACGCCGGAGTCTTCCGCGCGGACCTGGTAGAGGGTGGTCGAGCCGTACAGGCCGTCGATGTACCGGATGGATTCGATGATGCCCGTGAAGGTGAGGCGCGAGCCCTTGATTCCGGCCGCCTTGTCGGGCGCGGTGCCGATCCACTCCGACGGCTTGTCCTCGCGTGCCTTACGGATGAGCGTCTGATCATTGAAGCGGGCCCAGGCCTGCGGGGCGGACGCGAGGATGCCCCAGTTACGCGAGGAAGCGTGCTTGGCGCCCGCGATGGACTTGAGGTTCAGGACGTACTCACCGGTGCCTGCGAAGTCGCCGGAGAGGATGAACGCGCGGATCTCGGCGGCCTTGGCCTTGGCCTCCGCAGCAAGGGGGCGCATCTTCTCGGCGAACTCCCGGTCACGCTGGCTCTTGCCGGGGTTGATGGCGTTGCGCACGAGCTGCACGGTCGGGGTGGCGTGGTAGTCCTGGGAGCGGACGTAGCCGAAGGCCTTGATGCACGCCCACGCGAACGCGAGGACGGTTTCCGTGGACACGTCGCGGTCACCGGAGGGGCCGAACCATCCGGCCTCTTCGTCGTCGTCGCTCGGAGCGTTGACCCAGCCGATGCCGGTGGTCCAGCCGAGGAAGTCCTTGATGCAGGACCGGCCGAGCTGGATTTCCTCGCGGGTCTCCTCGTTGCGCACGAGGAAGGTTTCCCGGCGCATGCGGACCTTCTTGCAGTGGTCGCACCAACCCTCGCGCAGGGCCTCGCGGTCGACGCTCTGCACGCCCGGCGCGGTGCGCACGATCAGGCCCGCGTTCTCGTCCCAATCCAGGGTGGCGATGAACTCCCAACCGTCCTTCTTGGGCGCCTCGCCGCCGAAGGTGACGTCATACATGATCGAGGTGATCTCAAAGCCGAGGTCGTTCTTCTCCTTGACCTCGACTTCCTCGACGTCCAGCGTGATGCGCCCGGACAGGCCCTTCTTGGCCGCGCGCTCGTTGATCTTCTCGATCTTGGCGAGCACGTTGGCGAGCTGGAAGTTGTCGATGCGGGCGGCCATTTGGTTGCCTCCTGGTCTGGGGCGCTGTTGTTTGCGGGCACGACGTTACGGGGTCAATTACGGCTTGTCAATCACTTTCCAGAATGCTGTTTCGTGTGTTCTCCTGGCATGCGAAAGGCCCCCACCGGCCAGCTTGATGCGGTGGGGGCCTTCGTCATGTTCGGGGCGGCCTACTCGACCCGGTACAGGGACCCGCTGATGTTGCGGCGTACCAGGCGTTGCAGGTGGCGCCAGCCGGTGACCCTGTCGAGAGGCGTCGGGATGCCGTGGGCGGCCTCCCAGACCTGCTGAGTCCGGCGGGCCAGCGCAGACCACTGGTTCCGCTCGATGAGCGAGGCGCATTCCGGGCAGGCGGCCCAGTCATCTTTGTAGGCCTGCATCCGACCGGTCCTCGGGTCGATGCCCGCCAGGAATTCCGCCACTGGAAGGAACCAGATCTCGGTTTCTAGATCCGAGTTGCAGAAGTCGCACCGACCCAGCAGTTTTCCGGTTTTGGCGTTGATGGGAACCGCCTTGTGGCCCACCATCGCGTCCTGGGCGAAGTGTTCCCAGGATTCCGACCCGTCCTTGGCCTTGATGAACGCCAGCGCCCGGTGGCAGATCTTGCAGACCATGCTCTCGTCGGGCGCGGAGTCCAGCATGCGCTGTTCTTCATCGGTCACTGGGTGATCTCCTGGCCGGGCGCGAGGATGCGGAACCGGGTGCCGTCCTCGGCGGACAGCTCGTCACCGTTCTCCATGTCGGTGATGTGCGCGGCCAGTTCGCCATAGCGCAGGCCCCGGCGCTGCATCTCGTTGGTGAGGGTGCCCCAGGCCGCGTCGTGGGCGGTGTCGGCGGTGTGCACCGTGCGCCACAGTGCGCCCTCGTGGCGGTCCTTGATCTGCGCCCAGTACGAGGTGGCCTTGTCCGTGGGGTTGGCCAGGTACCAGTTCTTCAGGTCCTCGAAGAAGGTGACCGTGGGGTCCGAGCTGTCCGGGTCAGGGAACCTCTGATTGTTGCTGTCGACGAGCAGGGCGACGGCCTGCGCACGGGTGAGGTTGACGGTGAACGTCGGCTCACTCATTGTTCGCTCCTTGTCAGGGCGGTTGGTGGTTACAGGGATGAAGCTAGTGCCCGCCCCGAACGCTTGTCAAGCGGTATCTTGAAACTACTTGCTCGCAGTGTGCCTGCGCTGGACGATGCGCCCCCTGGACAATGGCTGCTCGGCGTCGAGCTTCCAGTCCGGCGGGAACACGGGAACGATCGAGACGTCGCTCATGCTGGCCCGCAACTCGCTGGCGCGAGCCTCGGCGCTGGGCCTGTCGTAGCTCACGACAGACACCTGCCGGTGTCCGTTGGTGTCGGTCCACAGGACCTTGAAACTCTCCACGATGCTGCTCCTAATCATGCGGACCAGCGGGTGTCCGCGAACCGCTGGTAGTCGTCTTTGCTGAGTCGTTCCTTGATGCGGTCGACGCCCTTCGTACCGACGCTGGTGAAGTCCAGGACCCATTCAAGGCCTTTGCCCACCAGACCCTCCGGGGTGCGCACGCCCTTGTCGGTGAGGCTGTTTGCTGTCTTGTGGCCGAGGGCGTCGTGTCCCAGCAGGTCGTGGAGCGTGGTGCTGCGGCACTTGGGGCAGTCTTCCTTCCCCTCTACCTCCTCGGCCTGGGCGCGGATACGCGGGGCCAGGAAGTCGAACCACATTCGGGACTGCACGGCGGCCTTGGGCCTGCTCCAGCCGCGCTCGACCATGTGGGCGGCCAGCTCCTGGACGATCTCTTCATCGGTGGCCATCGGCCGGTGCTCCTGATCAGACGAGAGTGGTGGCATTCGCGACGCGCGGGCAGCCCTGGGCAATGTAGTCCCGCCAACTGACAATGTTGTTCTTCGTGGCCTGGATGCGGGTCAGGAGCTGGCGCTGGCGGGCGGTCTTCGTCTCCCGGCGCCATCGGCGCTCCAGGGCCTCCAGCTCCTTCTCGCGTTGCGCGATCAGCCGGTCAGCGGCGCTCTCGCGGTCGGCCAGCCGGAAGGACCGGAAGGGGCTCGTGGCCATTGGCGGATCCCGCCGCTTCAGGACTGCGCGGCGAGCGGGTACGCCTCGCACGCCGGGCCGCAGGGGGATCCCTCCGGGCGGTGCCGGTATTTCGCGTACTCCAGCAGCCCGTTCTCCCAGACGCTCACGGGGGCGTATCCGACGTAGTCGACCAGGTGCCGGTGGCCGGTCACGGTGATGACGCACCAGCGCTCGGGGGTGCGTGCGGCCTGGGTTTCCATGGGTGCCTCCTGGTCTGGGGCGCTGATGAGTACGAGGGAAACGCTAAGGGGGCCGCTCGACATTGTCAAGCGACCCCCTGAAAGTACTTGCGTTCAGATGAGGAGAAGTGCTTCCGTCTCGTTCAGCGTCTCGCCCACCGCGTCGAATGCTGCGCTCCAGGCGGCGCTCAGGGCCTCGTACGGAAGCGAGTGCTCGGCCAGGTCGACGCCAGGAGGTATGGGCCCGTCAAGGGCGAACGTGCCGTCCAGGGGGTCCCACTTCAGCCCGGCCTCGGCCAGCTCGGTGTTGAACCGTGCGGAGTGCTGGCGGGCCAGCTCGGCGACGAGGGCGGGCGAGGGGTTGTCGTAGCCGCACTGGGACGACAGGAAGTCGTTCCACTCCCGTTGAAGAGTGGGGTAGTCGAAGCCGGGGAGCTGGTGGTTCACTTCTGCTCCTCGTCGAGGTCGTCCACGAAATAGGTGTCGGACAGGAACCGCTTGACGGCCTCGGTGGTCAGGTGCTGGTGGACCGCATACAGGCCGGACTGCATGGTCTTGGCCTGGCGCAGCCATCCGTCCAGGCTCCGGCGCTTGTCCTGGATGCGGTCAACGAGCTTGGCGTCATCCAGCGGGCTGTTGCCGTCGATGCTGACGTTGATGGCCTCGCTGTAGATCAGCCACATGGCGCGCGCGGTCATGAACGCTTCGAAGTCCTGCGTGACGTCGATGGTGTTGGGGCGCTCCCTGGCCGCGTCCGCCAGTTTCTGCGCCTGCCCGTCGAAGGCGGTCGCAGCGCTCTTGGCGTACGTACGGATACCCTGTGCGGCGCTCTTCAGGTCCACGACGGTTACTCCTGATCTCGTATGGCTGCGTGCTTGGAATTCTTACGGGTGCGCTGTCTGCGCGGGCGCGTATCGAACTTTGCGGCCGCTCCGCTGCGCCGACGTTCGACGACGGCACGGACGTGCTCGGGGTCCTGCTTGAGGGCGTTCACGGTGCCTCCTGGGCCGGTACGGGAGATACCAGGTTATTGGTTCTCCCGTACCGCTTCCCAGTTCCTGCTACTTGCGGCGGGCGGCCCTCTTCTTGGCCTCCTCGATCACCTGCTCGCGGGTCTTGCCTTCCTTGTGGGCTACGGCGTCGGCGACCTTGTGGACGTCCTCGGTACGCTTCGCCCCGCCCCGCCAGCTCTCGTGTGCGTCGGTAAGCCAGCCACGAGCCGCATGAAGGGTCGTGAGGGTGTCGTAGGCGTCGTGGGCCGGGTGGACC
This sequence comes from Streptomyces sp. NPDC002088, assembly GCF_040296605.1. NCBI lineage: Bacteria > Bacillati > Actinomycetota > Actinomycetes > Kitasatosporales > Streptomycetaceae > Streptomyces > Streptomyces sp. NPDC002088. The sequence continues at coordinate 147,880 of NZ_JBEOXO010000018.1, read as the reverse complement.
TTGACGACCACACCTCCGCGCATCACCTGGCGCTCGGGGTAGTGCCCCGTGAAGACCTTCAGGGGCGAGCCGTCGGGGTTGGCGATGGCCTTGGCGGCCCTCTTCGCTTCCCGCTCAGCCCTCTTGGCCTCGCGCTCCAGGCGGGCGGCCTTGCGCTCCGGCGCCTCCAGGCGAGTCTTCTGCTTGAGGACGTCGACCGGCGCCCACGGGAAGCAGACGGTGCACGCCTTCTCGCCCGCCAGGCCGACCAGCTCCTCGGCGGTCAGTCCGGACTGCTCAGTCAGCCACGCGTAGCGGGTGTCGACGAAGCAGGTGGAGCACTTGGTGTCCTTGTGGACGTGCCCGTTGACGTTGTCGACGAGGTAGTAGCGAGTCCAGCGACGATCGTTGTACTGCGCCTCGCAGGGGTACACCTCGGCCTGAAGAATTTTCTGGATGCGCTCTTGGAGCGCTGCGATCTCGTCGACCAGCTTGGTGCGGTTCTCCGGCGAGTAGGCCGGGAGCATGGACTCGTAAGACCCGGGCTCGGCCTCGTCGATACGGGACACCGTGACGGTGATGCGCTGCTGCTGGCTGGTCAGGTCGGCGATCTTGCCGTAAGCGGCGGCCAGTGCGGTGTCGATCTCGACGGGTGCGGCGGTGGCGAGGTCCATCGTCTGCCTCCTGGTCTGGGGCGGTTCTTGCTGACAAGGAGGACTCTATGAGGGAACCTTACGGCTTGTCAATCGAGTTCATGAAACTAGTAGCGTTCGATGATGTCGCCGGTCCGCTCCTCGTACGCCCGGCGCTTCTTGGCGATGGCCTGCACGCGCAGTTCCAGGCGGGTGGACCACTCGGCTACCTGGGACGGCTCGACGTCGCCGACCTTGCAGTCACGCAGCCAGCGGACGGGGTCGAAGCGGTTGGATGTGCCGGTGAGGGCGTCAGCAATGTCGAAGGCGAGGGCACGGCGCGCTGCGTCTTCCACATCAGAGTCAGCGAAGGCAGCGGACAGGGTCTCGTAATCACCTGTGTTCATGGGCATGGCGGGCTCCTCCTGGTCTGGGGATGTTCGTTGGGGAGCGTAAAGGCCGCCCGGCTCGGGTGTCGAGCTGGGCGGCCTTCACGGGGTGGCGTGGAGATCACGCGGCGACGGCGGTGCGCTGTCCCCCGATGGCCTTGGGGGAGCCCAGGCGTGCGGTGCGTCCGGCGTTGTCACCGGCCGAGCGGGCGGCGGTGCTGGTGATGGCCACCTTGACGCCCTTCCAGGTGCCCTTGGCGCGGCTCTTCTGGGTGTAGTACCGGTCGACCTCCTCGCGCTTGCCGACGAGGACGAGTTCGGCGGAGGAGGCGACGGTGTTGCCCTGGTCGTCCCGGATCTCGACCTTGCGCGCCTTGGCGGCGTCCATGGCCTGCTGGCGGGCGTCGGCGAGGCGGAAGAAGACGCGGTCGGCGAAGCCGCTGTAGAAGTTCTTGCGGGCCTGCTGGGCGGTGATCGGGGCGTACGCGTCCTCGGTCCAGGTGCCACCCCAGGCGTCGCGCTTCTTGACCTTCCGCACTACCTTCTCCGCCTTGTACTCGCCGGTCTTCAGCCAGGCGTTGGCGGCCTCGACCATCTGGAAGACCAGGGAGGCGTACAGGACCTCGACGACCTCGATGTCGGAGGGCACGCCGAAGACGACGACGAAGGTGTTGTCGTTGGCGAGGTTCACCTTGACGTCGTTGTTGTTCGCGATGTTCCGGAACAGGTCCATGAAGTGGGCGTTGCCGTGCTTGCGCTTCTCGCCGATGGTGATGACCTTGTGGGTCGGCTGCTCGCGCTGCTCCTTCTTGGCGGTGTGCTGGCGGGCGATGGCCAGGTCGATGGCGTTGGTGGTGGCCAGCGCCTGGGCCTTCTGCATGTAAGCGTTGGCCTCCTCCTCGGTGCTCGCCTTCTCGGCCAGCGCGAGGATCTTGGCCAGCTTGTCCAGCATCTTGTCGCTCATCGTGCGCTCCTCCTGGTGTGGGGGCTTTGGGGTGAGTCAGACGTTACGTGGGCCAGTATTGCTTGTCAAGCCCTCTCTTCAGATCACTTGTCAGGGCTGGCCACCGCTGGGGATGCTGATGACGCGCTTCCCCTGGCGGTAGTCGAAGCGCTGCTCCTTGGCACGCTCGGCGGCGAACTCGTCGTAGGTGTCCTGGACGGCTTTGATGACGTCCGGGAGGGTGTCGTACGGGCCGCCGGACCGGGTGCTCAGGCGCGGGGCCGAGATGTCGAAGTGCCAGCCGACGTCCTCGGCCGTGATGTCGTCCTCGGTGCCGTTCTCGACGACGGCGTCCTCGGTCACGCGCCAGATGGATCCGAGGCGTCCGAACTGGTCGACGACGCCGAGAAGGTCGGACGACTCGGTGACCTTGAAAGTCAGCATGTGGTGGCCTCTCAGGCTGCGATGGGGGCGGCGAAGCGCACGCCGTGGCGAGTGTAGGAATCGGTGAGCAGGAGGCCCACCTCCGGCCCGACCAGTTCGGTGACCAGGTGGAGCATGGTCTGCGTGAACTCGGGGCCGTGGGTCTGGGCGCTGCGGGTCAGGTGGTGGGCGACCTCATGGATGATGACGATCTCACGCATGGCCCAGGAGATGCCGTTCACGTGCGGCGGGACGGCGATGACCGCGCCCCACGGCTCGTAGTGGGCGTGGGTGCGGCCCCTGCGGGCCCGGACGGTGATGGGTCGCTCGGCGCGGGCGTAGTCGGCCTTGACCCAGTTGAGGGCCAGGACAGCGTCCACGTAGCGCTGGACGCCGTCGAGGTCTCCGAACTTCCGCTCAGCCGGGATCAGTAGGCTGGAGCCGTAGAAGTCGAAGGTGCGCACGTCGGTCTTGTCGAGGGATTCGAGGACGTCCCACACGAGCCGCTCGGCGTCGTAGACCTTGGAGACCTGCATGTCGCGGGTGGTGGCCATGCTCAGGCCTCCTTGCCGGTGAGAGCGTCGAGGACCTTGCGCTTGGCGTCGGCGTAGCCCAGGTCGTACCCGTTTCGGTGGATGACGTCGGCGATGCGTTTGGCTTCGATGTGGGCGCTGCGCTCGGGGAGTCCGCCGTCCATCAGGCGTACGGCGAGGTCGTTGATCTCCATCTGGGTGGTGCGGGCCATGGTGTCCTCCTGGTGTGGGGAGCTGGTTACTCGTTGGCGGCGTAGTCGTAGTCGTGCTCGCAGCACGTGCACAGGTCGACGACCCTGACGAAGATGTCCGTGATGGTCTCACCGGCCCGGATGCCGTCCTCCTCGCGGTCCCAGCAGGAGTAGAAGGCGACCACGGTGACGTCGGCTTCCAGCTCGATACAGGTCCAGGTGTAGACGGCCAGGGACCTGCCCCAGATGACCCAGTCGGCGATGTAGCTCCTCATGGCCTGCTGGTTGGCGTCGAGGGCGAACGACTCGCCGTCGGCGTTGAGGAAGTACCGGGTCACGGCGGTTGCCATGTGCTCCTCCTGGTGTGGGGGCGGTTGGGGTTGGCAGGAGAAACACTACTCGGAAAGCCGTAATCGTCAAGCCGTATTTGAGAACAAGTAAGCCGTGAGGCGCATCACGTGCGGCTCACGGCTTACGGGGGTTGACTGTGGGGTTGTTCAGCCGGTAGGCGTAGATGTTCCCGTCGCGGCGACGGCCAGCCCCGGGGCCCCGACGTATTTCGTCTTGACCGGCGCGTGCACCTTTACATAGCGGGTGCGTGCGGGCCCCGGTGCGTATTGCGTGACTGCGGGCCCGTGCATTTCCACGACGCATGCCCGCTCGCTTTAAGAGGGTGTCGGCGCGAGCGCGCATCCGGTGACGGTGGCTACGGATTAAGGAATGGAATCCCCCTCGGTTGCGACAGGAATTCCGGCATGAAGACCGGAAGAACTCTGCTCGGCAATCGTGGCGATTTCCATTACGGGAACCGCGAGAAATCCGACAGCGAGGATGGAGTTCTTTGCCCGGCGAATTCCGCTCATACCAGCAGCGTTCCGTAGCCCTCACAGGGGACGCAGTCCGCTCCGTCGCGGTCCTCTCCCCTGCCCCGGCACCGCTTGCACTGGACCTCTTGCGGGGCGGCCTCGCCGTCATCGGCGAAAGACACTGCATTCACGTGCGCGCTCATGAGAAGTACTAACTAGCCTTCCTGGTTGTAGAAAGTTGGTACATCGACGATCTCGGCGTCGATGAATCCGCTTCCCTGCTCGATCATCCGGTCGGCGGGAATGGGACGCTCCAGGGAGGTCATCTGCTCCCCGGCTTCACGGCCGAACAGGCGGCTGATCATTCCGGCCTGGGATCCGCTGCCCTTGGCCTCGACCTTCACCGAGAAGGAGTCCTGCTCCAGTTCGGTCTTCACCTTCACGAGTTTCTGGAGCCGGTCGATCTCGCCGGACAGGTTCGGATCCGCGTATCCGCCGGTCATGTCCTCGGCCATCTTCATGAAGAAGACGCGCTGCGTCTGCATCTCGATGAGGGAGTTCTGGAGCGCCTGCATCTGCGGCTTGGTCTTCACCTCGACCGGGATGTCGTACGCGCAGTTGGCGTCCTTGTCGAAGGCCGGGCACTTCTGCGCCAGGAAGCAGGACGAGCAGACCCGCATGGACTGGCTGCGGACCGTGACGAGGGGGACGTCGCGCTCCTTGTTGACGCCGTCCTCGGGGTCGACGTACGTCTCCTTCTCCTGCACCAGGCCGATGACCGGCAGGTTGGTACGCGGGCGGTCCCTGCGAGGGGTGGGAGTTGCTACGCCGTTGAGCGTTTCTCCGCTCGTCGTATCAACTTCCCCACCAGGGGTTTGAGAGAAAGCCGCCAGTAGCCCTCCGGCGGAAGTAGTAACTGCCTGGGCGTCCGGCGGGCGGTGCTGCTCGACGGAGGCGGCGAGTTGCTGCCACGACCAGATGGTGAACCGCAGTACCTCGTCGTTGTCCCCGGCCTCGATCTTGTCCGGGTCGAAGCCTGCTTCCTGGAAAAGCGTGCGGTGCCGCTTTCGTGCCTGCTCCTTGTATTTCTTCGGGTAGCGCTTCAATTCCCTGCCGGTCCACACGATGGTGTCGCCGTACTGGGAAGGAGACAGCCAGGAAGTCGACGCGACGGAATCCCAGGTAACGGCCGCCATTTCCGCAGGCTTGGTCATTGCCACGCCATGCAGAAGCGTCCCGTATTTCCGGGTGATCTCGTTGAGGACCGGAGTAAGATTCCGTCCGTCCAAATCCGTTTGCGGTACGCCGACACGCTTATAGCGCTGGGCGAGCCGGTCGAGTTCTTCGATTCCCCATTCCGAATGCCATATCGGCAGGAACTTGTCGTCCGGCAGATCCTCCCAGAAGTCCTCGCGCCGAGCCTCGATCCATTCCCGTCCGAGAACGACAGCGTCGAACTCGGACACCATATGAAGCGAGTCGATGTTCTGCTGTACGAAGGCCTCGTACTGGGCGGCTATCTCCTTGAGTTCGGCGATCGAGTACTTGTCCTCGTCGGCCTTGTTGACGGTGTAGGCGCCAGAGTCCAGGAAGACCTTCTGGCCTTCCAGGTAGTGGTCGGCGATGAGCCACGGCCGGGAGAACTTCGTCCGGCGCCGCAGTCCCATGTACGACAAGGAGACGGTCTCGACGCCTTCCTCGGCCAGCATCTTGCGCCAGCCGGGAATCTCGCTGCCGCCGAAATAGAGTTCCACGGGTTGTTTCTCCGAGTCTGGTTGGGGTCAGTTCTTGGGAGGCTGCACGGCGCTCTTGGGGAAGAGGCCGGGCTGGATCACGCGGGCCTTGCGGGCCGGGGCCGGACCGGACGACTTCGGGGCGCTCACGGCGGCCAGACCGAACTGGTCGGCCGACGTCACCTTGGCCACCGGAGGGAACAGACCGGCCTGGACGACACGCTGCGGCTTCGGCGCGGGCGGTGGCGGAGTGTGCGAGGCCGACTGGACAGGGGCGCTGGCAGGGCGGGAGAACGAGTCGTTGAACGCGGCCCACCCCCCGGAAGTCGACGGCTTCGTCTGCGCCTGGACGTCGTTCATCCGGGCATTGAAGGTATGAAGCAGGTCGGACGCGGCGCCGGAGTGCTGGGCATGCCAGGCGTCGAGGTTCGAGCGGTGGTCCTCGCCGACGCGCTTGACCTCCTCGCGGGCGGCCGGGCTGGCCTGCGGGGCCGACGGGGTCCCCTCGCCGCGCGTGCGGATCTTGATACGGGAGTTGGACGGCTGCTGGCCGTTCTTGGCGTTCTCCAGGTCCTTCAGGCGCTGGTCGACGGACCGGTTGCTGCCGGGGAACTGGAGGGGGTTGAGGTAACGGGCGCGGATCTGGGTGGCTATCGAGTGGAAGACGCTTGCACTCATGGTCGGGTGTCCCTTCGGACGAAGTAGAGGTAGCGGTGCGCGGCCAGCAGCGAGAGCAGGAAGCCGACGTTGATCCAGGACCGGCCGGAGGCAGGCGAGGTCCAGAACAGGGCGCAGAAGACGGTGACGTTGGCGCTGTAGACGAGCAGTGCGGCGGCGAGCCACTTCTCCGCAGCGCCGAGCTGGCCGCGTACGGGCCAGGTGGCCCGCCAGAGCAGGGCCGTGAACGCGGCGCCGACGAGGGCGTTGATGACGCGGATGAGGGTGATCACCAGGTCGACGGTCACAGGATCTCCATGTGTGGGCGCTGATCTTCTTCGCGTATTGCTCGTTGCCTCTCGACCTCGCCGACCAGGGCCGACCAGGGCGTGACGGTGTCGCGGTAGTCGGGGCGGAAGCGCGGGGAGGAGTAGTTCGGGTGCAGGTAGTTCAGGACCCCGATGCCGTTGGCCATGACGTGGGCGGCGATCTGGGGATTGGGCTCGATGAGGAGGTCGACGCTGCATCCGGCCTGGCGCAGCCGGGAGATCTGCCGCATCCTTCGCTCGCCCGGGTCCTCGGGGTCCTTCAGGTGCACGGGGATGAGGTAGGGGTGCTTGTCGAAGCCGTTGACGCGCAGCCAGTGCTTGACCGGCTCGACGTCGGTGTGGTCGGTGATCAGGGCGACCTGGTAGGCCTCCAGCAGGCCCCAGTACAGGCGCTGCCCCTGGTGGATGACGGCCTCGCCGACTTCCCTGGAGAGCACCCCTTCGATGACGATGGCGACGGTTGCGCTCACGGCCGCATCACCTGTGCTCGTGCTCGTGCAGGCCCTCGCGGTGCTCCGTCTCGTGCACCTGGAAGGTGTCGCGGGCGGCCATGCGGGGGCTGTAGCCGTGGTGCTTGACCAGGTGCTCGATGACGTCGCCGTGCGGGGTCTTCTTCTTGATCTTGTCGACCGGTTCGGCCTTGAACTGGTCGAGGTTGAGCACCTGCGCGCCGACGTGGGTGTCACCCCTGCCCCGCGCTTCGGCCAGCCGGTGGTGTGCGTCGGCGACGTGCGGCGTTCCTCCCTGGACGACGACCTTGACGTGCGGGTGGTCGGGGTCCAGCGGGCCGGTGATGTAGGAGTGGGAGCCGGTCTCGTACGCGGTCTGCCCGGTGTGCAGTACGGCGGAGGTGCTGATGCGCTGGAAGGTGGCGTGCTTGTTCCAGAAGGCCTCGTTGCCGTGGCTCATCTGCGGGCCGTGCTTCTCGTACCAGCGGTCGGTGATTTTCGGGTCGACGACGTTGCCGTGCCCGTCCAGGTGGCCGAACTGCTGCGGGCTGTGCGGCGGGCCCATGACCATCTGCCCCTCGGACTGGGGGTAGTTGGTGCGCTCCTCGTCGTGGATCAGCGTTTCGTCGCGCGGGCTGCCGATGGTGGTGACCTTGGTGTGCATCCCGCCCGGGTGGGGAGCGGGATGCGAGATATGAAGTTTCCCGGGGTCAGCTCTCAGGTGCAGCGGGGTGTCCCGGGTCAGGTGGTAGTTGGCGCGCAGCGCGGTCTGCTTCTTCGCCTGCGGCGACGTTCGTGAGTCGAGCGGGACGGGCAGGGCGGTCTGCTCGAACTGCGGCCCGAGGGCGGGCGCTCGCTGGGGTTGGGCCATCACGACCTCCGGTAAGGGGTGTTCCAAAGGGCCGCCTTGGCGAGAGCCGTGGCGGCGTCATCGAGCGGAGCCCCGTAGAGGTCGGTCTCCTGTGCCTTGCGGGCCTCGACGTCCGCTGTGGCGAGGGTGTTGAGAGCCTGGACGGTTCCGGCTTCCTTGTGCGCCTGCCAGCGGAAGTTGTAGTAGTCCCCGTAGCCGGACCCGTCGGGGCCGAATGCCTGTCGGCGGCCGAGGTGGATGTCATCGAAGAGGGCCTTGGCCTGGGCGACGACGATCTTCTGGGAGTCCAGGGCGTTCTTCCACGCCGGGGAGTTCGTGGTGAGGCCCGCGCTCGACGCGCGCAGGCGGCTGTAGCGGTCGACGAGCGTGCGTGCGTGGGCCTGCTCGTTCTCGACGGCGTCCCACCAGCCCTTCGGGTACAGGCTGCGCGGGTCGGCGGGCAGCTCGGGCGGGCGGATGTCCCAGCGGTCGTGCGTGAGGTTGTAGGCGGCATACGGATTGATGGCCGCGATGGACTCGGACGTGGTGCCCGGGTTCAGGTAATAGGTGACCTCATACGTCTGGCCGTGGAAATTCGTCAGCGCGGTGCGCGGCCACAGGTTCTTCTTGAGGTCCGAGTTCAGCAGGTCGGAGAATTCCGCCTCGGAGATTCCCTGGTAGGTCGGGTTCGTCTCGTAGAACTTCGGGAAGTCGACGCCGAACAGGATGTCCAAATCGCCGTTTCCTCGGTCCCCGGCCCATTGGAAGGAAATTCCGGATCCGGCGATCCATGCGGCCAGCCAGGTACGCACGCCCTGGTAACGGGTGTCGAGGTAGGCCTGAAGGACGCCGAGGATGTGGTCGCGTACGCCGGGCTTGATGTGCTGGCCGTCGAAGATGTGCGGATCGAGTCCGCGCTGCGGCGTGCTGAAATACCCGGAGGCGCCCGAGTGAATGTCGGGCTGGTCTCCCTGGGTGATTGCTCGATTGAGGTAGAACTCGTATCCGGCCATGATTTCGATTCTAGCTGGAAAGGAGAAAGCCCCCGATTCCTGGAATGGAGACCGGGGGCTTTCTAGTTGCTATTTCCCGTCAGAGTTTCAGGGAAGCGCGGAGTTGGGCCTCCTGGGCCTGCCGCTGCATGGCCTGGCCGACCATCATCATGTGCTGCTGGGTGCGCTGGGCGGTCTCCATGGCCGCGAGGTCCTTCTGGACCACGGCGGACGCACCGTAGATGTCGTCGGGGGTGGCGCCCCGGCGGGGGACGAACTGGTAGGTGAGGTCGGCGGTGGCGATGACGGCGCCGTCCAGGCCGACCGCGACGAGGAACGCGGTGGTGACAGGGGTGCCTGTCTCGTCCTCCGACGGCGGGTTCTCGTCGGCCATCCGGTCCAGGGCCTCACGCTGTTCGTCGGTGAGGCTGTCGGTATGAAGCGGGTCGCTGCTGGTCTGGCCGAGGATCGGGACGTTGCTCATGTGGTGCTCCAGGTGTGTCTCGGGTGGGGTTACTTGTAGAGTCCGGCCTTCTCGCGCGCGCTCTGCACGACGAGGGAGTGGACCGGGCAGAACTCGCAGAGGTAGCGGTCCTGGGCGGACTTGTACTTCGGCAGGCCTGCCGCCTTGCGTTCGGCTGCGGTGTCCGGCGTGAGTCTCTTGGAGCCGGTCTTGTAGTCGCCGCAGGCGGGGTTGCGGTTGTGGGCCTTCCAGCAGCGGTGTGCGTCTTCCTGGAAGGTGTTCTTCGCCTCGTAGAACGCCGGGTCGAGGCCGGTGTGGCCGGTCTTGTCCCGGATCTGGGCGACGATCGCGTCCCGGGTGGAGGGGCTGTCCCAGTGCCTCTTCTCCACGCGCAGCATCGGGTGGGCGACGTGGTTGGGGTGCTTCTGCGCCAGGGCTTCGAGGAGGAAGTCCCGGCTCGGGTCGCCCTCGTAGTCCGGCAGTTCTTCCATCGTGCTGCACGTCTTACAGAGCAGGAGCCGTATGTGCTCGGCCATGTCTTCCTTCCACGGGGGCTGTTGACGAACGCCCCAAACATAGCATCCCCATTACAGCTTTGGAAGCCGTAATGGGGATGCGGTTCTTCTGATCAGGCCTTGACGGTGAAGCCGTACTTCTTGCCGAGCAGCGTCAGCGAAGCGAGGCCCGGGATGCCGTCGTACGGAGCGCCGACCTTCTTCTTGATCTGCCACTTCGCGTACGCGGTGCGGGTGAGCGTGCCGAACGCGCCGTCCTTGGCGTACGCCGCAGGAAGCAGTCCCTCGGCCGCCAGTGCCGCCTCGACGATCTTCACGTCGGCAGCGTGCGTGGTCTTGCCCTGGGCCAACTTCGGGTCTCGCTTGGCCGCCGCGACGACGTTGGAGAGGTCGACGACCGGCTTCTTGACGGCCGTCTTCGCGGGAGTGGCGGGCTTCGCGGTCTCCGCAGGCTTGTCGGCCGCGAGACGCTTGGCCACGCGGTCCCGGAAGCCGTCCATGTCGAACGTGGGGTCGATCTTGCCGGGCTGCCATTCCTTGTGCCCGATGACCGATTCGGCGCCCCAGCCGTGCTTGCGGCACAGTGCAGCAGCCCACCGGACGGCCGCCTCGGTCTGCGCGTCGGGCCACGCGTCCTTGCCGTTGCCCAGGTTGATCAGTTCGATGCCGTAGAAGTAGCGGTTGCCGTCGGTGTCGGCCTCGTTGTCGACCGGCAGCGGCGACTTCTCCGCCTGCACCGCATCCAGGACGTCGCCGTCACCCAACCCGGCGTGGTTGGCGCGGCCGTGGCCGACCAGGTACACCTTGCCGTCCTTGGCGCCGACGGCGTGACACAACGGGCCAGGCAAGTCGCTGCGGCCGTTGTAGCAGAGCGCCACGGACGAGGCCGTGTGAGCAGCCGTGTCACCGGCCGAGGCGGTGTGGTGGATCAGGATGCCGTTGACCGGGCCGAAGGCGCCCTTGGAGTTCCGGTTGTGGGTGCGCCAGTCGCGGTACTCGACGACCGACACGCCCTCGGTATGAAGCGCCGCGACGACCTCGGACGCACTCAGCGGATTGGACATGATTCTCCTCAGAAACCCGGCTGAGCCGGAGGGGTAGAGACGTAGTTGGGGGTGTGGACGGCCTTGCCATCGGGGCGGACCTTGACCTCGTCCTCGTGGCGCCCGTACCAGACGTCGCTGAGGTCGATGCGGTGGCGCACGGTGTCGGACTGGGCCACGCCGAGGCCGCCACGGTCGACGACCATCTTCTTGTACTTGCCGTCGGTGGCGCCCTCGTTCAATTCCGCGTTCATCGAACGCGACGGTGCGTACGCCATTTACTTCGCTCGCTTCCCGGAGCCGTTGTTGCCCCGCCTGTCGTTGAAGAGACCCACCAAGGGCTTAGCCGCCCCGGTCGACCCCTGCTGCGCCTTCCAGCGCACGTTGTCCGACATTCCGGAGCGACGCTTGTCGTCCGCGCGGTGAGCCTTTCCGTGCTTGGCCATTAAGAGCCCCCAATGGTTGGACTGGAACTTCCAGAATATCCGCCCTGAGTTCCCGTATAGAAGTTTGTCGAGGGGGCGGGGAACTGACTGTCGACTTGGAGCACGTCCTGGATTCCCAGGGCCGTGGTCCGGTATCCGTACTTCGGTGGGAACAAAGGACGGACGACCGGGGGCGGCGCGCTCTGAAGAGCAATTACGTCGCCCGGAACGTCAGCAACGCCGAGAGCATCCGTGAGAAGCCGCTCAGGAAGAGAGGCCCACGGATGCGTACGGTCGTAAACGGAATCCGCTTGCAACATCAGAACAACTTCTGCTGGCCCGGGTGGACCTCGGTATGAAGGTGCTTGCCGTAGGTATTAAGCGAGGAGTCGTGGTTGTCGCCCCGTCGCCGCTTCTCCTCCGACCACTGGGCGGACTGCATGTTGGTGAGGGAATTCAAGCCGCGCTCCTGCATGACGTTGCGTGCGACGTGGTCGTGGAAGGCGTGGATTCCCTTGATGCCCATGTAGGCCTGCTGGCCGCCCTCGCCCTTCTTGTTCTCCAGGTGCGGGGCGAAGGCGCCACCGCCGGAGTGGGTGTCGGACACCCAGAACTGCGAGGAGCCGTGGGGGTCGACCCACGAGTTGTGGTAGGCGGAGACCTTCTCTCCGGCCGTCGGCTTCCACGCGTTCGACAACTGCTTGCCGTTGAGGACCTGGTGGGTCACGTCGATGGCCAGCGCGTGGTTACGCGGGTAGCCGTTGACCGGGTAGGCGCGGTTGTCGCCGTCCTTCTTCACCAGCTCGGTGGCCTTGGTGCCGTTCTTGCGCGTGACAGTCTTCTCGACCTTGTCCTCGCGCGGGACGTAGTAGTCCGGGTGGTAGTGGTACTCGGCGCCGGTCTTGCCGGACTTCGCCCACTGGATCGCGTGGCTGGCCGCCTCGTCGTTGGGGTAGGCCGCCTTGCCCGTCTCCTTGTCCGGCCGCACGAAGGTGTTCTGCGGGGACGTGATGGCGTTCGCGGCGGCCTGCACGCCGAAGGGGACCCCGTTGTCCTTCGCCGAGACCTTCAGCCGTGCTCGCGGACTCAGGGAGCCGTCGCGGGTGCGGTCCTCGGCCGGGCTGTAGAACGAGTCATGGTGCCCGCCCTCGTGGGCGTAGGCGCGGTCGACCTGGGAGCCCAGCGCGCGGTGCGCGGACTCCGGGGTGACGCCGAACTTCGCGGCCGAGCGCAGCACGCGGGACTGCTCGTGCGGGGCGAAGTCCTCCCACCGGCGGTTGACCGGCATCATGTCCTTGACCGGGGCCATGGTGTGCTGGCCGTGCCAGACGTCCGAGCCGTCCGGTCCCGAAAGTTCCCTCTGGCCATGCAGGTTGGGTGCCTTGTCGGTGTTGCCCATCAGGCTGTACGACTGCCGTGGAGTGCGGCCAGCGCCGGGGTGGTCCTGAATGGTCTTGAACCGCTTGGGGTTGGCGGCCTCGAAGGCCTCACGCTTGCCCGTGGCCTCCTTGACGGTCTTGTTGTAGGCGCGGGTGTCCGCTGCCTTCTCGGACGGTGTCTTGGCTGCCATGGGTTATCTCCACTGGTCAGGACTGTTGTAGGGGGACGCGGAGGGGAGCAGCTTCTTCAAGCGCTCGGAGCGCACCGGGTCGATGTCGGCCATGACCTCGGAGATGCCGTACTTCTGCTGGAGGGCGCCCATTTCGGCTGGGGACAGCGCGGCGTTCTTGCCCATGTGGGCCAGCCGCTCGGTGACGTTGCCGGACGCGGTCCACTTGAGGCCTCGGGCCTGGTAGAGCAGACCGGCCTGGGGGTTGACCCCGCCGACGTCCGGCCACATGTAGTCGGAGCGGTCGACCTTGTCCCCCTTGTGGACACCGCGCTGGTAGCTGCGGTCGGTCAGGCGCTTCTGGACGCCCTTAAGGACGCGGTCCTGGCGCCGGTCGGTGATGGTGCCGAGGTAGCCGTCCGGGTACTCCGCCGAGGGCGTGCGGGCGCCCATAGCAGCTCGCCGGGCGTCCAGGCCGTCGCGGAAGGAGAGCGCATCTGTTCCGGCTCCTCCGTTCGCGCGGACCGGGGCGCCCGGCTGTCCGATGCCATACGGGGTGTTGTACGACCAGTTACTGGACATGGCTGCCTACCGGCTCACAGGCCCTGGCGGTACTGCCGACGCAGGTAGAAGTCCCGGTTGCCGATGGCCGACGGGACGGTGACGACGTTGCGCTGGACGTCCCCGGCCGAGGCCGCGTTGGCCGCGTACAGGACGGCCGTCGGCCGCAGGGTGGCGCCGTGGCGCTCCAGGACTCCGGGGCGGTGGGTGGCCGTCGCTGACTCCAGGAACCCGCCCTTGGCGTTGCCCTTCTTCGCAACGGACCGGCCCTTGACGGGCTTGGCCACGTTGCCGAGCCGGGAGGCGTCGGTGCCCATGGTCTGCCGCAGCGACGGGTCGTTCGTCGTCACGATGTTGTCGCTCTTCTTCTTCGCCACTGAGGGCTCCTTAACCGCCGATGGTTCGGTAGGGGTTCTTGTCGATCCACAGCCGCTTGTCGTAGGTCTGGGACGAGGCGCCGTTCATTGACGGAGCGAATCCGCCGCCGACACGCTTGCGCTCGTAGTCCCCTGTACCGAGCCCGTTGTCGGAGCCACGAACGTGGGTCTCGTCGAATACGGAAGTCGGCGTAAATCGCTGGGTGTGGACCGGCTGCACCGACGGGTACTTTGTCTCTATTGCACCCGTCGAGAAAGAGCCATTACGGCCGCCCGGAACACCATTCATTTCGCCTCCACTGGATCATCCCCAGTGTAAAGACGTAATGGCGAGGAATTAGAACGTCAGTGAACGAGGATCCGCAGCAGCAGAGCGCTGATATCTCCGGCGTCCGGTGTGTGGACGGTCGTGAATCCGGGTCGGCAGTCGAGCACGATTCCCCGGGGGGCCACGAAACTGTTGGCGATGGCGATGGCCTTCAGAGCCTGGTTGACCGCACCGGCCCCGATGGCTCGAAGGGTGACCCGCTTGCCGTCATAAACGGCGTGCGATAGGGCGCTGGCCACGCTCGCGGCCGACGATGAACTCTTGACGCGCAGGATGACCTCGTTACTGGTCCCCTCGTCGTCGATCTGTACACCCACTTGTGACTCCTATGTATCCGATTCTCAGCACAATTTGAGAATACGGAGACGGGGGAATCTTGTGTTAATGACAACAGGCCCCGGGGCGGCGATTCACCCGGGGCCTGCTGCGTGCGGAGTTGTTACTTAGCGGCCAGCCATCGGCCTATTTCCTGCGCCGGGGGTTTTTCGAGGTAGGTCTTGGCTCGGGCGAAGAACTCCGGGTCGTCACGGGCGTGCCCGAGCATGTCGTTGCAGGGGCGGCAGAGCAGGCCGCGTACGAGAAGCGACTTGTGGTCGTGGTCGACCGACAGCCTCCGGGTGGCTCCGGTGGCCCGGGGACAGATCGCGCACCGGCCTCCCTGGGCTTCGTAGAGGGTGTCGTAGTCCCCCTCGCCGAGGCCGTAGGTGGCTTGGACGCGCTTCTCGTGCGCGGCCTTGCTGCGGCGCTTCTTCTCCGTCCGCCAGTGCGTTGCGCACCGTGGTCCGGGGTTGGGCGCTGGGCGCTTGCTCCCCGGCTCACAGTCCTTGCACGTCTTGTCGGTGGTCACGCGAGAGAGAGGATCTCGCGGACCTTGGTATGAAGGTCCTCGATCGAGCCGTCGTTGACGATCGAGGCGTCGAACCACTGGTCCGGCAGGGCCTTCTCCGACTTGTGGTCGTTGGCCGGGCCGACGCCGGGCCGGTCGACCCTGATGAGCAGGCCGAGGCGGGAGTCGATGGCCTGGTGTTCGTTGACGAAGCGGACGTCGGTGAACACGTACTTCTTGTCCTCGTCGAGGTCCTTGAAGGCGGCGTTGACCCACACGTCCTGGGAGATCATCTCTCGGCCGACCTCGGTGCCGAGGACCTGGAGCATCCGGCGGATCTCCTCGTACTTCCGCTTGGCGTCGTCCCAGCCGATCTCGTCCACGATGTCCCGCAGCGTCCAGACGCGGCCGTCGGTGTCGGTGAGGATGACCGGGTTCAGGGTGTACAGGGCCTCGCGCAACTTGTCGGCGAAGGCGACCCGGGTGTAGCCGAACTTGGCGAGGATCTCCGCGACGGTGTCCTTGCCGACCCCGGCGTGACCGTGCAGTCCGACGAACTGGGGCAGCCAGGCCTCGATGATCTCGGGGCGGTCGTCGATGGTACTGGTGGTGGTCACTTCTGCGCTCCGTACGTGTTCTTGATGTGGTCGGCGACGAGGGGGATGTCCCACATCGCCCGGCGGGCCTCGACGACGGCGAAGTTTCGCTCCATCTCCATCCGGACGAGGGTGTTGTACTGGCCGTTCCAGCGGCCGGTGATCCAGTCGGTCTGCTCGATCAGCGGGGTGACCTTCTCGACCAGGGCCAGGGCCTGCTTCTCGGTCCGTCGGCGCCGCAGGCGCTCGCCCAGCAATTCGTCCTTGGTTCTGTCGAGTTGGCTGCGCAGGCTGATCGCGCTCCAGGCCGCGTACAGCAGCGCTGCGGTGTAGAGGACCACGATGCCGAGGGCGATGGCAGTGCTCATCGCTGCATCAGACACCGGGCGGGCGTCTCTCCGGCCTTGGCGTACTTCCACAGTCCGCACGGTGCTGACGTCCAGGACCAGATGCTCAGGGAGGCGAGCAGCGCGAGGAGGGTCAGGACCGCGATGGTGGTGGGTCGGTCGTCGGGGGCTTTGCGTCTGGTCATGGGCAGACTCTTCCGTTGCTGACGAAGGCCTCGTAGGTGAGGGGGAAGGCGTTGGAGAACGCGACCTCCATGTCCAGGGCGACCCGCTCGATCTCCTCCTGCGGGAAGGATTTGAACGCGGCGTCGTCGCTCTTGGTCCGCAGGCCGAGGAAGTGCATGAGGCTGCGCGGGTTGCAGGTGGCGTAGAAGGCGGTGAAGGTGCCGACCGGCAGGACGTTGCGGGCGACCTCGCGGGCGACTCCGGCCTTGAGCATCCGCTGGTACGCGGACCAGGCGACGCGGTAGGCCTGCTCGTGCTCCCAGCGGGTGATGCCGTACTGGTCGTCGGTGCCCTGGACGAAGTTGTACTCGCCCGCCTTGCCCTCCTGCACGAGCGGCCGGTAGCGCTGGGGGACGTAGAAGACGGGCTCCAACTCCGAGTACCTGCCGGAGGTCTCGTTGTAGGACCATCCCGCCCTGTGGCGCATGAACTCGCGGGCCACGAAGATCGGGGCGTGCACCAGGAAGGACATCTGGCCGTGCTCGAACGGGGAGCCGTGCCGGTTCTTCATCAGGTAGTTGATCAGGCCCCGGGCCTCCCCCGACTCCGCCGCAGCGGAGCCGAGGGTGGACACGCGGGCCGCCTTGCAGATCTTCGCGTCGGACCCGGCGAGGTTGTCCTCGTCCAGGGTCGCGGAGACCTCGGAGCGGGTGGAGAGACTCACTTGGCAGCCGCCTTGGACTTGGGCTGCTCGTCGTTCTTGAGGGTGGCCTTGAAGTAGGTCTGGGCCGCGTCGTGCCAGACGACGACACCCTCGGGGTTCTGGAAGCCCGGTGCGATGAAGGAGCCCTCGGACTCCAAAGTATGAAGCGCCTCTTCGACCGCTTCGTTCAGCCACCGGCCGTCGATGACGGAGATGACCGGGACGACGGTCACCGATTCCGGCGCGGGTTCCGCCTTGGGGAACTGCTCCAGGAACCCGGGCGTGATCTCGGGGTCTCGCGGGTCGTACCAGCGCTTGACGTTGAAGAGGGCGAAGCGCCTCTCGTCGAGGCCGTAGCCGGACTGGATGCCCTTGCCGAACCACTCGCCGTAGTGGCGGCCGACGCCGAGCCGTACGAGGTCCTGGGCGTGGTCGAAGACCCACTGGGCGAAGCCGAAGTTGTCGGTGTCCGGGGTGAGCCAGCGGTTGCGGGATCCGGCGCTGACGACGTAGTCCTCGCCGTCGTGGCGGACCAGGACGCCGGAGCGGTCGGAGGCGGTGTCGCGGTCGTAGAACTCCTCTGCCTTGACGATCTCGACCAGGCCGTTCGAGCCGTCGATCTTCTCGGTCAGGACGCTCTTGCGGTGCAGTCGCGGGATCGACTTGAACTTCGGGTAGTCGCTGGCCTTGAGGATGGTCATGCGGTGTCAGTCCCTTTCGTGGGCCGTGTATGCGCTGAGTGGGATTCCGAAGCGGGGGCCGTCGGGGGTCTCAACCTCCCGACCTGCTGCTAGCGCTTCCTTCTTACGGATACGAAACACCATCTCGCGATGGTTGTCAACGTATTCCAGCCAGTCGATTGACGAGCGGATGAACGGCATCTCGTCGTCGAGGTCGTACAGGACGTGGCCCTCCCGCAGGACGGCCGAGTCGCTGATGCCGACGTGCTGGTACAGCCGCAGCAGCCAGTCCCGCTGGCCGACCCGGAAGACCCCCTCGCCCCGCCGGATGTAGACCGGATCCCGGTGGGAGGACAGGCAGGTGCGCGGGGCGCCGGTCCGGAAGGCGGGGCGCCACTCCCACGGCGGGCGGGGCTGCTCGATGCGGGTGACGACGCGGGCGACGGTTCTCATGCGTTCATCCGCCCGGCGCGGCTCTCCCGGTCGCCACGGCCGACCCGGCGGGTCAGTTCCCGGGACAGCAGGGTGTTCTTGCGATCGGCGCTGTCGTAGACGGCCTGGAGCATCTTCCGGTAGGCGTAGGCGGCCGTCTTGGCCTCCTGGGCCGCGACGTACTCCGGGTCCTCGTACGCCATCGCCTTGGCGGCCGTCACTGTCTTCTGGTTGGAGTTGCGGACGGCGGATAGGGCCTTATGTGCTTCGAGTGTGTCGACGGACGACTTTTCGTCCACCTCCGCCGCTGCCAGCCGGGCCCCCGTGTACTCCACCCACGACGTCGTTCTGGCGAACAGGGCCATCAGGGCGCCGTCGCTTAGTTCGGTGGGGTCCTCCGGCAGTTCGGGCGCGTCGCCCTCCGGCTTCGGGGGCAGGTACAGGTCCTCCCGCTCCAGTCTCCTGGTCGCCTTCTGGCTGGGCGTCTGTACCGCTTCCCAGCCCTTCCTCGCTACCGCTCTGGTCATCGGTGGTGGTCTCCCAGCAGGTGTTGAAGAACGGGCAGTCCTTGCAGACCTTCTTGTCCTGGCCGGTGAACTCCGGCCGGGGTGGCGGCTTGCCCTTCTTCAGGGCGTACTTGATGTCGAGCGCGGTCTCGAACAGCGGCTCGGCGATCTCGGGGTTGTACTTGACGACGAACTCCTTGTGGGCCTGCGTCGCCTTGTACTCGTAGAGGAAGATGACCTTGTCGAAGGGCAGGCCCATCTCTTGGCACAGCCGCAGGTAGATCTGGGTCTGCCGAATGTGGCTGCCGAACGGGCGCCGCAGCGACTTCCACAGGCCGTCCAGGTCGATGACGGTCTTGCCGTCCTCGGTCTTCACGGTGAACTGCCGCAGCAGTTCGGGCTGGTCGAAGCGGACGGTGCCGATGCCGACGGACTTGATCTCTATGAGGGCGTTCAGGTCCTCGATGGCGCCGTCCTCGTGCCCGGCGATCAGGAACTCGGACTCGGCCTCCACGGGTACCTCGCGGTACTCCAGGGGCTGGCGGGCGTCGCAGTGCTGGCAGTGCAAGGTGCCGCCGGTCGTAGTTTCGGTCCAACCGCACTCAGCACAGCGCCACTTGCCCCACAGTCGGTCCATCTGCTGGAGCCACTTCTGCCACTTGGCGTGGATGCCGTGGCCCTCCTCGAAGACCGCCTCCAGTTGCGCGGAGAAGTTGCGGCCCTTCTCGGGGGAAGCCCCCGCCAGCCTGTAGTAGGTCTGACGGGGGCACCAGTCGCTCTTGGCCATCTCCGACGGGTGGATGATGTCCTGCCGCCGGTCGGTGGGCTTGCCGTGCTGGTCGAGCAAATGCTTGTGGACGTCACCCAGCAGCAGCGAGGAGTTCTTCTTCGTCTCCGCCAGGTTCGCCATCTTCCCCGTCGGCTTCGTCGGCTTCGTCCGGCGGGACACGGTCCGGCCAGACGGCTTCGAGGTCTTCCCGACTCGGGGCACGGTCGAAACTCCATTCGTTCTTGGGTACGAACCTCCTGATGTAGGCCCGCTCCAGGGCGGTGAGTCCGCCCCAGACGCCGTAGTGCTCGTTGTTGATGAGGGCGAAGGAAAGACACTGTTCCCGGAGAGGGCAAACCCGGGCGGTATACGTGCCGTTGCAGATGTGCTTGGCCTCGGATTCGCTGCCGGTGCCTTCTCCGAAGAAGTCGTCGTGCGAGGCGGTCGGCCGGAAATTCAGGCAGGCCGCGTCTCCGTCGACCCAGTCAGGCGCCGCTATACGCAGGTGCATTACCACGACAGCACCTCGTCGGGGTCGGCCTCCGGGAAGGCCAAAGTATGAAGCGTTAGGAATGTCTCCTCGGACATGGTGATCCAGTTCCTTCCACCGACCATCTGGAGCCCGAAGAGCATTTCCCTGCCGTCGAGGAGGGCCTGCTTCTCTGCGGTGATGAGTTCCTTTTCCTTCAGGGCGTATTGGCCCTTGCTGGTGACCTTGTACTCGACCGAGTACTCCGGGGTCCGTACGTCGTTCTTTCGGACCCAGCCGTTTCCGCTACCCGCGTTCACCGTCCCGCCGAGAAGTCCCGCTCCCCGCCTCTCCTGCCTCTGGGACTTCTTCAACATGTCCGCCATAGGTCTTCTCCAGGAGATTTGCGAGAACGGTGAACTTCGCGTGGGAACGGTCCTGACGCCGGGTGTGCCGGACGCCGAGGACCAGGATGTAAAGAGCCGCGAAGGCCAGGAGTACGGAGAGCAGGGCCGCCATCAGGCGGCCTCGGTATGAAGCGGCTCACCCTCGGGCTTGGGCCGTCGGCTGACCTTCTTGGTGCCCGCGTTCTCGGCTGCGTCCAGGTCGTCCTCGGAGATGGACCGCTCGTCGACCTTCGTGGAGGCGGCGAGGATCTTCTCGTAGAGACCCTCCTGGAGGTCCAGGTCCTCGCGCAGCACCGCGAGCATGGGGTCCTTGCCCTGCCAGCGCAGGACCGGCTTGCCCTTGTCGTCGTACTCCCCGTTGTCGATCTCGAAGTACGCGCCCTTGCGCTTGATGACGTCGAAGAGGATGCCCATGATCATGATTTCCTTGACGGTGTCGTAGTCACCGCGTGCGAAGTTCATGAACGGGGCGGAGCGGAAGTAGAAGTCGATGGTCGCCGTCTGCTGCGGGGCCGCCGACTTGTTCTTGATGGTCTTGACCTTGACGACCTGGCCGACGTTGACCTTGCCTTTGCCCGGCCGGGACTCCTGGATCCACTCGTCGCGGCGGACCTCGACGCGGGTGTAGAACGCGTAGTTCTTGGCGTTGCCTCCCGGGGTCGTGGTCGGCGTGCCGTGGGGGGAGAACTTGCCGATGGCGTCGCGGTACTGGTTGATGACGATGCCCAGCAGCGGGCGGTCGTCGGGGTCCGTCATGGACCGCTTGGTGGCCGCCCCGCTCTTGCGGAAGAACTTGCCGGTCAGTCGCGCGCCCAGGGCCATGACGGCCTCGTCCATCTCCTTCTCGCTCTCCTCGTCGGCGATGAGCGCCGGGTAGGAGTCGAGGACGATCATGTCGACCGAGCGGGAGGCCGCAAAGTCGAGCATGGTCTGGTAGGCGAACTCCATGGCCTGGGTGGGGACGACGAGGACGCGCTCGTTGTCGACGCCGAGGGCTGCGGCCTGGTCGACGTCGTAGTGCTCGGCCGCGATCCACAGGCAGGTGAAGTTCGGGTCCTTCTTCTGGTTGGCCGAGAGCGTCTTGTAGACGATGGCCGTCTTGCCGTGGGACTCGCGGCCGATGACCTCGACCCACTGGTTGCCCGGCCAGCCGCCGCCGAGGGCGATGTCGAGGCTGAGGGATCCGGAGGTGAAGCGCTTGGGGATGCGCATCTCGGAGGCGAAACAGACGGCTCCGGGGTGCTCCTTGTTGATCTTTGCGAGGAGTGCGAGGGCTTCCTTGTCGGGGCCCCCGCCGGTATGAAGCGGCATGTGGTGTAACTCCTGATCCGATAACAGCAAAGCCGTAATGAAGAACCGGTAGCCCCCATACCATAATCGGCAGGGGACTACCGGTCCACTGAAGTACCAACTAGTCAGAGAAGATCTTTTAAGGAATCTCGCGAGGCCATGGGGGCAGAGGCCGGGCGCCCTTGCCGTTCCACCCGGCGGCCCACTGCTGCTCGATCAGCAGCCCCACCAGATCCCGGCCGTCCGGCAGGGCGATCGTGGCGTCGTACCGGCCGCCGTACTTGTCGGCCTCCAGGTCGCGGCCCGCCTTGTGCGAGTGGATGGTGACCTTGGTGCCCACAGGCAGGAGGGCGGCCAGGTTGTCCCGGGCCTCCTTGCCGCCCGGATCCTTCAACTCGCGGGCGTTGCAGCCGTACAGCCGCATCGAGACGCTGTGCTTCCAGGTGTCCAGGCCCTGGTCCAGGTCGACCTTGATGGTGTCCCCGTCGTGGACGTCACGGACGATGGCGGAGTACTCGTACATCAGGCACTCACCAGGTCCACGACTTCGCAGCCACCGGCCGCCGAGCAGGCGAGTTCCTGTGACCCCTTGGTCTGGTCGTAGGTCTCGTAGAAGGCCAGGTCCGACCACTCGACGTGGTGCTTCTGGGACGCCAGCGTCTCGTACTCCTCCTGCGTGATCTCCTCGTACGGCGCCTGCACGTACGTGTGGTCGCTGAAGGGGAGGAAGGAGACACCGCTGATCTCGTCCAGGCGCTCCCAGACCCACTCGCCGACCGCGTCCCACTCGTCCTCGCGCACGGAGATCGTGACCGACGGCTTGTGCTCGCACCAGTAGCGCTGGTACGTCAGCCAGATTTCCAGGTGCTCGATCGCGGAGACGTCCTCACGCACCAGGGCCTCGTCCCCGGCCCGCTGGACGAAGGTGAACACCCACGCGGCGGAGTTGTAGGAGTCCTCCTCGTAGGGGATCCCCGCGTCGATCATCACGAACGCGATGGGGTCCTTCTTGTCCACCCGCACGCGCCGCTTGTAGAAGCGGGCGTGCTTGGTATGAAGCCCGGACTCGCAGTCGACCAACTGGGAGACGGTGCCGGACGGCTTCACGCACGTCGTCGCGGCGCTGGCCGGGATCCCGATGCGCGCGGCCTCGGCCTTGTTGGCTGCCTCGACCTCAAGCCGGAGGTCAGCGAGCGCGAGAGCGGTCAGGCCCTGGCCCTTGCTGCCGTTGGTCACCGGATTGCCGAACACGCCGGTCAGGGAGACGCCGAGCAGGCGCTCCTCCTCCGCGTTCTTCCGCCACTCCTCCCGCAGGTAGGGGTAGTCGGTCAGCGTGGACTGCCAGGTGCCCAGGACGGCCGCGAGTGCTGCCTTGCGGTGCAGGTCCTCGACGGTGTCGTCCGGCCTGACGACGACCTCGGAGAGATTGCAGAAGGAGAACGGCCGCAGAATGATCTCGCTACAGGGGTTGGTCCCGTAGTCGGTGTCCTCCTCCCGGCGCGCGAACTTCGCCGCCTGACGCTGGGCTGCACCACGGTGGAAGATGCCGCGCTCACCGCTACCGGAGGCGACCAGCGACGTCCACTCGGCATCGAAGGCCTCGCGGGTCATGCCGTCGTAGTAGACCGCGCTGTTGTTGGCCAGGGCGCGGTACGGGTGCTCGACCCACCACTCCCCGGCCTTCGCCTGCGCCATCTCCTGGTCGTCCAAGTCGGAGAGGCTGATCATCGCCGAGCGCCGGACACCGCCGACCACGACGACGCTGGCGATCTTGCATGCCAGGTCGTGGACCTCGATCGGGCGGAACTTGCGGCCCTTGGCACCCTCGAACAGGTCGACGGTGAACCGGAAGAGTTCGTCGAGCGGACCCGGGCCGGAGGCTCGCCCTCCGAAGGTATGAAGCCGGGCGCCCGCCGGACGCACCTGGGACAGGTCCCAGTCCACCCGCTTACCGCTCCACAGGGTGGTCAGCAGCGCACGGAAGGCGAGGCCCCAGCCCTCCTTGGAGTCCTCGACGGGGATGTACTGGGCCTCGTCGTACTCGATGGCCTCGGGGACGGCGGGGAGTTGGTCGGTGTAGCGACGCTCGACCGAGTAACCCACCCCGGTGCCGTTCATGAGGACGTAGAGGAGTTCGTCCAGGGCGCGGGCGTCCTGGAGCGGCAGGTACGAGCAGTTGAACCCGGCGATGTTCGAGCGGTCCAGGGCGGCACCGGCCGTCATCACCGCGCGCATGGACGGCATGACCTCGTGGTCGAGAACGGCCTGACGTACGGCCTCGACGACTTCCTGCTCGGGGGTGTAGTCGTGCTTGTTCTTCAACTGGCCGAGCATGAAGTCGACGTAGCGGTCGACGGTCTCGGTCCAGGTCTCTCGGCGGGTCTCCTTCTCCAGCCACCGGCTGTAGCGGCTCTTGGCGATGAAGGAGCGGTAGGGGTCGGCGAGGTCGCCGGAGGGGGTGAGCAGGGAGGTCACCAGGAATCCATTCTGCGTAAAAGGGTTGATCAGACGCTGCCGTCGGCGCGGATGATGGTGCCGGGCTGGTAGTTGCTCCGGCCACCGAGTCCGCCCGTGGCGATCTGCTTGGCGGGGGTGGTGGGGCCGTCTCCTCCACTGCCGGACGGCAGGCCTGCGGTGCTCTGCGTGAAGCGCGGGTTGTAGCCGCACGTGTAGCACTGGGGCATCGCGTTGGCGTGGCCGATCGGCTTGAAGAACTCCCCGCCGCCGCAGTCCGGGCAGTGGGTGTCCTGCTTGGCCACCATGGCGCGGGCCGGTGCACGGCCCTCGGTATGAAGTGGCACTGTCTCCGGCGTCTGCTGCGGGGCGGGGTAGTTCGGCTGCGAGGGAGACCACCAAGGCCCGTTGGACTGCTGCTGTGGGACCGGAGCCGGGGCCGGGGCGGCCGGTCGGGTGGCCGCCCCCAGTTTGTTCGCCCAGAAGTTACTCAACGATCTGCACTCCATCCGAATACTCGATGATTCCCATGTCGAGGAGGTTGGCGAGTACCGCCACCACTCCGGCCCGGACGACGGTGGAATGGTGCCGCTGAAGGGCAACCGCCGATTCCTCGTCCGAAGAAATGCCGGAGTTAACCAGCATAGCCGAGGCAGTAATACCGGAAACTAGTGGGACGAGCAGGTCCAGCATTTCCCGGAGAGGCATCAACTGGGCGACTCGCTCGTGGCTCGCCCGGTGTTCCATCTCGGCCACTTCGGGACTGTCCGGACTGAGTTTCATGAGCGGGATCAGGCGCTCCGTCTGGTCGCACGGGACGATATCCCAGAGCAGACGCTTTACCAGCATCTGCGGTGTGTAGATGTCGACCTGCATCTCCTCTTCCTCTTCCGCGCCGTCCTCTTCCTTGCTCTTTCGGTTGAATATTCCCATTTACTTTGCCTCCGACCAGCGGTCCACGATCTTCACGTCCGACGAAAGCGGGACGCGGAGCAACTTCTGAATTCCTTCGCCGAGCATCGCTTCCTTCACCAGGCAGGCGGCTTCCTCGGCCCGGTCCTCCGGAGCGAGCACCACGAGTTCGTCGTGCACCGAGAGGATCAGCCGGATCTCGTCCGGCAGGGAGTTGTTCAGCCGGATCATCGCCAACTTGATCAGGTCGGCTGCCGATCCCTGGATCAGGGAGTTCACTGCCTGGCGCTCGGCTCCCATTCGCAGGCCGTTGTTCTGCGAGAGGATGAGCGGAAGGCGGCGCTTGCGGCCGAGGAGCGTGCGGATGTACGGAGGGCGGCGCGACCGGCAGACCCGGACGACTTCCTCCTTGAACCGGTAGATTTCTGGGAACAACTTCTGGTGCATCTCCATGAAGCGCTTGGCTTCCTTGACGGAGATCTTCGCCATGCTGGCGACCTTGTCGGGACCGGCGCCGTAGACCACGGCGAAGTTGATTCCCTTGGCGACCTGCCTGAAGTCGATGCACGTCCGGTCGCCGCTCTTTACCCGCGCCATGAACTCTTGCGGGTCCACGCCCATTAGCGCGGCAGCGGTGGCCGAGTGGGGGTCGACGCCGTTGTGGAATCCCTTGTAGAGATCGCCTCGGCCGATGAAGTGCGCGAGGACCACGAGTTCGATCTGTCCGTAGTCCGCGACGACCAGTTTGTATCCGGCCGGTGCGACGAACAGGCCACGGATTCGCTTACCGAGTTCCGTGTCCGGGCGCGGGATGTTCTGGAGGTTGGGTTCCCGGCAGGAGAACCGGCCGGTCACCGTTCCGTACTGGACGAAGTCGGCGTGGATACGGCCGTCGAAGATGCGGCACGGCTTCTTCGGGTCGCCCTCGATACCAAGGTAGGACAGTGGGTAGTCGAGCAGCTTGGAGACTTCGGCGTACTCCAGCAGCTTCTTGACGACCGCGTTGTTCTCGTGCTTCTCCAGGCTGTCGGCGTCGGTGGAGTAGTCCTTCCACTCCAGCTCCTGCCCGGACTCGCGCTTCTTCTTGCCGCCGTCGGTCGGCTTGGTGGGGCGCAGGCCCTGGCCGCCGTCCTTCTTCGGCGCATACAGCACCCCGGCCTTCTGCGCCGGGGCGTTGAGGTTGAACTGCTGTCCGGCCGCGCGGTAGATGTCGGCCTCGATGTCGACCAGCCGGGCGCTCATGTCGCGCACCAGCTCCTGCATGGCCAGTTGGTCGACCGGCGCTCCGGTGATGCCCATGTCCAGCAGGACACCCAGGACGTCCTCTTCCAGGCGCCGGACGTTGACCAGGCCCTGGTCGTGAATGCGCTTCTGGAACTTCTTCCAGAGGAGCCAGGTGTACTTGGCGTCCATGAACGCGTAGTGCCCGACCTTGGAGAAGGGGTGGGCCTCGACGCACTTGCCGACGTTCTCGGTGTCGTAGTCGACCTTGTAGTAGCGCTTGACGAGGTCCTTGAGGCCCTTCTGCTTCATATTCTCGTCGAGCAGCCACTGAAGGACGATGGTGTCCGAGTACTGCGGGGGCGCGATCTCGCCCCAGTACTTCGCGGTGGAGATCAGGTCGAAGGTCGCGTTGTGCGCGATCTTGATCTTGTCCTCGGCGAAGAACAGCGGCTTGAGGATGGAGAAGACCTCGGACGGGAGCATCTGCTCCGGCGGGTCGTCGTAGACCGCCGGAATGGGGTCGAACTTCCCGGTGCTCTTGTTCTTCTTCTTCGTGGCCTTGCTCAGCAGGACGTCGCCGTTGGGGTGTCCGAAGGGGATGGCCACGGCGATGCCGTCGGTGGCCAGGCTCATCCAGTTGGCGACGTTCTGCGTCGGGACGTTGCGGTTGGGGCCGAACGTCTCGATGTCGAAGGAGAAGGCCGGGCGCTCCATGAAGCGCTCGACCAAGGTATGAAGCCGATCAGGCTCCAGGATGACGGAGTTGCGTATGGGCATGCCGGTCCCTTCCGTGGTGGTGGGCAGGGGAAGCTGAGGGGGGAGGTCCCAGCAGCCAGCTCGGCGCCGGAACCTCCCCAGGGGGCTGATCAGTCGTTCAGGATCTCGCGGGCGATCTGCTTGAGTTCGGTCCGCGTGTTGACGTTCAGGACGTCCTCGTCGTAGGCCTTGGAGTCGAACTCCTCCAGGTCCTGCTCGTCGAGGGGCTCGATGTCCCAGTCGTCGAGGAGGTCCCGCTCCTTGACCGGGGTGATGTAGTAGTTGGTCTTGTTGTTCTTGCTCTCCTTGCGGACGGAGAAGTACAGGTCGTCCCGGTTGATCGGGGCGGTCTTCTTGTCCTTGGAGTAGTTCTTGAGGATGTCCGCGACCATCGGGCCGAACTGCCAGATCTTGACCTGCGGGTCCTCGGGGTCGGTGAAGTCGACGACGTTGAAGCAGACCTGCTGGGAGGGCTTGTCACCCGCGTCGTCGCACAGCGGGCAGCGGCTCTCCAGGCACGTCCAGGACCGCTTGCCCTTGCGCTCGATCCAGTGCTGGAGGAAGACCAGGAACGGTTCCTCGTCGAGGATCTTCACGACCACGGACTCGTTGGTCACCTTGAAGTTCTCCGGGAAGCCGGAGGTCTGGGACTTGGTCTTCTCGTACGAGCCCCAGCCCTTGCCGCCCACCTTCGGGGCGGGCTCGTCGTCCTCGTCGTCCTCCTGGGAGCGGCGCGAGCGGCGGGAGGTGTCGGCCTCCTCGGTATGAAGCGGCTCGCGGCGCGAGCGGCGGGAGCCACGGGCCGGGCGCTCGGTCTCCTCCTCGGCGTAGCCGTGCTCGTCCTGCTCGTCGTCGGCGGGGGTGTAGGCCTCGGTCGTGGCAGCGGTACGGCGGCGGGTGAGGGTGCGGGCCATCAGTTGTTCTCCTGCTGGTAGAGATGGATGTACGACTTGTCCTCGGCGGTGTTCAGCCGGGCCTCTTCGACGTCGGCAGTGAGCGCGCTGTCCAGGTAGGACTGGGCGAAGTTTTCGAGGGTGTCGAGGCTCTGGGCGCCGGGCAGTTCGTCGGAGTCGACGGTGATCTCGGCGCCGAACTCGACCCACTCGAAGTTGCCCATGCTGACGTGGTGCTTGGCACTCCGGGTGATCTTCACTGTTCGGCCAGCCTCTTGAAGAGGTCGATGACGCGGGCGCTGAACTGGGTGTCCTTGATGTGCTTCTGGTGGGAGACGAGGACGCCTTCCTCGTGCGCGATGCGGACGATGCCCTCGACCTGCTCGCGGGTGTAGAGGCGGCGACGGCCGCGAGGGTCCCCGTCCTTGCCCGGGGACTGGTAGGTCGACTTGGGGATGACTCCCTCGCGCTCCCACTTCCGGATCGTGACGGGTTGCCTGCCGAGGGCCTTGGCGAGGTCGCCGACAGTGAAGAACTCCGTCTCGACTCCCGCGACGACACCCTTGCGGGGCTTGGCGTCCCAGTCGGCCACCGACGTGGCGGCCTTGGTATGAAGCGGCGAGCGGTTCTGGTGCCGGACGATCGGCTTGGTCGACCCGGGGTAGTACTGCTGCCCGATCTCGGCGAAGGCCTCGTCGATACTGTCCGCGTACGTCGTGGTCATGTGGTGGGTGCTCCTATCAGCCACGGATGGGCTTGAAGGCGTAACTGACGTTCTCGGTGAACAGGGCGTCCAGTTCCTCGTCGCTGATGACGCCCTCCTGGTTGAGGACGTACAACTCGTCCTGGTCCAGAACCGTGGTGGTGACCTCCTTGAAGACGCGGTCGCGGATGCCCTTGCTGTTGGCCAGGGTCTCGACGGCGTCCTCGTCCAGGCCGACGCTGGTGCGCTTCTCGCGCTTGACCTCGGTGAACTTCTGGCCGTTGACTTCGATGGGCTCCGGGAGTCTCCAGAACTTCGAGCCCTTCTCGTCCTCGTCGCCGTTCGAGTCCACGTAGGCGCTGATCTCATCGCGCAGGTGGTTCTTGCGGGTGACGACCTGGGTCTCCTGGAACTTCAGGACCAGGAACTGGCGGACCTTCTCGACGGGGGTCTCGGTGTCCAGTCGGATGGGCTTCTCGACGCGTCGCGTCGTTCGTCTCTGCACGGTAGCCATAGAGCGGTGGCTCTCTTTCTACGGAGTAGTAGGTCGGTTGAGCAGTAGCGACTCTACATTACGTCTTGCCTGAAGTCCATTATGATTACGGCTTCTTTGTTAACGACGATCCTTCGGGAAGCCGGAACGTTGGCGCACCGCGTAGCGGAGGGCATCGGAGTCCGTCTGGTCCTGGCGGAGGCCGGTCTCCTCGACGTCCTTGTAGACCGTGACCACGCGGTTGGCGTCCGGGTCGACGATGGCAACGAGGTCCCCTCGGACGTGCCGCATTTGGCCGGGAACTCGGCCCGAGGGGTAGGTATGAAGCGGCTTATTGGCGGCCAGCAGGACGTCTTCACTGCTCCAGCCCTTAGCGGAGGCCTGCTTCTGGGCGTGGTAGGTGAGCCGGTAGGTGGGCT
This sequence comes from Streptomyces sp. NPDC002088, assembly GCF_040296605.1. Taxonomy (NCBI): domain Bacteria; kingdom Bacillati; phylum Actinomycetota; class Actinomycetes; order Kitasatosporales; family Streptomycetaceae; genus Streptomyces; species Streptomyces sp. NPDC002088. The sequence continues at coordinate 118,669 of NZ_JBEOXO010000018.1, read as the reverse complement.
CCTCGGTGACGGGTGCCGACCAGGTGATGCCGAGAGCTTCCGCGATGGTGGCCATCAGGTCCTCCTCTGTTCGAGCCCTGTTCGACTGGGCTTGTGAGGAAGACTCTACGTAGCGGCATATGCCATGTCAATGGATTTCACGAATCAGCTTTACGACGTCACCGCTGGTCCGCTACGGCACCTCGGGGCGCCAGGCGAACAGGGGTCAGATCCCAGTCCTCCCGCTCCTCCGGTGGGTGCAGGACGCCCTCCAGCCCCTCACGGAGCAGGACGTCGAGTAGTTCTTCTCGCATACCTTGATACTGACATGCGATTACGGCTTTAGAACCACCCGACGTCCTGCATGAGATCCTGGAAGTTACGCCGCTTCCAGGCACTGCGTCAGGGTCACCAGGTCGTTCTCGATGCGGCCCTTGTCGTCCGCTCCACGGCCGTCGGTGATGGCCGAGCCCACCCTGCGCTTGTGCGCGAGCATGGAGTACTTCCTCGGCTCGGTCGTGCCCTGCGTGATCGCGTTCAGCACGTAGATGTTCTTGAACAGGCTGCTCGCGCGGTCGTGCCTCTTGTTGATCTGGTCCTGCTTGCCGGACGACCAGGCCAGGTCGTAGTTGATCAGGTAGTTCGCCATCCACAGGTCGGTGCCGAAGGCTCCGGCGTGGCTGGAGAGGAACACCCGGCAACCCTCTTCCGCCTCGAACCGGTTAGCCGCGTAGGCCTTGGCCCCGGCGCTCATCCGGCCCGTGTACGTGACCGCTACACCCTCGGGCAGCCGGTCGGCGATCAGGTCGAGCATGTCCGGGTTGACCGAGAAGACGATCACCTTGTTCTTCGGGGTGGCCAGGATGTCCTGGATGGACTCGGTCACGGCGTCCAACTTCGGGGTCGTGGTGACGTCATCAAGCACGCCGTCCTGCCACACCTCGTAGGCGTACTTCGAGCCCGGCCACGTCTTCTTCTGGACCCCGTCCTGCCGCGCCTGCTCGCTCTCCTCATACCGCTGCCCGGACATCACGATGAGGTCCGGGTGATTCAGCAGCATGTCGAGCGCCTGCATGCGGGACATGATCTTGCCCTGCTGGCTGTTCTCGTTCGGTGTGTCCCCGCCGTGGTAGTGGGCGAACAGGTCGAAGTCACTGGTGTTCGGACCGAGCGCGTGCAGCTCGGCCAGCAGGTCGGAGGAGATCCGCTTGTAGGCCTTCTTCGTCTTGGGATCCAGGGTCACCGGGATGGTGCTCTCCTGGACCTCGGGCAGGTACGGCTTGACGTCCTCGTCCAGGCGCGTCTTGCGCACCATGGCGTCAGCCAGTTTGGCGTGCAGCACCGGCAGGTTCTTGTAGTGCTGGACCCCGCCGAACTTGTTGCGGACGATGTAGGTCTTGTCGTACAGGTCGAACCGGCCCAGGACCTCGTCGTCGACCCACTGCATGATCGAGAACAGTTCCTCCGGCTTGCCGTTCTCGACCGGGGTGCCGGTCATCCCGTACCGGTAGGGCGCCGTCAGCCGCTTGATCTTCCGGGTGCGCTGCGCCTTGAACGTCTTGATCGCGGTGCACTCGTCCAGGACGATGCACTCCGGCTTGATCCGGCGGACGTAGTTCCAGTCGTTGACGACGTTCTCGTAGCCCATGATCACGTAGTCCGGCCGGTACGTCTTCACCTTGACGTACTGACCGGCACGCTTCTTGGTGTCGCCGTCGATGAGGATGCAGTACTCCTCCGTCGGCACGGTGATCTCCTGGGTCTGTCCGTCCTCGCGCACCTTGATGACGCGGGTCGGGACGTCGGTCAACTTGGCTATCTGCTTGGCCCACTGGTACTTGAGGGAGGCCGGGACCACGATGACGGCGGTCTCGACCTCCCCCAGGCCCAGCAGCTCCTCGATCGCGGCCAGGGCGATGACCGTCTTGCCCAGGCCCATCTCGTAGGCGATCAGAAGGGACCCGCGCTCGACGGCGCGGGTCACGGCATCCTCCTGGTACGCGTGCAGGTCGACGCTCAGCACTGCGAGTACTGCCGGTCGAACTGCCTGCGGGTGCGCGGTCGTTTGGCGAAGGGGACGCCGGGGGTGTAGTGCCCCTCCTGGATGTGGTCCGGGTTGGCGCACATCCGGCGCGTGCAGGCGCGGTGCTTCTGGCTGCCGCCTCCGGTGATGAAGGACAGCAGGCTCTGGCCCTTGTAGGTGGGCCGGGTCGCGGTGGACTGGAAGATCAGGCAGCCGGTGTCCGGGTCCGGCTGGACGCGGTCCCAGAAGGCCTGTCCAAGGTGCTCGTAGCCATCAGGCGGAAGCATTGGCAGCCTCCGCCGAGGTATGAAGCCGGTTGTTCATGGGGGTCTCCTAGAAGCGAGCGATCACGGACGGGTAGGCGTTGCGGACGGCGTTCTTGAGGGCGTCGGCCCCCATGTCGCCGGGGTCCTTGTAGGGCGTTCCGGCGTAGTCCAGGAACTTCAGGGCGAGGCCTCGGCGGGACCACTCCTGGCGCAGCCGCTTGCAGGTCTCAGCGCCCGCGTTGTCGTTGTCGAGCGCGATGATCACGGAGTCGAAGTGGTCCCGGATCAGAGACATCTGCGCGTCGGAGACTCCGGCGCCGAAGGAGGCGAGCCCGGCGGGGAAGCCGCAGGCGCGGAGGCGGACCACGTCCAGAGGGGACTCGACCAGGATCGCCGTGTCGCCCTCGTAGGTATGAAGTCCGAAGAGGGTCTTGGACTTGGCCATGCCCGGCGGCCGGTTGCGGAAGTAGCGGGCGTTCTTCTCCTGCCAGCCCCACAGCATTCCGGTGTCGGGGTCGCGGACGGGGATGATCCACATCTCCCGTTCGGTGTCCCACAGCACGCCGCAGGCTTCTGCGTCCTCCGGCATGAAGTACCGCTCGGCGCAGGCGCTCAGCGGCGGGGTGACGTACAGGGCGAGGCTGGCCTCGTTGATCTGCTTGGTCGTGTCGACCGTCTTGGGGTCAGCCTTCTTCGCCAGGAACTTCTTGACCCGCTCGATCCCGCCCCGCTGCCGGACCCAGGCGACCGCGTCCCCGTACGGGAGGTCGAGCATGTCCTTCACGAGGACCACGAAGGGGCCCTGGTACCGGCAGGAGAAGCAGTTGAAGTATCCGGCGTCGTAGTTTATGGAAAAGGAGGGGTGCTTGTCCTTCTTTCCGGTCCGCGCCTCGTGCATCGGGCACGGCATGTGAATCTCGTCGCCGCTGACCTTGTATTCCAGTCCGATCTCGTCCAGGCAGGCCGTCACGTTGCCGGGTATCGGCGTTCCGACTGCGTCCCAGCCCTTCGCTCTTGCTTGCCGCATTGGTCTTCTTCTCCAGGTGTTTCAGGTAGCCGAGCATTTCCCAGGCGTCCCGGCGTTCATTCCAGGTTCCGTAGGTGACGTAGCGAATGTTCATTAGGCCTCGGAGGTGGTGCATTTCGCTCGCGTATATCAGGGACCGGTCTCGGGGGTTACGGTTGTTCTCTCTGCACCAGAACAGGAATTGCTGGTAGGTTCCCGCGAGGACCACGGTTATCTGGTTAGAAGGAGCCGACGTATCCATCGGTGTTCTCCTCATCCATGGCGAAGGGGTCCTCGTTCAGTTCCTCGAACTTGCCGGTCTCCCAGTCCCACTGGCAGTAGGTTTCCAGGGGCGGGCAGTTTCGGGCCAGGACGACCTTGATCTTGTTGATGTTCGCGTCGTCCGTGGATTCGACACCGAGGATCACGTCGGAGTCCTGCGCGAAGGAGGATGAATAGCCGATGGAGTCGGACGTGATGCCCTTCTTCTTGTTCATCTTCCATTCCAGGACCTGCGTGGAGATGACGATCGGGAGTTCCAGGTTCTTCGCCATGCGCTTGAATCCCCGGGTGAGGTTGGTAAGCGCCTGACTGGATCCCTGAGCCTCGCCGAGTTCGTCCTGCATCATGTAGATGCCGTCCACGAATACGATCGTCGGCCGGATCGCGTCGATCTTCGACTGCACACCGGTAAGCGTCGTCGCATTCATGGAGTCCGAGGAGAGGAAGAACGAGGGCATTGCCTCAAGTTCCCGGAGGGCTCTTTCGAGTTTGTCCCACTCGATTTTCTTGAGCGTTCCGTTTCGCAGCCGGGCGTGGGAAATCCCTGCGCGGATGGCGTCGAAGCGTTCCTCCTGCTCCTCGTTGCTCATCTCGAAGCCGATGAACAGCGGGCGCTCGCCGTGCAGGTGGGCGGCCATGGCGGCCAGCAGGAGGAGGGTCGACTTACCGGCCTTCGGTGGGCCGACGAAGGTGACCAACTGCTCCTTCTGGAGGCCCTGGGTGGCCCTGTCGATCGTGTTGAAGCCGGTGGGGATGCCCCGGAGCCCGTCGGGCAGGTCCTTGAGCGTGAGGTACCGCGCAAGGCGCTCCTGGCCCGTCTCCGTCAGGTCGGTGTCGCGGGCGTTGGGTACCGCCGAGGCGATGTTGGCCAGCGTGCGCGCCAGCGCTTCCATGGCGGCGTTGGCGTTGCCTTCTTCGTGTGCGTCGACCGAGTCGGCCAGGCCCTGCTCCAGCAGGGCCAAAGTATGAAGTTCCCTGATCCGGTCGGTGAGGACCTGCATCGAGTCCTCGACGCGCACGAACTTGTACGTCGGGAAGTCGGTCTTGATGGTGGCCAGCGACGGGACCTCGCCGTAGTTGGCCTTGTGCCGCAGGATCGCCTTGAAGGCGGCCCGGTTGTCCGGGTCGCCGAAGAACTCGGGGGTGATGCCCGCGTCCGCGACAGGTGCCAGGTCCTTGTCCTGGATGACGCGGGACACGAGCAGGCGCTCGAAGTCCGCCACTACATCGCTCCGATCAGGGTGGTGGGTACGGCCGGGAGCATGCGTCCCTTGCTTCCGTAGATCAGGTGGTTCTCGTTGTCGAAGACGGCCGCGACGTCAGGCATGTGGGCCAGGCGGCGGGCCAGCTTCTTGGGGTCCTCGGACCAGACGCGGCCGATGGGCAGGCCCTCGATGTCCAGGCGCCACTCGACGGCCTCGGCGAACTCGTCGCCCAGGTAGGTGATGACGTCCACCGAGTACCGGTAGCGCCAGACGGTGTCCCAGATGACGTGGGCCAGGGGCTCGTTGATCTCGTACGCCTTCACCGCGCGCTTCCACTGGTGCGCCCGGCGGGCCACGGCTTCGCCAGCTCGGGCGCGCGCTGTGGGCAGGTTGCCCAGCAGGCCTTCGAAGACCAGGACCATGCGGGGACTCACCTCGTTGGAGATGTCGCCGCCCTGCATCAGGTTCGCTCCGCCGCGCGGAGCCGGGTATGAAGCGGCCCGGTTTTGTGGGAAGTCAACAAGTCACGCTGCACGGCGGTCTTCTCCAACGATCGTGAGGTGAGTGAAGGCCGCCTGGATGAAGGAGCCCATCGTGGGGTTGTAGACGGCGCCCCACTCCCGGGGCGGGACGTTCGAGGTGACGAGGGTGGGCAGGGCATCGCGGTGCCGCTGGCGCAGGAGGGTGTCGAGCAGGCCCTCGGCGTAGCCGGTCTTGGTGCGGTGCTCCTTGCCGACGTCGTCCAGGAGGAGGACGGGGGCCTTCTCGGCCGCCACGATCTTGTCCTGGATCTCCCACCAGCGGGCGACGGCCTCGGGCTCGTGCCGGTCCTGAAGGCCCATCTTCTCGATGGAGTCCTTAACGAAGTCGGCGTACGCCAGCCAGTGGACCGGCAGGCGCTTCTCGAAGTAGACCTCCAGCAGCGCGGCCGTGGCCAGGGAGGTCTTGCCGGTGCCGGGCGGGCCGACGAACAGCAGGCCCTTGCCGATCTGTGACCAGTCGTCGGGGTACTGGTCGAGCGGGCGCTTGTCGGTGACGTAGTGGTCGCGCAGGTTGTCGAGCCAGGTCTGGCAGGCGGCGCGCTGGGGAGCGTCCGCCACGGTATGAAGCCGCAGGTGGCGGTAGTGCGCCGGGATGCCGTACTCCTTGAGCCTCAAGGCGTGGACCCGGGGGTCGGTCGCCATGCGTACCTCCTGGTGGTGGTGGGTTCAACGTCCAGCAAGCTACCACAGTTACTGCTTCTTGAGTATCGCTTAAGAACAAGTAAGGGGCGGACCGCCGAAGCAGCCCGCCCCCGTGGGCCGGTCAGGACCAGAAGTCCTCGTTGAACCTGTTCTCTTCCATCGCGCTGGCGGCCTTGCCCAGTCGTTGGGTCAGCAGCCCACGGGCCGCGAGGAAGTCCTTCCAGGCGACCGTGTTGTCCGAGCGCTGCCAGGAGGAGGACCAGTACGTGATGATCATCTGCCGGATGGTCTCGCGCTCCGTTCCCTGTGCCATCCACCGGCCGAAGGTTCCGACCAGGGCCTTGAGGTTGGTGGCGCCGGGCACATCCGAACCGACTTCCTGGGCCCGGCGGTCGAAGAACTCCGCCAGTTCCTCCGAAGGCCTCCTGGAGCGCGCCGTACGCGGCGCCTGGACCCGAGGGGCCGGGCCGCCCTGCGAGGCCGGGAGATCGTTATCCAGCCCGCTTCCCGGGTCACCCTCACCGAGCGCCTGGGCTACGACGTACGCCGGGTCGAGTTCCTTCTCCGCCAGGACGGCTTCCTCGGCCACCTGCTTGCGGGTCTTCCTCCGGCCGCCACGCTTGGGAGCCACAACGGCGCTCCAGCCCCTGGCTCCCGGCTTGTTCACGCCCCCCTCTTCGAGGGCGTCGCCCTGGAGATACGAAGTATCTCTATTACTTCCAGTAGGGATATTGGGGTTGGGTGAAAAGTTCGACACAGGGGGTGCAGAATCTGCACTGCTCAGGGGTGCAGGATCTGCACTCTTCGAGGTCGAGGGCCACTCCACCACCGGCTTGATGCGCCGGACGACCGACTTGTAGCGCAGGGCCTCCAACGGGGCTTCCTCGTCGGGGACATGCTCGACGATCCCCTCCAACTCCAGTGTGGCCAGGGAGGCGTACGCCTGGCGCTTGGAGACACGGGCCTTGCCCGCGATGGTGTCGGCGGACTCCCAGCACATGCGGTGGGTGTCGTTGGCCGCGTCGGCGAGCGCGAGCAGCACGAGCCGCGTAGCCAGCCGGGTTTCGGAGTGCGCGAACACCTCCGACATGATCAGGATGCTCACTCGGCGGCTCCGTAGAAGCCGTAAGTATGAAGCCGTATCGGCATGCTAGGGTTACTCCCGTCTCGGGGTTTGTGGTGGGCCTCGGGGTGTGGTGGGCAAAGGCCCCCAGCAGTGGCTTGAGGATCAGTTCCTCGCCAGCGCTGGGGGCCTTTGCGTTGCTCACTCCGCGTCCAGTTCGAGGCCCTTCTCCTCGATCTCGGCCCGGGTCAGTTGGACGACCTTCGATCCGGCCGGGACCCGGCCACGGCCGCGACGGGTGTAGTTGCCCTCGTCGTCGACCAGGAACGCGAACGTCTTGGACTCGTCACGCGGCCGTCCACGGCGCCGACGGCTGGCGGGCGGCTCCTCCTGGTCGTCGTCCTGCTCCTCGGCCGCCTCCAGCACCTCGGGGGACTTCTGCTTCTGCTCGCCGGTCTGCGGCAGGGTATGAAGCGCCTTGCGCAGCAGTTCGGTCAGCGGTCGCTCGCGCACGTCAGCCTGGTTGATGGCGGCGTTGCGCTCGTCCTCCAGACGCAGGACGTTGTAGGCACCCTCCAAAGCGGCACGTACCAGCAGCACGTCGATCTGCTCGTCCGGGACAGGGTCGGCGGCCTTCTCGCGCTGCACCCGCTGCGCTGCGCTGTTGACCTCCTGCTGGAGTTCCTCGGCCTCCTTCTGCTCCCGGATGTCCTGCTCGACCGAGGGCTCTTCGGTCTGCTCGGGCTCGGGCTGCGCCTTGCGGCCACGGCGACGCGGCTTGGGATCGGGCTCCGGCTCGGGCTCCGGCACCTCATCAGTCAGCGGCTGCTCCTCCGGCACGACCTCCTCCGGCTCCGCGCGACGGCCACGACGACGGCCACGGCGGGGCTCCGGCTCAGGTTCCGGCTCGGGCTCGGGCTCGGGCTGAGGCTCCTCGGCGGCCTGCGGGTCACCGAAGGAGATGTCGTCGAGTCCGGCCGTCAGGTCCTTCGCCTTGATCCCGGCCTGTTCGGCGGCGTCCAGGAGGAGTTCGGCCTGCTCGCTGCCCTCGTCGCCCCACAGGAGGACCAGGTGCACTTCGTCGCCGCGCTCCTTGGCCTCGCTGAGCAGGTCGATGACCTTGGCCGTGACGTTGGAGGCGTGCTCGACAACCTCGGCATCTCCGAGGATCTTCTCGACCGCGCGGCTGCGGGCGTTGTCGGCGACGGCGACGTAGGGGAGGTCGGCGTACTCGGTCCAGTCGAGCACGGCCTCCAGGCCGTCGGAGAGGTGCTCGCGGGTGATCGGGAGGATCAGAGTGATCTCGCGGTCGCTCGGGGCAGGGAAGCCGTCCGCGTCCTCCTCGCCGAAGCCCAGCCAGTCGTTCAGCAGGGCCTTGATGTTGTCGAGGTCGGTGTCGGCCGCTCCGGCGAAGGCAAGGGTGATGGGCTGGGTGCTCAAGTCTGCTCCAGGGTTGTGGTGTGCCACCTTGATCGGCGACGAGGAAGACGTTACTGGTTACGCCTTCTAAAAGCAAGAAATCCCCGCTTGTCTAGCGAGGATTTCAAGTGGCTTGACAATCAGGGCAGGTCGGGGACTCTGCGTCCGGTAGACGGATGCCTGCGGGGGAAGCGCAACGGGGTCGCCTCGACCACGCCGCCCCGGACCGGGATGTGCAGCAGGGCGACCACTCCGGCCGCTGCTGTAGCCGCCAGCCACGAGCCGGGCAGTCGCTGCGCTTCGTAGGCCAGGCCGACGACCGCGAGCGGCTGGAGGGCGGCTGGAAGCGCGAAGGGGAGCACGACGACCAGCCACTCCCAGGCGGTGAAGGTGGCGAAGGCGATCAGCAGCAGCCGGAACCAGTCCATGTCTCAGATCGCCTTCTTGGCGCTCTGCACGACCTGGCCGACGACCTCGGCCGCCTCCTCGTCCTTGACGGCGTCCTCGGCGACCCGGGCCTGCTCGTAGACCTCGGCGACCGGGACGCCGCCGATATGAAGGCCGCTCACCTTGTCGCGCACCAGAGCGTTCTGGAGCCAGGCGAACCAGGAGTACTTCTTCAGCAAGGAGTGGTAGAACGCGGTGCCGGACAGCCAGGCCAGGAGGCCAGCGACGAGGGCTGGGACGATGTAGCCCTTGGAGGGGTTCGCCTGGTAGACGGCCAGGGCGCCGGTTGCGATGGACAGGACCGCGTGCGCGGTGCCCTTGACGGTGGCGTTGGTCGAGGGTCGGGTCAGCAGCGCCACGACGGCGGGCAGGACCAGGCCGATGGCGAGGGATGCCGCGTCGGCATAGTTGGTGAACATGGTTTCCTTACGGGTTGGCTGTTACTGGGTCGGCAGTACGGCATATTGAGGGACGGACGAAGTGGTTCCCAAGGGAACATTCTCTTCGAGCAGCGTGCGGATCAGGTAACTGCGCTCGACGTAGTTCTCGTAGAAGTACGACCTGGCAAGGTTCGCGGTACCGCTGCTCTCCCAGAGGTAGTCCTCGCCCATCGAGCCGTCGAAGTAGTCACGGACGGAGCCGCCTTCCTCCACCAGCACGCCGTCCACCCAATAGATGCTGGGCTGCCCGGAGGGCATGGTGGTCCGCTCGACGCTGAACCCGACCCAGCACACGGACGCCTTCGCGTCGAAGGTGACGGAGACCGTTCTCCAGCGCGGATTGGTGGCGTCCTGGGGGGCGTCCTTGTACCAGGTCCGGTACTTCATGGTGGTGCTGGTGCTGCTGGACCACGGGTACACGCTCCCGCAGGACTGCGCGATGGCGATGCGGGCGCTCAAGGTGTAGCGGCGCCCAGGTATGAGGCCGCGCGCCGCGAAGTTGAATCCGGCGTTCGCGGTGGGGTTGGAAGGAACGGTGACCTTGAGGCTCTGCGTACCTCTCCACCAGGTCGAGGAGTCCGCTTCGAGGGTCGCACCGTTGAGTGCCGAGGTACCCGTAATCCCGCTCTCGAAGTTCGGGTTGTCCGCGTAGTTCAGCCGCGTCGGCTTGACCACGACGCGGAGTTCCCTGGCGTTCTGGTAGGCACTCGGGCCGGTCGCCCCCAGGGGCAGCGGTTCGAACTGCACCGCGTCCAGGATCTGATGCTTGTTCGCCGACATGCTCGCGAACTTGAAGCCCACGGCCGCGTACGCCGCGCGTTTCCAGGCGTAACCGCCGCCGGAGACCGGGTAGTCGACTGGGCCGGTGATCGCGGTGTACGGGCGGCTGTATGAGCCTGAGACAGCCGACTTGAGGGACCCCGATGTGATCCCGATCCACGCCTTGGCCGGGTCGACGCCCTGGTAGGGGTAGTGGGAGAAGTCCTTGAAGGCGGCAGCCGGGGCCTTCACTCCGGCCGCGAGGGTGCCGTGGACAGTGAACTGCCCGGCCAGCGGGGCCAGCGGCTTGGGGCGCGGGACCGTGATGACGAGGCCGCCGTCGATGGTGACCTGTCCGGCCAGCTCCGGCCGGTGCACGCGGTACGTCCGCGCGTCGATGGTGCCGCTGACAGCGAACCGGTTGAAGAACTCCGTGGTGTCGCTGAAGGTCAAGTTAGGCATCAGGCGACCGCCATTCCAACGCGGGTGGCAGTGCTGAAGGTCGAGTTGCTGAGTGTGAGCACCTGGGTTCCGTTTCGGTACACCGTGATGTTGCTCCCGGAGTACTCGACCGTGATCCGGTCACCGTCCAGGAACGTCTGCGAGTAGCTGTAGGTGGCGACCCAGGAACCGGACTCGACGCGGTGCAGTCCCGTTCGGGAGGCCCGCCAGTAGTTGCTGGAGTCCTGGAGCCGGAAGACGACGGCCTGGTTGAGGGCGCCGCTCGGGCGGGTGAGGAAGGTAGCCGACACCGTGCCGTCCGCATGCCCGGGGGTGGTGGCGATGGACGCCGTGGCGCCGACCGGGTAGGCGCAGCCGCCCCCGTAGCCGCCGGAGGTCCACTGACCGACCGTCTCTGTCCAGGAGGCCGCCCCGAGGTCCGAGGTGCGGGCCGTCCAGTCGCTCCAGCCCTGGGTGAAGGAGTCGAGCACGGTGTAGGCGGGCAGGGCATCGCTGTACAGGGAGGTGATCAGGGCTCCGTGGGCGTCGTAGTACTCGACGAACGGGTACACGTTCACCTGCTCGCCGGAGTAGGCCTGCGCGTAGCCGGACAGGCACATCTGCACGCGCTCGTCGTAACCGAGCGGCGTCCACTGCGTGTTCGCGGTCGGAGTGTCCGGCGGGGTGACGTTGAGGCTCGCGGTCAGTGCCTGGTAGACGCGGCCGTGATAGATGACCATGTCGCCGGGCTGGTAGTAGACGTCGTCGTCCCAGGCCTGCCAGGTGTAGGGCAGCGGGATGCCGTAGAGGACCGGCTGCTGGGGGTCCATCGATGACTGGCCGGAAACACGGCCGACGGAGCGCACGCCCATGGTGGCGACCACACCGCCGGAGTTGGTGTTGCGCACCCACAGCGCGTTGCCCGCCTTGTCATCGGGGTTGGTCGGGTTCTGCACGCCGATGCCGACGAGGACGCCGCCCGTGCCCGGGGTGACGCCCGTGGTGAAGGAGACCTGCTCCCACCCGGCGACGAGCCCGTTGGCGTCCACCAGCGTGGAGTCCGTGCCGTACTGCACGACCGTCCAGTAGCTGTTGGAGGTGGCCGTGCCCGTCGGGGCCTGTGAAGCGCCGTACGCGCCGCTGCTGCCCGCCTTGTAGAGGTAGGCGCCGAACCCGACGCTGTCCCCGGCCGCGTAGTTCACGCCCGCGTCCCACTGAGGGAAGGACGGGTGGTCGAAGTCGGCCTGGTCGTCGGACAGCATGAGGTTGTAGCCGATGCGCAGGTCCGCGTCGTAGCCGGTCGTTTCGGAGATGATGGAACGGATCTGCTCCAGGGTGCCCTTCTGGCGGCCAAGGGTGGCCGCGTCCCGCACCCGCTGCCGGAAGAGGTAAGCCGGGGTGGACGCCTCGTACTGGACGCCGAACTGCGTGGCCAACTGGGCGATGTTGTCGAAGCGGGTGCGCATCGCGTCGTTGGTGTAGCGGTTGGAGTCGTAGTAGGACTTCACCATGTCGAACCCGAACGCGAAGATCGACAGGAACGGCCGCAGGTATGGGTTGAGCGTGTTCGAGTCGTCGGAGACGATGTTGCCTGCCGCGACGTCGACCTTGTAGTGCTCGGGCAGGAGCGAGTACAGCAGGTCGGTATATCCGTTGTCCTTGGGCATCAGGCAGGCGACGGTGCCCGCTCGGGACCACTGGCCGGACGCCTGGATGAAGATGGTGTAGTACTGCCAGTGGCCGCCAGTTACGTCCTTGTCCACGAACGACGTGGCCTTGTGGGTCTGGTTGAGCAGGATCTCGCCGTCGTTCTCATTGACTGCCCAGCCGTACCGGTTGCGCAGCAGTCGCAGCGTGTCCCACGAACCGGCCGGGGCCGTCCAGTCCAGCAGCACGGTGGAGTAGTCGGCGGGCGTGGCTGTGAACGGGCTGACGTCGAACTCGGCGCGGATGTCCGTGCCGTACTTCGCGAGCCCGTATTTGGAGACGCCGTAGGTACCCATGCCGGATCACAGCTCCCGGAGCATGGAGACGGCGAAGTTGATCTCGTCGAGGGTGTAGGTCTTGCCGCCGTAGGGGTTGCGCTCGATCATCTCGATCTTCTTGCCTGCGGCGACCGGGCCCTGCCAGAACACGGTGGTGTGGCTGTAGCCGTTGAAGTTGTGCGTCACCGTGTGGCAGACAGCGCGCTTACCTCCGACCGCGATGCCCAGCCAGCGCTCGGGGTCTTCTTGCAGGATGCTGCCTCGGCAGTACGCGGAGGCGATCCACCAGCCGGTGCGGTTCGTCGTCACCGAGCCGCTGCCGTTGAAGATGCCTTCGGGGTCATTAACGAGGGGCGGTCTCGCGAAGGGGATCGTGACCCGTTCGGCGACACCGGAGACCGGCGTCTTCGGAGGCCTGAGGGTGTGTGACGTCTTGGTCATGTAGCAGACCGGTATGCCCTTGCCGCGCTGGATCGCGTCCAGCCGCGCGGCCACGGAGGCCCACCTGTTCGTCATCATCTTGAGCGCGGTGTCCTGGTGCGGGTTGACGCCCAGGGTCTGCTGAAGCGCCAGGACCTCGTCCTGGAGGTTGTTCACGTGGCTGGCGTCGATGTCCTCAACGAGGTTCTTGTGCGTGGTGAAGGACTTGTACTGCTTGGGGTAGACAGCGGCCATCAGCCGATACCTCCGGTCATGGTGATGTTGGTGATGTCGCCGACCGTGGGGATCTCCCACGCGCGCATGACGATGTCGGCGGTACCGGTCTGGGCTGCGTCGGCTCGGGCGATCATCGGGATGTCGACGTACCGGACGCCGTCCACCGCGAGGAGCGTCTTGTAGAAGTCGGAGAGGGTCAGCCGCATGCCGAAGTCGACGTTGGCGAAGGACAGCATGGTCTTCAGGGCCTGCTGCACGTCGTACAGGACGGCGGCGCGGGAGTAGCGGGGCCAGCACTCGATGGAGATCTTTGCACTGGACTTGCCGACGTTCAGACGGACCACGGTCGGGCCGGACACGGTGACCGTGGTGCCCGCCAGTGCCTTGGCCTGGAGGGTGCTCTGCACGTTCTGGAGCGTCGTGGTGCTGGGCGTTCCCCCGTCGGATCCGATGACGAACACCGAGATGCTCGTGTAGGTCGACGCCACGGCCTTCGCCCGGACGATGCCAGGAATGATCAGCGCCAGGTCGGAGAAGTCGGCCAGCGTGACGCACCGGTCCTGGGTGCGGAAGATGCGCGGGGCGTTCGCCCGGATCTGGTCGTTGGTCTCCGGGTCCGCGCCGCCGGACATGGCCGACGAGATCGCGGTGCCGTCGCTGTCCTGGGCGACGGTGACTCCGGGCAGGGCAGCGTCGGCGATGGCGTTGACGACGCCCGCGTTGACGTTGCCGACCACTCCCCCGCCCACACGGTAAGTGGCGTAGAGGGTGAGGTTCGTGGTCGGGATGGCGCCGTTGATGTTGTCACCGAAGCGGACCCACGCAGCGCCGGAGTCGTCCAGGAAGGTGGTGAACACCTTGTCCGTCGGGTCGGCGTCTACTAGGTAGTCGATGTACGTCCACTCCGTGAGGGTGGTGACGTCGTCCACGAGGACCCTCACCGTGCCGCCGATGACCGGTACGTCGGGAAGCCGGAACTCCTGCACGGGCAGCCCCGAGCTGGTGCCGAAGTTGACCTGGGTCCGGGTGACGCCCTGGGTGACCGAGACGGTCGCGGTGCCGCCGTTGAGGGGCACGGTGACGTCCTGGTCGGTCTCGTACGTGACCGGGGAGTCGATGGACTCGATGTAGTCGGTGACGACCTGGGTGCCCGCAGGCACGGTGACCGCCGGACCCGGGTTGGACGTCTGGAAGGTGACCGTGCCGGAGGCCGGAACGCCGTTGCTGGGAACGTAGCCGAGCAGGTCAGCGATCTGGAGCAGGGACAGCCGCTGCGTCGCAGTGGGCAGGAAGGCCTCCTGCTGGAGCCGGTCGCCGTAGTAGGAGAGGCTGTCGCCAAGGTAGGCGAACAGCTCGACCAGGACCACGCCGAAGTCGCCCTCGGAAGAGGGCACCCACTGGGGGAACGCGCGGGCGGCGTAGTCCAGCAGGGAGGCCTTGAAGCCCTCGTAGTCCCGGCTGGTGTAGTCGATAGCGGGAACGTCAGCCACTGATGACCTCGCTTACGGTGCCGCCGACGCGGACCACGGCCGTGTTGGCCTGAAGGGCCAGGCTGGACGGTGTAGCCCCGTCCTCACGGCGGATGTAGTCGACCTCGATGCGTGCGAGGGACTGCTGTCCGGCGTCTGGGATGGGGATGGCCTGCTGGAGAACCACGCCAGGCTCGTAGGCGCTGAATGCCGTTGTCACAGCACGGCTAATTTCCTGAGCGACGAAACTCGCGTCAGGGTCGAACAGCAGATCAGCCACGGGAACCCCGTAATCCGGGAGCATGACCCGCTCCCCCGGCTGCGTGCCGATGAGCGCCTTTACATGCTGGGCGATCTGCCTGTCCGGATTCGTCTCGACGGCGATAGTCCCGTCGGACGCAAGGCGGAATGGATAAGCAATCTCGGTAGGCATAGCTGCATTGTCTCAGGAGCGCAGCTATGCCTACCAATTCCCCCTGTCAGGCGGCCGGGACGATGTCCGTTATGGCGTTGCCGCACTTCCCGCATACGGCCCGGTATATCGGCTCCGTGCTGTTGGGATACATGTCCACTGTGTACGAGATACCCTCGACGGGGCATCCTTCCGTACGACAGGTCACAACCATCTTGACCGGCTGGGCTTCTTCCTCATCCACCGTTAACTCGCAATCACTATGTAGTCGACTCCAGTTGTGGTGGTGTTGGTGCGGGTAACCCAGATGGTTACCGAATCCGTGGTGACTCCTGTGCAGCCGACTCCCGTGACGGATGTTCCGGGCACTACGGTCGACGGGGTGGCAACCGCCCGTGGGCTGGATCCGACAAGTCCCAGCCCAGTTACGGTTACCGACGTAGGGTCGTTAGCGGCATTAGGGGTAATGTTAACGCGTCCGGTAGCAATGTTGCTGGCGACGAGGATTCCCTCTACCGATACCGCATCACTGGAGAGAATGGTCTCCGTCCCCGCGCCATTGTTCGTATATCCCTGGTAGAAGAATGGGACGTTTGTGGCACCGGATGCGGCTGGGGGGACGATGCTCAGGGACCTGCTCGACGCCGCGCCGTCCACCAGGATGGTGCCGGGATCATCGCTGGCCGTCTGGGCGTAGAAGTGCACAATGGCCATGCCATCAGCGTTATCGGACTTTAGTTCAACTCGGCCGCCCGACGCGGCGCTGCGGATGGTCGCACCGGTGATCGTGGACGTACCGGTGATCGTGACACCAGTGATCGTCTTGCCGTTGATCGCGTTGGCATCGAGTTTGTCGGCGGTGATGGACCCAGCGACCACCAGCGCACTGTCCACGGCCTTGCGCATCTTGACGTTGGTGACACACCAGAACCCGGCGGCCGTCGTCGGTGTCGTCTGTACTGAACCGATCCCGAAGGTTGCGAGGTACTTCCCTGCCGGGATCGTGATCTGCCCGCTGATCTTGGTCCAGGTCGTTGCGCTTGCTGGCGTTGTGGTGCCTACGGACGGCCAGGAGGCGTTGCTGCCTGCGGCGTCCCAAGTCGTGAGGAAGAACCGCAGGTTGGCGTTGGAGGTGCTGGAGGCTACGACCCACGCCTCCACGTAGTACGTCTCCCCTGGGGTCACCGCCATGCCGGTTGTCGTGGTGGCGGTGTGCTTCCAGGTGAGGTCGGTGTTGGCGCTGGTCTGGTTGGTCAACTTGGCGACCCACGGTGCCGGGGATCCCGTCGGCACGGTGGAGTCGCTGGAGGCTGTCCGTACAACGTTGGTGTTCCAGTTCCATGCGCTGCTGTTCTGGTTGAAGGACGGGTCCAGGAGGATGTTTGACGTGTCACCGATCACGATCTTGTCGGCTGTGATCGTGCGTGCTGCCACCTGGGTGGCCGTGATCGCTCCGTCCTGGATGTTGACTGTTCCTACGCTGCCGGTCTCGACGACCTCGATGGTGAAGAGGCCGACTTCCTGAGTGCCCGTTCCTCCGTTGTAGTTGAGGAACATGATCGGGCTGATGTA
Organism: Streptomyces sp. NPDC002088; assembly: GCF_040296605.1. NCBI lineage: Bacteria > Bacillati > Actinomycetota > Actinomycetes > Kitasatosporales > Streptomycetaceae > Streptomyces > Streptomyces sp. NPDC002088. The sequence continues at coordinate 102,060 of NZ_JBEOXO010000018.1, read as the reverse complement.
GCGGACGTCGGCGTGCATGACACCCGGCGACAGCGGGCTGGTGTTCGGGCCTGCCGAGCCGAGCGCACCTGTGGCGGCCCGTCCTTTCACGTAACCCGTGAAGCGCGTCCATCCGCCGCCGGTCGTGAGCGCGGAGTTGGAGGCCCCGACGTATACGTGCGACGACACGGACGCCAGGCCGCTGCGGTTGACTGCGGTTGTGCCGTCCGCAGCCCAGCCCATCAGCCCGACGTAGACACCCTGGTTGGTACCTGCGGTGGAGTTGTCGGCGGTCTGCCGTACGACGGCAGAGACCCGGTACAGCACGCCTGCATCGAAGGGGATCTTCACGTCCGGCCGGTACAGGGAACCTGTGGCGCCGACGGCGCGCATGATGGAGCCGCCTGTGTGCGCGTCGGTCACCCCTACCGAGGTGGGCGTGACACCCGACGTGGTCCACTTCGTGGCCTCGGTCATGGTGTCGTAGAACTTCTGGTTGACGCTGCCCGAGATGCCTACCGTCAGCCGGTCGGTAGTGATCGTCCCGGCGGTGATCTTCGAGGCGTCCACCGTGCCGGTGAGGATCGAGCCGCCGTTGATCGTGGTGGTCGTCGGGATCTGGGTGTTGTTCAACTGGCTTGCCGGGACGCTCACGCTCGCACCGATGGCGCCGGTGACCGTCGTGGCGCTGGAAGCAGTGGTTGCCGTCGTAGCGGACGTGGCCGTGGTTGCTGTCGCGGCAGTGGTCGCCGTCGCGGCCGTCGTTGCGCTGGCCACCGTGCCGGACACGTTGGCGCCGGACACCACCAGGCTGGTTGCGTCGATCTGGGATGCCGTGACCTTTCCGACGGTGATCTTGGACGCGTCGATGCTGGCGATGACACCGCTCGACGCCGTGATCGTCCCGGCCGCAATCTCGTTGGCCGTGACCGTCCCGGTGGCTATCTCGCGGGCGGTGATCGTGTCCGCCTGGAGCAGCGCACCCGTCAGAGATCCGGCCAGGATCTGCGTCGCGGTGAGCGTGCCGGAGGTGATCTTCGCGGCGTCGAGGGATCCGGTGGCGATGCGCGCGGCATCGAGAGATCCGGTGGTGATCTTGCCCGCGTCGAGGTTCGCGATCTTGGCGTTGTTGATCGCGGCATCGGCTATCTGCGCGGTACCGATCGCCGCGTTGATGATCTTCGCCGCGCCGATGGTGGCGTCGGCTATCTGCGCGCCGGTGACGGCGTTGTTGGCGATGTTCGTGGTGCCGACCGCGAGCGCGGCTAGCTTCCCGGCTTCGATCGCACTGTTGGCCACAGCGGTGGCGGTGACCGCACCGGCGGCCAGCTTGGTGGAGTCGACGGCGCCCGTAGCGATCTTGGCAGCGGTGAGCGCGCCGTCGAGGATGTCGGCGTTGTACGCCTGCTTGGCGGTCGCGGACGCGCTGGCCGAAGCGGCCGAGGGTATGCCGACCTTCGAGTACGCGATCAGCCGGTAGTAGTAGGCGTTGGCGTAGTTCTGGATCGAGTCGTAGACGAAGTCGGCCCCGCGCAGGGTCGCCACGGTGACCGGGCTGGCGAACGCGGACGTCGTGTCCCGCTGCACCTGCACGTGGTCGACGATCAGCGGCATGGCTGCGCCCGTGCTGTCCAGCCCGTTCCAGGTAACGCGGACACCGCCCAGCACACCGAGCGCCACAGGGGTTGAGGGCGTCGGCGGTGGGGTCGTGGACGAGGCCGTAGTGATGTTGGCCTGCGCCCACAGGGAGGCGTTGTTACTGGTGTCGACGGTCTGGACGCGGACGTAGAGAGTCCGCCCGGTATGAAGCGTGTCGAAGACGAGGTAGGTGTCTCCGGTGGTCCCCCCACCGCTCCAGGTCTCGCCGTCGTACGAGGCCTGCACCATGTAGTGGGACAGGTCCGTGAGGGTCGAGCCGTCCTGGTTCTCCGTCGGAGGGGTCCAGTAGGCGGTGACGCTGCTCTGTGTGGTGCCGTCGTCCGTGACGTAGATCGTGGTCGTCAGGGTGAGGCCGGTCGGCTCCTTGGGCGGCTGCGTGTCGATGCTCGCCGCGAAGTCGTCCTGGGCCTGCTTGATGCCCAGCGGGCTGTACACCGGCTTGGTGATGTCTCCGCCGGAGAATTGCACCCAGACCGTCTGACCGACCGGCGGGATTGTGTTGGTCGGTGATGCAGGAACAGCCCAGGCGCTCTCTGCGTTTCCGAGGATCTGAGGAATGAGGAGGGTTACCCGTGCCTCATTCAGCGGATCCTGATTGTTTGCCACGCTCGCCTGATAAAGACCCAGCACGAGATCAGCCGACATTGACGTCCTCCAGAAGGCTCGACTCCCAGAACTGCTTGTTCCTCAAGACAGCCGGGACCGTGTCGAACTTGAAACGCTTATTAGCGTCACTTTGAAATGTTACGGCGTAGGGCTGGTCTCTTTCTGCATCCACAGTTGTGGTGAAGAGCAGCCCGGTATTTCCCGTGGCCCGGTTGATGACGTGTTTGGTATTGGTCACCAGCCAGCGGCCTGTGTTCTCCGAGGAAACGGACTTTCCTGCGAGGCCGACCAGTGTTCCTGGAAATACCTTCGCCGTCCCGTACAGAGTTGCCTGCATAGTGATCCAGCCACGGGAAGCCAGCGTCCGCGCCTCCATAAGCGCCTGCGCGTCGGCGTAGTTGTCCACGGCGCGGGTCGTGGTGATGGAATTCAGGAACGTCGTGGTTCCGGTATCAGCGGCCGAGGACGCCTTGATGACCTTTCCGGTCTTCGCATCCAATCCGGAAACCACGGAGGTGCCGGTCGTCCCGTTCTCCCGGGGAATCATCGTGCCGGTGAGGATCGAGAGGTCCTGAAGAGTGTCGAAAACTCCGGCCGTCTGGTTCTTGGAGAACACCGGGATGTCCTGGACCTTCTGCCCGAGGAGCAGAATTCGCGGGTCCAGGAAGTACAGCGTGGTGCCCTCTACCCAGAAACGGAATCCGGTCTCGGAAGCGAGGTCGTTGACCAGTTTGAAATCGCTCTGGCCGGTCTGCGCCCAGTAGGTCAGGCGCCGCGCCGACGGGGAGATGACGGTGCGCAGACCGTTCTCCCGTCCCACCTGCCGCACGATCGAGGTCGGCGAGACGTTCTTCCACGACCGGGTGCGCTGGGTGTTCATGGGCAGCGATGTGCTGATGCAGATGTAGCGCACGACGACATTGCGGCTGCCGGAGGAGGCGAGCGCGCTGGAGTGGTGCACGTAGCCGTACCAGCGCACCAGGTCGTTCGGGGAGCGGCCGTAGTCGAGCACGACGGGAGTCAGCTCGGTGTAGGCCTTCTTGGAGGTTGGTGGCGTGGAGACGTCGATGATGGCCATCGAGTGCGTCCCGTAGCCTTCGCGGACCTCCACCCGCGAGACGTACGAGGTGACCTTGTCTGTGCCGATCGTCAGCCGGGTGACGGGGGTCCGCTCAGACACTGGGGATCCTGATGATCTGGCCCGGAGTCAGGACGGACCAGTCCAGGACCTCGGGGTTGGCGTCGGCGATGTGCCACCAGAGGCGGGCGTCACCGTAGAACTGCACGGCGAGCAGGTCGATGCGGTCGGCCGAGGTCAACTGGTGGTACGTGAAGTTGAACGACCACTCGCGCTGCTGGCCGGGTACGACGGTGAGGTTCGTGCCACGGCCGGAGGAGACGAGGGCCAGCGTGGAGTCCGCGTAACGGGAGTTGGAGGAGATCACCGGCCAGCCACCCCGTTCTTGCCCAACTGCTCCGAGGTCGACAGCGGGTCGCCCCAGTTCGCAACGCGGGGACCGATGATCGGCGCGTACTTGTTGCCGCCTGTCGGAGTCGGCAGCAGGGTGACGGTGATGTCGACCTGGCAGCGCGTGGGGATCATGGACTGGGTCCAGTGCGTGTACTGGACGTTGAGGCTCTGGATGATCCCGTAGTAGGACAGCGTCGAGCCGATCACCACGAACACCGGGTTGCTGAGCATCGGGCCTGCTGGGCCTGTGGAGAAGTTGCCCTTCTGCCAGGCCTTTTCCGAGGACGCGGTGGCGTCCGTACCGTCGCCCTCGATGACGACCGGGGCAGCAACACCCGTGATCTTGTAGAGGGACAGGACGTCGTAGGCCACGCCGAACTGCGGCACCCAGAGGAGGGCGTCGCCGTACAACTTCGAGGAGTCCCACATCTCATAGGTGCGGTCGAACAGCAGGCTGAAGTTCAGCGACTGCTGCAAGGGCATCAGGTAGGTGTCCTTGGTGACGTCGTTCGGGTTCTTCGAGTTCTCGTCGGCGAGGACATCCGAGTCGACGGAATGCGAAACGTTGAGGACGCTCGGGTTGTAGAGGAAGTTGCAGCGGTATCGCACGCCGCTGACCGCGTCCTTCTGGATGATGAAGCCGCGCGTCAACTTCTTTCCGCCCGCGCCCGATCCGCCGTTCCCTACCACCTTCTGCAAGAGCGGGATGCTGGTTATCCGGGAGTCGAACGGTCCGTTGTCTACGATCTTGCTGGCGGCCATTACACAGCCGCCCAGGTATGAAGTCGCATGGTCAGTTCCCTGCTGCGATGAGGTTGATTCGGTCGTCCTCGGCCAGGGCGGTCATGAACTGCTTGGCCGCGTCGCGGGCCGACTGCTGGTCCATCGAGCCCTGCACCTGGATCACGACGGAGCCGGAGTGGAACGCAAGGCTGGCTGAGCCGCCAGAGGTTCCGCCGAGCCCTCCGGCCAGCGGGGTGTTTCCTGCGAGCGCCTGGCGCACTGCCTCGGCCTGGTAGGCGGGAATGATCATCTCGCCCTTGTGGATACGCGCGGTCTGGTCGACGTCCACGTTCGTAGAACCGACCGCGTAGCCCTTGTACGAGCCGCCGTTCGCCATGGACTTGATGCCCGGGACGTTCGCCAGGGAGCCGTAGCGGGAGACCGCGTAGCGCGTACCGGCGATGATGTTGTCGACCGGGTTCCAGATGTCCTTGTGGCCCTTGAGCGAGTAGGCGTCGAAGGTCGGCTGGATGGTCTGCATAATGCCCTTGGAGGGCGTGCCGTTCTTCGCGTTCGAGTCCCACTTGTTGATGGCCTTCGGATTGCCGCCGGACTCGTGCATCGCGATGGTGTTGACGTACTTCTCGTTCTGCTTCGTGTCCTTGTGGATGAGCGTCAGAGCGCTCTTGATCCACTTGGCGAGATTGCCCTTGGGTGCGGTCCCGACGCTCGACGAGCCGCTGTCCGACTCGGACTTGTCCGTCTCGTCGCTCTTGGAGGTGCCGACGGTCGTGGCGAGCGCGGCCATGCCGGAGGCGAGGGCGTCCGCTTCCTCGACTGACCCGTACGCCCCGGTGTCACCGCCGAATCCCATGGTGGACAACCTCTCGGTGTCCGAACCGGCGGTCTCGGTGTCATCGCTGGAGGTGTCGCTGAGATTCCCGACCGAGCCGAGGATCCGCACCGCGTTGGTGAACTCTCCCGGCTTGAACGACCGGACGCGGACGTTGAGGCCAGTACGCGGCGCCTCGATGACCTTTCCACCGCCGATGCACATCACGACGTGGTGGGCCGGGTTGCCGTTGAACAGCAGGTCGCCCGCGCGGACTTCGCTGAGCTTGACCTTCTTACCGGCCTTCTGCTGCTGCGCGGCCGTACGGGGGATGCTCACGCCGATCTGCTTGAAGGAGTACTGGAGCAGGCCCGAGCAGTCGAAGCCCTTCGGCGACGTACCGCCCCAGACGTAGGGCACACCGAGGTACTTCATGGCGACCTTGATGACGGCAGCGGCCGTCTTGCCCGCGCCCTGCGTACCGGTGGCCTTCGCACCGGACTTGCCCTTGCCGCCCGTCGCGGCAGCAGCACCGCCGGACTCCCCAGCGCCGCCGAAGAAGTTGGTTCCGATACCCCAGGCAGCGCCAGCGACGCCACCCACCGCAGCGCCGATGCCGGTACCGATGACGGGGACGACCGAACCGATCGCGGCACCGGTCAGTGCGCCCGCGCCAGCGTCGACACCGACGTTGGCCCACTTCCGGCCCGTGTCGTTGTCGATCTTCTTGGTCAACTTGTGGCCGACGTAGCCGGTGGCGAGCGCACCCACGCCGAAAGCGCCTGCGGTACCCAGGGCCGCGCCGGACAGGCTCAGGGCCCCACTGCCAGCAACTCGTGCACCCGCACCGCCTGCCAGGCCGCTGAGCAGTCCGCCACCGCTACCGGCTCCGCCCATCATGCCGCCGAGGCGGCCGACCGAGGCGAGACCGCGCATCGTGCCGTAGGCGCCGATGGCCCCGCCGACACTGGAGCCGAGCAGGGAACCGGCGCCCCCGGTGAAGCCCATGACGGAGTTGGCGCCCGTGACGTCAAGGACCTTCTGGAGCGCGGTGGAGAACTTGTCCAGGTACTTCGTCGCGGTCTCCAGACCGCTGGTGAAGGAGTCGTTGATGTTGACGTCCTGGTTGCGCAGCGTCCCGGCCCGGGTCATCAGGGTGTTGGCCGACGAGCCGCCGATCCCCATCTTCTTGAGGGAGGACTGCGCGGAGTTCTTCGATTCCTGCGTCTTGCCGTTGTCGCGCTGGTTGGCGAGGCTGACGTAGGTGTTGGCGGTGCCGCCGTGGATCTGCGACAGCATCATGCCGCGCAGCTCACCCTTGACGAGTTCCAGTGTGTTCGAGTCCAGGCCCCAGGAGTTCAGGGACTGGTTCAGGCCGGAGGCCGGGTCGTTCAGGGTTGCCGACAACTGCGCCTGGGTCTTGACGTTCTTGAGCGCCGGGAACCGCGTGTAGATCTGCTGGGCTATCTGACGCGGGCTCTGCTTCTGCCCGCCCTTGATCGTCTGGATACCCATGCCGCGCATCGTGTTGTACGTGCGCGCACTCCATGCGGCGGCCGTGCCCTGGGCCCGCTGCGTCTCGGACATGCCCGGGTTGAGGTATCCCGAGGTGCCCTTCACGTAGTTCCACTGGGTGTTGAAGGAGGACGTCCCGCCGGACATGCCCTGCTGCGACATGGTCGCGTAGGCCGTGGCGGCGTCCTGGGTGGACTGCGCGGTGAAGTTGTTCTTGAACGCCTGGTCGCGCAGGGTGTGCCAGGACTTCGAGGAGTACTGGGCCGCCTGGTAGGCGGTGGTCTGCATCGTGACCTGGTCGGGCAGTTCCTTCTGCCCCCAGGAGACGACGCCGGACAGCCCGCTCTTGAGGGTGTACTGGCTGCGCTGGCCGCCGTTGTTGGTGGAGCCTCCACCGAGCCGGGGCGTGTTCGTACCGCCCGAGCCTCCGCTGCCGCCCGAGCCCTGCTGGCCGCCGTTGTTCGCGGACCCGCCACCCTGGTTGGTGCTGCCGGAGAAGCGGACCGAGCCGCCGTTGCTGGAGGAGGTCTGGCCGCCGGTGCGGCCCTGCGAGAAGTGGCTGCTGCCGTTCCAGACGTCGCCCAGCGCGAGGCCGACCGACCGGGACTGGGACATCTGCCCGACGCCGCCGGACACGCCCTTGAGACCCTTGTTCAGGTCGGTGATAGTGCGCGTCAGGGCAGAGATTGCCTCCTGGGCCTTGTTCCAGCCCAGGAGTTGTCCCTGCCCTGCTGCCGTACTCTGGTTAGCCATTGTCCGCCTCAGACATCCGCCTATTACGCTGCGCCATGAACCACTTCACCCAGTGCAGGCGCTCACGTACGGTCAACCGGCGAATTTCGCTGAGGCTCCAAGCCGGAGATAGCTCGACTAGTTGCTCGTATTCGAAGTACGTGTCGTGGTAGTTACAAGCCCTGAAACAGGTCCCCCGCAGTGATGAAGAGGGGGACCTCCTTTCCGCACGATTCGTGCGTGAACTTGACCTCATTGTACTGAGGGCCTGGCTGATTCTTCTCAATCGCATCCAGGATGGCCTTGCGGTCCAGGATGCCTAGAGAACGGGCGAACTCTGGATTTCCCGTGACGGCATTCTCACTGCCGTTGGACTCGACCACCGAAATGAGAACACGGGAGATCAGGAGAGTGTTCTGCTCGGAATCCGTGGCCCGCTCGACGACGGCGAGGATTGCCTCCTGGTCGGCCCCCACGGGAAGCCGGACGAAGGCCTTTCGGCCCCGGCGGAGTTCCACCTCGAAGACGCGCTCGGAGGGGTTCTCCATGCGCCGGATGGGGATCTCGTCGAGGGTGACGGCGAGACGGAACTCCTCGCTGCACCACGGGCAGGAGAACTGGTCCCACACGACCTCGTCGCCGTACGTCGCCCGCCGGATCTCCAGCAGGAGCATGTCCCGGTCACCGAGCAGGAGGTTGGACAGCAGAGCAGCGCTGGCCTTCTGGCCTCCGACGGAGACGGTGCCGCTCTGGAGCAGGGTGGTGATGAACTTGCCGACACCGCCAGAGCGCGCCTTCGTCAGGGCCTCCTCGTCGGCGCCGGTCAGTTCGCGGACCTCGGCGTCGTAGCGGGTGTCGGTGTAGTCGCTGCCCTGAACCAGACCTCCCGGCAGGCGGAAGTTGCCACCTGCCGGGAGTTCGATCTGGGGCTTGGCGACCTGTCCCTGGGCTTCGCTCAGCAGGGCCTGGATGGCAGCGTTGGATGCGCCCGGGTTGGAGAGGGGGTTGGTGAACCCCTCGGTATGAAGGTCGTTAGCCACTGGTATTGCTCCTAGTAGAGTCTCGGAATTCCGCTATTAGAAACTAACGGAAGACGAGCCGACACTGTTAGCCAACTTGAACTCGAATCCCTCGTGAGCGAGGGTCATCTGCTGAACGATGATCGCGTTGGCACCGGCGTCGAGGTCCGAGAAAGCAACCGCCGTCGGCCAGGCGTTGTAGACCCGGAATGCCGCCTTGGCGGGAGTGGTTCCGGAGGTGACCGGGTGGTCGAGCACCTTGATGTCGACCATGTGACGGAACTCGGATCCGGCCTTTCCGTTTCCGGTGCCCTGGATGACGGTGAACAACTGCCGCATCCAGTCCATCATGTGCGAATCTCCGACGGCCAACCCCTTGGAAAGGGTGATGGGTGCGAAGTCGGACTGCCCTGGCATCTTCTGGGTGGTCGTGTTCATTCCGCCCTCGCGGTACGGAATTACCTCGGTGGTGACGTTCAGGCCGGAAACCGACATGAATCCCATCCGAGCGAAACCCTTGATGTCCGGGTGCTGGATCTGCACCTGAAACTTGAAATTCCGCAAGGGATCGGTGGCGATGTGCCCAACAGTGGACGTAGTCGTGGCCATTTGTTACCTCTCAAGAAGTGGACGTGCTGTCGGTCGCCGACGACGAACCGCTGTACTGGCCGATCTCGATGACGATGAACTCGGCCGGGGTCTGGAGAGCGACACCGACCTGGATGTTGACGACACCGTTGGCCACCGATGCGGCGGTGTTGTTCGTCGAGTCGCAGGTGACGAAGTACGCCTCGTCCGGGGTGGTCCCGGCCAGCACGCTGGTCTGCATCAGGGTCAGCAGGTACTGGGAGATGACCGCGTTGATCTGGTCCCACAGGATCTGGTCGTTGGGCTCGAAGACCGCGAAGCGGGTGGCGTCGAGGAGCCCCTTCTTGATCAGCATCAGAGACCGGCGGATGGAGACGTACCGGTCGGGCATGCCCACGCTCAGGGTCCGGGCGCCGTAGATGACGAAGCCCGTGCCCGGCAGGGACTTGATGACGTTGATGCCCGCGACGTTCAGCGCGTCCTGGTCGTCGTTGGAGAACCGGAACTGCACGTCCAGCACACCCTTGAGGACGGTGTCGATGCCCGCCGGGGGCTTCTGCACGCCCCGGGAGGCGTCGGTGCGGCTGTACTGACCGAGCACCGCCCCGCCAGGCGGCAGCAGCCGGGCCGAGCCCGAAGCGCTGGTCGCCGGGTCGTTGACGATCAGCCACGGCCCGTAGACGGCCACGTACGAGGAATCGCGCAGCGCGGAACCTCCCGTGGACATCCCCTGGAGCGACAGCGCGTAGGAGTGGGCGTTGTCGGCGCTGGATGCCTTCTCTCCGTCCACGACGACGAAGACGCCGCCCTGACTTTCGGCCCACTCGATGACCGGGTTGAGGACGGTGGCGTCGGTGATGCCCGGGAGGTTGAGGACGAGGTTGTCCTCCACGATTTCCAGGCGCTCGGTGGCCTCCTCCAGGTCAATCGCAGCCACTCCGTCGGACCCGCCGGAAAGAGCGGTGCCCGTCTGGACGGCAGGGGCGTGGTCGGCGGCCCACGCGGTGGTGAGCAGCGACTCGACCTTGATGAACGCGGACCCGGTGACCGGGGAGTTGATCAGGGCCGTCGCGTTACGGGAATCGGCCGGGTCCAGGGAGACGTCGGTGAAGCGCTCCTTGAGGTAGGCCGCCGTCGAGCCGCCGACGTAGACGTACATGTCGAACCGGCCGCCGCCGGAGGCCGAGGCCGTGATGTCGATGTGGATGTCGTTGCCCCAGGTACCCGGAGAGATCGCGCTGATCTTGAGGGTGTCCTTGGGCGTCGTCTCGGTGTCATCCAGGGAGACGGATGCCGCGACCGCGTCGGAGGCTGCGGCGCGCACGATGTAGGCGGTGTTGCCGCCGTTGTTGAAGTACTGGTAGACGGCGAACGGGAGCAGGTCGGAGGTGTCGCCGAAGTCGCCGTAGGTGGCCACGTACTGGGACCAGGACGAGACCAGGGTCGGTGCCAGCGGGCCGCCCTTCTTGCAGGTGCCGACGAACGCGGCGACCGACGCGCCGGGGGTATCCACGGTCTGGCTGAGCGCGGTCAGCGACTCGCTTATGTAGACGCCGGGCCGCTTGTAGACAGTCATGTGATTCTCCTGGGTATGGGGAGTTCCTGGGGTTCGAAATCCGTGGTCCGGGTCATGGTCGGATTACGTGGTCCGTGAAGTATTCGAAGTCCAGCGCCACGCTCTGGGCCTGCACGTACGCATCGGCGACGGACGGCAGCATTTCGCTGGATACAGAGATCACGTATTCGCGGCGGAACAGCCGCTTTCCGTTCTCGTCGCGGGTGTCTGCCATCTCGGGTCCGCCGAGCAAATCCAGACGCCGGACGGTGCCGTCCTCGGGGATCTCCAGAAATCCGAAGCGCGCGGGAATCCGGTCCGGCTGGGCGAGGGCGGAAGCCAGGGCCACGTCGTGCCAGTAGGTGCGGGAGAAGACGAGGACGCGGTACCGCAGCTCGTAAGGGATCGGGTAGTCGACCAGGTACGGGGAGTCGGCGACGTCGTAGGACGTGGCGCCGTCCGCCCACCAGCCCTGCTTGCCCTCCGGGGCGTACGGCAGCCGGACAGGGCCTCGGTGTTCGCGCTCGTCGTCCTTCTCGATGCCCGCATGCTCGATGACGATCAGGGGGAAGGTCTGCTGCGCCAGCTCCACCTCGGGGACGCGGTAGCGCACCGGAACGGGTCGGCCGTCCGATGCGTTCGCGTCGATAACAGAGAGGCCCTGGAGTTTCGCCTTAACGGCGCGGTCCTCGTTGATGAGCCATGGCAAAGCGGGCCTCACGGGATCTCGAATAGCAGAAGTCTTCCGCCATTCAGGATCCCAAGAAAGCCGACGAAGTTTATAGTCAGACCGGCTGGGACCAGCGCGCGAACTGCGCGTCGTTGACCAGCTCGTCAGGATTCACCTGAACACATTCCACGCTGACGATGATGTCCCGGTTCTGAATCTGCCCGAGAACCGCAATCGACATGACCCGGAAAACCTTGTCGTCGTACACCACGCGGTCGGTGAGGTACTTCCGGTGGTCGATGTCCTGGTCCGAGAACCCCATCTTCCGCAGCGCGTCGAAGGAGGCTGTGATGGAGAGGTTGTCGACCGCGTACAGGCCCTGCGGGGTGTCCTGCGCACCGCCCTGGCTGTGGATGACGTGCAGAGCCGGGATCCGGTACGGGCCGATGAAGACCTTTCCCTGGCCCGTGCCCTCGTCGTACAGGTCGTCCCCGGAGGAGTCGGCGTGGGAGAAGCGGTAGTACTGCACCCGCTCCCCGACCTCGGCCTGCCGTCCGCGCAGGGTGGCCATGATGTCGGTGGTCTCGTAGTTGGCGTTGAACCGCCCGTACCGCTTCCAGTCCAGGCGACCCATCAGAAGCCCCATCCGCCGTACATCGGCGACGGCACACCGGACTCGTCGTCGTTCTGGTGACCCGGCCCGATCGGCGGCAGGATCCGCTCCGGCAGGGAGTGGTCGTCGTACTCGCGCTCGCGGAAGAGCGGCACGAGCCTTCCGGTGGTGCGCGAGACGCGGCGCAGGTTGGTGACCTCGATCGAGTACAGGCCGACGCCCATCTTTTCGCAGAGCGTCTTGTACCGGTCGTTGAGCATGCTGATCTGCGTCTGGATCTGCGCGAAGCGCTGGCCCCGGTCGACGGAAGTACCGTCGGCGGTCTGGACGTTGATGTCGGTGGCCGCGTCCGTGCTCAGTGCCCACATGGCCTCGATGGTGGCCAGCAGGACCACCATGACGTCCTCTTCCGGCGGGAGGTTGTGCACGTCGACGGGCACCTCGTCGTAGCGGATGAAACCGTGCTCGTCGCGGTAGCGGGTGGATATGGTGCGGCCCCGGTTGTGCTGGCCGAAGGCGTCGTGGATGTAGGTGTCCAGCTCGTCGTCGGCGAACAGGGAGTAGGAGTCGCCGGAGACGAGCAGCAGGGCGTCCAGCGGCAGCGCGCCGGTGAGGGTGAGGATGCCGTTGAGCGGGTCGAGGGCGTAGTCCTCGGGGGTATGAAGTTCCGTCTGGGTGGTGCCGGTGACGCGGATGGCTTCGACTCCGGTGACGTTGTTGGCGCTCAGTTCGTACTCGGCGACATCGCCCGTCCCCCGGATCGTGTCGCGGAACGGCGTGAGCCGGTCGCCCAGCTCGTTGCGTACGCGCTTCCGCAGATCGTCGAGAGTGGCCATTCCGCGACTCCTATCAGGCGTTCAGGGTGAGGGCGCCAGCAGCGATCTGAAGCGATTCGTTGGTGACGGCCTGGAGGGGGCTGTCGATCGGCCACACGTAGATGACCGATCCGCTCGTACCGGACGCCGTGGTGACGAGCGCGGCGAAGGCAGCGGCGTCGACCATGTCGGCGGTGAACGGACCGTAGAACAGCAGGGCGTTGTTGGCCGTGGTCATCGGTTCGCCGGACGGCGCCGTCCACACGACCTGCTGGCGCGCGTAGCCGGACGTCGTGATCTCCGGCAGGTTGGTCATGCTGATGACCTCGCCGTCCCCTGCGGGGTCGGACGTCAGCAGCGCAAGGTAGGACGAGCGCGCTGCGGTGTAGGCGACGGCGCGACCGGTGAGGAAGTCCAGGGCGTTACCGGCCCAGGTGGCATTGGGACCAGCCATCAGGCATCAACCTTCGTGAACAGGCGCAAGAAGTCGGACAGGTGCAGAGAGAAGTGCCGGATCGCCTTGCCGGGCGCGTGGCCGCCGTCGTCGGTGATGACGTGGGTGTCGTGCTCGTACGCCAGCAGGACGGAGTCCTCGCCCGCGTGCCCGATCCCGGCAGTGCCCGCCGGGTGGACTTCGACCACGGTCACCACGGAGCCGTTGGGAACGTGTCCCAGTCCGGCACCGTGGCCTTCAGCGTTCTCCAGCACGTACGTCGCGCCCTGCGCAGGAAGTTCGGGAGCGGAAGTAGTCATGGAAGGGGTTCTCCTAGCCACCGTCAGTGCCAGATGTAGCCGAGAGAATCGAGGTGGTCGTACAAGGCCTTCGGGGCCCTGTAACGAACGCCCTCCTCGAAGTCGTAGTGGTTGTCGTGGCCGAAGGTCATGTTCTCGATGGCGGTGTTCACGCGGAACTCGCGCGTCGGGGTCTCGACCTCGACCGCCTCGGAGACCTCGACGACGGTCTCTACGACCGGCTCGGGAGTCTTGGGCTTGGCCTCAACGACGGTGTCGGACCGCTCGGCAGCCGTCGCCGCGTTGATGAGGGCGATCTCCTTCTCGCGGGTGGCCAGTTCCTCGGCGTGCTCCTTGGCGAGAGAAGCCTTGTTCCGGCCGGTCAGATCACCGGGGCGGGCGACGTTACGTGCAACAGGCATTTCGTTCTCCGGGTTCGGGACTCATTTATGTGATGCGGTACTACTTTAACGAGGAAGGGGAGCGGTCCTGGTAATCCAGAAAACCGCTCCCCTAACCTCTCAGGATCGCGTGACCGCGAATACCAACTAAGCCATCAGGCAGGCTGAGAGATTAGTTGGTCTCCGCGATCAGAACGGCCTGGTCGGTGATGAGGCCAAGACCCCAGATCGCGTACCAGGCAAGCGCGTGCTCTCGGCCGAAGTCGAGGATGCCGCCGTCCCTCAATTCCACCGGGAGGGAAATCGCGTGGCCGAACGCATTGTCGCCCAGGAAGATCGACTGGTAAACCGTCTTCCCGCCCGCGTTGGTGGTCTGCTTGACCTGCGTGGTCTCGATGAACACCACATCGTTGAGCCTGCCGATCTCCCCCAGAAGGAAATTCCCCGGGGCCGCGTACTTCGTGACCTCGATGAATTCCGGGTCGTCACGCAGACGCCGCGACTGGTGCGGGTGGACGAACGCCACGTAGGTCTCGCCCAAACGCGGAACGTTCTTCGTGGCCAGCGTCTCGACCGCGTCCTTGACAAGCGCGGAAGTGAAGTGGAAGGTGCCGTCCAGACCGTCGGTGGAAGTGGCGGCGGTGCCCTGGGAGTAGACGCCCATGCCGCTCATCGCGGAAGTCGTGGCGTACTTGTTGTAGCCCCAGATCTTCGAGGTGGCCTGGAGCAGGGTGTCGCGGGCGGACTGGTCCAGGTAGAGAGCCATGTTGCGTCCGAGCAGGCGCGATGCCGACGCCATGACGTCGTCGAACGACGCGTTCAGCAGCAACTCGGAGACCGCGACCGCGTAGCCGTGCTCGGCGACGGTGATGGAGAACTGGGAGGCGGAAAGGGCGTTGGTCTGCATGCGGACGCCTTCGACCAACTGCGAGGCAGCGCCGAGGTTGTTGTAACGCATGAAGTTGATCGTCAGACCCGGCTGAACACCCAACTCGGTCTTCTTGACGGCGAACTGCTCGAATCGCAGAATCGGCATCGACTGGAACAAGATCTCCTTGCTCCAGATGGTCTGAATGGCCGCACCGAGAGTGCTGTTGGCGCCCGAGTAATTCGTCGGAGAAGCCGACATGTTCGGGGTACCAGTGATCGCGCTTGGCATACTTGGATTTCCTTAGTTACGGGTACTCGACCGAATTACGAGTACAGTCCACGCTGGTTCTGGGCTGCCTGACCGACGCCCAACTGGCCCCGAATCTTGGCGTACTCCGACATCGGCATGTCGCGGAGGTCAGAAAGGGAGTACGACTTGTGTCCCGGTTCGGTGTCCATCGGTCCCGTGGTGGAATAGCCGGTGGGGCTCACACCACGCATGGAGGCGCGCTGCTGAATGGCGGCCTGCTGGACCGATTCCAGGATAGCCTGGGTCTTTGCCTTCACTGTATTGATGGAGGCCTCGACCTCCTCCGGCGAATTACCGCCGACGAAGTCGAGAAGTTCGGGAGCGATATTCTCGCTCTCATCGCCGACACGCTTCTGAATGTACGTCTGGAGGTTGTTGAACTCCTGCTCCTTCTGGAACAGCAGCCGCTCCTGCGCGCGCTCGGCCTCGATCTGCTCGAAGCGGGAGTTCCACTCCTGCTCCTTGACCGACAGGAGGTCCTTGGCGGACAGGTCGTCCTCGGCCTTGCGCTTGGCCTCGGCCTGCACCTCCTGGCGCTTGCGCTCCTCCTCGGCCTGGGCCTCCTCGCGCGCCTTGCGCTGGGCCTCGATCTCGGTGAGGAAGGTCTTGTTCTGCTCCTCCACGGTCTGGAGGCGCTTGTACAACTTGTCCTTCTCCTCCTGCCGCGCCTTCTGGATGTCCTCGGCGGTGAAACGAGGCTCAGCAGGGGTCTGCGGGGCAGGCGGCTCGACGACAGCGGCCGGAACGACGATGACGGGGTCGCCACCTTCGCCGGGCTGCGGAGCACCACCTGCGATCGGGTGGATGGGACGGCCGTCCGCGCGGTAGCCGAGGACTGCGTCGGCGGGCACCGAGATGCCCGAAGTATGAAGCGTCATGGGGGACGAACTCCTAGTCGGTACTGTTGTCCGGATCGCGGCGAAGTCCGGCACGTGGGCCGTACGCCTGTGTCACGATTTCTGTAGTCAACTTCTGAATCTCAGCGGCTGTGATATCCCCGAGGTCTAGGCCTCCGGGCAGCGTCACCGGATTCGGACCACCAGGCTGAATACCGACGGGATTCCCCGCTGCATCAGTCTGGGGTGCAGGCGCCTCCGCCCCTTCAGGCGGCATTCCCGTCAACTGGAGGATAGCGGAATCGATCTGCGCCTTTAGCATTCGCAGAGCGCCCTGCTGCTTGGCATCCGATATCTGTTCCTCGAAGATCTCACGGACCTTCTCGTCCGGGAATTCCTCGCCGAGTTCGTGCAGCGCTCCGCGCATGGACTCCAGGCCCATGGACATCTTGGCCTGGATCTCGTTCAACTTGATGAGGGTGTCGACCGGCAGCGGGGCGGGCCATTCACATTCGGTGAAGTAGGCCATCGGGTCGAGGACGTCGATGATTTCCGGCTGGTCGTCCTTCATGATGCCTTCGGTCGCTGGGTCGTAGAGACGCGACTCGGGCTCAAAGGTGTACAGGGTCTTGAGGATTAGTTCGTTGACCTTCTGGAGGCCGACGGAGTACTGGACCTTCTTCTGGTCGTACCGGGACATCATCGGGCGGTACATGATGGCGAGGGCCACACCCGACGTATTCGACGCGGGCTGCATCTGCCCGAGTGCCGTTTCCGGGACACCGGTTATCTCGTGCATCGAGCGCTTGATCATCTCCAGGTACTGGAGCGGTCCCGCGAGATCGACGCCATTCTCCAGATTGAACACTTGGGCGTCTTTGGGAAGACCCCCCCACACCTTCCTCGGGCCCTTCTCAAGGTTCGAGGCCTTCGCGCCGGTAATGATGGTCACCGGGGCGGCGTGGTAGTTGATGATGTCGCT
This sequence comes from Streptomyces sp. NPDC002088, assembly GCF_040296605.1. NCBI lineage: Bacteria > Bacillati > Actinomycetota > Actinomycetes > Kitasatosporales > Streptomycetaceae > Streptomyces > Streptomyces sp. NPDC002088. The sequence continues at coordinate 85,152 of NZ_JBEOXO010000018.1, read as the reverse complement.
GATGTCGGTTGCCTTCTCGTTGTATTCACGATTCAGGCTGATGATGTCGACGATGTCCGACAGGCCCCAAGGGGAGCCGCTGACCGACGAGTTGGCGATGTGCACGACGGGGATGACGCCCAGCGGATTCGGCCGGGAGTCGATCAGTTCGTCATTCAGATATTCCTCGATCGTGTCCTCTGTGAGGACCTCGACGTAGGTGTATACGGATCGCGTTCCGTCTTCTCCGGTCGCCCAGAAGCGGTACTTCAGTTTGAAGCGGACCAGACGCTCGCGGTCGTGCGGGTGCCACTCGGGAAAGCAGAAAGAGGAATTCAGAGGAAGGATGCGAACGCGCCCAGGCTGCTGCTGTCCCAGGTTATCTACGTATGCGGGCTCGTACGCCACCTTGATGAAGCAGTCACCGGAGACGCCGCCTTGCTGGCCCATCTCCCAGAGCAACTGCTCCTTGCGGTTGTCGACTTCCCAGGCTCGCTTCAAAAGGCCTGGGATGATGTGCTCGTACTGCTTCACGCTCTTGAAGTGGATGCCACGTCCGAACGTGAAGTTGTTGATGTAGTCGGCGAATGCCTTCACGTAGTTGAACGTGATCTGCGCTTCTCCCGCTTCGCGACGGTATCCCCAGTGGTGACCCAAGTAGTATGCGAAGTTCTGGCTATACCTATTCAAGCGAGGGCCGTGCACCTCAAACTCCTCGTCGGCCAGTTCGACAAGGCCGAGAGGAGAGATCGAGACCGTAAGGTCCGACCCCGAAGCCCGCATGCTGGGGCTCGCGAATGAGATTGCACCGCTCATGGGAAGAAGACTCCGACTTTAGATTTCGATGATGCGCGTGGGCGAAAGGGAACGGGCAGTCTTCTTCGCCGCCCGACGGCTTTCGAATGGCTCCTCGCCGCGCTGCACGACGTTGCCGTTGGGCAGAACCTCGTGCAGGACGTACTGACGGCTGCGATTGCCGTCCTCGGCCTCTACGGGAATGCCGCGCACCAGATAGCGGTCGTTGATCAACTGCTTCCCGACGGTCTCGCCCTTGTTCAGGGAGAGCTGGGGAAGCACCTCATCGACGGACGCCTTGGGTGCCTTGCGGCGGTCGTGGAACGCAACCATGGGTCAGTCGTCCACTACCGCCGGGGAGAGCCGGTCGTACCGGCGGCCGTTGCGGACGACCTCCTCGTACGAGACAGCGGCGTAGTCCGAGAAGGAGCCATGGGAGAACTCGCCCAGGTAGGTCGGTGCCTCGACCCAGGACGCGGAGCCGACATGGACACGCTCGGCCATCGTCTCCTCGGGGTACTTCTCGTACACGTTGGCGTTGTGGTTCGGTCTGCCGGGCGCCGTGATGTAGCCCTGCATGACGCCCTTGGTGAACTCGTTCGGAACGTCCGTGTCCGTCGCCACACCCTCCTCGAAGCGGAGAGGACCGCGCCGGGTGGAGTTGTCGGCGAACTTGCGCTCGTAGACCGTGCCGACGCGCTCCTGAAACTGCGGGTCGGGTGCGAGATTTCCTGCCATTCCGTAATCCTCTTCCGATAGCGAGGTAGCGCTACAAGCGTATGAGGAATGAAGAAGGCATTGTTAATAAGCGATAGCAGTAATCGCGTTTACGTCCAGGTGCCCGGAGTTCCTGCGGCCGTGCACAGGTGCCAGGCCCCGGCGGAATCGAGCACCACATCCCCGGCAGCCCAGGTGCCGGTAGGCGGCGCTCCGGCGGAGTCCTTGAATCCGGCCAGGCGCACATTCGCCAGCCCGTTCTTCGCACCCAGGGAGGCGACACCTGTACCGGCGTCGAGGTCGTGCACCGCGTTGAAGGGGTTGGTGCCGAACTGGGTGCGGCCGATCAGGTGCGGGCCTGCCGGTTCCCACCGCATGACGTTGGTCTGCGCGCCAGTGAAGTCGCCCTCGCTCCAGGCGGAGACGTGCACGTCCATGCCGCCGACCTCGAAGTCCAGGCCGTCGCCGGTCACGCGCAGCCGGTAGGCGCCTTCGCCGTCCTCGCGCTGCACGGTGAAGTTCGCGCCGTCCAGGGTCAGCCCGCCGGTCAGGGTGCCTCCGGCCAGCGGAACGTACTTGGAGGCCGCGTCCGCTACGGCGGCCGTCTGCGCAGCAGCGGCAGAGCCTGCGGGGTCCGCGTCCACGTCGGCCGCTGTGAGCACGACGTTCGGGCCGGGCTCGTCGTTCACCGTCCAGACGGTGGGGGTGTAGACGGTGCCCATGGAGGTGGCCACGGGGACCAGGTTGCCCAGCTCGACCTCGGGGATGGCCTTCGGGAGCAGGATGTCGATGGCGTCCTGCGTCTGCCCAGCGATGACGCCCTTGACGCGGTAGGTGAAGTTCTGAGGGGAGAAGCCCGTGTTGTCCGAGGCGATCAAGGTGACGGAGAGCAGGCCGTCCTTGACATTCACGATCTTGGTCTTCATGCGGATGATGACGGCAGTCGCGGTGTCCACCAGCCGGTCAGCGCTGGGATCGAAGGTGTACCGGCCGTTGGCGGGGCGACCGTCGCTGTCCAGGAGGTGACCGGTGACGGTCACGGTGGCTACGCCCGGTGGGAACGTGGCTATGGGCGCGTTGGAATCGAGAGTGCCCCAGGCTCCGTTCTGGGCGGTGTAGCCGGGGATGTTCCAGGCGTCGTTCAAGGTAAATCCTTAGCGTCGCTCGAAGGGTGAATTGGAAACCTCGACCTCGGGCATCGTGTAGTCCTTGGTGAGGACGCAGGCGAGCGCCAGGGAATCCGCATAGTCGTCATGTGCGTCGGCCGCGCGGGGGGCTTCTGCAAGGACGTACGGACCCTCGAACTTCTTCTCCAGATCTTCCATCTGCTGACGGAAGCGCTTGTAACTCTTGAGGCGTCGGGTGTAAGCGTGCGCGGGCCAGGAAATCAGCCCCCGGTCCAGCAATTCCATGAGGTGCTTCCAGCGCTTTGACTGTTCGGGGCGCTGGGAAGAGAGCGGCACGATATCGATATGCGGCAGCAGGACCCGCAGACGGGATATGACCACGTCTCCAACGCCGCCCTCGTCGACCGCGATTGCCATCACGTTGTAGTTCTGGACGAATTCGACGATGCGGAAGTACTGGGCCTCCCAGTCCATTCCGGCGAGGTCCAGCCAGTTCAGGATGCGGTGCTCGTAGTTCCCGTACTCGTCGGGCTGCTCCCAGCGGACCCAGACGGCCGTGACAATCGTGGAGTCCTGCTTGCGGGCAGGGTCGATGCCGATCACGATGGGGCTGGCGTGGTAGGCCGGGACGACCTGCATGGAGGTGTCGCCGAGTTCGTCCAGGCGCTCCTGGGTGGTGAACATGCCCTTGTCGAGCAACCAGATCAGGCGGTAGGACAACTTGAATTCGTCGGAGTCCTCACCGATACGGAGGAGTTCCTTCTTGACGAACTTCCGGTAGTACTCGGACCACTTCGAGACTTCTTTCCAGTCCGCGTCGAAGTGGTTCTGCCGGGCGCCCCGCCGGGTGGCCGTCCGCCGGTTGATCTGAATCTGGTTGTAGAACACGCCCTTCTCGTAAGTGGGCGTACCGGTGAACACCATGGTCGCGTTGGTCGAGGCACCCATCGGGCCGATCGACTTGTTCACCATCTTGGCGTCGGCGCCCTGGCACTCGTCAATGAGGATGAGGTGGTAGGTGCGGCCTTCAATGGTGGCGCGGGGGTGACAGGTCTGCTTTCGCACCAGGGAGCCGGAGCGCTTGAGGGTAATCGAGCGGCCCTTGCCCTGTACGGTCTCGTCGATTTCAGGGTCCGCCATGATTTCCAGGGCGTGTTCACTTGTGAGGCGGGCCACTATTCGGCCGTAGAGGTTGTCGGCCTGCTCCTCGACGGGCGCAAATGCTCCGACCCACAGTCCCTCTTTGAATTTCCCGAGAAGGTCCGGGAAGATCTTCGCCAGTCTCGGCAGCATGATCATGCAAGCGGCGACGCAGTTGGCGACCGTCTCGGACTTGCCGGACTGGCGGGAGAACAGCGCGGTGATCGTGGCGCCGTCGTCGATGATCAGGGACTCGATCAGGCGGGCGGCGAAGGGGCGCTGGTAGGGGCGCAGCGGGTGGCCGGAGACTTCATCGACGATCACCAGCAGCTTGGCGACCAGTTCGTCCACGAACCTCTGGGAGGTCTGGTCGAGGACTACCTCGGTGTCGAGGCGTGCTTGGTGCTCTTCCTCGGTCTCATCGCTGATGGCTTCGTCGTGATCGACATCCTCCGTAACAACAGACACGCCCAACCCCAATCCCGTTTCTATTACGGAATTGAGGTTAGGCGTTTTCGTCTATCGCTTTGTAATTATCGCTTTCCAAGTAACTCAGGAGACTCGGCGAAGGTCCCTTCCGGTCACGATCTGAGCGGCCCGCTGGCGACTGAACCCGAACATCTTGCCCAGGATGTCGTAGGTGTGACGACCCTTGTAGTAGACCGCTTCCACCAGCGCGTCACGCGCTTCGGTGGACGCCGCCGGGAAGTCGTTGGCACACATCTCGTCACAGAAGATCGGGGCGTCCTTCTTGGACACGCCCAGGAGCCTGCGGCAGCCCCGGCATCGCACGTCGACCAGCACAGTCACGGCCATGGGTTACGCCTTCCCTGTCTGGCGACCCTCGGTCCCGTCCTCCTCCGAGGCCCCGCCACCGTTCTCGTGCCACGCGCTCTCGACACCCTTGAGCACCTCGTCCAGCAGGCCCAGCGGGAACGTGAGCCCACGACCGAAGGCGTCCAGGCTGGGGATGTACTCCCGCAGGTCAACGAACAGGCCGTCGGAAGGGCTCTGGACCGTCGAGACGACGATCTCCTTGTCGTGCACGTAGGGGACACGCGCGTGCACGGTGCGTCCCTCTTCGATGTCGGCCATGGATTCCTCCGTAGACTTTTGCTACCCCGAGACTACACCTGCGCAAGCGGTCTCGACAAGTTGCTTGACGAGCAGGTAAAGTGGGGTTCTACGAAAGAGGAGACCCGCATGGGCATGTACCCGATGACCGACCCGGAGAAGTGCCCCAAGTGCCGTCGGGCCCTCAAGGAAGCACCGAAGCCACTGCGTCCCCGTGTACCTGGCTTCCCGTCCGAGGTAGCCTACGGCGAAGATCCGGTCTGCGGGGGTCGCTGGCACGTCTGGGACATGACCTCTCCCCTCCGGCGCCAAGCGAAACCGTATGTGGACGGGGTGGACTGATGGACGACTTTAACCTTCAGAACGGCATACAGAGATCGTCCGGCTCGGAGGAGCTGGACGCCCTCCAGCAGCGCGAGCTGCGCGCCGAGCAGATGGAGTTCTACCAGCGGTCCAACGCCCAGCCTTTCCACGGCTTCGGCGGACGCCAGGGCCTCAAGGAGGCCGCGACCGGGGTCTTGATCCTCTTCGTCCTCGGCTTCATCTTCAAGTACATCCTGGGCATCGGCTGACCGCTACACCCGCAACCCAAAGCCCCCGACTGTCGTAGCTGACCAGTCGGGGGCTCTGTCGTTCCTACCGCGCCGGACGGAGCTGCACGACGTTCTCCTGGGAGACCATCCCCGTCAGGAACGGCCGCCCCTTCATCGTCTGGTCCCGGCGCTTCGTCTCGCTCGACAGGCCCAGGTACCGCTCCGTCGTCGCCTGGTTCGAGTGGTGCAGCAGCGCGGAGACCGTACGCAGCGCGGCGTCGTAGCCGACCTCCTCGGACAGCATGTCGAAGTAGGCACGTGCCACGGCCCGGCGCAGCGTGTGCGTGCCCTCGTACCGCGTCGGCAGGCCCAGCTTCTCCAGCGCCGCCTTGACGATCTTCTCCGTACGCTCCACCGGCCGGTCCGGATGCCACACGAAGGGCGTGCGCTCATAGACCCGCCGCCTCAGCCCCTCGTCGAAGTAGTGGGTCTTGATCTGGTTGCCGGAACGAGCAGGGAAGAGGTAGTCGTCCGGGCGCAGCGGGCGGCCAAGCAGGGCCGCGTACTCCTCGAACCAGACTCGCAGTTCCCTGCCCAGGTCGGCGGTGAGCGGCATCTCGTCCTCCTCGTGGGTCTTGATCACCGTCACGAAGACCTCGGAGGCCGCGAAGTCGACGTCCCCGACGCGCAGATTCACCAACTCGCTCGCGCGGCAGGCCGTGTTGATCGCGGTCGCCAGGTAGGCCCGGTGCATCGCGCACTCGGCCTGGTCCAGGAGGGACAGCAGGATCGACGGGCTCGGCTGCATCCGCTTGCGCTTGGGCTCGGGCAGCGGATCGACGAGGGAGAGGTAGTTGTTGACCGGGGCGTGCCCGGCGATGTGGGCGTACGAGAAGAAGACCCCCAGGCGCTTGCGGTAGTGGTTGTGGGTGCCGGGCCCCACGGCCACGCGAAGCTGCTGACCCTTGATGCGGGTGACGTGGATGTCCATCAGCCCGCCGTCACCGTAGAAGAAATCCCGCACCTGCTGCGGACTCAGGACCTCGAAGGTCGGGTTGCCGACGTGCTCCGCGAAGCGCGGGAGCAGGGAGCTGTCGGTGCGCATCGTGTTGTCGGCCTTGCCGGAGCGCGCACGGACATCCAGGAACTCGTCGACTGCGCTGCGAAGTGCGATGGTCACGCTTCCTCCTGGTGCGGGGTGTTCGCTGCGACTCAGAGCGTACTCACGTCAAGCGACTTGCGCAATACCCTTAACAAGCGCGCATAGACGTAACTGGAAAGCCGTAGTACGGTTCACGTTATGGACGCACAGATCATCGACATCACGCCGCTTCATACCGGCTCCCCTGCGGAGCGTCCCAAGTCGACCCTGACCATCACCCGGCGCACCTGGACCGAGGAGGAGCAGCAACGCCTTGCACGCATCCTCTTCGGACCCCGCCCCGGCGAGGAGGCGGCCTAACAAAACGGTCTGCACAAACCGCTTGACATCCGATAGTCTCCAGGGCAACAAGAAACCCCAGCAGGGATAGGGCCCTGCTGGGGCTTTCTCAGTACAGTCTGCGAGGAGACTGACCATGCGTAAGTCAACACTGCCCCGGCAGCGCCGTGCAACTCTGCGCATAGCCATCTATCTGCGCGTATCCACGGCCAAACAGCTCGAAGGCTACGGACTCTCGACGCAGGACGAAATGTGCCGGGCCCTCATTGGCCTGAGGTTCAACAACCACCCCTACGAGATCGTCGATGTGTTCACCGACGGGGGTGTCTCCGGCAAGCTGAGTTCCCGCCCGCAGTTCGACCGAATGAACACGATGATCGCCGCCAAGCTGATCGACGTTGTCGTAGTCGCCAAGCTGGACCGCGTCGGCCGCACGATGGAGGACATCCACCAGTGGGTGTTCGACACCACCAAGTTGGGCGTCCGCGTCATTACGGCAGACGGCCGCCTCGACAGCAGCGACGACATGTTCAAGCTGATGCTCTCCATCCTCTCCTGGATGGCGGACATGGAACACATCCTGATCAAGGAACGCACCATGTCCGGTCGCGAGGCGAAGCTGGCCGAAGGCAAGTGGGGACTTGGTGCTGCACCGTTCGGCTTCGCTCTGGAGGGCAAGGGCGCCGACGCCACACCCGTCAAGAACGATGAGGAAGCCCGCACCCTGGAACTCGCCATCGAGTACCTGGTCGACCTGGACAAGAACCTGGCCCAGACCTGCGACGAGCTGAACCAGCAAAAACGCCCCACTCGAAAGGGCGGCCCCTGGAACAGCACCTCCCTCCGCAAGATCCTCATGGGCAACGCCGTCCAGGGCTTCATCCGCTACCGCGACCCCGAGAGCGGGCTGTCCGAGGCAGAGCGCGACGAGGACGGCAACTTCGTCAACGGCGAGACGCACGAGGTGCTGCTGCCCATCATCCTGCCCATCGATCGCGTCTACGCCGCCCGCGCCGCCATCAAGCGCCTGGCCCGGCCCGTCTCCCCGAACGGCCGGGACTACCTCGTCACGAAGCGGATCATCGGACGCTGCGGCAGCGACTACATCGGCGCCCAGAACCAGGCAGAGAACCGCGACGCGGTCTACCGCTGCAACGGATCCGTCGGCCACGACACCCGAGGCAAGACCAAATGCGGATGCGCGCAGATCAACGCCGAAGCCGTCGAGAAGTTCGTGTGGGACGCCGTCGTCATCGGCCTGAAGGACACCGAGAACCTACGAGCGCTGGCCAATCAGTGGCTCGGCAGCATTCCCGAGCGCTCGGAAGCCTACCGGCGCCGGATCAACGAGCTGGAAACCGCCATCGAGAAGAAGCGGAAGTCCCGCAAGTCGAAGATCCTCACCATGCTCGCCCTCTCCGAGGAAATCACCGACGATGCCGGGAACGTCGACAAGGAGATGGTCGAGGAACTGAAGGCCACCCTGACGAAGCAGGAACAGGATCTCGAAAAGGAACTGAGCGACGTCCGTAGCTGGTTGGCCAAGGCTGAGGCCGAGGAACAGCGCGTCGCGGATGTCCTCGCCCTTGCGGATCAGATTTCCCCGCGCCTGGAAGAGCTGACTCCGAGGCAGCGCCGGGACGTGATCGACCTGTTCGACGTCAAGGTGAGGGTCACCGATCAGAACAACAGTGGTGTACTCCGGCCCAGCGTTGTGGAGAAGTGGTTCAAGGAGAACGACAAGCTCATTCCGGACGCCCTCACGGATGAGCAGTGGGATCGGATTGCTCACGTCCTCCCGAGCCCCAGGGATCCTCGTGACGCGAGGCGCTGGACGTCGCGGAGGCTGGTGCTCGACGCGATGTTCTACAAGGCCCGTCACGGCCTGCGGTGGACGGAGTTGCCCGAGGAGGTCACAGCATTCACGACCTACCGGGCCCTGAAACTGATGGCCGTGAACATGGTCGAGGGTGAGTACCTGGCGAAGGCCGTTGACCTGCTCGGGGACTACCCCGGCAGCCCGCTTCCGGACGCTGTAAGGCTGCCCGGCCTGGACATCCAGATGGCCCTTGCGGAGCGACTGACTCTCGATGAGTTGGCCGCACCGACTTCTTGAACTCGTCGGCGTACCGCGCGGCCAGCCGCGGAGTGCGGGTCGCGCCGTGGCCGCCGATCAGCACCGGGACCTTCCGCTGCGCGGGCTTGGGCAGCGCGGGCGAGTCGGTGAGGTCGTAGTACTTCCCGTGGAACTCGAAGGACTTGCCGACCTCCGTCGCCCACAGCCCGGTGACGATCTCCAGCTGCTCCTCGAGGCGGCCGAACTTCTCCTTCGGGAACGGAATCCCGTACGCCGTGTGCTCCTCCTCGAACCAGCCGGCGCCCAGGCCGAGTTCGACGCGGCCGCCCGACATCTGGTCGACCTGCGCGACCTGGATCGCCAGCACGCCGGGCAGGCGGAAGGTGGCGGCGGTCATCAGCGTGCCGAGCCGTATGCGCTTGGTCTCGCGGGCGAGGCCGGCGAGGGTGATCCAGGCGTCGGTGGGGCCGGGGAGGCCGTCCACGGAGCCCATCTTCAGATAGTGATCTGACCGGAAGAAGGCGTCGAAGCCGAGGTCCTCGGTGGCCTTCGCCACGGTGAGCAAGGTGTCGTAGGTCGCCCCCTGCTGGGGCTCGGTGAAGATGCGGAGATCCATACCTCCATCCTGCACGCCGGAGTCCCCGTCAATCCCACCGGTCCCCCTGGCCCCTCCCGTCCCCGGGCGAGTGAAAACCGTCAACCCCGCACACGGCGGCCTGCCCGGGCCAGTGACCCGGTCCGATGGTGATCGTTGGCTCGGGCGGAGCCGGACCGACCGGCGCCCGCACCGCCGGTCACCGCCGGGGTGTCACCCGCGTCGGCCTCCCCGGAGGCCTGGGCCGAGGAGGCCGTCATGTCCGAGGAAACCGTGCCGCAGCAGGACGGGGGCACCGCTCAGCCCAAGGGTCTGCTGCAGCAGATGGAGGAGCTCATGGCGGCGCTGAACGCGGACCTCTCCGCCCTGGACTCGGACCTGCAGTCGCAGTCGGCCGGAAGCACGGGGCGGACGCCGGCCGAGGAGACTGACGCCGTCGGCTGAAACCCGAGCGGACGCCGCCGCTCCGACCGCCGCCCTTCGCCGACCCCACCCGCCTCATCTCTCCGGCACCACCTGATCCCGGTCCGCCAGCTTCCGCAGCATCTCCCGGACCCGGTCCCGGGCTTCGTCCGCCGCGTCGATCGCCTCCATGCACTGCCAGTACGTCCCCTCGTCGTCCGCGCCGCTGGCGATGCCGACGAGGGCGATGCCGACCTCGCCCAGCAGACCGCCGAGGCTGAGCAGTGCCTGGCGGGCGTCGTCCAGTTCGGTGAGCTGGGCGGCGCGCAAGTCCCCGGGGTCGAGCTCCGGCGCGTCCAGCACACCGCAGCCTCTGCCCGCCAGCTCGGTCAACCCCAGGGCCTCGCCGCGCAGTTCGGGCGGGCCCGAGACCGCCAGTCGGCTGCCTATCGCCTGTGCCAGGGCCTGCGCCTGCCACACCTCCGTCAAGATCTCCCGCACCTCACCGCTCCCGGCGAGAGCACGCCTGCTCGTCAGGATGAGCCGCACCGCGTCCATGGCCTGCCCCCGTCCGCCGAGACGTGTTCCTCGCACGTCCGCCCGAACCACACTGTTCACTACCCAGAGTGAAGGGCTGTGGGGTGAAAAGCCAGAGGAAGACGGAAATCTTCGGACAACAAATCGATTTCGAGGAGGTGGAATGACTCCGGAGAGTGAAAACGGATCGATCGACTCCTGAGCGCCTGGGCCCTCACGAGTCCTCATGACTCCTCATGACTCCTCATGACTCCTCAGGACTCCCCGGCGCCGGAAACCTCCCCTCGTTCCGGTCGATCTTCGCGTCCAGTGCCGCCAGCGCGTCGATCCCGAGCACCTCGCACAGTTGCAGCAGATACGCGAGCACGTCGGCGACCTCGTCCGTCACCCGGTGCGCGGTGTCCGGGTCGTCCATGACGCGCGCCGACTCCTCCGGCGTCAGCCACTGGAAGATCTCCACCAGTTCGGAGGCCTCCACGCTGAGCGCGGCGACGAGGTTCTTCGGGGTGTGGTACGGCTGCCAGTTGCGCGCCGCCGCGAACTCGGCCAAGCGGCGCTGCAGTTTGGCCACGTCCAGATGCTGGGGCTCTTTCGTCACGCGTCCAGATGTACCACCGTCACTCCGTCCACCCCGGCGGCCCACGAGGCGTCGCTCACCGCGCCGACGCAGCGCAGGTGCCCGGCCTCGCCCATCCGTGCCGCCAGTCGCAGCAGTTCGGCACGCTGCCGTACGTCCAGGGCCCGGTCGAAGCCGTCGGCGAGCACCGTGAGCGTCTGCAGGGCGGCGGGCACCTCGCGGGCCGGGTCGACCTCTAGGACACCGGGGCCGGTGAGCAGCACCAGCGCGAGGGCGACGTAGCGCAGCTCGCCGTCGCCGAGCCGGCCGAGCTCGGTGCGGATGCCGTCGCCCCGGTCCAGCAGCGCGCGGACCGTTCTGCCGGGCAACGGTTCGGCGAGCACGTCGGCGACGGGCCCGGCGCACCCGGCCCGGACCGCCGCGACCAACTGCCCGTGCCGCCGCGCGCATTCGGCCCGGGTGCGCCACAGTACGTCGGCGAGGTTGTCGCAGCCGCCGAGCAGCCGCCCGGAGCCGAGCGGGACGGGGGCGCGCATCCGCTCCGGCCGGGGATCGCAGGGGAAGACGGAGCGCAGCGCGACGACCATCTGTTCGGCGGCGGCGAGCACATGGCGCTGTCCGTCCGTCTTGCCGGCCACCCGCAGCGGCAGCAGCGCGGTACCGAGCCGGTCGTCCGGCAGCGGGGCACGGGTCACCGGCGCCGACCCGGCCGTGTACCAGGCGGCCTGCACCGCGCGCCGCCCGGGATCACGCAGGGCGGTCTCCAGCAGGACCCGTCCACCGGCCGTCAGCCGCTCCCCCACGATGCGCAGTTCGGGCTCGGCCTGTACGGCGACGTCGAGCCGGACCGGCCCCTCGGGCCCGTCCGCCGTACAGCCGATGCGGAAGCCGCGGCGGCGCTGGGCGTCGGGCCGGGCCCGTTCGGGTACGCAGGCGGCCGGGTCGGCGAACACCTCGCCGAGCTCGGCGCCGCCGCCGAGCCGGGCGAGCGCCTCGTAGGCCCGCAGCGCGCTCGACTTGCCGCCGCCGCTGGGCCCGGCGAACAGGGTGAACGGTCCGAGCGGGAACCCCGCGCGCCGGTGCCCGGCGAAGGCGGACAGCCGCAGCTCGGTGAGACACGGCCGGTCCGTGAATGCCTGGCCGTACCTCGGCGGCACCGGAGGCGGCACAGGCGCGGCTTCCGACGAGAACGGCGAGGCACGCGAGGAAGACGCCGAGGGCCCGGACGGCGCGGATGACGCGGAGGGCACGGACGACACGGACGGCACGGACGGCACCGAAGGCACGGACGGCACGGAGGGCACGGACGACACGGACGACACCGAAGGCACGGACGACACGGACGACACGGAGGACGCGGGCGACGCCGAAGGCGACACGGAGGCAGCGGCAGGCGTGGAGGGTGCGGAGGGGGTCGAGGGCACGAAGGGCAGGGCCATACCCGGACGGTAGGGCTCCGGTGTCAGGGGAACCGTTCCGCCCGGGGCGCCTTTCCTACGATCGGGGGACCGCCGTCATGTGCCGGAAACCCCGGCCCCTTCCATGAGCCCGCTCACCTCGGTCCCGGGCGGTGTCAGCAGGAACACGTTCCGGTCGACCCGGTGCATCCCGCTCGCCAGTCCGAAGACGACGCCCGTACTGAAGTCCAGCACCCGCTTGGCGACCTCGGTCTCCGCGCTGGTCAGGTCGAGCAGCACCGGGATGCCCGCCATCAGCGTCTCGGCGACCTCGCGGGCGTCGGCGAAGACGTTGACCCGTAGGACGACGAACCGGCGACGGGTCTCCGTCACCGCGTCCGGGAGCGAGCGGTGGTCCACCGCGGACGGCCAGGCGTCCCGACCGCGCAGCGGAACGACTTGGGCGAGCCCTTCCCACTGTTCATCGGTGGCGTCGTAACGGTTCACCGGCTCCCCCCGATCTGACTCGCGTTCATTGCCTGCACCAGCCAATTCTTACGCCAAGTCACCCGTTCGGCCCAACAGCGACACGGTCCGCGACCGGCGGATTCCCCGCCGACCCGGCCTCTTACCGCCCTCACACCGGACTCTTCACGTCCGGCGACGCCCCGCTCACCGGGAGCGACTACCGTCCGTTGGCGTGCACTTGGCAGAAACACAGCTGGTGACACCCGGTCGGCGGACACAGTCGGCGGTGTCCGCCGCCCCGGAACCGCCCGCGCAGTGGCACCGCGTGCTCACCCTCCTGGCCGACGTCAGTCTCTTCATCGGAACGCGCTCGGTGTGGACGGCGGCGGCGAGCCACCGTCTCGGCGTGGCCGCCGTCATCTCGGTCTGTTACGCCTCGATCCTCGCGTGCGGGGTGCTGGCCCTGGTGGTGCGCCGGACCCGGTCGCTGGCACGCGTGGACCTGTGTGTGCTGCTCACCGCGGTGACACTCGCCCTGTGCGCGTGGAGCATGACCCACAACGGCGGCGACGAGGCGGTCCTGACCGCCCAGGCCGCCAGGGAACTGGTCGTGGGCCACGCCGTCTACGGGCAGCCCTGGCCCTGGCTGTTCACCCACGGCGTCGCGGTCACACCGACGGTGACCGGCGGCTACGACTTCACTTACGGCTATCCGCCCCTGGCCCCGCTCCTGACCACGCCACTGCTGTGGCTGGGGCACGCCGGCACGCCCGCCACGGCGATGACCACCGGCGCGCTCGTCATCGCCGCGGTGGTGACCTGGCGGATGCTGCCGGTGCCGTGGCGGTCGGCGGCGACCATGCTGTTCCTCGGCTTCGGCTTCCTGCCGTCGTACGCCCGGCTCGGCTATCCGGCGATCCTGGCCCTGGCCCTGCTGGTGCCGGTGGTGGTGCGCTGGCCGCGGATCGGACAGGGCGGCCGGCTCGAGGCGCCGGGGATCGCACGGGCCGTGTGCCTGGGGGCGGCCTGCGCGGCACAGCAACTCCCGTGGTTCCTGGCGCCGTTCCTGCTGGCTGGGATCTACGCGGTGCGCCGCGGTGAACTGGGCGGGCGGGCGGCGGCAGCCGTGCTGCTGCGGGTCGCCGGGGTCGCCGCCGCCGTATGGCTGCTGGTCAACACGTATTTCATCGTGCACGAGCCCGGCACCTGGCTGGGCGGGATCGCGCTGCCCCTGACCCAGGGCGCGGTGCTGCACGGCCAGGGCCTGGTGGGCGTGTCGCTGTACCTGACCGACGGCAGCGATCGCGTCGACTGGTACGGGCACGCCAGCCTGCTGCTGGCCGCGGCGCTGCTCGCGCTGTTCGTCCTGTTCGTGCGGCGGCTCGGGCCGGCGGCGACCGTGCTGCCCTGGTGTGCGTTCTACCTGGCGATGCGCTCCCAGGACGGCTACTACCTGATGATGACGCCGCTGTGGCTGGCGGCCGCGGTCACCGCGCCCCCGGCGGAGTTCGCCGACGCGTGGCAGCCGCGTCCCCGCGCGCTGCGCGGTCCGCGCCGCCGGCCGGTCCGGGCCGCCGTCGCCCTGCTGGTCCTCGCCCCGGCCCTGGTGAGCGCGGTCTGGGCGGTCACGGGAGCGCCACCGCTGCGCATGCGGGTCACCGCCGTGCGGCGGGTCTCGGCGACGGCCGTGTCCCTGCTGAGCCTGCGGGTCACCAACACGGACGACAGCGCTCTGACGCCGCACTTCACCCTCACCACGGGCCAGGGCATGAACAAGTACTGGTCGATCGTGCGGGGCCCGGCGGCACTTCCCGCCCACGCCACGGCCGACTACGAACTCCGCCCGCCGAACGGCAGGTTCGTTGTCCCCCGTCCCGGCGTACGGATCCGACTGCGCGCCTTCACACCCGCGCCGCAGACGCTGTCGAGCACGGACGTACGACTCACGAAGAGCGGGTGAAGCGGAGCGTGGCGGTGACCGTGGTCAGGCCGCGAATCATGCCCAGCTGGTTCCAGCCCATGCCGAACTGCTCCCGGTCCACGGTGAACTCGGCGTCCAGCGTGAGCGCCTCGGCGTCCGCCCCGGTCAGCCGCGCGGGGAAGGACAGCGGCCGGCTGATGCCGCGCACGGTCAGCTGACCGGAGACCTGCACCGTGTCGCCGTCGCCCGGTTCGGCGCGGCGCGCCACGAAGGTGATCTCGGGGTGACTGTCGGCGTCGAAGAGGTCGGCGGACCGCAGGTGGGTGTCGCGCTTGGCGTTCTTGGTGTCGAGGGAGGCGACGTCCAGGGTGAGGGTGCCGGTGGCGGCGCCGTCGGCGGCGACCTCGCCCTGGCCGGCCACGCCGGAGAAGGTGCCCTTGACGGTGACCAGGCCCCACATCGTCCGGTGCCGGAGGGCGACGGTGGAGGCGCTCGGGTCGAGCTGCCAGAGTCCGGTTTCCACGGCGACGGTCATGATCCTTCTCCCAAGTGGTCCAAATTTGGATGTCCGAGGTGCGCCACAGTAACCGGATATCCAAAATTGAACAACCTGTTCGTGCAAATTTGGACAACAGGTAGACTCGGGACCATGGCAGACCCCGCTGAGCACCCCGCCGACCTGCCCGAATGTCCGTCCGCGCAGGGCACCGGGCTGCTCCCTGCCGAGCTGCGTGCCTGGATGCTTCTGCTCGCCGCGACGGGGGCGGTGGAGCAGCGGCTGCGCTCCGTGGTCAAGGAACGGCTGGACGTCTCGCACGACGAGTTCCTGGTCCTGTGCCTGCTCGCGGAGCAGCCCCGGGAGGGCGTGCGAATGACCCGGATCGCGGAGCTCCTGGGCCGCCCCAAGACCCGGCTCACCTACCAGATCGCCTGCCTCCAGCACGCCGGGCTCGTCACCCGCAAGTCCGTGTGCGGCGACAAGCGCGGCGTGGAGGTCGCCCTCACCGACAAGGCCCGCCGTCTGCTGCGGGAGGCCTCGGGCCCCCTCGCCGAAACGGTGACCCAGGCCCTCGCCGGCATCATGGGACCGGACCAGCGCGAGGCGGTGTGCGGACTGCTGCCCGACCTCGCCGGGAGCGAGCAGGATGCTGCCGCGGAGTAAGCAGGGCGCCGCCGCGGAATGAGCGGGACGCCGCCACCGAGTGAGCAGGGCGCCGCCGCGGAGTAAGCGGCGCCCTCCCTTCCGCCGGGCTCAGGCCGCCTCGGTCAGCAGGTCCAGCAGGGTGGCCCGGGCCCGCGCGACGCGGGAGCGGACCGTGCCGACCGGGCAGTCGCTCAGCGCGGCCGCGTCCGCGTAGGGCAGGCCGAGCAGCTGGGTGAGGACGAACGCCTCCCGCCGCTCGGCCGGCAGCAGGGCCAGCAGGTCCAGCAGAGCGACACCGTCGTCGAAGCCGGGCAGATCGCGCGGCTGGGCGCGTTCGACCGCCAGCTGCCAGTCCGCCACGTCGCACAGCCGGGGCCGGGCGGCCACGTACCGATAGCTGTCGATCACCGCCCGGCGGGCGATGGACAGCAGCCAGGACCGGGCCGAGGAGCGCCCCTCGAAACGGTGCAGACTGCCCAGCGCCCGCAGGAACGTGTCCTGTGCCAGATCGTCGACCGCCTGCGGATCGGCGCACAGATGGGCGACGTACCGCAGGACGTCGCGCTGCAGCGCGCGCACCAACTGCTCGACCGCCCGCGCGTCACCGCCACGGGCAGCGAGCGCCCAGGCTGTTGTCGACTCGTCGGCCAATGTCGCTTTGTCGCTTTTGGTGTGCGCGACGGGCAGGGTGGAGTGGATCACCTGATGTCCTTCTCGGGTCGTCCGGGTCGCCCCGGATCCGGACCTCGGCGCATACGAGGGCGCGAGCCGTCCGGTGAGCGGAGAGACGGCCCTACGGCGCCTGCGCGGGCGTACGGCCGTGACCCGAGGCGCATACGGGCGGCCTCGGGATACCAGCTGTCGTCAGCCGACAGCGGTCCCCACAGGCGGCCCCCGAGAGGTGATCGCGTGGACGAGAAGGAGCAGGCGCGGCGCCCGGTCCGAGCGGGGGCGGCGGGCGCCGATGCGCGGGCGGTCCGGGGTGGCGGGCAGGGCGAGCAGCAGCCGCAGCGGGGCCGCAAGCCGGCCGGCCACGGCCCGCAGGATGCGGAAGGCGGCCTTCTCGCCGTACGCCAGCCAGAGCCCGCACAGGAGCGCGGCGAGGAGGTGGGCGGCAAGCATGCCGAAGGATGACGTGCCGCCGCGCATGGACGAGCCGCTCATGGACTGCCCCATGTAATCCACATGATCCATGTAATCCATGTGACGCATGTCCATGTGATCCATGTGAGCCATGCCGCTCATGTCCATGTGGCCCATGTCCATGGAGGCCATGCCCCCGGACGCCGACCGGGCGAGTGAGAACGCCGAGTGCAGCACCGTCTGAGTGGCGACGACGACGGTCACGACCAGCGGCAGCCCGCGTTCACGGCCCGCCAGACACCAGCCGGCGGCACCGGTCATGGCCAGCCCCGCGGCCAGCACCCGACCGGGCACATACGAACCCGACATCATGACGTGCCCCAGGGCGGCGAGCAGCACACAGACGGCCGCGAACACCGCGGCCCGTACCGTGCGGGAACACCACCCAGCCGTCATGGCGCCCCATCCTTGCATCCGTGCTCCGGTCGTCAGACGTGAGTACGGATTTTCACCGCCAGAACGCGGGTCCGGTCAGTCCCAGAGCACACTGAACATCATCGTCACCCCGACGAACAGCCAGAAGACCGAGCCGCCGAAGAGCACCACGAGCCTGACCAGGAGTTCGGGCAGCCACATGGCATGCGCGGCCCGCTCGGGCTTGCGCGGGTCGTAAGCGATCTGGAACCGCGGGTTGCTGCGCTTGCACCGGTACTGGTGCACGGCGCCGTCGGTGTCGGTGTACTCGTACACGGTGTGCTTCTTGCCGGACCTGCCGACCGCCTCGGCCAGGACGGTGATGCCCCGCCGGCGCAGGATCGTACGGCGGAACACGTCGTGCACGGCGGTGCCGATGAAGGCGATGCCCAGCACGAGCGGTACGACGCCGACGACCACCCCCACGACGCGCGCGCCGTGGGTGACGCCGACCCACACGGCGTAGGCGACGAACGCGAGGGGACCGGAGGCGTAGAGCGCCAGCCAGCCGTAGTTGATGCCTCCGCGCGGCTCGGCGACGACGGTGACCAGGGCACTCCCGGCCGGGTCGCGCCGCTCGGGCAGCGCGGTGGTCAGGGCGGCGGCGAAGGCGGCGTTGGCGGTCGGGTTGCCGCCCTCCACGCGGTGCGCGACACCGTCCGTGAGCACGATCTCGACGACCCTGTCACCGGCGGCACGGACCTCCCGGACCGCCGCCAGCGGGATGTCGACGCGCTCTCCGGAACGGGTGAGGTGGACGCCGTCGGCGTCCAGGGCGGCGGAGACGTCGCGGCCGCGCAGTATCTGAGTCGAGGTCACTCAGATGTGACCATCGAGTGCACCTGGAGGTTGCGCACCGGTCCGGAGTCCGCCGGTGCCGCTCGTCCCCTCGTCCGCTCGTCGTTCGGCTCACATGGCTTATGTGGACGCCTGGTCGCTGTCCTTCATCGCGCCCCAGCCGTGCCAGCGCTCGACCTCGATCCAGGCGCTGACGCGGGCGCGTACCCGGTCCGGGTAGGGCTTGCCGGTGTACTGCCCCGAGAGGCGGTCGATGTCGGCCAGGCCCTCGTCGTCGTACATCTCGACGGCGCGGCCGATGATCGTGACGTGCGTGTACCAGTCGTCCTCGGCCAGGACGGTGAGGGTCACGCGCGGGTCGCGGCGCAGGTGCTTCAGGCGTATCCGGCCCTCGTCCAGGCTGATCAGCGCCCGACCGTCCTCCCACAGGTACCAGGTCGGGGTGGAGACGGGGGTGCCGTCGGCGCGCAGGGTGGCCATGACGCAGGGGTTGGGGCGCTGCAGCAGGGCGACGGCCTCCGAGGGGAGCGGCGGCTTGGACATCAGGACTCCTTGATCTGTCAGGCGTTGGCCTGTCAGGGACAGGTCTGTCAGGCGGTGGGCGTGTCGTCGAAACTGGCGAAGTACGCGGCGGCCATGTCCTCGTCGGCATGTCCCTGCGCGGCGGCGCGCTCCAGGCGTTCGGCGCTCGCGGCGGCCACGTCGAGCCGGACGCCGGCGCGCGCGCCGGCCTCGACGATCAGCCGGGCGTCCTTCGCGGCGGTCGTCACCGCGAACTGGGCCGGGGACAGCCGGTCGTCCAGCACGAGTGCGACCTTGGCCCGCAGGTAGCCCATGTCCAGCGGGCCCCCCGCGATCAGGTCGAAGAAGCTCTGCGGAGCCACCCCCAGCGCCTTCGACAGGGACAGCACCTCACCGGCCGCGGCGGTGGCCGCGATGACCCAGCTGTTGGCCACCAGCTTCAGCCGGGTGGCGCTGCCGGCCGCACCGTCCTCACCGGTCCACACCGTGCGGGCACCCACGGCGTCGAAGACCGGCGTCACCACGTCCCGCGCCTCGGCCGGGCCGGCGGCCAGCACGGTCAGTTGACCGGCTTCCGCGGGCTGGCGGGTGCCCAGCACGGGGGCGTCGTAGAAGCGCAGGCCGTGCTCGTGGGCGAAGGCGGCCAGCTCACCGATCGCCTCGACGCCCGCGGTGGTCGACTGTGCCCAGGCCACGCCGGGACGCAGCGCGGGCGCCGCCTGGCGCATCACGTCCAGGGTGGTGGGGCCGTCGTACAGCATGGTCAGGACGACGTCGGCGCCCTGGACCGCCTCGGCGGGCGTGTCGGCGATGTGCGCACCGTCGGCGGCCAGCGGTTCGGCCTTGTCCCGGCTGCGGTTCCAGGCCCGGACGGTGTGTCCGGCACGGGCGAGGTTGCGGGCCATCGCGGCACCCATGATGCCGGTGCCCAGGACGCTCACGGTGCGCTTGTCGGTCATCTTCGTCGGCTTCCTGTTCGTTGTGCTCTGGGGGTGGTGCGGTGTTCAGCCCGAGTGCCCGGAGGCGGCGCGGACCAGTCCGTCCAGCCACGCCTGGTGGCCGTTGAGCATGGGGTTCGGCGTCTGCTGCGCCAACTCGGCGGCGGGCTGCCCGATCTGCGTCTCCTGGGTCAGGATGCGGACCCGGCCGCCCGGCAGGTCCTCCACCAGCCAGGCGTGCAGCACGTCCAGCTGCTCCTGCGGCGGGCCGTCCTGCTTCGCCGTCCACGACAGGCGCCCCGGGACATCCTCGGCGGGCTCCTGCAGCTCCACGACCCGCGCGGCCAGGGGCGGGAAGCCGAAGGTGCCGAAGCTGAAGCCGACGCCGTCCTTCAGCTCGGGGCCATCGCCCTGCGGGAAGGAGATGTCGGCGACGTTGTCGTAGTACGACTCCCAGGTGGAGGTGTCGACGAGGTAGTGCCATACCTGCGCGGCGGTCAGGCCCTTGACGATCACCTCGTTGGACACGAAGTTGTCGCCGGTGCCCGGGAGGTAGCGCTCGGGCCAGTTGATCGCGTTCTGCACGGTCATGTTCGTAGTCCTTTCAGGGACACCGGGGAGTCAGCCGAGCTCCTTGCAGCGGCTCGGCGGCGAGCGGGGCCGGAGGAGGCGGGGTTCGGGCCGGCGCCCTCCGGGCCGCCGTCGGCCTGCGCGGCGAGGCGGGCGGGGTCGACGGGCGGGACCACGCCGGTCATCAGGAACAGGATCTTCGCCATGGACTCCCTCGGTGCCCTTGGCTGCATGCTTGCCGCTCACGGCGGCTGCCGCCACTTGGCGACGCCCTCGACGGTAGGCCCGCATGCCATCGGAGTACCAATAGATGCCCCGATCTCTGATATCGGAACTCCGATGCCGTACGGCGCTACTCTGGCCGGTATGAAGAACCGGACGCTCCCTGCCGACGGGACCGAGACCGACGGCCGGCGGCTTCCGTCGCACGCCGACCTGAACCTGCTGCGCACCTTCCTGGCCGTCTACCGCTCCGGCTCGTTCACCGCCGCCGCCCCGCTGCTCGGGCTGTCGCAGCCGACGGTCACCGCCCAGATCCGCACCCTGGAACAGCAGACCGGCCGCGAGCTGTTCACCCGGCTCCCGCGAGGCGTGGAACCCACCCAGCCCGCCCATGAACTCGCCGGCCAGATCGCGGGCCCCCTGGACGCGCTCACCGCACTCGAAGGCGGCAAGGGCACGCTCGCGGGACACGCCTCCCCGGTCCACCTCGCCGGCCCGTCCGAGCTGCTCTGCGTACGGGTACTGCCCGCGCTGGCACCCCTCGTCGCCGACGGCGTGCAGCTGCGCGTCACGCAGGGGGTGACCGAGCCGCTCCTGGAGGAGATGCGGGCCGGACAGCACGACCTGGTCCTCGCCACCCGACGGCCCCGTGGCCGCGCGCTGCCCTCGACGCCGCTGGCCGACGAGGAATACGTGCTGGTCGCGGCCCCCGCCTGGGGCGAGCGCATCGCCGAGCACCCCGAGGCCGACGACCTCTGCGCCACCCTCCGGGCCGTCCCCCTGGTCACCTACGCCGAAGACCTGCCGATCGCCCGCCGCTACTGGCGCACCGTGTTCGGCAAACAGCTCACCGAGCGGGCCGCGGTCACCGTGCCGAACCTGCACGCCGTCCTGTCCGCCGTCAACGCGGGCGCCGGCTACAGCGTGCTCCCCCGCTCGCTGTGCCAGGAGTACCTGGACTCCGGCCGCCTCGCACTCCTCCACGAGCCGGAGGAACCACCGCTCAACACCCTCTTCCTGGTCCAACGGCCCGGCTCCGACGCCAACCCGGACGTCATCCGCGTACGCGAGCGCCTCCGAGCGGCGGCCCGCGACTGGTAGCAAGGGCGTGGTCGCGCGGCAGCGAGGGCGTGGTCGCGCGATCTTAGGTTGCGCTCCGCGCGCTCCCGGTCCGTGTGCGGCGGCAGGCAGCATTCCGCAGCACCCCTTGTGAACCGCAGAGGAGCTGCCCCGCCATGTGCGAAGCCGAAGCCGCAGGCGATGTGATGTCGACCGGAGACCCGACCGCGGGGGCGCGACGTGGACGCGCCCCGCAGACGACGTCCCGCAGATCGTTGCTGGGCGCCATGGCGGCCTCCGCCGTGGGCGCCCCGGTGTTGCTGGGCACTTCGCCGGCCGAGGCGGCGACTCCGGACGGCTCCGCCGACACGCCACTCTCCGTCGTCCTGCTGGGGACGAATGGCGGGCCGCCGCCGCTGGCCGACCGGTACGGCATCTCGTCGGCGCTGGTGGTCAACGGCCGGACGTACGTCGTCGACTGCGGCCGGGGCGCGGTGACCCAGTACCTGCGCGCCGGGCTGTCGATGCCGTCGCTGGCGGGGATCTTCCTGACCCATCTGCACGCCGACCACGTGGTCGACTACTACGCGTTCCCCCTGCTCGCGGCCGGCGCCTCCGGCGCCCAGGGATTCCGCGGCACGGTCGAGGTGTACGGCCCCGGCCCCGCCGGAATCGCCTCCACCACCGCCGGTGCCCCCGGGCCCGTACCCGGCACCGTGGAGATGACCCGGCTGGCCGGACAGGCGTACGCCGCCTCCCCCACCTTCTTCATGACGGAGCACGCCGGCATCGACCCGGCCACCCTGCTGAACGTCCACGACGTGCTGCCGCCGTCCGCCGTCGGCGCCTCCGCGACGCACACCGCGCCGGCGATGACGCCCTTCACGGTCATGGAGAACGACGACGTGAGGGTCAGCGCCGTCCTGGTCCCGCACGGCGCGGTGTTCCCCGCGTACGCCTACCGCTTCGACACCGACCACGGCAGCGTCGTCTTCTCCGGCGACACCGCCCCGACCACGAACGTCATCACGCTCGCCCGGGGCGCGGACGTGCTCGTGCACGAGGCCCTCTACCCCGATGGGCTGGCGAGCCTCGGGCTCTCCCAGTCCCTGATCGACCACATCAAGTCCTCCCACACCGACGTGGCCGAACTCGGCTCGATCGCCGCCGAGGCCGAGGTGGGCACTTTGGTCGCCACCCACCTCAGCCCGGGACAGCCGACCGCCGTCACCGACGCGACCTGGCGCCGCCTGCTGCGCGACAGTGCCCGGCAGGCGGACTACGGGGGGCGCATGGTGTTGGGAGCGGATCTGATGCGGCTTCCGGTGCGTCAGGGCTGAACCGGCTGCGGGCCCGCCCATGTGGAGGACTGGACGCGGGTGAAGGCGGTGGTCATCGGCGCGTGCGCCGTGAATCCGAGCACGCACGACGCCTCGGGCGACTCGATCACCAGGTGACTTCTGAATACTTTTGGCCCCCGGTGGGATGGATCGCCGCACGGAGGCCGGCGGGGCCCCCGAGAGGGGCCCGCCATGCGGCGCACTGTCCAGCTTCACGCCATGCCTCGCCGAGATCGCCGATCATGCCGTCGTCGGTGCTCGTGGCGGCCGATCGGCTGCGCCTCATTCCGGCACAACCATCCCTTGACATTCCTCGATCGCGAGCGTTACATACACGTAACAGTGCAACTATCGTTCGTTGCCGTTCAAATAACGCACGAGCGCCGTACGAGGGACCCGGATCATGGCCGTCACAAAAGAGACCGCATCGCGCGACATCGCCCTTCCGTCGGGGCTGCACATGCGGTACTACGAGGCCGGCGAGGCCGGTGCCAGGCCCGTCGTCCTGCTGCACGGCTCCGGCCCCGGCGCGACCGGCTGGTCGAACTTCTCCGGCAACATCAGCGCCATCGCCGACGCCGGCTTCCATGTCATCGCCCCTGACATGCCGGGCTGGGGCGATTCCGACGCGCAGGCGACCACGGACATGGACCACGACAAGACACTCGTGGAGTTCCTGGACGCGCTCGGCCTGCCCAAGGCGGCCCTGGTCGGCAACTCGATGGGCGCCCACACCGCGGTCCGCTTCGCCACGCTGCACCCCGAGCGCATCACCCACCTGGTGACCATGGGGGCCTCACTCGGCCGCGGCCCGGCCTCCCTCTTCGGCGCTGGTGACGGCCCGAGCGAGGGCCTGAAGGTCCTGGTCAAGGCATACAAGGACGCGAGCCCGGAGAACATGAAGGCGCTCGTCGAGATCATGACCTACGACAAGGCGCGCTTCGCGACCCCGGAGCTGACCCGGGCCCGCTCGGAAGCGGCGCTCGCCCGTCCCGACCACCTCAAGAACTATGTCGAGGGCCTCGCGCACGGCGCCCCGATCCCGATCAAGGTGGACCGCGACAAGATCCCCGGCATCCAGACGCCGACCCTGCTGATCCACGGCAAGGACGATCGGGTCCTGCACTACGAGACCAGCCTGTGGCTCCTGGCCAACATCCCCAACTCGCGGCTCGTACTGCTCAACCGCTGCGGCCACTGGGCGATGATCGAGCACGCCGCAGAGTTCAACCGCCTCGTCATCGACTTCCTCTCCCACAACTGACAGCTGACCCGATCGGACACACCCCATGACCACCTTCGACACTGACGTCGTTGTCATCGGAGCCGGGCCGGTGGGCCTCACCCTCGCCAACCTGATCGGTGTACGCGGCCACCGGGCCACCGTGCTCGAAGCCCGCCACGAGCTGATCGACTACCCCCGCGGTGTCGGCCTCGACGACGAGTCGATCCGCACCCTGCACACGGCGGGCCTGTGGCAGCAGATCCAGCCCTACACGGTCCCGCACCACGTGGTCCGGCTGGTCAACGGCACGGGCCAGGTGCTCGCCACCAACGCTCCCAAGACGCAGGAGTTCGGCTACCCGCGCAAGCACGGCTTCATCCAGCCGCTGGTCGACAAGGAGCTGGCCGCCGGGCTCGACCGCTTCGAGGGCACCGAGCTGCGCTTCAGTCACCGTGTCGTAGGGATCGAGGACCGCGGGGACCACGTCGCGGTCACCGCCGAGCGGCTCGACGCCGACGACAACGCCACCGGGACGGTCACTCTCACCGCTCGGTACGCCGTCGGCTGCGAGGGCGGCAGCTCCTTCACCCGCAAGTGGATGGGCGTCCAGTTCGAAGGCAAGTCGCCGTCGACCCGATGGGTGGTCGTCGACGTCGAGAACGACCCGATCGGCACCCCGTCGGTGTACCTCGGCGCCGACCCGCGCCGACCGTACGTGTCCATCGGTCTTCCCCAGGGCATCCGCCGCTGGGAGTTCATGCTCCACGAGGACGAGCCCAGCGAGCTGTGCGACGACCCCACGTTCATGCACTCCCTGCTCCGCCGCCACGTCCCCGACCCGTCGACGCTGAAGGTCATCAACCAGCGCACCTTCACCCACCACGGCCGGGTCGCCTCGGACTTCCGCAAGGGCCGGGTCTTCATCGCCGGTGACGCCGCGCATCTGATGCCGGTCTGGCTCGGCCAGGGCTGGAACTCCGGGATACGTGACGCGACCAACCTGGCGTGGAAGTTCACCGCCGTCCTGTCCGGCGACGCCGACGACGCCCTCCTCGACACCTACACCGAGGAGCGCCGCAAGCACGCCGCCGACATGATCGACGTGAACATGGCGGCCGGTACGGTCATGAAGATGGGCCGCTTCGGCGGCAAGGTGCGCGACCTGTCCGCCTCCGCGCTCAACCTCGTGCCGAAGTGGAAGTCGTACTTCACCGAGCTGCGGTTCAAGCCGATGCCCCGCTACGCCGCCGGTGTCGTCGTCGACCAGGCCACGCTCACCCCGGGCCGGGCGCAGGCCGGCTTCAAGCACGGCAAGCTGGCACCGTTCATCGACTCGGCGGGTGAGCTCTCGCCGGTCGGTCTGCAGTTCATCCAGCCCCGGGTGAACACCGCGGACGCCACGAACGTCCTGCTCGACGACGTCACCGGCGACTGGTGGACGCTGGCCACCTGGGGCACCGACCCGACGGCGTTCCTCTCTCCCACCGACCTCGAGTTCGTCCGCCGCCACCGGATCAAACTGGTCTCCTTCATGCCGGAGACCCAGCGCACCTGGGCCGAGAAGCAGTACGCGGGCTCCCCGGCGCCGGTCACCGTGGTCGGTGACACCACCGGGGCCCTCAAGGACTGGTTCGACGTCCGCTCCTGCGGCCTGGTCGTACTGCGCCCCGACCGCTTCGTCGCCGCGGCCTCCCTGACCCGGCAGGCGACGCAGGCCCTCGCCTCCGTCAAGAAGGCCGGTTCGCTCTTCACAGCGGGAACCGCTGCGGACACCCCTGCGCAGACCACGGCACGTACCACGGAAGGAGTGCAGGCATGAGCCTCGCCCTCGTCACGATGTCGCACAGCCCGCTCCTCGAGTACGCCGACCCGCCCGCCGAGGTGGTCGACGCCGTCCACAGCGCCTTCGCCACCGCGCGGGCCTTCGTCAAGGAGTACGACCCCACGCTGGTCGTCTCCTTCGCGCCCGATCACTACAACGGCTTCTTCTACGACCTGATGCCGCCGTTCTGCATCGGCTACGAGGCGTTGGGCGTCGGTGACTACGGCACCACCGAAGGCCCGCTGAGCGTGCCGACCGAGCGCGCCGAGGAACTGGCCCAGTGGGTGGCCGAACGCGACATCGACGTGGCCATCTCCCGTCGGATGGAGGTCGACCACGGCGCCATCCAGCCGCTGGAGCTCCTCTTCGGCGGCATCGACACCGTGCCGACCATCCCCGTCTTCGTCAACGGTGTCGCCAAGCCGTTCGTCACCATGCGCCGGGTCCGCAGGCTCGGCGAGGCGATCGGCGGCTTCCTCTCGACACTCAAGGACGAGCGCGTTCTCGTCATCGGCTCCGGCGGCCTCTCCCACGACCCGCCGGTACCGCAGTGGGCCACCGCCGACGACACCGCCCGCGCCATGCTGCTCAACGGCAGGCACCCCACGGCCGCGGCCCGTGACGCCCGGCAGCAACGGGTCATCGACACGGCGAAGGCCTTCACGGCGGGCACGGCCACCATCCAGGACCTCAACCCCGAGTGGGACCAGGCCCTGATGGCGACCCTCGCCTCTGGCGATCTCTCCCCGGTCGACGCGATGACACCCGAGCAGATGGCGAAGGACGCCGGAAACTCCGCCCACGAGGTCCGCACCTGGGTCGCCGCCTTCGCGGCCCTCGGCGCGGCGGGCCCGTACGACGTGGCGTACTCGTTCTACCGGCCGATCCGCGAGTACATCGCAGGCTTCGGCGTGATGACGGCGCACACCGCACCGTGACCGGTCAGTGCGGCTGCCGGTGTGTCACATCCGCACCGGTCGCCGCGGAGCGAGCCTGACCTTCGGCGGCAGCAGCACGAGGGCGAGCTGTCCACGGGCCGTGGCCTCGGCATCGGGTCCTGGCACCTGCACACCGCCCAAAGCGGCGAGAGCTTGCGGGCGCCGTGCCGCCAGGCCACACTCGCCCGGGCCGACCGGGCGCGCGCCTAAGCGCTCCGCTGGAAGCGCGGTGACGAACCCGCGGGCCGGTGGGGGCTGGTCGCGCCCACGCGGCGGAGCCGCAGATACACAGCCCCGCGCCCCTTACGGGGCGCCGTACCGCACCGGACTTCGACAAGGCTGCTTAGTAGTAGTCCGAGCTGTCGGAGCCGCCTCCGCCGCTGGGGCGATCTGTTCGTCGTTGTCGACCTTGACAGGGTGGTGCTTCCGACGTGGCCGCCCTCGTCGAACCGGTCAGCGTGGAGAGCACGCCTCCGCTCACCGTCACGTTGCTGTCCCCGATGGAGTCTTTGACCACGCCATGGCCCGTCAGGGTGGGCGGGACGGCGTTGCCGCCGTAGACGTCGGTGCCTTCGAAGTCCTACAGGTCGTCGGCCGGGGCGTCCGTGCCGGACAACGTGATGTGCCGTTGGCGTTCGGGGTCCTGCTGCGGCTGGGCCGCCCTGGTGGGGCGGCCCAGCCGCAGCGCCAGGACCGAACTGCCCGCGCCTCTCCGGAGGAAGTCACCCAGGCGGCTCAGCCCGCGACGTTCCGGACATGGCGCCGACGAGCGTCGTCCACCGGCACGCGCAAGCGGGTCGGGTCTGCGGACACGGGCGACGGCCCGGCCGCTGTCCGGGAATTGCCGTGCCGTCCCCCGTGGGTCAGTGGGACTCGGCCAGCCCCAGCGCCACGTCGACGATCATGTCTTCCTGGCCGCCGACGAGGCCGCGCTTACCGACCTCCACGAGGATGGTGCGCACGTCGACGCCGTAGCGCTCGGCCGCGGTCTCGGCGTGCCGCAGGAAGGAGCCGTAGACGCCGGCGTAGCCGAGGGTGAGGCTCTCGCGGTCGACGCGCACCGGGCGGTCCTGCAGCGGACGCACCAGGTCGTCGGCGGCGTCCTGGAGCCCGAACAGGTCGCAGCCGTGGGCCCAGCCGTTGAGGTCGGCCACGGCGATGAACGCCTCCAGCGGGGTGTTGCCCGCGCCCGCGCCCTGGCCCGCCAGCGAGGCGTCGACCCGGGTGACGCCCTCCTCCACCGCGATCATCGAGTTGGCGACCGAGAGGGAGAGGTTCTCGTGGGCGTGGACGCCGATCTCGGTGGCCGGGTCGAGGACGTCCCGGTAGGCGCGGATGCGGTCGCGGATGCCGTCCATCATCAGACGGCCGCCGGAGTCGGTGACGTACACGCAGTGCGCGCCGTACGACTCCATGAGCTTGGCTTGCCCGGCGAGCGTCTTGGCGTCGGCCATGTGGCTCATCATCAGGAAGCCGGACACGTCCATGCCCAGCTCGCGGGCGGTGGCGATGTGCTGCGCGGAGACGTCGGCCTCGGTGCAGTGGGTGGCCACGCGCACCGAGCGGACGCCGAGCGCGTACGCCTGCTTGAGCTCCTCGATGGTGCCGATGCCGGGCAGCAGCAGCGTGGTGAGGCGGGCGTTCTTGATGTGGGCGGCGGCGGTCTCGATCCACTCCCAGTCGGTGTGGCTGCCTGGACCGTAGTTGAGGGAGCCGCCGGCGAGGCCGTCGCCGTGGGAGACCTCGATGCCGTCGACGCCTGCGGCGTCGAGCGCGGCCACGATCCGGCCGAGCTGCTCCGGCTCGATGCGGTGGCGGATGGCGTGCATGCCGTCCCGCAGGGTGACGTCCTGGATGAAGAGCCTGTCGACGGTCATGCGCCCGCTCCCTGAAGTTCGTTGCTGTGGGCGGCCATGGCCTCGGCCATGCGGACGGCCGCGCTGGTCATGATGTCGAGGTTGCCGGCGTAGGCCGGCAGGTAGTGGGCGGCGCCCTCGACCTCGAGAAAGACCGACACCTGGTGGGTGACCGGGTCCGAGGTGAGGGTGTGCACCGGCTGGTCGGCGGGGACCGGGGTGATCTGCACCTGTCGCTTGAGCCGGTAGCCGGGCACGTACGCCGACACCTGCTCGACCATCGCGGCGATGGCGGCGCGGATCGCCTCGTGTGTGTCCGTTTCCGGTGCGTTCACCAGGGCGAGCACGGTGTCCCGCATGATCAGCGGGGGCTCGGCCGGGTTGAGGATGATGACGGCCTTGCCGCGCCCCGCGCCGCCGACGCTCTCGATGGCGTGGCTCGTGGTCTCGGTGAATTCGTCGATGTTGGCGCGGGTACCGGGGCCCGCGCTCTTCGACGCGATGGACGCGACGATCTCCGCGTACGGCACCGGAGCCACCCGGGAGATCGCGGCGACGACCGGGATCGTGGCCTGACCGCCGCAGGTGACCATGTTGACGTTGTCTGCGGCGACGTGCTCGGGGAGGTTGACCGCGGGAATCACCATCGGGCCGATCGCGGCCGGTGTGAGGTCGATGAGCTGCTTGCCGTGCGGGGCGAGGACGGCGGCGTTGGCCACATGGGCCTTGGCGGACGTGGCATCGAAGACGATCTTGATGTCCTCGAAGCCGTCCATGCGGACCAGGCCCTCGACGCCCTCGGCCGTGACCGGGACGCCGAGCCGCTGGGCGCGGGCGAGCCCGTCGGAGGCGGGGTCGATGCCGACCATCGCGCCCATCTCCAGGGTGTCGGACAGGCGCAGCACCTTGATCATCAGGTCGGTGCCGATGTTGCCCGAGCCGATGATGGCCACCTTGGTCTTCATGCGGAGGTTCCTTCGTCGGAGTCGGAGAGCGCGTCGCCCTCGGGGGACGCGGGGAAGCGGACGGAGACGGACCCGAGGCCGCTGATCTCGGCGGTGAACGTGTCACCGGGCTCGGCGACGACCATCGGGCCGAGGGCGCCGGAGAGCACGACCTGGCCCGCGCGCAGCGGGTCGCCGACCTCGCGTGCGGTCCGCGCCAGCCAGGCGAGCGCGGTCAGCGGGTCGCCGAGGCAGGCCGCGCCGTCACCGCTGGAGACGGTCTCGCAGCCCCGGGCGAGCGTCATGGTGGCGGTCACCGGCTCGAACTCGGCCATGGTCTTCGTCGCCGACCCGAGCACGTACAGGGCGCTGGAGCCGTTGTCGGCGACGGTGTCGCCGAAGGTGATGTCCCAGCCGG
Organism: Streptomyces sp. NPDC002088; assembly: GCF_040296605.1. Classification (NCBI taxonomy): domain Bacteria; kingdom Bacillati; phylum Actinomycetota; class Actinomycetes; order Kitasatosporales; family Streptomycetaceae; genus Streptomyces; species Streptomyces sp. NPDC002088. The sequence goes on along the minus strand of NZ_JBEOXO010000018.1, from coordinate 55,019 downwards.
CGATTCGGCTGTCGACGATCTCCAGGGCCGGGACGGCGTACGCCACGGCGTCCCGGATCTGCTCCGCGTCCAGGGGGCCCTCGGCGAGGTCCGCGCCGAGTACGAACGCGATCTCGGCCTCGACCTTCGGCTGGAGCAGCCGCTCGGCCGGCACCAGGGCGCCTTCGGCGACCTGCATGTCGTCGAAGAGGACACCGAAGTCAGGCTGGTCCACGCCGAGTTGGGCCTGGACGGCGGGCGAGGTGAGGCCGATCTTGCGTCCCGTGACGCGCGCGCCGGTCTCCACATGGCGTGCGGTGAGCAGCTCCTGGACGGCGTACGCCGCCTTCACGTCGTCGCTGCCGATCAGGTCGCGGACCGGGGAGCAGGGCACGCGGTCGGCGGCGGCTGCCAACAGGCGCTGAGCTGCCTTTGCTACGGCGTCGCTGCCACGGAGGGTTTCGTTCATACCCTCAGCTTGGAGACTCGGGGCGCGCGGCGCCCAGAAAAAAGTTCCGCGAGACGGAACTCGGGCCTGTCCGCCGGGCGCCCCTGAGGGGGTCAGTGCCGCAGGAGTTCCTCGCGTCGGCCGAGGGTGGCGGTGATGCCGCCCGCCGCCGCCCGGATGCTGTTGGCGTGCCGGGCGGGCTGGAAGCGGTGCACGGGGCCTGTCACACTGACCGCGCCCAGGATCTCGTCCGACGGGCCGAAGATCCCGGACGCGACGCAGACAATGCCGACCGCCGACTCCTCGTACTCGAACGCGACGCCCTTCGCGGCGATGTCGGACAGCTGGCGCGTGAGGACGTCGACGTTGGTGATGGTCCGGGGGGCCCGGCGTTCCAGCGGTCCGCGCAGCACCGACTCACGGACGTCGGCGGGCGCGTGGGCGAGGAGAACCTTGCCGAGGGCAGTGGAGTGCAGCGGCATGCGCCCGCCGAGCCGGGAGGGGGAGTCGGCCTGCTGGTGCCCGCCCATCTTCGCCACATAGACCACCTCGGTGCCCTCGCGGATGCCCAGGTGGACCAGTTCGTGCGTGCGCACGTACAGGTCCTCCAGGAACGGGGTCGCCACCTCCAGCAGGCCGCGCTCGACCGAGGCGCGCATCCCCAGTTCGAAGACCAGGCTGGACAGACGGTAGCGGCCCTGTACCCGGTCGAGCAGGCGCGCGGCCACCAGATCGCCGAGCGTGCGGTGCAAAGTGCCCTTGGGCAGGCCGGTGCGACGCTGCAACTCGGCGAAGCCGAGGGTGGTGTCCTCGACGCTGAACGCCTGCAGCACGGCGAGTGCCTTGCTCAGCACACCGCTCGGTGCGGCCTCGCCCACGCCCGCCTCCGCTTCCCGCCTCCGCGCGTGTCCCCTGCAGGTCATGGCCTGCGGTGCGGGATCCGATTCTACGGCGATCGGATCCCGCACCGCAGGGCGTGGGCGGCGGTGACAGGCTGTCATCGCGCGGCCGTAGACTGCCGGAATGAGCGACGATCAGGTGGCCTCGAACACACGGGGGGCCAAGACCGCCCGGGGCTTGACGGCGCAGGGCGGCGGCGCGCAGGGAAAGGCCGCAGGCTCCCAGACACTCGCCCGCGGCCTGCTGGCGCTGGAGGCGATCGCGGGTCAGCCTCAGGGCCTGACCGTGAACGAGGTGGCGCAGCGGCTCGACGTCCATCGCACCATCGCGTACCGCATCCTGGTCACGCTCGCTGAGTTCCGGCTGGTCGTGCGCAGCTCCGACGGCCGCTATCGCGCCGGCTCAGGCACGGTCACCCTGGCGCGCGGGTACGCGGCGGGCATCCGGGAGGCGGCGCTGCCCGTGCTGCGGCGCACCGCCGACGAGCTGGGCGCCACTGTCGCGCTGATCTCCGCAGAAGGCGACGAGGCCGTCGCCGTCGCGGTGGTCGAGCCGCAGACCGTCGACTACCACATCGCCTATCGCGTGGGCAGCCGCCACCCGATCGGTGTCGGCGCCGCTGGGCTCGCCCTCGCCGCGCTGCGTCTGCCCTCCCCGGGGGAGCCGGCCGCCGTGGCGGAGGTCAGGGACCGGGGGTACGCCCGTACGTTCGGGCAGATCGAACCCGGGGCCTACGGCGTCGCCGTGCCGCTGCGCACCGCCGATCCTGCGCTGCACCTGTGCGTGAACCTGATCACCGCCCGAGAGGACGTGGTCGACGCGGCCGTGCCGGTGATGCGGGCGGTGGCCGAGGAGATCGCGGCGCTCGGCTGACATCCCGGCCACAGCGCCGCGGCGGCGGGTGGCCGCGCCTCGCGTTCGGCGGGGGCCAGCCGCTCGGCCTGCTCGGTCTCGGAGAGTGCCGGTGGCAGCCAGAGCTCCTTCACGGCCACATCGATGCGGAGGGTCTCGTCATGGCCTTCCAGACCCGCCCGAAACCTCCCGAGCCGAGGTCGGCGACCAGCCGGTAGCGTCCGCCGATCACCTGACCCGGTTGCGTACCGCTCGCCACAGCCACCCCCGCCTCGTCCAGGCCCGTTCCCGATGATCCTTTTCCGACAGTCTGTTCTCAACTCGCTTTGCGATCAGCCTCTTTACTGGTCACAGGATCAGCGCCAGTTGTTCACTCAGGGCAGGCTGGACGGGCCGTTGTACAGGGTCCCGGCGTGGTGGGAGAGCGCGGTCATCATGCGGCCGACGTCGCTCGCGGGGATGCCGCGGCCGACGAATATCTTGGACTTGCCCTCTTTGCCGATCTTGACCGGGTGTTTCCGTCGCCATTGCGTATCGGACACGCGTTCCGAGCAGACGGTGGCGACGAGCGTCACGGTGGCGCCGGACCGCTTGAGCGTCACGGCCTTCAGATCACCCCACTTGTACACGGCTGGTTCCTCGCCACTCACGGTCAGCCCGGCAGAGCTGACCGTGAGGCTGTCCAGCTCACCAAACATCCCATCCCAGGCGCCAAGCCCCCAGCCGCAGAAGTAGCCGGCGACCGAGCCACCCAAGCAGCCGAGCAAGGTGCTCCCGCCCACCCCGGCGTTGCTGATCAATTCGTTGCCGGTCAGCCCTGCCACCAGCCCGATTATCACGCCGAGCAATCCCAGGAGTTGGCACCAGAAGTCGGCCGCCCTGGTACCGCGCGCCTTGACTGTCGCCATCCGATCGCTGGTGATCGTCGCGGGTTCGACGGACACCGGGCGCTCGGGCGCCTTCTCCGCGGTCCGCTCCGTGGTGATGACCTTGGTGGGCTTGGTAGGCACGCGGGTGTCCAGATCTGCCCGGAGCAGGACGCGGGCGGCGGCGGCATCGGGCCGCTGGGTGGGCCCCTTCTCCACCATGCGCAGCAGGAGCGAGGCGAGTCGCCCCGCGTGCAGGGGCGGCCGGGGCTCCTCGATCAGGGCCGCAACCGGATTCTGCCGTGTGAAAGGCGGCTCGCCCTCGACCGCCTCGTACAGGGTCACTCCGAGGGCGAACAGGTCGGCCGCCGAGCCCGGTTCGGCGCCTTGCAAGCGCTCGGGCGCCACATAGCCTGGCGAGCCGATGACCACGCTGGCGGCGGTGAGCGTGGCATCGGTGGGGGCAACGGCGATACCGAAGTCCGTGAGCAGTACCTGCCCATTAGCGGCGAGAAGCACGTTCCCAGGCTTGACATCGCGGTGCACGATGTCCGCCTTGTGCGCGGCTTCCAGGGCCGACAGCACCGCCTCGGCGATCCCGGCGACCCGGTCGATCGGCAGGCGTCCGTGCTGCCGCAGCTCCTCGGCGAGCGAGCGGCCGTCGACGTACTGCATCACGATCCACGGGCTGTCGTCGTACTCGAAGGCGTCATGGACGGTGACGATGTTCGTGTGGTCGCGCAGCCGGGCGGCATGCCGCGCCTCCCGCACCGCGCGGGCGATGCGTTGCCGCTGCTCCTCGGGCGCGACCAGGTCCGGCAGGCGCACCTGTTTGAGGGCGACATCGACGTTCAAGTCCTCGTCGTGGGCGTGCCACACCTGGCCGAATCCCCCGGTCCCGAGGATGCGGAGCAGCGTGTAGCGGCGCGCGATCACCTCGCCGATGCTGATCGTGCCCCCCATGACGACCCCCTGTGGTGGTCAAACCGCGTTCCAACTCCCGTGACCTGCCCTGGCGCGCGGCTGCCAAGGGATGGTACCTGTGAGGCTGTCGCACCGGAAGATGACCTTTCGGCAGCGCGTCGGCTGCCCCAGCACACCGCCACCCGTGCTCACGGCCGCGCTCTCTTGCGTACGGCCGGACACCGCTGCGGGGCGATGCCCAGGCCATGTCGACTCGCTCCGCCAGGGCGGGATCTCGTGCCGGGAATCGTTTTGGGTGCGGCTCTCCTGCAGGGAGCTTTGACCTGCGTGACTGCTCACCGGCGGTTGGCTGATCGATCGTCATGGTGTCGGTGGCCGGATTCCGGAGGTGACAGCGTTGGGATCGTGGCCGGCGGAACTCGAGCAGCGAGAGGCTGCCGCGCGGGAGAAGATCGGTGAACTGCGCGCTCAGATCGAGTCAGTCAAGCCCTTTTCGTCTATCGCGGCCTGACCAGGGAGGATTCCCTTCCAAGCCGGGGTGCGGGGAGGGGGGTTTCCCTGCTCAGATGCCAATGAGCCGGACGCGGTCGCCGCACAGCCGGGCCATGTCATCGATGTCCGACGTCAGCATGGCCACCGGACCCGGCTGGCGCAGTGCCACCTCGGCGACTGTCGCGTCGATCGCGTACTTGTGGCCGTGCAGACCTGCGGCCTTGAGCAGTTCCGCGGACGCCTTCGCCGCGTTCTCGGTCACCGGCTCGACCTTGACGCGGGACAGCACCCACCGCAGCCGGGGCATATTCATCCGCGCATGGCTGACTTCCACGACGGTGTTGGCACCGATGACGAAATCGGCACCCATGGCATGGAACACCTGGAACATCGCCAGGATCTTGCGATCCTGCGCGATCCAGGCGGAGACCCCCTGGGAGTCCAGGACGACGGTCTCGATGTGCTCGTTCACGCCGCGCTCGCCGACCCGCCGGCGTCCGTCGTCCCGAAGATCCTGGAGCGGGCCTCCGCCAGTTCCTCCTCGGTGAAGGCTCCGTGCTCCTCCTGGTGACGCTGCAGGTCGGCGCCGAGCAGCTGGTGCCGCAGCTGGCGGGCCACCGCCTCGGCGACATAACCGGAGACGTTGTCGGTGAGCTTCCTCAGTTCGGCGACCTGCTCGGTCGGCAGCGTCACCGTAATGCGCGTCGTGTCCGCCATGACGCGAGCATACTGCGATATGCGCGCCCTCGGGCAGCGGCCGACGGCAAGCGCACTGAGGCGGTCGCCGATCACGGAGACATGCTGCCTGCGGCCCGCGACGGCCGGGTCCGCGAAGAGGTCCCGCAGCATCCTGTAGTCCGCGTAGAAGTTGAGACCGTCGACCTCGTCGTAGATGACACCGATGGTGTGCGAGTCGGCGAGTTCTCGCGGCAGCTCGAAGAACGGCAGGTCCAGGCCGGGAAGCCGCCGACCCTGGGCACGGCTGGGCTGTCCGGCGACGGCCGCGCGCGCGTTACCGCGAGAGCGCCCGGCCTCTGGCGAGAAGGTCGCCGTCGTCCTTTGCGGCGCCAACACCGATCCGAGCGACCTGGTCGACTGACCAGCGCATCAGCGCACATGACGACCGTCAGAATGAGCGTCACTTCAGCGTCAGGACATCGCCCGTAACGCCCACACCGCACATCATGTGCGCCGTCAAAACCCCAGGTCAGGACCCCTTCGCCACCGGCTCCAGCACCGCCACGCACTCCACGTGATGCGTCATAGGAAACAGATCGAACGCCCGCAGCGTCCGCACCTTGTAGCCGCCGTCACGGAAGTACGCCAGGTCGCGGGCGAGTGCCGCCGGGTCGCAGGCGACGTACGCGATGCGGCGGGGACCCAGCGAGGACAGGTGTTCGACCGTCTTCCTGCCGGCGCCGGCGCGGGGCGGGTCGAGGACGATCAGGTCGACCTCGGTGATCCCGGTGCGCGGCAGGACGCTCTCGACCTTGCCCTGCTCGATACGCACCCGGTCGAAGCCGGCGAGGTTGTGCCGGGCGTCCTCCACCGCGCGCTTGCCGGACTCGATGCCGAGGACCGCGCCCTGCTCGCCGACCCGGTCGGCGAGGGCGCCGGCGAAGAGGCCGACGCCGCAGTACAGGTCGAGGGCCGTGTCGCCCTTGCGCGGCAGGAGGCCCTGCATGACGGCCTTGACCAGGGTGTCGGCGGCCATCGGGTGGACCTGCCAGAAGCCGCCGCTGCCGACGCGGTAGGTGCGGCCGTCGGCGCGCTCGCGTACGAACGCGCGGCCGTGGACACGGTGGATGCCGCCGTCCTTCTCCTCGACGCGCATGACGGAGACGGGCTTGTCGAGCTCGACGAGGGGCAGGCGGGCGCCGGGGCGGGGTTCCAGGATCACCATGCGGTCCTGGGAGCCCGTCGCGGCGATCGCCTCGACGGAGGCCATGCCGGCCCAGTCGCGCTTCTCGATGCCCAGCTCGCTGACGCCCGGCGCCGCGATCATGCAGTGCTCGATCGGCTCGACCTCGTGCGAGCGGTGGCGGCGCAGGCCGGCGTTGCCGTCGGCGTCGACCGCGTACTGCACGCGCGTGCGCCACTGCGGTACCTGGCCGGCGGGCAGCTTGTCGCCCTCGGCCGGCATCACCGTGCCGTCCCAGCCGGCCTCCTCGGGCGTGAGTCCCGCGAGCCGCTGGAGCTGCTCGGCGATCACCTCGCCCTTGAGCCGCCGCTGGGCACCCGGCTTGGCGTGCTGCCAGTCGCAGCCGCCGCAGCGGCCGGGACCGGCGTAGGGGCAGGGTGCCTCGACGCGGTCCTTGGAGGCGTCCAGCACCTCCACCGCGTCCGCGCGCAGGAAGCGGGCCCCCTCCTCGCCCTCGGTCACCCGCGCCACGACCCGCTCGCCGGGCAGCGCGTGCCGGACGAACAGCACCTGGCCGGCGTCCGTACGGGCGATGCAGTGACCGCCGTGGGCGACGGGGCCGATCTCGACCTCGTACTCCTCCCCCACCAGCGACTTCTTCGGTTCTGCCTGCATGGCGGGGTGACTCCACAACATCGAAAGAGGAACGGCCGGACAACAGCCCACCAGTCTACGTGGGTGTCGTCCGGCCGTTCACCACGAGCCGCCGCGCGGAGTGAGCCGAGCGGGGTCAGCCGAGCGGGGTCAGCTCTTCGCGGTCGACGACTCCTTCGACCGCTCCTCCGCCGGACCGCGCCGCACCGCGCCCGGAGCGTTCCACTCCTGCCGCTTGCGGGCCCGGTTCCGCGCCGCCTCGGAGGACTCCAGCTGGTACGGCACCGAGGTCACCATGACGCCCGGCGTGAACAGCAGGCGGCCCTTGAGCCTCAGTGCGCTCTGGTTGTGCAGCAGGTGTTCGTACCAGTGGCCGACCACGTACTCGGGAATGATCACGGAGACCGCGTCGCGCGGCGACTCCTTGCGCAGGCTCTTGACGTACTCGATGATCGGCCGCGTGATCTCGCGGTAGGGCGAGTCGAGCACCTTCAGCGGTACGTCGATGCCGCGCCGCTCCCACTCCTCCCGCAGCACCTTCGTCTCCGCCGGGTCGACGTTGACGGTGAGCGCCTCCAGGGTGTCCGAGCGCATCAACTTGGCGTAGGCCAGGGCGCGCAGCGTGGGGCGGTGGATCTTGGAGATCAGGACGACCGAGTGCACGCGGGACGGCCGTACGCTGTCGTCGCTCGGGCCCTCCGGGGCCGCGATCTCCTCCGACACCCGGTCGTAGTGACGGCGGATCGCCGTCATCGTCGCGTAGAAGATCACCATGCCGAGCAGGGCGACCCATGCGCCGTGCGTGAACTTGGTGACGAGGACGACGACCAGGACCAGGCCGGTGAAGAAGGCGCCGAAGGTGTTGATGGCGCGCGAGCGGACCATGTGGCGACGCTTGACGGGGTCCTTCTCGGTGGCCAGGTGGCGGTTCCAGTGCCGGACCATGCCGGTCTGGCTGAGCGTGAAGGACACGAACACGCCGACGATGTAGAGCTGGATCAGTCGGGTGGAGTCGGCGCCGTAGATGACGACCAGGAGCATGGCCGCGCCGGCCAGGAGCACGATGCCGTTGGAGAAGGCCAGGCGGTCGCCGCGGGTGTGCAGCTGGCGCGGGAGGTAGCGGTCCTGGGCGAGGATCGAGCCGAGCAGCGGGAAGCCGTTGTACGCGGTGTTCGCCGCCAGGAACAGGACCAGGGCGGTCGCCGCGGCCAGCACGACGAACAGGAAGCTGCCCTTGCCGAACACGGCCTCGGCGACCTGGGAGATCACCGGGTTCTGGACGTAGCCGGAGCCGAGCGGGTTGCCGTTGTGGAGCAGGTCGGCGGCCGGGTTCTCGGCCATGCGGACCTTCGTCGTCATGGCCAGGGCGATGATGCCGCAGAACATGGTGACCGCGAGCAGACCCATCATGGCCAGCGTGGTCGCCGCGTTCTTCGACTTGGGCTTGCGAAAGGCCGGAACGCCGTTGGAGATCGCCTCGACGCCGGTGAGCGCGGCACAGCCCGAGGAGAACGCGCGCAGCATGAGGAAGACGAGCGCGAAGCCCGCCAGTCCCTGGTGCTCGGCCTTGATCTCGTACGCCGCCGTCGGCGCCCGCATGGTGTCGTCGAGGACGAGTCCGCGGAACGCGCCCCAGGCGATCATGATGAAGACACCGCCGACGAAGACGTAGGTCGGGATCGCGAAGAGCTTGCCCGACTCCTTCACGCCGCGCAGGTTCATCAGCGTCAGCAGCACGATCACGGCGACCGCGCAGATCACCTTGTGCTCGACGACGAAGGGGATGGCGGAGCCGAGGTTCTCGATGCCGGAGGCGATCGAGACGGCGACGGTGAGGACGTAGTCGACGAGCAGCGCGCTGGCGACCGTGAGGCCCGCCCGGGGTCCCAGATTGGTGGTCGCCACCTCGTAGTCCCCGCCGCCGCTGGGGTAGGCGTGGACGTTCTGTCGATAGGAGGCGACCACGGTGAACATCAGCACGACGACCGCGACGGCGATCCAGGGGCTGAAGTGGTACGCCGACACGCCCGCGATGGACAGGACCAGCAGCACCTCTCCGGGCGCGTACGCGACGGAGGACAGCGGGTCGGAGGCGAAAACGGGTAGGGCGATGCGCTTCGGCAGGAGCGTTTCTCCGAGCCGATCACTGCGCAAGGCGCGCCCGATCAGAATCCGTTTGGGCACGTCGGTCAGTTTGGACACAACAGAGGATCGTAGGCCTTCGAACAGAAGCTCGCCCACCTGCCACCCGAGATCTGCCTCACGGGTGAATTCGCGGACGCGGCGGGCGACGGATTCCGCAGGTGGAGCCGCCGCCGTGCCTAGATGTCTGAACCCCGCCGTCGCCGACCCTCGGAGGTTCCATGTCCACGACCGCAGAGCTGATCGGCGCCGCCGTGGCCCTTGTCGGCCTCGGATTCCTGACCCTGCGCAGCGTGCGCAGCATCACGCGCCGCCGACCGCCGCATCCCCCGTAACCGGCCACGGGGTGCCCTCAGCGCGCACCGCGTACGCGGGTTGGGCGGCTTGGGCGGCGGTCCGGGATCTCACCGGTCCGGGGCCTCATCTGCTCACGCTGCTCACGTATGCGGTGCGCCGCGACGGGCCGCGCCGCCACAGGCACGCCCGATACAGCGAACCCGGCCCCTAGGGGTGGTGGTGCGGAGGATGCGGTGGCGGGGGCGGAATGGTGGCGATGCCAGGGGCTGGTTCGGGCCAGACGAGGAGGACGGGGCAGGGGGCGTGGTCGACGACGAAGCGGCTGGCGGGGGCGAGGCTGCGGGGTCCCAGGTGAGTGCGGTCGCCGTCGCGGGCGAGAATGAGCAGGTCGGCTCCCTCGACAGCGGCCACGACCTCCAGCTCGATACGTCCCAGCCGCTCTTCGCGGGTGCAGGGACGGGCGAGTCGCTCGGCAGCGGTCCGGAGAAGGGCTTCGGCGGACGTCCGGGCCAGATCCTCCACACGGGTGCCGGGGTCACGTTCGGGGTGGCCACGGCCGAGCAGTCCGGCGTACGCGCCGTGCGCGGCGCCGGGCACGTCGTGACCGGTGACGTGCAGCAGCACGACGTCGGCATCGTGCGGCGCGTGCGAGCGGGCGGCGTCGATGCAGGCCGGCCAGGTGCCTTCAACGATCCAGACAATGACCCTCACGTGATCAGCCTCCGATGACGTGCAACGACACCCACAGTGCTACCACGCCCAGTCCCAGGGCCGGCGGCACGACGAGGAGTCCGAGCCGGGTGAATTCCCGCAGTTCCACGGCGGTGTCGTGCTCGTGCAGGATGCGTCGCCACAGCAGGGTGGCCAGAGAGCCGGCATACGTCAGATTCGGCCCGATGTTCACTCCGAGCAGCACCGCGAGGACCGCGCCGGACCCTGCCGGAGCGGTCAGCGGCAGCAGGACCAGGACGGCGGGCAGGTTGTTGATGACGTTCGCCAGCACGGCGGCCAGCGCCGCGATGCCCAGCAGGGCGGGCAGACCGGTGCCGCCGGGGACCAGGCCGGCGAGGGCCGAGGCGAGGCCGTTGTCCACGACCGCTCGGACAACGATGCCCAGCGCCAGCACAAAGGCCAGGAAAGGCACGGCCGCGGCACGGACGATCGCCCCGGGACTGGTCCGGCGCTGGGCGAGGGCACGGGCGGCCAGCACCAGCGCACCCGCCAGGGCCGCCCACACCGGCTCGATGCCGAGCGCGGAGGTGAGCACGAAGCCGGCCAGCGTGCCCGCCACGGTGACCAGGGCGAACGCCGGCAGTTCGGGAGGGTCCGCGGCGAGTGGGGCCTGGGCACCGGCATCGAGATCCGCGGCGAAGAAGCGCCGCAGGACCACGTACTCGACGCCGATCGCGACAAGCCACGGCAGCGCCATCAGCGCGGCGAAGCGGGCGAAGCTCAGCCCGCTGACCGTGAACGCCAGCAGGTTGGTCAGGTTGGAGACCGGCAGCAGGAGTGAGGCCGTGTTCGACAGGTGCGTGCACGCGTACACGTGCGGCTTGGGGCGGGCGCCCAGTCGCGCGGCGGTGGCGAACACCACCGGGGTGAGCAGCACGACCGTGGCATCCAGGCTCAGCACCGCCGTGATCACCGACGCGATCACGAACACCTGCACGAGCAGCCGACGCGGCCGCCCCGCCGCGGTCCGCGCCATCCACGTCCCGGACGCGTGGAACAAGCCCTCGTCGTCGCACAGCTGGGCCAGCACCAGCACCGCCGCCAGGAAGCCGACGACCGGGCCCAGCCGCGTCACCTCGGCCCACGCGTGCTCCGGCGAGATCGCCCCGGTGCCGATCAGGACTCCGGCAGCCGGAACCGCGACGGCCGCCTCCGGCCAGCCCCACGGGCGCACCACCGCACAGGCCAGCACTGCCAGGAGCAGGACCACCGACATGACCTCGGCGACCGACGTGTTCAGGATCGACTCCTCGCGGATTGTGGCAGCCAGCGACACCTCATCGAACCAGACGCGCCTCACCCACAGCGCCAACGACAGCTCGCGATCCCCGCATGTGTTGGCCGCTCAGGAGTCTGCTTCGTCCCCACCCGCCGAAGAGGCGACGCGACGGCCGTACTCGAACACACCCCGCGTCACGGTCCTCCATACGTCGGCGGAGGTCGCCGCCAGAGGGCTGCCGTTCGTCTCATGGATCACGGCGGCCCGAGCCGGCCGTCACGCACCAGGCCCTGTCGTATCCGACGCCGGGCGGGCCTTCCACGGCCGCGCCCGTGCCAATGCGTACGCGGATGCTGGCACGGACGACGTTGCAGCATAAGCTCGTTTCGGGGCAACGCCGCATGCTGTTGCCCCGTTGTTGCCCGGCAGACTGAGAGAGAAGAGTGAGCAGCGTGTTTTCGCAGGTCAGCGGGATGACCAGGACTGCGGGGTAGGGCTAGGTGCACATCGTCATCATGGGCTGCGGCAGAGTGGGTTCCGCTCTCGCCCAGACCCTGGAGCAACAGGGGCATACGGTCGCCGTGATCGACCAGGACCCCACCGCCTTCCGACGACTGGGCTCCTCTTTCGGCGGCCGTCGGGTCACCGGGGTCGGCTTCGACCAGGACACCCTGCGCGAGGCCGGCATCGAGGAGGCCGGCGCCTTCGCGGCCGTGTCCAGCGGCGACAACTCCAACATCATCGCGGCGCGCGTGGCCCGCGAGATGTTCGGCATCGAGAACGTCGCGGCCCGCATCTACGACCCCCGGCGCGCCGAGGTCTACCAGCGCCTGGGCATCCCGACGGTCGCGACGGTCCGCTGGACGGCCGACCAGATGCTGCGCCGTCTGCTGCCGTCCGGCGCCGAGCCGCTGTGGCGCGATCCCACCGGCGGCGTGCAGCTCGCCGAGGTGCACGCCTCCAGTGCCTGGGTCGGCCACCGGATCAGCGAGCTGCAGGAGGAGACGGGCGTCCGCGTGGCGTTCCTGACCCGCCTCGGCGAAGCGATCCTGCCCACCTCGCAGACTGTGCTGCAGGAGGGCGACCTGGTGCACGTGATGATGCGCAGCAACGATGTCGAGAAGGTCGAGGCGTCGTTCGCCGAGGGCCCGAAGGAGGGCGGTCACTGATGAGGGTCGCCATTGCCGGTGCCGGTGCGGTCGGCCGCTCGATCGCGGGCGAGCTGCTGGAGAACGGCCACGAGGTCCTGCTCGTCGACAAGGCGCCGACCGCCATCTCGGTCGAGCGCGTCCCGCAGGCGGAGTGGCTGCTCGCCGACGCGTGTGAGATCACGTCCCTGGACGAGGCCGCGCTCCAGCGCTGCAACGTCGTGATCGCCGCGACGGGCGACGACAAGGTCAACCTGGTCGTCTCGCTGCTGGCGAAGACGGAGTACGGCGTTCCGCGCGTCGTCGCCCGCGTCAACAACCCGAAGAACGAGTGGCTCTTCAACGAGTCGTGGGGCGTGGACGTGGCCGTCTCCACCCCGCGTCTGATGTCGGCCCTGGTCGAGGAGGCGGTGAGCGTCGGCGACCTGGTCCGGCTGCTGCGCTTCAGCCATGGCGACGCCAACCTCGTCGAACTGACCCTGCCGGAGGAGTCGGCCCTGGCCGGCACCCAGGTCGGCGATGTGGAGTGGCCCGAGGACACCTCCCTCGTCACCATCATCCGCGGCACCCGCGTCCTCACCCCGTCCCAGGAGGACTCCCTGGAGGCGGGCGACGAACTGCTGTTCGTGGCCGCGCAGGCCCGCGAGGAGCAGCTGGAGGACCTGCTGTCGGTGCGTCGTGAGGACACGTCGAGCTAGTCGCCCCGAGGGGTTACGACGATGGGGGCGCCCGGAGATCTCCGGGCGCCCCCATCGTCGTAGACGCGGCTGAGGTGCCTATCGGTCGCCGTACACGCGGCTGAGGTGCCTACCGGCGGTGGCGTCCGCCCGTCGCTTCGCCTTGCTCCGCGGCCAGCGCGGCCTTGCGCTCCTCCTCGGCCTTCTCCTCCGCCTCCATCTCGGCGAAGACGTCGATCGGCGCGGGCGCCTTCGCCAGGAGGAGCCAGGTGATCCAGACGGCGAGCAGGAAGGGCGGGATCTTCAGAGCGACCAGGACCCAGCCGAGCTGGGCGGTGTTGGCCCACCAGTACAGCGGGAAGATGATCGCGCACTTGGCGAGCAGGATCAGGCCCCAGGCCCAGCTGGCCTTGGCGTACGCCTTCTTGCGGCCCGGGTTGCGGGTGCGCCAGGAGAGGTTCTCCTTGAAGACCGGGCCGAGGATCAGGCCGATCAGCGGGACGCCGCACAGCGTGGTGATGATGTACGCCAGTGCCAGGCCCAGCGTGTAGAGCATGCCGGGCAGGTAGAAGTCCTTGGCGTTGCCGGTCATCATCGCGAACACGACACCGAAGGCGACGCCGAAGACACCGCTGAAGGCGTGCTTGACGGTGTCCCTCATCACGAGCCGGACCACGACCAGGACGAGCGACACGGCCAGCGCGGCGATCGCCGACCAGTGCAGGTCCTTGTTGATCGTGAAGATGGTGACGAAGAGCAGGCCGGGCAGCACCGTCTCGACCATGCCCCGCACCCCGCCGAACGCCTCGAAGAGCGCGGCCTCCGTCACCGCCCGGGCGTCATCCTGCTGGGTGTCCTGGGTCGGCTTGTCGAGCGACGTCACCGGCTACTCCCGTCCGAGGGGTCTCAGTTCGTACTTGGGGTTGAACAGCACCCGGCGGCCCCGGCTCATGGAGATCCGGCCCGACGCGATCAGCCTGCGCCCCGGTTCTATCCCCACGATGGAGCGCCTGCCGAGCCACACCACGTCCAGTGCGGCGGAGCCGTCGAACAGCTCGGCCTCCAGGGCCGGGACTCCGGCGCGCGGCCGCAGGGTAACCGTGCGCAAGGTACCAGTAACCGTAACGATCTGCCGGTCCTGGCAGTCACCGATCCGGACGCAGCCGGCGGTCTCGGCGTCCTCCCGCAGCTCCTCGGACTCCAACTCCTCCTGCGAGGAGGAGAGCCGGTCGAGCATGCGCCGGAACCGGCCCACCGGCTTTTCGGAACGAGGAACACCACTCATATCTGAAGCGTACCGGGATGCACTGTCAGCAACGTACCCACCGTGCCGACGCTCGAACCGGTCCCCGTGCCCGGCTCCGCAACGCCGCGTCCCTCTCGCCGCTCACTTCTCGAAGCGATAACCCATCCCCGGCTCCGTGATGCCACATCCCCCGGGGGCCAACCCCCGGACCCCCGGCCCGCCGCCGCTCACTTCTCGAAGCGATAACCCATCCCCGGCTCCGTGATGAAGTGCTTCGGGTGCGAGGGGTCCGCCTCCAGCTTGCGGCGCAGCTGGGCCATGTACACCCGCAAGTAGTTCGTCTCGGTTCCGTAGGAGGGTCCCCACACCTCCTGGAGCAGCTGCTTCTGGCTGACCAGACGGCCGGTGTTGCGCACCAGCACCTCCAGCAGGTGCCACTCCGTGGGCGTCAGACGCACGTCCTTCCCGTCCCGGGTGACCTTCTTCGCGGCCAGGTCGACGGCGAACTCGTCGGTCTCCACCATCACTGCGTCCTCGTCGGCCCCGGCGGGCTCGGCCCGGCGGACGGCGGCCCGCAGCCGGGCCAGCAGCTCGTCCATGCCGAAGGGCTTGGTGACGTAGTCGTCGGCGCCCGCGTCGAGCGCCTCGACCTTCTCGTCGGAGGAATGCCGCGCGGACAGCACCAGGATCGGCACCCGGGTCCAGCCGCGCAGCCCCTTGATGACCTCGACGCCGTCCATGTCCGGCAGGCCCAGGTCGAGGACGATCACGTCCGGGTGGCGGGCCGCGGCGAGCTGGAGCGCGGTGGCTCCGTCGTGGGCCGCGTCGACCTCGTACTTGCGCGCCCTGAGATTGATCACGAGGGCGCGCACGATCTGCGGCTCGTCGTCGATCACGAGCACCCTCGTGGGGGTCTGGGGGGTCCCCCCGGTCGGGCTCACCATGTGACCTGCCTTTCGGGCTGTACGGGAGGGAGAAACTCAGAGCGCGATCCTGCCGCGCGGAGGGTGAGAACCATGGTGAGGCCGCCGCCGGGGGTGTCCTCGGCGTCGAGGGTGCCGCCCATCGCCTCGGCGAAGCCGCGGGCCACGGCGAGGCCGAGGCCGACGCCCGCTCCGCGCGGGGCGTCGCCGTAGCGCTGGAAGGGTTCGAAGATACGTTCCTTGGCGTCGTCGGGGACGCCAGGGCCGCGGTCCACCACGCGTACCTCGACCCGGTCGGCGATGGCGCTGGCGGCGACCAGGACGCGCTCGTCGCTCGGGCTGTACTTGACCGCGTTCTCGACCAGGTTGGCCACCACCCGCTCCAGCAGCCCGGCGTCGACGGCGACCATCGGCAGGGTCTCGGGGACGTCCAGGTCCACGCTGTCCTCGGGGACGCCGCCGAGTGCCATCGGGACGACCTCGTCGATGTCCGTCTCCCGGATGATCGGGGTGACGGTGCCGGTCTGGAGGCGGGACATGTCGAGCAGGTTGCCGACCAGGTGGTCGAGGCGGTCGGCGCCGTCCTCGATGCCCTCCAGGAGTTCCGCCCGGTCCTCCTCGGACCAGTCCACGTCGTCGGACCTGAGGCTCGACACGGCCGCTTTGATCCCGGCCAGCGGCGTACGGAGGTCGTGGCTGACGGCGGCCAGCAGCGCGGTACGGATGCGGTTGCCCTCCGCGAGCCTCCGGGCCTGGTCGGCCTCCTCCTGGAGGCGTCGGCGGTCCAGGACGACGGCGGACTGCGCGGCGAACGCGGCCAGTACGCGGCGGTCCTCGGCGGGCAGCACCCGGCCCGTGAGCGCCAGCGCCATGTGGTCCCCGACCGGCATGTCCACGTCCGCGTCCTCGGGCCGTTCCAGCGGCCGCCCCAGGCCCACGCGCCCCGCGCAGGTCCAGGGCGCCACGTCGCTCTCCCGCTCCAGCAGCGCCGCCGACTCCATGCCGAACGTCTCGCGCACCCGCTCCAGCAGCGCCTCCAGGCTGGTCTCCCCGCGCAGCACATTGCCGGCCAGGAAGGAGAGGATCTCCGACTCGGCCCGCAGCCGGGCCGCCTGGTGGGTACGCCGGGCCGCGAGGTCCACCACGGAGGCCACCGACACCGCGACCCCGACGAAGATCGCGATGGCCACGATGTTCTTCGGATCGGCGATCGTCAGCCGGTGCAGCGGGGGCGTGTAGTAGTAGTTCAGCAGGAACGATCCGACGGCTGCCGAGGCGAGGGCCGGCAGCAGCCCGCCGAGCAGGGCCGCCGCCACCGTCAGCGACAGGAACAGCAGCATGTCGTTGGCGAGGCCCAGGTTCACGGTGTTCAGCAACAGTGCCAGGACCGCCGGGCCGGCCACGCCGACCAGCCAGCCCGAGACGATCCGGGCCCGCCCGAGCCGCGCGCCCCTGGCCACGGGCAGCCCGCGCCCCTTGCCCGCCTCGCCATGGGTGATCAGGTGGACGTCGAGGTCGGGCCCCGACTCCCGGGCGACCGTCGCTCCCACGCCCGGCCCGAAAACGTACTGCCAGGCCTTGCGGCGCGAGACACCCAGCACGATCTGCGTGGCGTTGACCCCGCGCGCGAAGTCCAGCAGCGCCGCCGGTATGTCCTCACCGACGACATGGTGGAACGTGCCGCCCAGGTCCTCGACCAGGGTCCGCTGGAGGGCCAGCTCCTTCGGCGAGGCCGACGTCAGCCCGTCACTGCGGGCTATGTACACCGCCAGCACCTCACCACCGGCACCCTTCTCCGCCAGCCGCGCCGCCCGCCGGATCAACGTCCGGCCCTCCGGACCACCGGTCAGACCGACCACGATCCGCTCCCGCGAACCCCAGATCGCCGACACCCGATGCTCACTGCGGTACTCGTTCAGGTACTCGTCGACCCGGTCCGCCACCCACAACAGCGCCAACTCCCGCAGCGCGGTCAGATTCCCCGGCCGGAAATACTTCGACAGGGCCGCGTCGACCTTGTCCGACCTGTAGATGTTCCCGTGCGCCATCCGGCGGCGCAGCGCCTGCGGCGACATGTCGACCAACTCGATCTGGTCGGCACGGCGCACCACCTCGTCCGGAACCGTCTCCCGCTGCCGCACCCCCGTGATGGACTCCACGACATCCCCCAGCGACTCCAGATGCTGGATGTTCACCGTCGAGACGACATCGATCCCGGCGGCGAGCAGCTCCTCCACGTCCTGCCAGCGCTTGGCGTTGCGCGAGCCCGGGACGTTCGTATGGGCCAGCTCGTCCACCAGGGCGACAGCGGGCGCGCGCCGGAGCACCGCGTCGACGTCCATCTCGGTGAAGACCGTGTCCCGGTAGCCGAGCTCCTTGCGCGGGATCTGCTCCAGGCCGTGCAGCATCACCTCGGTACGTGGCCGGCCGTGGTGCTCCACGAACGCCACCACGCAGTCGGTACCGCGCTCCACCCGCCGGTGCGCCTCGGACAGCATCGCGTACGTCTTGCCGACGCCCGGTGCCGCACCGAGATAGATCCGAAGCTTGCCGCGTGCCATGGCCCCATTGTCTTCCCGTGACTACTGCGTACGCAGCGTCGACCTTACGGTCAACGATGTCGACAAATAGGGCGAGGAATGGGGCAGGGGGCGTCTTTGACACAACCCTGACGCGCCGGGCGGGGGGGCCTACCGCCCGGCGGGGCCTACTGCTCGGCCACTTCCCCGTCCCTCAACTCGAGCACCCGGTCGGCCAGGTCCAGCAGAGTCGCATCGTGGGTGGCGACCAGGGCGGTGACCCGTTCACTGCGGACGACGGCGCGCAGCAGCTCCATGACGGCGTGACCGGTCTCCGCGTCCAGCTGGCCGGTCGGCTCGTCGGCGATGAGGAGTGCGGGGTTGTTGGCGAGGGCGCGGGCGACAGCGACCCGCTGGCGCTGGCCGCCGGACAGCTCGCCGGGCCGCTGGGCCGCGTGGTCGGCCAGGCCGACCAGGGAGAGCAGCAGTTCGACGCGCTCCTCGCGCTCGCGCGGGTCGGCCCGGCGCAGCCGCAGCGGCACCCCGATGTTCTCGGCGGCGGTGAGGATGGGGATGAGGCCGAAGGACTGGAAGACGAAGCCGACGCGGTCCCGGCGCAGAGCGAGCAGCCCGTCCTCGCCGAGCTCCGCCAGGTCGAGCCCGTCGACGGTGACCCGGCCGGTGTCCGGCTCGTCGAGTCCGCCGACGATGTTGAGGAGCGTGGTCTTGCCTGAGCCCGACCGGCCCTTGAGGGCGACGAGCTCACCTCGCGGGACCTCGAAGGAGACGCCGCGCAGCGCGTGGACGGCAGCGGCGCCACGGCCGTACGACTTGTGGACGTCCTCGACCCGCACCATGGTCTCGGTGACCACCCGGCTCATGTGCCCTCCCCCGTGCTCCCCGTGTCCCCCGTGGACCGGGCGCCAGTATCACCGCCGGGCGCCCGGCCGTTCAACGGTTTCAGTTCGGGTTGTCCCCGTGGGTGAGGGTCTCCCAGGCTACGAACAGGTTGTTGCTGCCGGCCGGACGGTTCTGCAGGGTCAGTGTCTGGGTGTTGGTCATCGCGATGCCCAGCCGGTTGTGCAGGGCGTTGTAGCCGACCTCGGTGACCGGACCGAGCCCGAGAGTGAGGGAGCCGCCGCACAGCCAGCTCGGGACGGCCGTACCCAGCTGGTACTTGGACTGGAAGCCGAGTGCCTGCCGCAGCCGCTCGCCGACGTCGGTGCCGTACAGGTCCTGGCCCTGGATGCGGCTGGTCTCGGCGATGTGCGAGATGGACGAGATGCCGTACCCGGTGTGCGTGAGGTCGCGGCAGGTCTCCTGGGTGAGGCCGGTGACGAAGGTGGACTGCCCCTGCCAGTAGTTGACGATCTTCGCGGTGGTGTCGAGGTTCTGGCTCGGCACGGTCTTCGGCACCGAGCCGTCGGAGGACAGGTAGACGTACGCGGCCGTCCGCGTCCGGAACGTCGCCATGGCCTTGTCGTACGACGTCTTGTCCTCGAGGAAGACGGAGATGCCGACGGCGGCCTCCATCATCGTCAGTTCCCAGTTGCCGTTGGAGTTGGAGCCGCCTATGACCTCGGGGAGGTAGACGTCGCGGAGCATGGTCGCGAAGCGGCCGGAGTTGGTCCACGTCCCGGTGTACGTGTACTTGATGATCTCGGCGGCCTTGGTCCAGGAGGAGCCGGCCCAGCCGGTCTGCAGCGGCGCGTTGCTGTTGGTGTGGTCCTTGATCACGGCGGACCAGGCGTCCATCAGCGCGATGGACTTCTGCGCGTACCGGGCGTCGCGCGTGATGTACCAGGCGAGGGCGTCGGTGTACGCCGCTATCGCGTCCTCACGCTCGTCGGTGCAGCCGTAGTTCGGGTTGGAGTACGAGCCGCACTCGACGGTCGCGCGGGGCGCCGGGGTGCGGTTCAGGTCGGCGTACTTGCTTGCCAGCATCTGGTCGTACGCGCCCTTCCAGGGCTGAGCGCCGGCGTTGACCTGGGTGCGGGCGAAGTCCAACTGGCCCTTGGAGACGGTGACTCCGGGGTGGACGAAGGTGGCGGGGGCGGCGTCGGCGTGGCGGGCGGCGGGCCAGACGAGGGCGCCCGCGACGAGGGTGGCGACGGTGGCGAGGAGTGCGGTACGGCGCATGGTGGGGGGCCATCCGTTCTCGTATGTGAACGATGAGCGCCTGCATGAACAGTGCGCTGGGCCGAGACCATAGGTACAGACCAACTGGCCGTCAAGGGATCGCGCATGAGCCCGCACATGGCGGTGGGCCGTACCCCGTCGGGGTACGGCCCACCGCGTACGACTGTGCTCAGCGAACCTCGGTGATCTCCGGCCCGCGCTGCAACTGCCCCATGCCGCCGGAGAAGCGCGAACCGGCCTCCTCCTGCTGGACACCCTCGGGGACCATCTGGGCGTCGTTCGGCAGCTTCAGGACGATCGGGTCGCGGGGCGCCATCGGGCCCTCGCCGCGGACCACGACGGTGTCCCGGAAGATCTGCTCGAGCAGACCGGCCGCCTGCGGCTGCACCGCGCCCTGGCCCGAGATGACACCACGCAGGAACCAGCGGGGACCGTCCACGCCGACGAAGCGCACGACCTGGAAACCGCCCGTGCCGTCGGGCAGCTGGACCGGTACCTGGGCCCGCAGTTCCCAGCCCAGCGGACCCTCGACCTCGTCGACGATGCCGCCCTGCTGGGTGATGCCCGAACCGATCTCCTCGCGCACCTCGCCCCAGATGCCCTCACGCTTGGGAGCGGCGAAGGCCTGGAGCTGGATGGCACTGTCGCGCAGCACGACGGTGGCCGCGACGATCGCGTCGCCGGCGACCTCGACCCGCAGCTCCATGCCGTCGACTCCCGGCACGAACAGACCGCCGAGGTCCACGCGGCCCTCGCCCGGGTCGCGCACCTCGGTGTCGTCCCAGGGCCCGTCGGGCCGCGGCTCGGGCTCGAGCCTCACGCGCCCGCGCCCGCCCTCTTCGTCCGCCTCGGTGTCGACGCTGTCGACGACCTGCTCGGCCTCGCCGGCCGCATCCTCGGCGGCACCCTTCTTCTTGCGACGTCCGAACACGTCACTGTCCTTCCCGGTCGGATACGACCGAAGCGTATCTACACCCACCCGTTGTGCCGCCCTCGGCGGCCTGACCGCTTGTGCCGCTCGCGCCGCCCACCGCGCCATGGCCGCCGGTGGACCCGAAGCCCCCCTCGGCCCGTGCCGAGTCGGGAAGCTCCGCGACCTCCTGGAAGCGGACCCTCTCGACCTGCTGGACAACCAGTTGAGCAATCCGGTCGAAACGCTCGAACCGCACGGACTCGCGCGGGTCGAGATTCACCACGATCACCTTGATCTCCCCACGGTACCCGGCATCAACCGTCCCCGGGGCATTCACCAGGGCGACACCGCAGCGGGCGGCGAGACCGGATCGCGGATGCACGAAGGCCGCGTACCCCTCGGGGAGCGCGACAGACACCCCGGTGGGCAGGACGGCCCGCTCGCCCGGCTGCAACTCACAGCTCTCGGTGGTGCGCAGGTCGGCGCCCGCGTCACCGGGATGTGCGTACGCCGGAAGCGGTACGTCGGGATCGACACGCCGGATCAGGACGTCCACGAGGTCACGGCCGACGGGGCTCACGGGTTCACCTCGAAGGCGCGGACACGCCGGATCTGGTCCGGGTCGCTCATGGCGGCCTGGATCTCCGCGTCGCGGCCATGGTTGACGAAGTGCTCGACCTTGACCTCGACGAAGAGGGCGTCGGCCCGGACGGCGACGGGCCCGTCGGGTCCGCCGATGCGTCCGGTGGCGGTCGAGTAGATCTTCCGCCCGGCCACCGCCGTCACCTCCGCCTCCAGATGCAAGGTCGTGCCGACAGGCACCGGCCGTACGAAGTCGGTCTCAAGCCGTCCGGTCACGGCGACGGTCCGCAGCAGCCAGTTCAGCGAGCCGAGGGTCTCGTCGAGCGCGGTCGCGAGCACACCGCCGTGCGCGAGCCCGGGAGCGCCCTGGTGGGCGGGCTGCACGGTGAACTCGGCGGTGATCGTGACGCCCTCGCCGGCCCGCGCCTCGAGGTGCAGCCCATGAGGCTGCTCGCCACCACACCCGAAACACTGTTCATAGTGGGCGCCGAGGAGCTCGCCGGGTGCGGGAGCATCGGGGTGCCGCACCGGTTTCACGGCATCGACGGGAGGCTGAAGAGCTGGGGAAGTACCACTCACAGCCGCAGACCTTACCCGCGCGTCGGCGCGATCCGGACACCGTGCCAAGCTTGACTCCATGCAGCTCTCCGCCACCCCGTACGAAGAACGCCTGACCGCCCCCCGCTCGTGGTGGCTGATCTCGTTCCTCGTGGGCGTCGCCCTCGCCCTGATCCTGCTCCCCTTCGGCACGCTGCCGATGCTCGGCGGTCTCGTCGGCGGCACGGCGGCCGCGGCGGTCGCGGCCAGCTCCTACGGCTCGCTCCGCATCCGCGTGGTGGGGGACTCCCTGATCGCCGGCGAGGCGAAGATCCCCCTGTCGGCCCTCGGCGAGGCGGAGGTCCTGGACGCCGAGGAGGCCCGCGCCTGGCGCACCTACAAGGCCGACGTACGCGCCTTCCTCCTGCTGCGCGCCTACATCCCCAAGGCCCTGCGTGTCGAGGTCACGGACCCGGACGACCCCACGCCGTACCTGTACCTGTCCACCCGGGAACCGGAACGCCTGGCGGAGGCCCTGAAGGCCGCCCGGGCGGCCGCGGCGTAACGCCTGGGCCCCGCGGGGGTCGCGGGCCTTCCGACGGCCGGGAGGCGGGCTGGAAGGCCGTGGGGCGACTCACAGGGGCCGACGGCACCCGCGGGCGGTACGTCTCAGCGCCCCAGTTCCTTCGAGATGTCGCCCAGCTGCACCGGATCCGCCGGGGGCTCCAGCGGCGGCAGCTCGGGCAGCGCGTCCCAGGGCACCTGCATCTTCCGCAGGTCTGCCCGGATCCGCGCGGCAAGTTTCTTCGTGTCACGGCGGTTCATGACCGCGCCCACGGCGGCCCCGACCATGAACGGCATCAGGTTCGGCAGGTCCCGGACCGTCCGCTTCATGATCTGCTGCCGAAGCTCGCGCTTCATCTTGCCGCCCAGGGCCGAGTTGACCGTGGCCGGCTTCAGCACGTCGATCCCGCGCTCGCCCGACCATGAGCGCAGATACGCGGTGCTGCGGTCCTTCAGCTGTCCCGGCGGCCGCACGCCGTACACCTCATGGAGCTCGGCGATCAGCTTCAGTTCGATCGCCGCGACCCCGGTGATCTCCGCGGCCAGTTCGGTGGGCATCGCGGGCGGCACGGGGAGCATCGCGGCCGCCCCGATCCCCGCTCCGACGCTGGACGTCGCGTTCGCGGCGCCCGCCACGAGCTTGTCGGCGAGCTGCTCGGGCCCGAGGCCCGGGAACTGCCTGCGGAGCGTCCCGAGGTCCCGCACGGGGACACGCGGGGCGATCTCGATGATCCGGTCGGCGAGGTACGCCAGGCCCGCCCTGGCGCGGCTGCCGCCCTTGCGGACGCCCTCCTTGGCCAGGTCGGTGGCCTTGTCGCGGATCGCCGCGGCCCGTCGCCTGGCGACGGGCGCGGGACTCTCCACCGGCGCCGGGAGGTCACCCCGGTCGCCTGCCGGTTCGAGCGAGGCTGAGCCGGACGACTCAGTCGTACCGGATGAGCCCCGCTCGTCGTCACGCACGCCGTGAGGGCCGTCGGACGGCCCTTGGTCCGCCTTCCCCAGGGGGAAGCGGCGCTTCCGAGGAGGGGTCGAGCCAGTCACGGCCGACCCGTCCTCAGTCGCAGTCGCGGCAGATCGGCTGGCCGTTCTTCTCGCGGGCCAGCTGGCTGCGGTGATGCACCAGGAAGCAGCTCATGCAGGTGAACTCGTCCTGCTGCTTCGGCAGCACTCGGACGGCCAACTCCTCGTTCGAGAGGTCGGCTCCGGGCAGTTCGAGGCCCTCGGCGGCCTCGAACTCGTCGACGTCGACGGCCGAGGCCGACTTGTCATTGCGGCGAGCCTTCAGCTCTTCAAGACTGTCCGAGTCAACGTCGTCGTCGGTCTTGCGTGGGGTGTCGTAATCGGTTGCCATGGTCGCTCTCCCCCTCTGGGTGTCTGCGGGTGTCTCCAGCGCACGTAACGCGTGAGAGGCCGGACTTGTGCCCGACCCGAGGCGGAGATTTTGCCTCACATCAAGGTCTGTTACTCAATCGACACCCAACCGGACCCCTCAAGAGTGATCGGCTTGGATGGCGATCGGGACCGTACACGGTCCGACGGCCGCTCTTCAAAGGCGTCTCACCGTGTACTTCCCGTGATCAGGACCTGCGAAAACCCGGATTTTCCCGGCTTTACGACACCAGCCATGATCACGGAGAGTAGATGGCCTGAAATTCGCCCTTGTGATCGATCACACATGGAACTGATCGTCGATTGCCCTGAAAATTCCGCGCAAAGCGAACATGTCCGCGTGTGTCGGCGACATGATCTCAGATGGGAAGCGTGACCCGCATCACGAGCCCGCCCCCCTCCCGCGGCTGGGCCGCGATGTGCCCGCCGTGCGCCCGGGCCACGGACCGCGCGATGGACAGGCCGAGGCCGACGCCCTTGTCGCTGCCCGTGCGCTCCGTACGCAGCCGTCTGAACGGCTCGAAGAGATTGTCGATCTCGTACGCCGGTACGGCCGGTCCCGTGTTCGACACGACCAGGACCGCCTGGCCGTGCTCGACCTCCGTGGTGACTTCCACCCAGCCACCCCCGGGGACGTTGTAGCGCACGGCGTTCTGCACCAGGTTCAGGGCGATCCGCTCCAGCAGCACGCCGTTGCCCTGGACGACGGCGGGCTTCCGCTCGCCGCGGATCTCCACGCCCTTCGCCTCCGCCTCGGCGTGCACCTGGTCGACGGCCTGCTCGGCGACCTCGGCGAGGTCCACCGGCTTGCGCTCGACGATCTGGTTGTCGCTGCGGGCGAGCAGCAGCAGGCCCTCCACGAGCTGCTCACTGCGCTCGTTGGTGGCCAGCAGCGTCTTGCCGAGCTGCTGCAGCTCCACCGGCGCGTTCGGGTCGGACAGGTGGACCTCGAGGAGCGTGCGGTTGATCGCGAGCGGCGTCCTCAGCTCGTGCGAGGCGTTGCCGACGAAGCGCTGCTGGGCGGTGAAGGCACGCTGAAGGCGCTCCAGCATGTCATCGAAGGTGTCGGCCAGCTCCTTGAACTCGTCGTCCGGGCCGTCCAGCTCGATCCGACGGGACAGGTCCGAGCCCGCCACCGCGCGCGCCGTGCGGGTGATCCGGCCGAGCGGGGAGAGCACCCGGCCGGCCATGGCGTAGCCGAAGGCGAAGGCGATCACGGCGAGGCCGAGCAGGGTGAGCAGAGAGCGGCTGAGCAGGTCGTCCAGGGCGTGCTGGCGCTGCTCGTTCACGCACTCGCTCATCGCGTGGTTGAGCTCGCTCGCGGTCGTCTGGGTCGGGAAATTGCAGATGTCGCTGGTGACCTGACCCGAGATGATCTTGAAGGGCAGATCGCTGCCCACGTTCAGGGCGTTCGCGGCCAGCAGGTAGATGATCGACAGCAGCAGGATGCCGGCGATCAGGAACATGCCGCCGTACAGCAGCGTCAGCCGTATCCGGATGGTCGGGCGCAGCCACGGGAAGGGGGGCTGCGGCCTCCTGGGGTCCCAGGTGGGTTTCGGGGGCGCCTGGGGCGGCGCGGGAGTCGTGGCCACGGTGGATCAGATCCGGTAGCCGGAACCGGGGACAGTGACGATGACGGGCGGCTCGCCCAGCTTGCGGCGCAGGGTCATGACCGTCACGCGCACGACGTTGGTGAACGGGTCGGTGTTCTCGTCCCAGGCCTTCTCCAGCAGCTGCTCCGCGGAGACGACCGCCCCCTCGGAGCGCATCAGCACTTCCAGGACGGCGAACTCCTTGGGTGCGAGCTGGACCTCCTTGCCGTCGCGGAAGACCTCGCGGCGGTTGGGGTCGAGCTTGATGCCGGCCCGCTCCAGGACGGGCGGCAGCGGCACGCTCGTCCGCCGGCCGAGGGCACGCACGCGCGCGATGAGCTCGCTGAACGCGAAGGGCTTGGGCAGGTAGTCGTCGGCGCCGATCTCCAGGCCCTCGACACGGTCGCTGACGTCGCCGGACGCGGTGAGCATCAGCACGCGCGTGGGCAGGCCGAGCTCGACGAGCTTGCGGCAGACGTCGTCGCCGTGGACGAGCGGGAGGTCGCGGTCGAGGACGACCACGTCGTAGTCGTTGACGCCGATGCGCTCCAGTGCGGCCGCACCGTCGTACACGACGTCGACGGCCATGGCCTCCCGGCGCAGTCCGGTGGCCACCGCATCGGCGAGCAGTTGCTCGTCCTCGACGACGAGTACGCGCACGTCGCTTGTCCTTCCTGTGTCCACCCGCGTAGCGCCTTGGGCACACGCGGGCAGGGGGTCTTCGTGGGTGTGTGGCGTCCATCCTGCCCTTTTCGGTCATAAGTCGGCCGTAAGACGGGTGATCGGGCTCCGAAGCGCGGGTGATCGGCCGGGAACAGCAGATTTTCTCGTCGGGTTGAGGTTTCCGCGGAAGGGAGTGGGGGGAGGACCGTTTACACCCCGCGATCACGCTCTGCTTGTGCCGCAACACCATGCGGCACGTCGCCGTCCGCTTTCCGCAGAGTGGGCGTGGGTGTCCGGCACCGTGGCCGCCCGGCAATGGGCTGCGCCGGGCACCCATGGGAGACGTGATCGCCCCTTCCGAACGGCACACCCCCGTGCCATCGGCCCACGACCCAGGACGAGGGGGCGCAGCATGGACGCTTTCACCGCAGGACTTCTGCAGCGCATAAAGGCGACCGAGTCCGACCTGACGCGGGCTCGTGACGAGGGCGACGACTTCCTCGTCGAGGTGGAACAGGGCGAGCTCGACGACCTGCGCCGCCTCGCCGCCGAGCACGGCGTTGAGGTCGGCGTGTCCGCCGTCTGACCGGTTCGTACGTACGACAGCGGGGCCCCGGGCGATCCAGTGCCGGGGCCCCGCTGTCGTCGTACGGCGTCTTGGCCGGCTCTCAGTCGTGCCAGGCGCCGAAGTCCTCCAGAAGCCGCTGGAGGGGTTCGAAGACGCCCGGGGTCCCCGCCACCGTGAGGTCGCGTGAGGGGCGCTCCGAGGGGCGTCCACCGGTCAGGGCGCCCGCCTCACGGGCGATCAGGTCACCCGCGCCGTAGTCCCAGGCGTGCAGTCCACGCTCGTAGTAGCCGTCGAGGCGGCCCGCGGCGACGTCGCACAGGTCGACGGCGGCCGAGCCGCTGCGCCGAATGTCACGCAGCAGCGGGATCAGCTTTTGGGCGACCTCGGCCTGGTGCGCGCGGACCTCGGTGACGTAGTTGAAGCCGGTCGAGACCAGGGCCTGGTCGAGGGGCGCTGCGGGCCGGCAGGCGAGCCTGCGCTCGCCGTCCCAGGCTCCGGTGGCCCAGGCCCCGCCGCCGCGGACCGCGTGGTACGTCTCGCCGCGCATCGGGGCCGCCACCACCCCGACGACGGTCTCACCGTCCTGCTCCGCGGCGATGGACACGGCCCAGGTCGGCAGCCCGTAGAGGTAGTTGACCGTGCCGTCGAGGGGGTCGATCACCCAGCGGACGCCGCTCGTGCCCTCACTGGAGGCGCCCTCCTCTCCGAGGAAGCCGTCGGCGGGGCGGTGGTCGGCGATCAGGCCGGTGATCAGTTTCTCCGCCGCGATGTCCATCTCGGTGACGACGTCGATCGGGCTCGACTTGGTGGCCGCGACCGCGAGGTCGGCCGGACGGCCGTCCCGCAGCAGCTCACCCGCGCGGCGGGCGGCCTCCTGGGCGAGCTCGAGCAGTTCCGTGTGCAGGGGGTCGGTCACGGTGTTCCTCACGCGTAGGGGCTGTCGGCGCCGGCGGCGGCGGGCCGGGGGGCGCGGGCCGGGCAGCAGCCGACCGGGCAGAGGTTGTGGCTCGCGCCGAGCGCGCCCAAGGCGCAGGGCGTGACCTCCTGCCCGCGCTCGCTCCCGGCGCGCTCCAGGATCAGCTCCCGGATCGCGGCGGCGAAGCGCGGGTCGGCACCGACGGTGGCCGAGCGGCGCACCGGCAGTCCCAGCTCCTCGGCCTTGGCCCTGGCCTCCGTGTCGAGGTCGTACAGGACCTCCATGTGATCGGAGACGAAGCCGATGGGGGCCATGACGACCGCCGGGGCGCCGGCCGCGTGCCGCTCCTCCAGGTGGTCGCAGATGTCGGGCTCCAGCCACGGGATGTGCGGGGCGCCGGAGCGGGACTGGTAGACGAGCTGCCAGGGGTGGTCGACGCCCGTGCGCTCACGGACGGCGTCGGCGATCAGCTGCGCCACGTCCAGGTGCTGCCTGACGTACGCCCCGCCGTCGCCGTGCTCCTCGGCCGGGCCGGAGGCGTCGGCGGCGGAGGTCGGGATGGAGTGGGTCGAGAAGGCGATGTGCGCGCCGTCCCGGACGTCCTCGGGGAGGTCGGCGAGGGACTCGATCACCCCGTCGATCATGGGCTCCAGGAAGCCGGGATGGTTGAAGTAGTGCCGCAGCTTGTCGATCTCCGGCAGCTCCAGGCCCTCGGCCTCCAGGGCCGCGAGCGAGTCCGCGAGGTTCTCGCGGTACTGGCGGCAGCCCGAGTACGAGGCGTAGGCGCTGGTCGCCAGGACAAGGACGCGGCGGCGGCCGTCGGCGACCATCTCGCGCAGGGTGTCGGTCAGGTAGGGCGCCCAGTTGCGGTTGCCCCAGTAGACCGGCAGGTCCAGGCCGTGGCCGGCGAAGTCCTTGCGGAGGGCGTCCAGCAGGGCGCGGTTCTGGTCGTTGATGGGGCTGACCCCGCCGAACAGGAAGTAGTGCTGTCCGACTTCCTTGAGGCGTTCCTTGGGGATGCCGCGCCCGCGCGTCACGTTCTCCAGGAACGGGACCACGTCGTCCGGACCTTCCGGGCCGCCGAAGGAGAGCAGGAGCAGGGCGTCGTAGGGGGTGGCATCGAGCGCGTCTGGCATGAGTCGATCCTGCCACCCGGCACCGACAGCCGGGATCTCGGCCCGCACCCCGGGTGCGTTAGGGTCACCTAACCCGTAAGCTGTATCAGCTTTCTTCGCGCCTTACCGGATCCCCGGAGACACCCGTGCCCAGCCCCTACCGCGCCCTTTTCGCCGCACCCGGCTCCAAGGGCTTCTCCGCCGCGGGCTTCGTCGGCCGGATGCCGCTGTCGATGATGGGCATCGGCGTGGTCACGATGATCTCCCAGCTCACCGGGCGATACGGGCTCGCGGGCGCGCTGTCGGCCACCATCGCGCTGGCCGCGGCGGCGGTCGGCCCGCAGATCTCGAGGATGGTCGACCAGTACGGGCAGCGGCGGGTGCTGCGCCCCGCAACGCTGGTCGCACTCGCCGCGGCGGCCGGGCTGCTGCTCGCCGCGCAATTCGAGTGGCCCGACTGGGTGCTGTTCGTGTGCGCCGCCGGCATCGGCTCCGTACCGAGCCTCGGCGCAATGATCCGCGCGCGCTGGGCCGCCCTGTACCGGGGCACCCCACAGCTGCACACCGCCTACTCCTTCGAGTCCGTGGTGGACGAGGTGTGCTTCATCTTCGGGCCGATCATCTCCATCGGGCTGTCCACGGCGTGGTTCCCGGAGGCCGGGCCGCTGCTCGCCGCCTGCTTCCTGGCCGTCGGCGTCTTCTGGCTGACCGCCCAGCGCGCCACCGAACCCGAGCCGCACCCGCGGGAGCGGCACGGCGGCGGTACGGCGCTGCGCTCGCGCGGACTGCAGGTCCTGGTGGCCACCTTCGTGGCGACCGGAGCGATCTTCGGAGCGGTCGACGTGGTCACCGTGGCCTTCGCCGACGAGCGCGGCCACAAGGGCGCCGCGAGCGTCGTCCTCGCGCTGTACGCGGCGGGATCCTGCGCGGCGGGAGTCGTCTTCGGGCTGCAGCACTTCAAGGGGGCGCCCGAACGTCGCTGGCTGCTGGGCGTATTCATGATGGCCGTGAGTATGATCCCCCTCCTACTGGTCGGAAACTTGCCGTTTCTGGCCGTGGCGCTGTTCGTTGCGGGCCTGTCCATCGCGCCGACGATGATCACGACGATGTCCCTCATCGAAGAGCACGTACCACGCGCGCAACTGACCGAGGGCATGACCTGGGTGAGCACCGGGCTCGCGGTCGGCGTCGCGCTCGGTTCCTCGGCGGCCGGCTGGGTGATCGACGCGGCCGGTGCGCGCGCCGGGTACGGGGTTCCGGCGGTGTCCGGTGCCGTCGCGGTCGCGGTCGGTTTCCTGGGGTACCGCCGGCTCAGCAGGCCGGCTCCGGGGCGGGGAGGCACCGTTGAGCACGACAGCGAGCGGGAAGAACGGCACGTGGCGTAACTGGGGCGGCAACGTCTCCGCCCGACCCGCGCGGGAGGTCACGCCCGCCTCCGTCGAGGAGCTGGCGGCGGCCGTACGGGAGGCCGCCGAGGACGGCCTGAAGGTGAAGGCCGTGGGGACCGGACACTCGTTCACGTCGATCGCCGCCACCGACGGCGTGTTGATCCGCCCTCAACTGTTGACCGGCATCCGCAAGATTGATCGTGAGGCCGGGACCGTCACGGTGGAGGCGGGTACCCCGCTCAAGAGGCTCAACATGGCCCTGGCCCGCGAGGGCCTGTCGCTCACCAACATGGGCGACATCATGGAGCAGACGGTCTCCGGGGCCACCAGCACCGGCACGCACGGCACCGGCCGCGAGTCGGCCTCGATCGCCGCCCAGATCAAGGGGCTGGAACTGGTCACGGCCGACGGGTCGGTGCTCACCTGCTCCGAGAAGGAGAATCCGGAGGTCTTCGCGGCCGCCCGCATAGGCCTGGGCGCGCTCGGCATCGTCACCGCGATCACCTTCGCCGTGGAGCCGCTCTTCCTGCTCACGGCCCGCGAGGAGCCGATGCCGTTCGACAAGGTCCTCGCCGACTTCGACGAACTCTGGGCCGAGAACGAGCACTTCGAGTTCTACTGGTTCCCGCACACCGGCAGCACCAACACCAAGCGCAACAACCGCAGCGCGGGTCCGGAGCAGCCGGTGGGGCAGCTGACCGGCTGGTTCGAGGACGAGTTCCTCTCCAACGGCGTCTTCCAGGTGGCCCAGTGGGTCGGCCGGGCGGCCCCGACGACGATCCCCGCGATCGCCCGGATCTCCAGCAGGGCCCTGTCCGCGCGCACCTACACGGACATTCCCTACAAGGTCTTCACTTCTCCGCGCCGGGTGCGCTTCGTCGAGATGGAGTACGCCGTCCCGCGCGAGGCCCTGGTGGAGACGCTGCGTGAGCTGAGGACGATGGTCGACCGTTCCGGCCTGCGGATCAGCTTCCCCGTCGAGGTGCGCACCGCCCCGGCCGACGACATCGCCCTGTCCACGGCCTCGGGCCGGGACAGCGCCTACGTCGCCGTCCATATGTTCAGGGGTACGCCCTATCAGGCGTATTTCACCGCCGCCGAGCGCATCTTCACCGCGCACGAGGGCCGGCCGCACTGGGGCAAGGTGCACACGCGGGACGCGCAGTACCTGGCCCAGGTCTACCCGCGCTTCGGCGAGTTCAACGCGCTGAGGGACCGGCTTGATCCGGAACGGCTGTTCCAGAACGACTACTTGCGGAGGGTTCTGGGGAAGTAGCGGACGCGCTGGGCGTCCCGGCCGGCGTCGACGAGCCGTCACCCGAGCCCTCGCTGTCGGTGGTGCTCGGAGCCGGTGCCGGATTCCGCGTCGTACCGCCGTTCCCCGTGTCCCCGGACGAGGCGCCGCTCGACGGAGTGGCGCCGTCGGTCGCCTCCGGCGTCGCGGAGGAAGTGGACGAGGGCGAGTCGCCGCCGGAGCCTGAGCCGCCGGAGCCTGAGCCGGAGGACGACTTGTCGTGGCCCGAAAGGGCGTCGCCGACAGTCGTACTGCCGCCGCTGAAGCTGTTGCCGGACGCCAGCTCGTATGTGGTGATTCCGGCCATGGTGACCCCGAACACAAGGGCGGCCGCGACCAGCGGCCGCTTCCAGCTCCTGACCCGGGCACGGTAGACGGTGCCCTCCGTGAACTCGCCGACGGGCGGGGGTGCCTCGACCTGGGGCACCATCACGGCGGACTTGGACGGGACGGTCACTTCGCGGATCTGTTCGCCGGTCCGCTTGAAGAAGTGCTGGAAGAGCGTGCCGCCGCAGGTGGCGACGACACTGACCACACCGGCGCCGAGGATCGTCCCGTAGACGCCGAAGTAGGAGGCGAGCTTGGCCGCCACCACCGCGGCCACGGCACTGCCCGCGACCTGAGGGACGCTCAGGTCGATCCGCTTCCTCTTTCCCGCCTCCTCCCCGGCGCTGGACTCGTCCACGACAACGGGCCTTTCACGCATCCCGGGACCTTGCCTGCCTTTCCCTGACTTGATCGACTTTTCCCATTTGATCAACCACCTGCACGAGAAGGGGACGTACGAACGAAACCATTAGTTCCGTTTCTGGCCATTGCGTGAAGTACGCCACGTTCGATACCGCGGAACCGCGCAACGGAGGGCCAAGTCCCATCCCTTGCGACAAGTTGGGCGGCGCGCCAATCCACGCACGTGGCCCAAATGGAGTACTGTTGCGAGCCCTGGGTCCGGTCTCCCGCCTGGGCGTCCGGGGCCTTGCCGGACCACCGGGAGGGGGCTAGTTGCACAGGGTGACGGAGTTGGTCACTTAGCGTTGCGAACAGGTAACCGTGT
Organism: Streptomyces sp. NPDC002088; assembly: GCF_040296605.1. Classification (NCBI taxonomy): domain Bacteria; kingdom Bacillati; phylum Actinomycetota; class Actinomycetes; order Kitasatosporales; family Streptomycetaceae; genus Streptomyces; species Streptomyces sp. NPDC002088. Next base: position 22,426 of record NZ_JBEOXO010000018.1, on the reverse strand, counting down.
CATAACGGCGTACGCGGGCCCATGCCCGACACGCCGGGCAACTCGGCAAGGTTGTGGCAGGCTGCACCCGGGCAGGCCACACTCGACTAGCGGAAGCAGCGACGCACGTGACGTCGGCAGGCACCACCCGGGAGGTCCCCATGCCCGAACTGCGTGTCGTGGCCGTCTCGAATGACGGCACACGGCTGGTGTTGAAGGCTGCGGACAGCACGGAGTACACGCTTCCGATCGACGAACGGCTCCGTGCCGCCGTGCGCGGCGACCGTCCCCGCCTCGGCCAGATCGAGATCGAGGTGGAGAGCCATCTCCGCCCCCGCGACATCCAGGCGCGGATACGCGCAGGCGCGACCGCGGAAGAAGTCGCCCAGATGGCCGGCATTCCCGTCGATCGCGTACGCCGCTTCGAAGGCCCCGTGCTGGCCGAACGCGCCTTCATGGCCGAGCGGGCCCGGAAGACTCCGGTCCGACGGCCCGGCGAGAACGCCGGGCCGCAGCTCGGCGAGGCCGTCCAGGAGCGACTGGTGCTGCGCGGCGCCGAGAAGGACACCGTCCAGTGGGACTCGTGGCGCCGCGACGACGGCACCTGGGAGGTTCTGCTGGTCTACCTGGTCGCGGGCGAACCGCACTCGGCGAGCTGGACGTACGACCCGCCCCGGCGGCTCGTCCAGGCCGTCGACGAGGAGGCGCGCTCACTGATCGGCGAGTCCGACGACCTCGCCGTGCCAGAGCCCAGCTTCCCGTTCGTGCCGCGTATCGCACGGCTGCCGCGCGACCGCCCGCTTGATCGTTCCCTCGACCGGGAGCGGCCGAGCCTGCCGGCGCAGGCGTCCGAGCCGGCCGAGGAGAGCATGGGCGAACGGGACTCGCTGACCAGCCTGCTGGAGGCGGTGCCGAGCTTCCGGGGCGACCTGGTGGTCCCGGAACGCCCGGCGGAACCACCCGTGGAGGAGCCCGCGGAGGAACCGGAGGCCGAGGAGCCTCCAGCCCCCGCTGCCTCCGCCGGTTCCGCCTACGCGGACGTCCTCATGCCCCGCTCCGTCGGCAGCCACCGCGACCGGCTCGTCGGCGCGACCGACCGCCAGGCCGAGGCCGACGGCGTGCGCCCCGGCCGCCGGGCCGCAGTGCCGAGCTGGGACGAGATCGTGTTCGGGACGCGACGCAAGAAGCAGGAGTAGTCCCCGCCTTACGAGGCTGAGGGCCCGCGCCCATGAGGGCGCGGGCCCTGCCGTATGTGAGGTGGTTGTCCCGTCCTGCCGTGCGTGGCGTCGTATGCCGTCTGCCGTGCGTGACTTCGCGTGCCGTCTGCCGTGCGTGGCGTCGTATGCCGTCTGCCATGCAGGGCGTCGCGCGCGCGCCTGCCGCGCGTGAAGTCGTGTGCGTGCGTGAAGTCGTGTGCGGACCTGCCGTACCGAACCGGCCCGTCGGAGTGCGGGACCGCGGTCAGCCGACTGGCCGGGGGCGCCGTCGGCGTGAGACCGGGGCACGGTCAGCCGCACAGCCGGGGCCGTCCCCGAGCGCCGGCCGACCGGCTACTGCGGCTCGGGACCCACGGCGACGGGCCGCTGCGGATCAGACGACCACGCCGACCACGAACCCACGTACAACGCCGCCGGAATCCCCGCGACCGCCAGCGCCAGCACCTCATGGGCGGCCGAAACGCCCGAGCCGCAGTACACGCCCACTTCGGCGTCACCGGCGGCACCCAGAGCCTTGAAGCGCGCGTTCAGCTCCTCGGCGGGCAGGAACCGCCCGTCCGCCCCCACGTTCTCCGTCGTAGGGGCCGACACCGCGCCCGGAATGTGACCGCCGACCCGATCGATCGGCTCCACATCGCCCCGGTACCGCTCCCCCGCGCGCGCGTCGAACAGCACCCCCGACCGTGCCAGCGCCGCGGCCCCGTCCGCGTCGAGGAGCCCCACAGCCCCCGGCGCCGGCTCGAAGTCGCCCTCGGCAGGTGAGGGCACGTCCACCGACAGAGCCCCTTCCCAGGCCGGCAATCCGCCGTCGAGGACCCGCACGTCCGGGTGACCCGTCCAGCGCAACAGCCACCACGCGCGGGCTGCCGCCCACCCCTGCCCGCCGTCGTACACAACTACCGGGACCGCGGCCGACACGCCTGCCCGGCGCATCGCGGCGCCGAAGTCCGCCACGTCGGGCAGCGGATGCCGGCCGGCCACGCCGGGCGCGGAGGCGAGTTCCCTGTCGAGGTCGACGAAGACGGCACCGGGAACGTGACCGGCCTCGTACTCGGCCCGGCCGTCGAAGGCCGGCTCACCGGCGGCCTTGGCCATGCTGAGCTGCCAGCGGACGTCGAGCACCACCGGCGGGTGCTCCCCCGCCAGGGCGCTCGCGAGTTCGGATGCGGAGATGATGGCGTTCATGGTCACCATCCTTGCGCACGGGGTGGCCGCATCGTCCATGTCCGGCTACTCTGCTCGGCCGGGCAGGCCCGATCACGAGGCGTACGGGATCGGGCACATGCTGTACAACTGATCGACCCCCGTGGGCAATCGCGCGGAAACGGGCGAGAAACCGCGCTGCGGGCATTCTCCGGTCACGGCCCGCGCGCGACGGTGCGCCCGGTGAGCACGGCACCACGGGCGGTGCGAACATCGGCACGGGCTCCGGAGAGCGGAAGCGACACGGCCACCGCGAGGGGCCGAGAAGAGAGTGACGATGACCGAGGCACGGGGGTCGGCCGACCCGAACGGCGAAAGGCACGCTCGGTACTCGCCCGGCACGCCCTGCTGGGTGAGTCTGATGGTGCACGGACTGGCCGCGACTCAGGACTTCTACGGACAGCTGTTCGGCTGGGAGTTCCAGCCTGGCCCCCAGCAACTCGGCCCCTACGTGCGGGCCCTGCTGGACGGCCGCGAGGTGGCGGGCATCGGCCAGCTGCCGCCGGACCGCCACCTCCCGATCGCGTGGACCCCCTACCTGGCCTCGGACGACGTGGACCAGACCGCCGAGACGGTACGGCTGTGCGGCGGCACACTCGGGGTCGGCCCGCTTGACGCGGCCGAGGCCGGGCGGCTGGCGATCTGCTCGGATCCGTCGGGCGCCGTCTTCGGCGTCTGGCAGGCGACGGCACACCTGGGCACCGGCATCACCGGCGTACCCGGTACGCCCGCCTGGAACGAGCTGCTGACCTTCGAGTCGGCGAACGTCGCCAAGTTCTACAAAACGGTGTTCGGCTACGAGGAGAAGCCGGTCGTCTCCGCCGACTTCGACTACGTGACGCTGCATGTCGGGGGCCGCCCAGTCGCCGGGATCCACGGCGTGGGCAACGCCCTGCCGCGCGACAGGGGCCCGCACTGGATGACGTACTTCGAGGTCGCCGACACGGACGAGGCGCTGGCCCGGCTCGTCGAGCTGGGCGGTCATGAGCTCATGCCGGCCCGGGACAGCGCCCACGGGCGCGTGGCCTCGGTGGCGGATCCGGAGGGGGCGCGGTTCTCACTGATCCAGAGCCCGCGCTGACCCTCGGGAACTCCGGATCAGGAGGCCCGGTCCAGGGGATCCGGTCCAGGGGACCCGGTCCAGGAAGTCGACACCGGGAGGACGTCCGGCGACAGCGCCGCCGCGTGCGCCGTAGCCGCCGTCATACGGCGGCGGTGGTGACGGCGGCACAGCACCTCGTAGCCGACCTCGTCCGCGGAGTGGTTGACGTCGCCCACGACCACCTGGGCGCCCTCGACGACCATTTCGCCGCTTATCGTGCGCGCGTTGTGCGTGGCGCGGGCGCCGCACCAGCACAGGGCCTCGACCTGGAGCACCTCGACCCGGTCGGCCAGCTCCACCAGCCGCTGGGAGCCGGGGAACAGCTTCGAGCGGAAGTCGGTCGTGATACCGAAGGCGTAGACGTCGACACCCAGGTCGTCCACCACCCGCGCGAGCTGGTCGATCTGCTCCGGCGCCAGGAACTGCGCCTCGTCCGCGATCACGTAGTCCGCGCGCCCGCCCTGCGAGAGGTGCTCGACGAGGAACGCGTACAGATCTTGTCCGTCCTCGACCTCCACCGCGTCCGTGACCAGGCCGAGGCGGGAGGACAGCTTGCCCTCGCCCGCGCGGTCGTCACGCGTGAAGATCATGCCGACCAGCCCCCGCGTGGAGCGGTTGTGCTCCATCTGGAGAGCCAGCGTCGACTTCCCGCAGTCCATCGTTCCGGAGAAGAACACCAGCTCGGGCATGGGGAGTTGAGCACCTTTCGGCGAAAAGAGAACGGGGGTGGCAGGGCGGGGAGCTTCAGGAGCGTACTTCGAGCAGGGGTACGAGCTGCTCGGCAGGGGTCATCGAACCATGGTTGCCGACCATCGCCGACTCCTTCGGCTCCCGCTCGGAGGCGATGATCAGGACGTCGTCACACGCGGCCGCGACCACGTCGCCGATGCGCGCGTACACGCGGTCGTCGATGTGCGGGCCGAACCAGCCCGCCGCGATCGCCTCGTCCCGCGAGGCCACCCAGAACTGTTCGCCGAGCACCTCGCGCCAGCAGGTCAGTACGTCGTTCTCGGCGCCCGGCACCGCGTAGACGTGGCGGGCGCGGCCCTCGCCGCCGAGCAGGGCGACCCCGGCGCGCAGCTCCCAGTCCTCGTCGAAGTCGATGCGGTGCTGCTCGTCGAAGGGCACGTCGATCATGCCGTGGTCGGCGGTGACATAGAGCGCGCTGCGCGGGGGCAGCTGCTCGGCCAGGCGCTGGACCAGGCGGTCGACGTACATGAGCTGGCCGCGCCAGGTGTCCGAGGCGACGCCGTAGCGATGGCCGGCGCCGTCGAGTTCGGCGTAGTACGTGTAGACCAGGGAGCGGTCGCCGGCGGCCAGTTGCTCGGCCGCGCGGTCCATGCGCTCCTCGCCGGTCAGCTTCCCGTGGAACACGCCGCCGCTGAGCGCGACCTTGGTCAGCGGGGTGTTCGCGAAGGTGGGCGACGAGACCTGGGCGGCGTGCACGCCCGCGTCCTGGGCCAGCTGGAAGACGGTGGGGTACGGCTGCCAGGGGCGCGGGTCGGTCCACGGCTTCCAGCGGAGCTGGTTCATCAGCTCGCCGGTGGCCGGGTTGCGGACCGTGTAGCCGGGCAGGCCGTGGGAGCCCGGCGGGAGGCCGGTGCCGACGGAGGCGAGGGAGGTCGCGGTGGTCGCCGGGTAACCGGCGGTGATCGGGCGACCCGTGCCGCCACGGGAGCTCGCGAGGAGCGAGGCCATGAAGGGGGCCTCGTCGGGGTGCGCCTTCAGCTGCTCCCAGCCCAGGCCGTCGATCAGGAACACGCAGTTGCGGTCGGCGGCGGTCAGCTCGGGGATGGCGGACGGCATCCCCGGAACGCCCATGCCCGTGGCGAGCGTGGGCAGCAGGTCGGCGAGCGAGCCGGAGCCGTACTCGGGGACGGGGGCGGAGCCGACGGGAAGCGGTTCGGGCTGGTCCCAGGCGACGGAATCAGCGGACGACAGGTGGGACATCAGCGGGTGACGTCCGCTGTCGCCTCGGAGATGGCCTGCGCGAAGGCGAGGGCCTGGCGGACCGTCTCCGGGCCGTCCCCGGCCTCGCTGACGCGCAGGCTGAGGTCGTCCGCGGTCGAGTTGCCCGTGTAGCCGTGGTCGGCGTCGCAGTTGGGGTCGCCGCAGGCGGCGGGCTCCAGGTCGATGCGGGAGACGGCGCCCCAGCCGATGGTCAGCACGATCTCGCGCGGCAGCGTGCCCGGGGTGTAGGACTCCGGGTTGGCGACCACACGGCTGACCACGACGGACGAGATCCGGCCGAGCTTCACGGACTCCGTGGACGTCGTGGCGTACGGCGTCGGGGAGGTGGTGTCCGCGGCCTGCTCATCGGTGTGACTCACGATGAAGCGATTGCCGGTGAGGACCAGCACGGTCACGTGCCGCCGCACCTCGTTCTGGTCGAACGTGGTCTCCTGGTGGACCAGGTACGACCGGATGGGCTCGCCGCCCACAGCGGCCTCCACCGCCTCGGCCACGAGGGCCGGGTAGTAGCCGCTGCGCTCGATCGCCGCTCGCAGCCCCTGGGTCGTCGTACTGGTCTTGGCCATGACGTCCATCCTACGGGGACGCACTGACTGCGAGGCACCGCTCAGCGCACGGGAAGGTTCCGTACCCGGGAAGGTTCCGCTCAGTAGGCGGGGAGCGTCCGCGGGCCGAGATCGTCGCGGGCGGGGGGTGGCGCCAGGCGGACGGTGGCACCGAGGACGCTCAGTCCCTGCGGGGCGACGACGACCGGCTCCAGGGTGACCGCGACGACCTCGGGGTGGTCGTCGACCAGCCGGGACACGCGCAGCAGCAGCTCCTCCAGCGCAGGCGTGTCGACCGGCGTCGAGCCCCGCCAACCGAACAGGAGCGGCGCCGTCCGGATCGACCGGACCAGCGAGGTCGCGTCGCGGTCGGTGACGGGCACCAGCCGGTGCGCCATGTCGCCGAGCAGCTGGGAGGCCGCTCCGGCGAGCCCGAACGACAGTACGGCCCCGGCCGCCGGATCGATGACCGCGCGTACGACCGTGTCGACCCCGCGCGGCGCCATCGCCTGCACCACCGGCCGCAGCTCCTCCGGTTTCCCGAACAGCTCGGTCAATTCGGCGTACGCCCGCCGCAGTTGCTCCTCGTCCGCCAGGTCGAGGCGTACGCCACCCAGGTCGGCACGGTGCCGCAGATGCGGGGCGGTGGCTTTGAGGGCCACGGGGTAGCCGAGGGCGCGGGCGGCTTCGACGCCGGCGTCGGGGGTGGGCGCGGGCACGGCCCTGCGTACGGCGATCCCGTACCGCCCGAGCAGCTCGCCCGTCTCCTCCGACCCGAGCGTGAGCCCCTGCCCCCGCGCGAGCAGCCCGCCGATCAGCTCGGCGGCGCCCTTCTCGTCAATGTCCTCGCGCTCCGGCACCTTCCCGGGGTCGGCGGCCTCGCGCCGCCACTGCGCGTACTTGACGGCTTCGGCGAGCGCACGGACGGCGCGTTCGGCGGCGGGGTAGGCGGGGATGAGGCGGGAGCCGGTTTCGGAGGTCTCGGCGGCGGTGGCCGGCTGTTCCGGTTCCGCGCTGGGCGGTCGTTCCGCAGGGCGGAAGAACGAGTGGGCACCGCCTACCGTGCCGGGTGCGTTCGAACCCGCCTGTGGTGCGGTACTCGCCGCAGCCGACAGCGCCTCCGCGAGTCCCCCGAGCTCCACGTGCACGACAAGCACCGGCTTCCCCGGGACCTGCTCGGCAGCCGACCGCAACGCCTCCGCCAACACCGCGTCCCCGACCGACGCCTCCCCGATCGCCGGTATAGCGGTCACCACGACCGCGTCGCACGTCTCATCCGCCAACGCCCGTGACAGCGCCCGCCGGAAGTCGTCCGCCGTGGCCCCCGTCGTCAGATCCACCGGCGGCAACGGCCGCAACCCCTGGGAGAGGCACGCGTCGTACGTCAGCACGCCCAGCGACTCGGAGTTTCCCAGGATCGCCACCCGCGGCCCGGTCGGCAGCGGCTGGCGCGCGAGCAGCAGCCCCACGTCCACCAGCTCGGTGATCGTGTCGACGCGGATGACCCCGGCCTGCCGCAGCAGCGCCGACACGGTCGCGTGCGGCAACCGCGTCGCCCGTACGGCGTGCCCCTGCGGAGCGGAACCCGCACCCTGCACCACGACCAGCGGCTTCGCCGCCGCCGTCCGCCGGGCGAGGCGGGTGAACTTGCGTGGGTTGCCGATGGATTCCAGGTACATCAGTACGACGTCGGTGTCCGGGTCGTCGTACCAGTACTGGAGGACGTCGTTGCCGGAGACGTCCGCCCGGTTGCCGGACGAGACGAACGTGGACACCCCGGTGACCCCGGTGACCCCTCCGCCGCGCCGGTGCAGCCGGGACAGCAGGGCGATGCCGATGGCGCCGGACTGCGCGAACAGACCGATCCGCCCGGGCCTCGGCATCTCCGGGGCCAAGGAGGCGTTCAGCCGCACGTCCGGGGAGGTGTTGATGATCCCGAAGGCGTTCGGGCCGATGATGCGCATCCCGTACACGCGCGCGTGGCGTACGAGTTCGCGCTGGCGCTCGCGTCCCGCGGGGCCGCTCTCGGCGTACCCGGCGGAGACCACGACGAGTCCCTGCACACCGTGCTCGCCGCACTCGGTGACCACGTCGGGCACGCGCTCGGTCGGCACGGCGACGACCGCCACGTCGACAGGCCCCTCGATGTCCCGCACCGAGCGGTGGGCGGGCACTCCGTCGAGCTCGCTCTGCCCCTCGGGGAGGGCCTTGTTCACGGCGTACAGGTTTCCGGTGAACCCGGCCTGCCGGATGTTGCCGAGGATGCTGCGGCCGACGCCTCCCGGGGTGCGGCCGACGCCGACGACCGCGACGGACCCCGGGACGAGCAGCCGCCGTACCGACCGCGCCTCGGCGCGCTGCTCCCGCGCGCGCTGCACGGCGAGCGAGCGTTCAGTGGGTTCGAGGTCGAACTCCAGACGTACGACGCCGTCCTCGAAGCTGCGCTTCTGGGTGTAGCCGGCGTCCGTGAACACCTTGATCATCTTGGAGTTCGCGGGCAGTACCTCGGCGGCGAAGCGGCTGACGCCGCGCTCCCTGGCCACAGCGGCGATGTGCTCCAGGAGGGCGGAGGCGACACCGCGGCCCTGGTGTGCGTCCTGCACCAGGAAGGCGACCTCCGCCTCGTCGGCGGGCGCGGAGGCGGGCATGCCGTCGGCGCCAATGCGGTCATAGCGTACGGTGGCGATGAACTCGCCGCCGACCATGGCCGCGAGTCCCACCCTGTCCACAAAGTCGTGGTGCGTGAAGCGGTGGACGTCCTTGGCGGACAGGCGAGGGTACGGCGCGAAGAAGCGGTAGTACTTCGACTCGTCCGAGACCTGCTCGTAGAAGCTGACCAGGCGGTCGGCGTCATCAACGGTGATGGGCCGGATGCGCGCGGTGCCGCCGTCGCGCAACACCACGTCCGCCTCCCAGTGGGCGGGGTACTCGTGCCGGTCCGCCGAGGTCTGCATGGGCCCCAGAGTACGGCTCGCGTACGACATCGGCGCGAGGCAGTCTGTGGAGGACGGAAGTCGGGTCGAGGCCGCGATCCGACGACACCCCCGGGACGGGACACAGGACCGCTCCGGGCACGCATTCCGATGTGGAACACTGGTCTAGACAACCCTGAGACACTGAAGGGCAGCATCACATGGCTGAGCGCCGCGTCAACGTCGGCTGGGCCGAGGGCCTCCACGCCCGTCCCGCCTCCATCTTCGTCCGAGCCGCCACGGCCGCAGGCGTCCCGGTCACGATCGCCAAGGCCGACGGCAACCCCGTCAACGCGGCCTCCATGCTGGCCGTCCTCGGCCTCGGCGCGCAGGGCGGCGAGGAGATCGTCCTCGCCTCCGACGCCGAGGGTGCGGACGCCGCGCTCGACCGTCTGGCGAAGCTGGTCTCCGAGGGGCTCGAGGAGCTCCCCGAGACCGTCTGAGCGCCCCCCTTTGCGTCTGAGCCGGCGCCGCTCTCGCGGAGCCGGTTGCGCGCCGTCAGGGTCCCTCAATTGACGGTTGCGGTGCTTGTCGCTTTAAAGACGTTCTCCCGCAACTCCGAAGGGCTCGTCCGAATTATCGGGCGAGCCCTTCGCATTTCCCTGTTTACGGGCAGCAGAAATAGTCCCCCGGGAATTATCCCCTCTTTGTATACGGCCCCCGTGTTAATGCCGCAGACCCGTCATGTTTACGGGAGGTTGCGAAGTCCTCACGCGGTCCGGGCGCTCTCCTCCCCCGGAGAAACGCAGCCGGTGCGCGACGCTCGAGCGCTCGGTGTGCAGCGCCGTGATCGCCCGCGCGCGCTCACCGTCACCGCGCGCCACCGCGTCCACGATCGCGCCGTGCTCGGTCCAGGACTCCACGGGGTTGGCCGGCGCCTCGACCGCGTACATCCAGGCGATCTTGTGCCGCAGCTGGGTGAGCGTGGAGGTCAGGGCTTGACTGCCGGACGCCTGCGCGAGCGTCTCGTGGAACCAGCCGCCCAGGGAGCGCAGATCCTCGCTGTTGCCCCGCCTGGCCCGCTCCTGGCCCAGCCGGACGAGGCCGCGCAGCACCTTCAGATGGGCCTCGGTACGTCGCTGGGCGGCCCGAAAGGCGCCGAGGGGCTCCAGGAGCATGCGCATCTCCAGCAGGTCGGAGGCCTCCAGCTCGGTGGGCTCCGCGACGCACGCGCCCGCGTGCCGACGGGTCACCACGAAACCCTCCGCCTCCAGGGTGCGCAGGGCCTCCCGGACGGGGACGCGCGAGACGCCGTAGCGGCGCGCGAGGAGTTCCTCGGTGAGCCGGCTGCCGCGCTCGTAGACACCGGCGACGATGTCGTCCCGGATCGCCGTGCATACCGAGTGCGCCGGAATACGCATGACCGACCTCCGCCTTAATCCCCGTGAAACGTCGCCGATTGACGTGCGTTCAGTGACTCTATTGCAATCAGCTGCAATTTCCGACGGGAGGCCGGAATCCAGGGATATTTTTTGGACAGCGGGGCCTCTGAAACGCCGAAAGCCCCGGCTCGGGGGGCCGGGGCTTCGGTATGTCTCGCCGTCCGTTGTCGGACGTTCACGCCGGGCGAGCGTCAGATGTTGACACCGTGCTTGCGGAGGTAGGCGACGGGGTCGATGTCCGAGCCGTACTCAGCGGTCGTACGGGCCTCGAAGTGCAGGTGCGGGCCGGTGACGTTGCCGGTCGCACCGGAGAGGCCGATCCGCTCGCCCGTGGTGACCTTCTGGCCCACGGAGACGCCGATGGACGACAGGTGGCCGTACTGGGTGTACGTGCCGTCGTTCATCCTGATGACGACCTGGTTGCCGTACGCCCCGCCCCAGCCTGCCTCCACGACGGTGCCGTAGCCGACCGCGTGGACGGAGGTGCCGCTGGCGGCGTGGAAGTCGATGCCGGTGTGGCTGCCGGAGGACCAGAGCGAGCCGCCGCTGAGGTAGCCCGTGGACACGTAGGAGTGGGAGATCGGCGCCACGAACGTGTTGAGGCGCTTGCGCTCGGCCTCGCGGGCGGCGCGCGCCTTGGCCTCGCGCTCCTTCTTGGCCTTCTCCGCGGCCTTCTTGCGGGCGGCCTCCTCGGCCGCCTTCTGCTCGGCGGCCTGCTTCTGGGCGGCGGCCTGGGCGCCGATCTGCTCGGCGACCCAGTCGCCGATGGTGATGACCGGGGTGAGGCCGGTCTGCTCGACGGAGTTCTCGGCGGCGAGCGCGGGGGCGGCGAGGGTGCCCATGACGCCGGTGGTGGTGAGGGCCGCGATGCCGGCTGCCTGAGCGCTGGTGCGCTTCATCCGGCCGGGACGACGGTGCTTCCCGGGGGCGCACATGAACGCCATGTAGTGGCTGGTCCTTTCCTTCCCTCTCGCCTACCGGGTTAGCTGACGGGTTCGGAGCAGGAAGGTCTCCTACGGACCCCCTCGCGGCACGCGCGGGCGTCCGATTCACCCCAGGGACTGCGATTGGGTCCCCGGCTCCCCTGGCTTGCGCCGTACGGGGACTCGGCGATGGCTGTCCGCTGCCGCGGGCGCGGCGCACTGCCTGACGAACAGCCCGGACGACCGTACGGGCGCCGTCTTTCAATCCTCAAACGGATCAGAGCTTTTGTAGCGCATGCCACAGGGCAGACAGGTAACTCTCCCTCAATTCGGACATTCTCCGGACATTGAGGGGCCCTGGCGACTCATCAGTCACCAGGGCCCCTACGCGCGCGTGCCTCTGCTCTGCCTCTGCTTGGCTTCTGCTTGGCTTCTGCTTGGCTTCTACTCGGCGGACACGACGGTGACTTCACCGATACCGAGGGCCTCGACGGGCTCCTTGATCTGCGCTGCGTCGCCGACGAGGATCGTCACCAGACGGTCCACGGGGAAGGCGTTCACGGCCGCCGCGGTGGCCTCCACCGTGCCGGTCGCGGCGAGCTGCTGGTACAGCGTCGCCTGGTAGTCGTCGGGCAGGTGCTGCTCGACCTGGTCGGCCAGCGTGCCCGCAACGGCCGCCGCCGTCTCGTACTTCAGCGGCGCCACACCGACGAGGTTCTGCACGGCGACATCCCGCTCGGCGTCGGTCAGGCCCTCCGCGGCGAGCGTGCGCAGCACGGTCCACAGGTCCTGCAGGGCGGGACCGGTGTTGGGGGTGTCCACGGAGCCGCTGATGGCGAGCATCGCGGCGCCCGTAGCCCCTCCGGGGGACGAGGGGGCCGCCGACCTGAGGACCTGCCCGAACGCGCGCACACCGTAGGTGTAGCCCTTCTCCTCGCGCAGGACGCGGTCCAGACGGGAGGTGAGGGTGCCGCCGAGGCAGTACGTGCCGAGCACCTGTGCGGGCCACACGCGGTCGTGCCGGTCGGCGCCGGTGCGGCCGATCAGCAGCTGCGTCTGGACGGCGCCGGGGCGGTCCACGATGACGACGCGGCCGGTGTCGTCGGCACTCACCGGCGGCACGGGGCGGGGCTCGGCCGAGGAGCCCGTCCAGGCGCCCAGGGTGTCGCCCAGCAGCTCGTCCAGGTCGATGCCGGCGAGGTCACCGACGACCACGGCGGTGGCCGTGGCGGGGCGGACGTGCCGGTCGTAGAAGACCCGCACGGCCGCGGAGTCGATCTTCGCGACCGTCTCCTCGGTGCCCTGGCGCGGGCGCGACATGCGCGAGGTGGCCAGGAACAGTTCCTTGGAGAGCTCCTTGGCGGCACGGCGGGCGGGGTTGGCCAGCTCGTGCGGGATCTCATCGAGCCGGTTGCGGACCAGCCTCTCGACCTCGCTGTCCGCGAACGCGGGCGCCCTGAGGGCGTCGGCGAGCAGGCCGAGCGCCTTGGCCAGGCGAGACGCCGGGACTTCGAGGCTCAGGCGTACGCCGGGGTGGTCGGCGTGCGCGTCGAGGGTGGCTCCGCAGCGCTCCAGTTCGGCGGCGAACTCCTCGGCGGAGAGCTTGTCGGTGCCCTCCGAGAAGGCCCGCGCCATGATCGTGGCCACGCCGTCGAGACCGGCCGGTTCGGCCTCCAGGGGCGCGTCGAGGAGCACCTCGACGGCGACGACCTGCTGGCCGGGCCGGTTGCAGCGCAGGAGGGTCAGGCCGTTGTCCAGGGTGCCGCGCTCGGGCGCCGGGAAGGCCCAGGGCCTGGCCTCGCCCGGCCGGGGCTGCGGGTGGAACTCCATCGTGGCGAGCTCGGTCACTGGGCCGCCTCCTCGGTCTCGTCGGTGGCTTCCACGGTCGCCGCGGACTCCGGGTCTTCGGTGCGTTCCGCCGCCTCGGCTTCGTCCAGGGCCTCGGGGACGGTCGGCTCGTAGACGAGCACCGCGCGGTTGTCGGGGCGCAGGCGGGCCTTGGCGACCTCCTGGACCTCCTCCGCGGTCACGTCCAGCACACGCTGGACGGCGGTGAGGGCGAGCTGCGGGTCGCCGAACAGGACCGCGTAGCGGCACAGTTCGTCGGCGCGGCCCGCGACCGTGCCGAGCCGGTCCAGCCACTCGCGCTCCAACTGGGCCTGGGCGCGTTCCATTTCCTCGGCCGTGGGGCCCTCCTCGGCGAACCGGGCGAGCTCCTCGTCGATGGCGGCCTCGATGACTGGCACCTCGACGTCACCGGACGTCTTCACGTCCAGCCAGCCCAGGGAGGGCGCCCCGGACAGCCGCAGCAGGCCGAAACCGGCCGCCACCGCCGTACGGTCGCGCCGTACGAGCCGGTTGTAGAAGCGGGAGGACTCGCCGCCGCCGAGGACGGTCAGCGCCAGGTCGGCCGCGTCGCACGCGCGCGTGCCGTCGTGCGGCAGCCGGTAGGCGGCCATCAGGGCGCGCGCCGGGACCTCCTCCTCGACGACCTCGCGCAGCTGCTCGCCGATGATCTCGGGCAGCGAGCCATCGCGCGGGGCGGGCTTGCCGTCGTGGGAGGTGATGGAACCGAAGTACTTCTCGATCCAGGCGAGCGTCTGCTTCGGGTCGATGTCGCCGACCACGGAGAGGACGGCGTTGTTCGGCGCGTAGTACGTCCGGAAGAACGCCCTCGCGTCCTCCAGGGTGGCCGCGTCCAGGTCCGCCATCGAGCCGATCGGCGTGTGGTGGTAGGGATGACCCTCCGGGTAGGCGAGGGCGGTCAGCTTCTCGAACGCGGTGCCGTAGGGGACGTTGTCGTAGCGCTGGCGGCGCTCGTTCTTCACGACGTCCCGCTGGTTCTCCATGGACTCGTCGTCGAGGGCGGCGAGCAGGGAGCCCATGCGGTCGGCCTCCAGCCAGAGGGCGAGCTCCAGCTGGTGGGTGGGCATGGTCTCGAAGTAGTTGGTGCGCTCGAAGCTGGTGGTGCCGTTGAGCGAGCCGCCGGCGCCCTGCACCAGCTCGAAGTGGCCGTTGCCCTTGACCTGGCCGGAGCCCTGGAACATCAGGTGCTCGAAAAGGTGAGCCAGGCCGGTACGGCCCTTGACTTCGTGGCGGGAGCCGACGTCGTACCAGAGGCACACCGCCGCGACCGGGGTCAGGTGGTCCTCGGAGAGCACCACGCGGAGCCCGTTGGCCAGTCGGTGCTCGGTCGCTGTCAGGCCCCCGGAGCCTGCCTCGGCTGTGGCCGTGTGACCCATGGGCATGTACGTCCCTTCGATCGCGGTCGCGGTCGTCTGAACCGCGTGTTTCGTGCCTGTCCTGCCACTGTATGCAAGCGGGCGGACCATGGGCGAAGTTCCCGCACGACGTACGCCGAGAGCGAGATCGCGTAGCCTGCGGGCAGTCGTGGAGGGAGGCGCCCTTCCACACCGGGCCGGGCGGCCGACGCCGGGCCCTCGCCCGCACTGTCAGTACCGCGGTCCACAATGGTCCGCGTCAGAACCCGTTCACGCTTCAGCAAGGAGCCGGCAGCGATGGCCCGCCGCAGCACGAAGACCCCGCCGCCCGACGACTCGTTCGAGGAGCGGATCCTCGACATCGACGTCGTCGACGAGATGCAGGGCTCCTTCCTCGAGTACGCGTACTCGGTCATCTACTCCCGCGCCCTGCCGGACGCCCGCGACGGCCTCAAGCCGGTGCACCGCCGCATCGTGTACCAGATGAACGAGATGGGCCTGCGCCCCGAGCGTGGCTATGTGAAGTGCGCCCGTGTCGTCGGCGAGGTCATGGGCAAGCTCCACCCGCACGGCGACGCGTCGATCTACGACGCCCTGGTGCGCATGGCCCAGCCCTTCTCCATGCGTGTGCCGCTCGTCGACGGCCATGGCAACTTCGGCTCGCTGGGCAACGACGACCCGCCGGCCGCCATGCGCTACACCGAGTGCCGGGCGGCCGACGCCGCGAGCCTGATGACGGAGTCCATCGACGAGGACACCGTCGATTTCAACCCCAACTACGACGGCCAGGAGCGGGAGCCTGCGACCCTGCCGGCGGCCTTCCCGAACCTCCTGGTGAACGGCTCGTCGGGCATCGCGGTCGGCATGGCCACGAACATGCCGCCGCACAACCTCGGCGAGGTCATCGCGGCCGCCCGCCACCTGATCCGCTACCCGAACGCGGATCTGGAAGCCCTGATGAGGTTCGTCCCGGGTCCCGACCTGCCCACCGGCGGCCGGATCGTCGGCCTCACCGGCATCCGGGACGCGTACGAGACGGGCCGCGGCACCTTCAAGATCCGCGCCACGGTCGCGGTCGAGACCGTCACCGCGCGCCGCAAGGGCCTGATCGTCACCGAGCTGCCCTTCACCGTCGGTCCGGAGAAGGTGATCGCCAAGATCAAGGATCTGGTCGGTTCGAAGAAGATCCAGGGCATCGCCGACGTCAAGGACCTCACCGACCGCGAGCACGGCCTGCGCCTGGTCATCGAGATCAAGAACGGCTTCGTGCCGGAGGCGGTCCTGGAGCAGCTCTACAAGCTGACGCCGATGGAGGAGTCCTTCGGCATCAACAACGTCGCCCTGGTGGACGGCCAGCCGCTCACACTGGGCCTCAAGGAGCTCCTGGAGGTCTACCTCGACCACCGCTTCGAGGTCGTCCGCCGCCGCTCGGAGTTCCGGCGCAGCAAGCGGCGGGACCGTCTGCACCTGGTGGAGGGCCTGCTGACGGCGCTCGTCGACATCGACGAGGTCATCCGGCTGATCCGCTCCAGCGAGAACTCCGCGCAGGCGAAGGAGCGCCTGATGGAGCGCTTCTCGCTCTCGGAGATCCAGACGCAGTACATCCTGGACACCCCGCTCCGCCGCCTGACCAAGTTCGACCGGATCGAGCTGGAGTCGGAGAAGGACAGGCTCAACGCGGAGATCGCGGAGCTGACCCGCATCCTGGAGTCGGACGCGGAGCTGCGCAAGCTGGTGTCCGCGGAACTGGCCTCGGTGGCGAAGAAGTTCGGCACCGAGCGCCGTACGGTGCTGCTGGAGTCGGCTGGTGCCCCGGTCGCCGCCGTGCCGCTCCAGGTCGCGGACGACCCGTGCCGCGTGCTGCTGTCCTCGACCGGCCTGCTGGCCCGCACGGCGAACGGCGAGCCCTTCCCGGAGGACCCCGACGCCAGGCGCACCAAGCACGACGTGATCGTCTCGGCGGTCCCGGCCACGGCACGCGGCGAGCTCGGCGCGGTCACCTCGGCGGGCCGCCTGCTGCGGATCAACGTCGTCGACCTGCCTCAGCTCCCGGACACCGCGTCGGCGCCGAACCTGTCGGGCGGTGCACCGCTGTCGGAGTTCGTCTCCCTCGATGACGACGAGACGCTGGTCTGTCTCACCACGCTGGACGAGTCGTCCCCGGGCCTGGCCATCGGCACCGAACAGGGCGTGGTCAAGCGTGTCGTCCCGGACTACCCGTCCAACAAGGACGAGTTGGAGGTCATCACCCTCAAGGAGGGCGACCGGATCGTCGGCGCGGTCGAGCTGCGCACCGGTGAGGAGGACCTGGTCTTCATCACGGACGACGCTCAGCTGCTGCGCTACCAGGCCGCCCAGGTCCGCCCCCAGGGCCGTGCGGCGGGCGGCATGGCGGGCATCAAGCTCATCGAGGGCGCGAAGGTGATCTCCTTCACGGCGGTCGACCCGGCCGTGGACGCGGTCGTCTTCACCGTGGCCGGCTCGCGCGGCACGCTGGACGACTCCGTCCAGACGACGGCCAAGATGACCCCGTTCGACCAGTACCCGCGCAAGGGTCGCGCCACCGGCGGCGTCCGCTGCCAGCGGTTCCTGAAGGGCGAGGACTGCCTGTCCCTGGCCTGGGCGGGCGCCGTCCCGGCACGGGCCGCGCAGAAGAACGGCACCCCGGCCGAACTCCCGGACATCGACCCGCGCCGCGACGGCTCGGGCGTGTCGCTGGCGAAGACGGTGGCGGTGGTGGCGGGGCCGGTCTAGGCCCGTTCCCCGGGTTCCCCGGGTTCCCCGGCTTCCTCGGGGTCTCGTACGTAGCGGAGGACGCCCCACATGCCGCGCTCGTCGGCGGTGTGCGGGGCGGCGTTCTCGCAGGCCTCGAGCTCCTTGCGGAGGGCGGGCGCGTCGATGCCGGAGCCGATGAGCACCAGCTGGGTGAGACGTTCCTCACCGGCGGCCCAGGGCTCCGGGCAGAAGCGGAGGAACCGCCCGACGGCGTGGACGGCGTAACGGCTGCGGACGTCGTGGGCGCCGAAGTCGACGTACCCCTTGATCCGGTAGAGCCCTTCGGGCCTGCTGTCGAGGAAGGCCATCAGCCGGCGTGGCTCCAGGGGGACTGCGCAGACGAAGGACAGGCTGTCGTACGCGGTGTGCAGATGACCGTCGTGATCACCCCCACTGTCGCGATCGTGCAGGTCGTCGAAGGACAGCTGCCCGATGCGCTCCTCGTTCGGCCGACAGTCGAAGAGGAACTCGGGGTCGATACGGCCGTAGGTGGCGGCGACGACTGCGGCGCGGTCGGTGAGGGACCGGACGAGGCCGAGGACCCGCTCGCCGTCCGCCGCCCTGTCGAGCTTGTTGACCACGACGAGGTCGGCGAGGCCGAGATGCCGGTCGATCTCTGGGTGTCGCGCGCGGGTGTCGTCGAACTCGGCGGCGTCGACGACCTCGACGAGCCCGCCGTAGACGACCCGGGGGTTCTCACTGGCGAGCACCATGCGCACCAGCTCCTGGGGCTCGGCGAGCCCGCTGGCCTCGATGACGATGACGTCGATGCCGGCGGACGGGTTCGTGAGCCGCTCGAGGTAGTCGTCGAGCTCACTGACGTCGACGGCACAGCACAGACATCCGTTGCCGAGGGAGACGGTGGAGTCACCTAGCGCACCGGCCACGGCCATCGCGTCGATCTCGATGGCACCGAAGTCGTTGACGATGGCGCCGATACGGCTGCCGCCGCTGCGGTGGAGGAGATGGTTGAGGAGCGTGGTCTTGCCGGAGCCGAGGAATCCGGCGAGTACGACCACCGGGATCTGCTGCGGGCTCGGGCTCGGCTGACTCAACGTACGACCTCTCTCACGCCGACGCGTACACCGGCTCATGGCCCGGCGCACGTACAAAGAATGAATGCCGCCCCAGGATACGAGCCGGAAGAATCACCGCTGAGTGAACGATTGTTAGCAGCGTTGGCGGGGCAGACGTTGGGCATGGCGCCGGAGTGTGCGACCCTCGCTTCCTTCCGTGCGCCTCCTCTCCGCCTCCCCCGCCGATCAGAGCCGCTCGGCACCCTGGAGGCGGCACGCGCCGCCCATCGCTCGCCGGTCCCCACCAGTCGACCCGCACTCCGACGACCGGCGGACGGTCGCCTGAATCGGGGTTGACATGGCCACACAGAAGAACACCGCGGGGAGGGTCGGCTCCATCGCGGCCGGTCTGATGCTCGCCACCGCTACATTGACGCTGGCCGCGCGTCAACGGCGCCTCGAGGAGGCGCGGCTGCACGTGAAGCGACTCGAACTCGAGGAACTGAACTCTCGGCGCACGGCTCTGGCGCATCAGCAGCGCATGCACTGGGAGCTGCTGTCCATGGCCATCGCTGACCCCTCCCTGGGCTCGGTGATCGACACCTACGACAAGAACATCCCCGCGGAGAAACGGCGCCAGTTCTTCTACGCCAACGCCTGGTACGTCAACCTCTTCCACCTCTACCGATCAGGAATCCTGGACCAGGAGGAGCTCTTCGGACGTCTGCGCGAGATTTTTCAGAGCCCGCTCCTACGGGAGTACTGGGAGGCCTCGAAGGGGCAGCGCGCGACTCTGAAGGAATCGTCCGACGAGGCCAGGATCGGCCTCATGGTCGACGGCCTCATCAAGGACCTGGACGAAGCCGACACAGACGAGTGGTGGGTGGTGGGCAACCCCCCGCCCGACTGACCCGCACGGCTCCGTGCGTTCAGTCAACTCATCCGCAACGGCGACACGGCTGGGTGTCTTTTGCCCATGTGGACGCGTACGCCTCATGAAGCCCAGTAGCGTGCTGCCCACCACTCTGCCCAAATCTTCTGTAAGGACCGGTACCCCTTGAAGATCGTGCGCCGCATCGGTGTGCCCCCGAGTGCCCGTGGCAGTACGTCAGGAGCCAACTGCCCGGACGTGTTCGAACTCAGCGACGGCAACTTCGCCGTCATCGGCACCGAGGCCACCGAGGCGCTGGATGGCGAACTGCCCACCGACGCCTCCCGCGCAGACTACGAACGCATCGTCATCGTGAGCCGGGAGACCCTGATCCGCGCCAAGGCGGACATTCCCGACGCCTGACGTCCCCGCACGAGCACGCGTCCACCCCTGACCCGGCCCGTCACTTGCCCCGGCCGCCGCAACCGTCGAGCGCACCGGGCACCCATCCCGCGAGCAGCCCGGCACCCCGTCACTGCCCGGTCATCACCGATGAGGCCTGGCGCCAGAACGGCACCAGGCCGCACGCTTCCTCAGGCCGCGTCCGGTACCTTCGCCGGCGCCCCCGGCCCCACATACCGCGCCACCGGACGGATGATCTTCGAGTCCTCCGCCTGCTCCAGGATGTTGGCGCCCCAGCCCACCACGCGTGCCGCCGCGAAGGTGGGGGTGAACATCTCGCGCGGCAGACCGCAGAGTTCCATGACCACGCCCGCGTAGAACTCGACGTTGGTGTGCAGTTCGCGGCCCGGCTTGAGTTCGGCGAGGATCGCCTCGACCCGGCGCTCGACCTCGACGGCGAAGTCCACCCGCGGACCGCCGAAGCCCTGGGCGATCTCGCGGAGCATCCGGGAGCGGGGGTCCTCGGTGCGGTAGATGGCGTGACCGAAGCCCATGATGCGCTCGCCGGCGAGGACGCGCTCGCGGATCCAGGGATCGATCCGGTCGGGGGTGCCGATCACGTCCAGGGTGTCCAGCGCACGGCTGGGCGCACCGCCGTGCAACGGCCCCGACAGCGCACCCACCGCGCCGACGAGACAGGCCGCCACGTCCGCCCCGGTCGACGCTATGACGCGCGCCGTGAAGGTTGACGCGTTGAAGCCATGATCAATGGTGGAGATCAAGTATTGCTCGACGGCACGGGCCCGCTGCGGGTCCGGTTCCACTCCGGTCAACATGTACAGGTAGTTCGCCGCGTACGACAGGTCCTCGCGGGGCTCCACCGGGTCGAGTCCTTGCCGCAGCCGGTGCAGCGCGGTGAGCAGCGTCGGTACGGCTGCGGCGGCCACGACGGTGTCCTCGCGACGCCGGGCGGCGTCGATGTCGTACACCGGGCGGAATCCCTTGGCCGCGCCCAGCAGGGACAGGGCCGTACGCATGCCGGCGAGCGGGCCGGACTGTCCGCCGGCCGCCGCGATGGCCGGCAATGCCCCGCTCACGTCGTCGGGCAGCCGGCGCAGCGCCGCGGTCCGGGCCGTGAAGGCGGCGCTTCGTTCGGCGTCCGGCAGTTCCCCGTGGACCAGGAGGTGCCAGACGTCCTCGAAACTGCGGCTCTGCGCGAGCTCGACGGCCGAGTACTGGCGGTAGTGGTAGAAGCCCTCGAGCCCCCGGACGTCACCGATTTCGGTGTCGGTGACGACGACCCCCGAGAGCCCCCGCGGTACCTCGACAAGAGCGGCAGCGGACCTGTTGACGGACATGATTTCCTCCCTGGAATTGATTCGACTGTCCATGGTTGACTATTCTTCTGTCAATATTGATTGAATCAATGTATTGAAAGGGCGGATACGGTGACTTCCATGCGCGATCAAGAATCCGACCCCGGTCACCCGGGACGGCGGCTGAGCACCAAGGAGGCCGCCGAGCTGCTCGGCGTGAAGCCCGAGACCGTGTACGCGTACGTGAGTCGCGGTCAGCTCAGCAGCCAACGTGTGCCCGGCAGCCGGGGCAGCACCTTCGACGCCAAGGAGGTCGAGGCGGTCGCCCGGCGCAACAGGCGGGAGAGCAGCGGAAGTTCGGGCGCCGGCTCGGAGATGTCCGTACGCACCCGCATCACGCTCATCGACAAGGACCGGTATTATTTCCGGGGCGTCGACGCCACCGAGCTGGCCGCGCGCCACTCCTACGAAGAGATCGCCGAATGGCTGTGGACGGGGCGACTGCGCCCAGGCATCACGTTCACCGCCCCCGAGGCGTCCGTCGCCGTCGCCCGCCGCGCGGTCGGCGCCCTGCCCGAACATGCCGGACCGACCGACCGGTTGCGAGTCGCCGCGATCGCCGCGGCAGCGGCCGACCCCCTGCGCTTCGACCTGTCCGAGAACGCCGTGCTCGGCACCGCGCGCACCCTCATCCCCACCCTCGTCGCGGCACTGCCGCCGGTGCGGCGCAGCCACCGTGACGCGGGCCCGTTGGCGCACCGACTCTGGGCGCGGCTCACCGGACTGGACGCCGACGAGGCGTCACTGCGGGTCCTGGACACGGCACTCGGCCTGCTGGTCGACCACGACCTGGCCGCCTCGACGCTCGCGGTGCGCGTCGCGGCGTCGGCCCGCGCGCACCCCTACGCGGCCGTCTCCGCCGGGCTCGGCGTGATCGAGGGCCCCCTGCACGGCGCCGCCAGCGGACTCGCCCACCGGCTGCTGCTGGAGGTGCTCGACCAGGGCAACGCGGCCCCCGTGATCGCGGAAGAGCTGCGGGCCGGCCGTCGTATCCCCGGACTCGGCCACCGGCTCTACCCCGGCGAGGACCCACGCGCGCGTGCCTTGTTCACCCTTCTGGAGGAGATGCCCCAGGCCGCGCCCGCCCTCGCGGCGGCCCGCGACATCGTGGCGACCACCGCCCGCCACACTCCGCTGCACGCCAATGTGGACCTGGCCCTCGCTGTGCTCACCGCGTCCTCCGGCATGTCCGCCTCCGCGGGCGAGACGATCTTCGCCGTCGCCCGTACGGCGGGCTGGATCGCCCACGCCCTGGAGGAGTACGGGGAGCGCCCGCTGCGCATGCGCCCGAGCGGCAACTACGTGGGGCCGCGGCCGCCCCAACCCCTCCCGGATTGAAGATCTCTCCCCTGTGAGCGACTCCGCCCAACGGAGTCGTGAGCGGGGGAGATTCCCCCCTACCTTGCGGTGGTGGGTTTGACGCCGTGGCCAGCGCGCCTGACGACTGCCCTTCCGGCAGCCGGGACGAGCG
>NZ_JBEOXO010000017.1:0-214396 GCF_040296605.1 Streptomyces sp. NPDC002088 | reverse complement strand
TTCGGCGGCGGACGCCGCGACGAGGAGAAGGCCCGGGCCAAGGAACGGGTGTTCTCGCTGCGCGACGAGTTCTCCCAGTGGGACCCGCGCCGCCAACGGCCCGAGCTGTGGAACCTCTACAACGGCCGGCACGCACCCGGCGAGCACGTCCGCGTCTTCCCGCTGTCCAACTGGACCGAGCTGGACGTGTGGCAGTACATCGCCCGCGAAGGCATCGAACTCCCCCAGATCTACTTCGCGCACGAGCGTGAGGTGTTCCAGCGGGGCGGGATGTGGCTGACCGCCGGTGAGTGGGGCGGCCCCAAGGACGGCGAGACCGTCGAGAAGCGGCAGGTGCGCTACCGCACGGTCGGTGACATGTCCTGCACGGGCGCCGTCGACTCCGACGCGATGACCCTCGACCAGGTCATCACCGAGATCGCCGCGTCCCGGCTCACCGAGCGCGGCGCCACGCGCGCCGACGACAAGATGTCCGAGGCCGCGATGGAAGACCGCAAGCGCGAGGGGTACTTCTAAGCATGAGCACCATCACGACCGAGGAACTCTCGGCCACCACCCTGCTGCGGTTCGCCACCGCGGGCTCCGTCGACGACGGCAAGTCCACCCTTGTCGGCCGGCTGCTGCACGACTCCAAGTCGGTGCTCACCGACCAGCTGGAGGCCGTGGAGCGCGTCTCGGCGAGCCGGGGCCAGGAGGCGCCGGACCTCGCGCTGCTGACGGACGGCCTGCGCGCCGAGCGCGAGCAGGGCATCACGATCGACGTGGCGTACCGCTACTTCGCGACCCCGCGCAGGCGGTTCATCCTCGCCGACACGCCCGGCCACGTGCAGTACACCCGCAACATGGTGACGGGTGCCTCCACGGCCGAGCTGACGGTGGTCCTGGTCGACGCCCGCAACGGCGTCGTCGAGCAGACCCGCCGCCACGCCGCGATCGCCGCGCTGCTGCGCGTGCCGCACGTGGTCCTGGCGGTCAACAAGATGGACCTGGTCGAGTACAAGGAGTCCGTGTTCGCGGGAATCGCCGAGGAGTTCACGGCGTACGCGACCGAGCTGGGCGTCCCGGAGGTCACCACGATCCCGATCTCGGCGCTGGCCGGGGACAACGTGGTGGAGCCGTCCGCGAACATGGACTGGTACGGCGGTCCGACGGTGCTGGAGCACCTGGAGACGGTCCCGGTCAGCCACGACCTGGCGCACTGCCACGCGCGCCTTCCCGTGCAGTACGTGATCCGGCCGCAGACCGCCGAGCACCCGGACTACCGGGGGTACGCGGGCCAGATCGCGGCCGGTACGTTCCATGTCGGCGAGCAGGTCACGGTCCTGCCTTCGGGCCGTTCGACGAAGATCTCCGGCATCGACCTGCTCGGCGAGCGGGTCGACGCGGCGTGGACGACGCAGTCGGTGACCCTCCTGCTGGAGGACGACATCGACATCTCGCGCGGCGACCTCATCGTGCCGAGCAAGGACGCGCCGCCCACCACGCAGGACATCGAGGCGACCGTCTGCCACGTGGCCGACCAGCCGCTGGCCGTCGGGCACCGCGTGCTGCTCAAGCACGGCACCCGCACGGTCAAGGCGATCGTCAAGGACATCCCGGCCCGTCTCACGCTCGACGACCTGTCCCTGCACCCGCACCCGGGACAGCTCGTCGCCAACGACATCGGCCGCGTGAAGATCCGCACCGCCGAGCCGCTGCCGGTCGACTCGTACGCCGACTCGCGCCGCACCGGCTCGTTCATCCTGATCGACCCGAGCGACGGCACCACGCTCACCGCGGGCATGGTCGGCGAGTCGTTCGCCGCGCCGGAGCCGGTCAAGGACGCGTCCGAAGACGACGGCTGGGACTTCTGAGCATGAAGACCACGGACTTCTACTCGACGTTCGCGAAGGAGGGCGGCCGTGTCGGCAGCGGCGCCCTCGGCAGCGGGCAGGGCGGAGTCGCGCGATGTGCGCGATGACGTACGCGCACCGCTTGCGCGCCCCGTCCCCCCACCCGACGTCCCGGAAGCGACGTAGACCTGCCGACCTCCCGGCCACGACCTGAGAGACCGTGACCGCCGGGCCAACGAGAGGAAAGCCTCCCGTGCCTGTCAACCG
Organism: Streptomyces sp. NPDC002088; assembly: GCF_040296605.1. Lineage (NCBI taxonomy): Bacteria > Bacillati > Actinomycetota > Actinomycetes > Kitasatosporales > Streptomycetaceae > Streptomyces > Streptomyces sp. NPDC002088. The sequence continues at coordinate 212,297 of NZ_JBEOXO010000017.1, read as the reverse complement.
CTCAACATTCCTTCGCCGCGGCATAGCCGTGATCGCAGCTCTCCCCCTGCTCACCCTCGCCGCCTGCGGTTACGGGTCCGACTCCGACGACGACTCCTCGAAGGCGAAGGTCGCCGCCGGGTCCACGAAGATCGACGGTCTTGACTCCGTCAAGATCGGTTACTTCGGCAACCTGACCCACGCGACTGCGCTCGTGGGCGTCCAGAAGGGCTTCTTCCAGAAGGAGCTCGGCGCCACCACGGTCAAGCCCGCGATCTTCAACGCCGGTCCGTCCGAGATCGAGGCCCTCAACTCGGGCTCCATCGACATCGGTTGGATCGGCCCCTCCCCGGCGATCAACGGCTACACCAAGTCCGACGGCAAGAGCCTGAAGATCATCGGCGGTTCGGCGTCGGGCGGCGTGAAGCTGGTCGTCAACCCGAAGAAGATCAAGTCCCTGAAGGACGTCAAGGGCAAGAAGATCGCCACCCCGCAGCTCGGCAACACGCAGGACGTGGCGTTCCTCAACTGGGCCGCCGACCAGGGCTGGAAGGTCGACGCGCAGAGCGGCAAGGGTGACGTCACGGTCGTCCGCACGGACAACAAGATCACCCCGGACGCCTACAAGTCCGGTTCCATCGACGGCGCCTGGGTGCCGGAGCCGACCGCGTCCAAGCTGGTCGCGGAGGGTGGCAAGGTGCTGCTCGACGAGGCATCGCTGTGGCCCGACAAGAAGTTCGTGATCACGAACATCATCGTGCGGCAGGACTTCCTCAAGGAGCACCCGAAGGCCGTCGAGGCGGTCCTGAAGGCCTCGGTCGAGACCAACAAGTGGATCAACGCCAACCCGGACGAAGCCAAGGCGGCGGCGAACAAGCAGCTGGAGACGGACTCCGGCAAGGCGCTCCCGACGAACGTCCTGGACCCGGCCTGGACGTCGATCAAGTTCACCGATGACCCGCTGGCCTCCACCCTCAACGCCGAGGCGGAGCACGCCGTCAAGGCAGGTCTGCTGGAGAAGCCGAACCTCGATGGCATCTACGACCTGACGATCCTCAACAAGGTCCTCAAGGCCGAGGGCGTGAGCACGGTCGACGCCGCCGGTCTCGGCACCAGCTGACGCAGACCCGACGAGTTCCCAGGAGGTGACGACCATGGCCACGACCACGACTCTCGCCAAGGCCGCCGAGTCGGTCGAGTACGCGGCACGCCTTGAGCATGTCTCGAAGTCCTTCGCGACACCGGGCGGGCAGCAGCTCGTCCTGGACGACATCAGCATCGATGTCGCGCCGGGTGAGTTCGTCACCCTCCTGGGGGCCTCGGGCTGCGGCAAGTCCACGCTGCTGAACCTGGTGGCGGGGCTGGACAAGCCCACCGCGGGCTCCATCACGACCGACGGCCGCCCGGCCCTGATGTTCCAGGAGCACGCACTCTTCCCGTGGCTGACCGCGGGCAAGAACATCGAACTCGCCCTGAAGCTCAGGGGAGTTCCCAAGAACGACCGCCGCGGCAGGGCCGAGCAGCTGCTCGAACTGGTCCGGCTGAAGGGCGCGTACGGCAAGCGCGCCCATGAACTGTCGGGCGGTATGCGCCAGCGCGCGGCACTGGCCCGCGCGCTCGCGCAGGAGAGCAACCTCCTGCTGATGGACGAGCCGTTCTCGGCGCTCGACGCCATCACGCGGGACGTGCTGCACGACGAGCTGACCCGTATCTGGGAGGAGACCGGCCTCTCCGTCCTGTTCGTCACGCACAACGTGCGCGAGGCGGTACGGCTCGCGCAGCGGGTGATCCTGCTGTCGTCCCGTCCGGGCCGGATCGCGCGCGAGTGGACGGTCGACATCCCGCAGCCGCGCCGCATCGAGGACGCACCCGTCGCCGAACTGTCCCTTGAGATCACCGATGTACTGCGTGGGGAGATCCGCCGTCATGGCCAGCACTGAGACGACGCCGGTCCAGGACGCCGGGAGCGTCGAGGCGGGCCTGGACGCACTGGAGACCACGGCCACCGGCCGTCCGACCCTCCGGCAGACCTTCGTCAACAAGATCCTGCCGCCGGTCGCCGCCGTCGCGGTGGTCCTCGTGGTCTGGTACATCCTCTACCCGATCATCGACGACCCGACCAAGCTGCCCTCGCCGGGCGCCGTGGGGAGCGCCTTCCAGGACGCCTGGCTCAAGGGCGACCTGCTCGGCTACATCTGGACCAGCGTCTCGCGCGGTCTGCTGGGCTTCTTCTTCGCGCTGCTCATCGGCACCCCGCTGGGTCTGCTGGTGGCACGGGTGAAGTTCGTGCGCGCAGCCATCGGCCCGATCCTGTCCGGCCTCCAGTCGCTGCCGTCGGTGGCCTGGGTGCCGCCGGCCGTGATCTGGCTGGGCCTGAACAACTCGATGATGTACGCGGTGATCCTGCTCGGCGCGGTCCCGTCCATCGCCAACGGTCTGGTGTCCGGCGTGGACCAGGTGCCGCCGCTGTTCCTGCGCGCCGGACGCACGATGGGCGCGACGGGCGTCAAGGGCATCTGGCACGTCACCCTGCCGGCCGCGCTGCCCGGCTATGTGGCGGGCCTGAAGCAGGGCTGGGCGTTCTCGTGGCGCTCGCTGATGGCGGCGGAGATCATCGCCAGCTTCCCCGACCTGGGCGTGGGCCTCGGCCAGCTGCTGGAGAACGCCCGTACCGCGAGCGACATGGCCATGGTGTTCGAGGCCATCCTGCTCATCCTGTTCGTCGGCATCGCGATCGACCTGCTGATCTTCAGCCCGCTGGAGCGGTGGGTGCTGCGCAGCCGCGGTCTGCTGGTGAAGAGCTGAAGTCCCATGCACAAGAAGCCCGTTCTTCTCGTCATCGCCCACGGCAGCCGCGACCCGCGGCACGCGGCGACCGTCCACGCCCTCGTGCGGCGGGTGCGGTCGCTGCGGCCGGGGCTGCGCGTGGAGACGTGCTTCCTGGACTTCAACATCCCGTCGGTGCACGCGGTGTTGGAGTCCCTGGCGGCGGAGGGCGTCCGTGACGTCGTGGCGCTCCCGTTGCTGCTGACCCGCGCCTTCCACGCGAAGGCGGACATCCCGGCGGTCCTGCGGGACGCGCCGCCGCAGCTGCGGATCCGGCAGGCGGAGGTTCTCGGCCCGTCGCCGCTGCTGCTCTCCGCACTGGAACGGCGGTTGTACGAGGCGGGGCTGACGCCCGCCGACAAGTCCTCGACCGGGGTCGTACTGGCCTCGGCGGGGTCCACCGACCCGGAGGCGATCGCAGTGATCGCAGACATCGCGCGGGAGTGGCGGCACACCGGTTGGTGCGCCGTGCGACCTGCGTTCGCCTCCGCATCCCTCCCCCGCACCGAGGACGCGGTGCGGGAGCTTCGGGCACTGGGCTGCCGGCGGGTGGCCGTCGCCCCCTACGTCCTGGCCCCCGGCTTCCTTCCGGACCGCATCGCGCGGGGCGCGGCAGAGGCGGACGTGCTGGCCGAGGTGCTGGGTCCGGCTCCGGAGGTGGCGCGGGTGCTGCTGGAGCGGTACGACGCGGCGCGTATGCCGGCGCTCGCGGCTGTGGGTGCCTGACGGCGGAGCGTCTCTAGAACTCTGTGTGTGCCTGGGGTTTCCGGGCTTTTCGGGCACAGCGTGGCCGTGTGCGGTTGCCGTCTGGTGGTCCGATCCTCGGGGTGAGGGGGTGGACCTCGGTGGCGTGCAGTTGGTGGAAGCCGGTCCGCTCGGCGGCGCGGGTGCGCCGTCGACAGGTTCTGCGTGAGAGCCGCCTGCGTCCGGCCGGAGGTGCGGCTGTCGGACAAGGGGGAGCTGATCATCCCACCGCTGTCGGCCGAGGACGTCCCGGCCGAGGCACAGGCCCTGCGCGACGAGCTCTCCGAACTGCTGCCGCTGGCCCCGATCGCCTCGCTGCTGGTGGAGCTGGACCGTCGCACCGGCTTCCTGGACTGTTTCACGCACGCCAGCGGGAAGCAGTCGCGCAGTGCCGAGCTCAAGCGCAACCTGCTGGCTGTGCTCATCGCTAATGCCACGAATCTGGGGTTGGTGCGGATGGCCGAGGCGTGCGGGATCTCCTACGACATCCTGGCCTGGACCGAGGAGTGGTACATCCGCGAGGAGACCCTGGCCGCGGCGAACGCGGCGATCGTCAACTACCACCACCGCCTCCCACTGACCCAGGTGTTCGGCGGCGGCACACTCTCTTCCTCCGACGGGCAGCGGTTCCCGGTGCAGGGCAAGTCGACCACGGCGCGAGCGATGAAGAAGTACTTCGCCGGGCCTGGTCGGGGCATCCGTCGAGCGCTCAGATTGATCTGCCAGCTATTCGGGGGCCGCTAAGAGCGACGCCCCCGCCACCTGGGGGATGCGGCGAGCGGGGGCGTCGCGGCCTGGGCGCCGTCAGGTGGCCGCCAGCGCCTCGGTCGGTGGGAGGCGGGCGGCGCGTACCGCGGGGTAGAAGCCGGCCAGGCCGCCGATGACCAGGGTGGCTCCGACGCCGCCTGCCATCGCCCACGGCGGGACCACTGTCGGCCAGCCCTGGTAGGAGGCGTAGCCGGCCGTCACCGCGATGCCCAGCGCGACGCCGCCGAGGCCACCGAGCGCGGACAGCAGCAGCGACTCGCACAGGAACTGGGTGCGGATCTGGCCCCGGGTCGCGCCGAGCGAGCGGCGCAGGCCGATCTCGGCACGGCGTTCCAGCACCGAGATGACCATGGTGTTTGCCACCCCCACGCCGCCGACGAGCAGCGCCACCGCGCCCAGGCCGAGCAGGAGCCCGGAAAGGGCGTCGTCGGTGGCCTGCTTCGCCGCGAGGGCGTCGGAGGGCCGGGAGACGTCCACCTCGTTGGGGTTTTGCGGGTTGCTGGTGGCGCCGAGCACCTCTTGGACGTCGGCGACGGACTCCTCGTCGGCGCGGGTGTAGATCGTCGTGGCGTAGCCGTCGAAGTCCAGCTCCTTCTCGGCGGCCGCCCAGCCGATCAGCGCGGCCGAGTCGAGCTCGGGGGCGAGTTCGTTGGCGGCCAGCACGCCGACCACGGTGAACCAGCGGTCGCCCAGCCACACCTGCACGTCCGGTCCTGCCTCGTACACGCCGAGCCGCTCGGCCGCCGTCGAGCCCAGGACGACCGCCGGGTAGCGGGCGGTGGCGGCGTTGAGCCAGCGGCCGACGGCGAGCTCCACGCCGACCGTCTTGGGCAGGTCGGTGCGGGCGGCGTACACCGCGATGCCGCCGGTCTCCGCCTGCGGGATGTGGTCGTTGCGGTAGACCTTCGCGTCGGTCTTGCCGATCGCCGAGACCGACGTGACAGCGTCGATGGCCTTGACCATGTCCACCGCCTCGTCGGGCAGATGGGCCGCGTTGCCGGAGAAGGACTGTCCGGGGGCCGCGGTCAGCAGGTTGGTGCCGAGCGCGGCCAGCTTGCGGTTGAGCTGCTCGGTGCTGGAGGTGGAGATGCCGACCACGCCGATCATCGCGGCGATGCCGATGGCGATGCCCAGGGCGGAGAGGAAGACCCGCATCGGGCGCGAGCGCAGGCCCGAGCCGCCGGTGCGGATCACGTCCGCCGGGCTGAGCCGGGCGGGCTTGGGGCGGGCCGGGGTCTGTGTACTCATGCGCCCACCCGTTCCGCCACGGCTGCGTCGTGCTCGATGCGCCCGTCCTTGATCCGCACCTCGCGCGGCAGCGAGGCGGCGATGTCCCGGTCGTGCGTGATCACGACGACCGTCGTGCCGGCCCGCTGCAGCTCGTGCAGCAGCTCCATCACCACCGCGCCGGAGCGGGAGTCCAGGGCGCCGGTCGGCTCGTCCGCGAGCAGCAGCGCCGGGTCCCCCATAACGGCCCGGGCGATGGCGACGCGCTGCTTCTCGCCGCCGGAGAGCTGGTGCGGCTCGTTGTACAGCCGGTGGCCCAGTCCCACGCGGCGCAGCGCCTGCCGCGCCAGCTGGCGGCGCTCGCGCAGCGGCCGACCGCCGTAGAGCATCCCGTCCGCGACCGCGTCGAGCGCCGGGACGCCGGACGCCAGGTGGAAGGACTGGAAGACGAAACCGATGGTGCCGGCGCGCAGCGCGGACAGTCCGCGGTCAGAGAGATCGTCCACCAAGTGGCCGTCGATGCGGACGGTGCCGGAGGTGGGGCGGGCCAGGGTGCCCATGATGTTGAGCATGGTGGTTTTTCCGGAGCCGGACGGGCCGACGATCGCCAGCATCTCTCCGCGCCGGACCATGAGGTCCGCGTCGGCGAGGGCGGCCACGTCGCCATAGGTCTTCGAGAGCCCGGCCAGCTCGACTATGGGCGGTCTCACTGCGGGATCCCCACCTTCAGGTTCTTGGTGATGCCGTCGCCGGATATTTCGACCATGCCGTTCGCGAACAGGCCGAGTTTCACGGGTCGGTACTCCACCCCGCTCGCGGTGACGGCCTGCACGGCGTAGCCGCCGCCCTTGCGGGCGACGAGGGCGTTGACGGGCACGGCCAGGACGTTCTTGCGGGTCTCCGCGGCGAGGGTCACGTCCACCGGGGCGGCCTGGTAGCGGCCGAGCTTCTTTTGGTCTTTCACCGACAGCGTGACCGGCAGCGTGGTCGTGCCGCTGCTGCCGCCGCTGTCGGCGGGCTGGGCGGTGGCGGCGTTGCCGACGTGGGTGACGGCGGCGTCGGCCTCGGTGCCGTCGGGAAGCTTGACGGTGGCCTTGGTGCCTTCCTCGACCAGGTCCTCGTACTGCGTCTCGAGGTCGACGGTGACGAGGCGCTGGGTGCCGGTCCAGGTGAGGACCTCGCCGGAGGCGGCGTTGCCGCGGGCGGATTTCACCTCGGCGACGCGCTTGGCGCCGGAGGCCACCACCGCGTCGCCGGGCGCCACCTTGCCGGTCTCCTCGCGGCCCAGGTCCTCCTGCCACGCCTTGACGGCGTCCGCGGTGGCGGAGGTGTACTCCTCGTCCACCGTGAAGCCGGTGTAGCCCAGCGCGGCCAGATTCTTCTCCAGCAGCTTCACCTCCGCGCCCTCGGCGCCGACGTCCAGGGTGCGGTACAGCGGAGTGGAGCCGTACAGCAGTGGCACCTTGTCCTCGTCCACGCTGTAGACGGCTTCGCCGCGCTTGATCACATCGCCCTCGCCGGGCAGCCAGGTGAGCGTCCCGGCGCCGTCGCCGGAGTCGTCGCCCGCGGAGCTGCCCTTGGCGTCGCCGCCCGCGGGCTCGCTGCTCCCGCCGCCGGCGGCCTGCACGGAGCTCGCGTCGCCGTAGCCGAGGGTGCCGGCCACGGTCTCGCTGCGGGTCAGGGTGGTCTGCTCCACCTCCGCGGTGCGGGCGGGGCCCGAGGGGGCGGCCGCCGGGGTGTTCCCACCGTCGCCGCCGAGTGCGCCGGTGGCGGCGATCCCGCCCGCGGCTGCCACCGCGATGGCGGCCAGGACGATCAGCGAGGTACGCACCGGGTGCCGGCGGCGCCGTGGCGGCCCGGCGGCCTCGGCCGGGACGCCATCGCCGTCGCTGTGGTCGACGACGGCACCGCCCGGCTCCGGGGCGACGGCGGGCCCCGCTGGGAAATCCGGCCTGGTCACTGGCCGCCGCCGTTCTGCCTCATCGTGATGCCGGCCGGACGTTTGTCCTCGCAGGTCTCAAAGGCTTTGTCCAGCTTCGGATCTTCGCCGCCCGTGCCGACGCCTGTCATGTCTACCTGCCCTGTGTCGGCATCGGGGTCGGGGAAGTCCTTCACGCCGTTGTCGCGGATGCAGTTCGCCCACGCGCGGCCCTTCGCCGCGTCGATCGGCTTGCCGCCGTTCGGCCCGCTCTCGCCCTGCGGGTCGAGGTCCTTGCAGGCCTCCTGCGCCTTCTTGAATTCCGGCGAGTTCGGTTCGATGCCGGAATCCCTGCCGATCACGGAACCGCCGTCGTCGTTCGGGTCGGGGAACTTCGGCAGGCCGTTCTCGCGCATGCACTTGGCGAACGCCAGCTGCTTGTCCTTGGCACCGGTGGGCGATGCGCCGGAGGCGGAGGCGGAGTCCCCGCCGCCGGAGCAGGCCGTCAGCAGCACGCCCGACAGCAGCAGCGGGACCAAGGGCAGCGCCCTGACCCAGTTTCGCTTGGATGACTCGGCTCCGGCCGAGCTGTCCCGTGAAACTCTCACCTGACCTGGTGTTCGTCGCATCCTTGCCGCTCCTCGTCTCGCTGACGCCGTCGGTCTCCGTCGCGCCGACCGGTCATACGAACAGCGATCGTGCAGGGGCAGAATCAGCGGGCCTTGAGTCGAATCTCAGAGGTTCCTGAAGAGCCCCGCCGGCCGGCACTCAGTGATTCCTGAGAAAGCCCTGAGACGACGCTCAGGCCGGCGGGTCAAGATGGAGACACGGCCAGATCGAATGTGCGGAGGCAGGGCAGACATGAGCGAGGCGAGGCACGGACCCCGGCCGGCGTCGAAGACACGGCTGCTGGTGGTCGAGGACGAGCCGAACCTCCTGGAGGTGCTGGCCGGAAGCCTTCGCTATGCAGGGTTCGACACGGCCACCGCGACGACCGGGCAAGAGGCGCTGACGGAGGCCCGGCGCCATCGCCCGGACGCCGTCGTCCTCGACGTGATGCTGCCCGACATGGACGGCTTTGAGGTCCTGCGCCGGCTGCGCGCGAGCGTGCCCGTGCCCGTGCTGTTCCTCACCGCCAGGGACGCCACCGAGGACAAGGTCCGCGGCCTGACCATCGGCGGCGACGACTACATCACCAAGCCGTTCAGCCTCGACGAGGTGATCGCCCGTATCCACGCCGTACTGCGCCGGCACCATGACTCCGGCGCCGCCCCGGCCGCCCGGCTGACCTTCGCCGATCTCGAACTGGATCAGGAGACGTACGAGGTGTGGCGATCCGGCGAGCGGATCACCCTGACACCCACCGAATTCAAACTGCTGCGCTACTTCATGACCAACCCCAGCCGGGTCCTGTCCAAGGCACAGATCCTCGATCACGTCTGGAACTACGACTTCCATGGTGACAGCGGGATCGTGGAGACGTACATCCACGCGTTGCGCCGCAAGATCGGCGAACCGCAGGCCCGGCTGATCCACAACCTGCGCGGGATCGGCTACGTGCTGCGGCAGCCCTCGTGATCCGACGCCTTCTCGCGCGGCTGTCCTTACGAGTCCGCCTGGTCGCCGCCATCCTCCTGCTCGTCGCCGTGGCGCTCACCGCCATCAGCGCGGTCGGGGTGACGGTCCTGCACGGACAGCTACTCGCCCGGGCCGACTCCCAGCTCAGCGCCGTGGCCGCCACGTACCCCGCTACGCCGGTCGGCGGGAACGCGCAAGAGGAGCCGGCGGGCGGGATGCCTGGCATCGCGCCGGCAGTGGATGGTTCAGCCGTCTACCGGATCCAGCAGTACGACGCTGACGGGAAGCCGGTGAAAGACGGCCGCGAGCCGCCGGATCCGGCGACTGGTCCCCAGGTCCCCCAGGACGCGGCTTGGCTCGACGAGCACGCGGGTCACCCGGTGACCGTGCCGGCGCGTGCAGGTGGCGGCATCTGGCGCATCCTGATACGGCCGCTGACGGACACGTCAGGGTGGCTCGTGATCGCGATGGACCTCGACGAGCTGAACGGCACGATCTCCCGGCTGGTCAGGATCGACCTGACCGTGGGCGCACTCGGCCTGTTCCTCCTGTCCATCATCAGCATCGTGATCGTGCGGGCGAGCCTGCGCCCGCTGATCAAAGTGGAGAAGACGGCAGCGGCCATCGCCGCAGGTGACCTGTCCCAGCGGGTGCCGGAACATCCACCGCAGACCGAGCTGGGCCGCCTCGGCCGCGCGCTCAACGGCATGCTCACCCAGATCGAGGGGGCGTTCCTGGCTCGGGCCGAGTCGGAGTCGTCGGCCCGGCGGTCGGAGGAGCGGATGCGTAGATTTGTCTCCGACGCCGGACACGAGCTGCGCACGCCGCTGTCGGTCATCCGTGCCTGGGCGGAATACGCCCACCACGGGCCCCGCCGGGATCGCGCCGATCTCGAGCGGATCCTGTCCACCGTGGGCACGGAAGCCACCCGGATGAGCAGGCTGGTGGAGGATCTGCTGCTGCTCGCCCGGCTGGACCAGCAGCGTCCGTTGGAGCGGAATCCAGTCGATGTGCTCGCACTGGCCGTCGACGCGGCACGCGATGCCCGACTGCTCGCCCCCGAGCGTGAAATCCGGCTCGCGGCCGACGACCGTGCGGACTACGTCGTCACCGGCGACGAACTCCGGCTGCGCCAGGTGCTGTCGAATCTGACCAGCAACGCCCTCACCCACACCCCACCCGGCACACCCGTGGTGATCAGGCTCGGGCCCGGTCGACTCGACGAGGCACCCGCGCTGGTGCTGGACGTCGTGGACCACGGCCCCGGCCTCACCCCGGAACAGGCAGAGCGCGTCTTCGAGCGGTTCTACCGCACCGACACCTCACGAACGCGCCGCACCGGCGGCTCCGGGCTCGGACTCGCCATCGTGACCTCGCTGGCCGCCGCCCACCAAGGCACGGTGAGCGTGCACAGTCCGCCCGGGGCAGGGGCGACGTTCCGCATCACCCTGCCGCTCGCGGATGCCGGCCCACCTGCGAACGAGCTTCGCGAGATGCCCGACGACCCGAACAAGCCCCATGCCGCCACTGATGATCGAGCTCCCAACATATGATGAACCGTACGAGTCGGTGCGAAGCGCCGCGGCTTTCCGGGCGGCGGGGATCATCGTTGACGTGATGTCCGGAAACGAACGTTCGCGAGACACTCTCGCGGTGATCGCGTTCCCGCAGGACGGGGCTGTAACGCAACTCGTGTACGCGCCTACGCAACGCACAACCCCCTTTGCGATGCAGTCCCGTGCCATGAGGATCGGAGTGGCGAGGGTCAGCACACGCGATCAACACCCGGAGGCCCAGCAAGACGCGCTCAGCGCGGCCGGCTGCGAGAAGGTATTCACCGACAGAGCGTCCGGCAAGCTCGCCCGCCGGCTCGAACTCGACAAGGCCCTCCTCGTCGCCCGCGAAGGCGACCAGATCGTGGTCACCAAACTCGACCGGCTCGGCCGCTCGCTGGAGAACCTCATCGAGCTGTCCAAGCACCTGCAGCAGCGCGGCGTCGACCTCGTCGTGCTCGACCAGGGCATCGACGCCTCCACCGCCGTCGGCCGGATGTTCTTCCAGATCCTCGGCGCCATCGCCGAGTTCGAGCACGCCCTGATGTCCGAGCGCACCATGGACGGCCTCGCCGCCGCCCGCGCCCGCGGCCGCACCGGAGGGCAGAAACCCAAGTTTGGCCCCCGCCAGGTCGCTCTCGCCCGGAAGATGTACGACTCCGGCGACTACACCGTCCAGCAGATCGCCGACGAATTCGGCGTCACCCGCCCCACCATCTACCGCCACCTCGACAAGGCTCTTCCCCAGCAGGCGCCCAGCCGGGGAACCGCAGCCCCGGCGTCACGCTGAACTACTTGGGACCTGGTTCGCCGTTCGTTAACGGCACCGCGACAGGAAGGCTGACCATCAGGCGTAGTCACATCACCGCAGGCCAGGGATATCCGTTGGTTTTTCGGCGATTACTACGGGGACCCCTCCTTCAACTACTCACGTTTGACAGACAGTTGGGCGCGCACCTGTTCCAGCTCGGCGCCCCGTTCTCGGGGATCACCGCACGGTAGACCTCGGGCTGTACGAGGTAGCCGATGATCTCGGCAGTGAGGATCTTGTCGACCTCCGCCTTGCTGATCACGACACAGCCGCGTTCGCGGCAGGTGTACCGGGTTCCTCGTTGCTGCGCTCGACTCCGCTCTTGTCCTGCGAGGACGCACAGGATCTCGCGTACTCGCAGTGTCTCGTCGAGGGCTGTGATCGTCATGGCCCCTCCCCTGGTCGGCAGTCTCACTTTCGAGCGTGCGCCCCAAGGAAATTTCGCGAAGGCGAGCGTGGGGGAGTCGGCGAGTGACGACCACGCAGCAGGGGTCCCCCTCCGGGGGAGTGCGCGCCGGCCCCCGCGTCTGCGGCGTGATCCGCCGGACAGGTCCTAGCGGCACAGCTCGTCGCCGAGCCGGGTGCGCGCATAGCGGACGATCCGGCCGTTGCGGGTGCGGCTGAGGAGGCCCGCGTCGTAGAGGACGGCCAGGTGCTGGCTGACCGCGCCGGGGGTGACGGTCAGGCGGTGGGCCAGTTCGGTGGTCGAGGCGGGTTCCGCCAGGAGTTGCAGCAGGCGGGCCCGGGGGCGGCCCAGGAGGCGTACCAGGGCGTCGGCGGTGACCGGGGGCGGTTCCTCGGAGAGGGTGGCGCGGCCGCGGGCCGGATAGATGAGCTCCGGCGGCCGGGACGGGTCGATCAGGGGCTGGGCGCCGCGGGCGAACAGCGTCGGCAGCAGCACCAGTCCGCGCCCGGCGATGCCGACGGCGGCCTCGGGCCAGGGTGCCATGGGCGCCACCTCGGACAGTCGCAGGCAGGAGCCGGTCCAGGTGAGGCGCGGGTCGAGTCCCGAGAACAGCACACCTGCGCCCTGCTCCGCCAGCACGCGTCCCCGGTAGGCGAGATCGGCCTCCAGGATGCTCTGCACGCGTGGCCACCAGTCGTCGGCGAGGCAGGTGTGCCAGTAGGCGTCGATCGCGTCCGCGAGCCGGGCGAGGAGCGCGACGGGCTCGGCGAGGCCCCGCGCGAGGACGGCCGGGAGCGCCTCCCGGGTCCGGTAGGTGGCACGGATGTCGGCGACGACGACGTCCGGCGGGGTGGCGCGGACCACGTTCAGCTCGTCGGCGACGACGGGCCGGGCGCGGGCGGGGCGCGGGGTGAGGAAATCCGGTACCCACAGCCAGGGGGCTACGACCGCGGTGAGCAGCTCGCGGTCGAGCGTCTCCAGGCGCGGGCGGATGCGGCGCAGCCACGGCCGGTGGTGCGGATAGCGCGCCGGGTCGTGCAGACAGCGCAGCGAGAACACCGCCTCCTGGAGCGGGGAGTACGCGAAGGAGGTGGTGGCGAGGTCGCCGACGGCGAACCGGAACTCAATCATTGAGCGCCACGCTAAATCATTGTCGGCACGGACACACGGCCGGGTTGGCTGTCTTCATGACCACGACACCGACCTCTGAATCGACCTCCGAACCGGCGTCCGACTCCCCGCCCTCCGGCAGTTCGGCTGGTACGGCGCCGGCGCCGGCGCCGGCCACCCGAGCTGCCGGGCTGCTGCCCGCCGACCCCGTCCTGCGCCGGGCCACGGTGCTGACCGCCTTCAACTCCCTCGGCAACGGCCTCTACTTCCCGCTCGGTGCCCTGTACTTCACACGCATCGTCGGTCTGGATGCGACCTCGGTCGGGCTCGGCATGACCGTCGCGGGGCTGGTCGGCGTGGCGGCCGGGATTCCCGCCGGACGGGCCGCCGACAGGTGGGGCGCCCGGCGCGTGGGGTCGCTGCTGTGGGGCGGCACCGGATTCGCGACGGCCGCCTACGTCCTGGTGCACTCGTACGTCGGTTTCCTCCTCGCGGTGGTCTGCGCGACCGGGCTGCAGATGGCGAGCCGTGGCGTGCAGGGCGCGCTGTACGCGGACGTGCTGCCCGCGGCGACCCGGGTGGAGGCACGGGCGTACCTTCGGATGGTCACGAACGTGGGTATGGGCGTGGGCGGTGTGTTCGGAGCGATCGCCCTCCAACTCGACACACGTGGCGCGTACATGACGGTCATTCTGGTGAACGCGCTGTCGTTCGCGGTGCCCGCGCTGATGGTTCGCCGGCTGCCGTTGGCCGCGCACGCGATCGACCGCGTGCCGGTCGCGGCCGACGCTCCGGCGGCCGACCGCTGGCGCGCAGTACGGGACCTGCCGTTCCTGGCGGTGACCGTGCTGAACTCCGCACTGGTCGTGCAGTACACGCTCTCCGAGGTCGGTCTGCCGCTGTGGATCGTGGAGCGGACCGAGGCGCCCCGCTGGACGGCCGCCCTGCTGATGATCGTGAACTGTGTGCTGGTCGCGCTGCTCCAGGTGCGGGTGGCCCGCCGCGCCTCCCAAGTCCACAGTGCGGTACGGGCGATGGGCTGGGCGGGCCTGCTGCTCGCCGCGGCCTGCGCGGTGTACGCGCTCTCCGCGGGCCTCTCCCCCGTGTGGGCGGTGCTCGCGCTGACCGCCGGCGCGGTGGTGCAGGTCTTCGCCGAGGTGCTGTCCGCGTCCGGCGGCTGGACCCTCGGCTACGCACTCGCCGACGCCCGCGCCCACGGCGTGTACCAGGGCGTCTTCGGCGCGGGCATGTCCGCCGGCATGATGGCGGGCCCGGCGCTCGTGACGGTGACCGCGATCCAGCACGGCGCGGCGGGGTGGGCGGTGCTGGGCGTGCTGTTCGCGGTGGTGGGCGTGGCGGTGGCTCCGGCGGTGCGGTGGGCCCAGCGGGACGGGGACTGGCGGGGCGAGGGCGTCTGACGGGGCGGCCGGCTCGGCCCGCGCCCCTTCGTCCTGCCCGGCTGATCCTGCTCGCGCCCGCCGCTCCCTCCGCGGCCGCGGGGCTGTGCCCGCGGATCCCCCTCCGGCTGCGGCTCCGGCTCGGACCCGCATGAGGTCGACCCGCTTCGGCCGCGGCCCCGGCACCTGCCCGGCTCCGGCATCCGCCACTCCCCCGTGGTCCCGGATGCCGGAGCCGCGCCCGTCACCCCGTGACCACGTCCGGTGCCGGTGCCGGCCGGGACAGGACCAGCGCGGTGACGACGACGGTGAGCACCACGAAGACCGCGACCAGGGCCACCACCCATGCCGCGACCCCGCTGACGAACAGCGCGGGGAGGGCGGTGATCGCCGAGAGGATCCGGGAACCCGCGACGACCCGGGAGCCGGTCCGGTTGGCGGTGCGCCAGGCGTAGAGAACGGCGACCACCGTGATCAGGCCGAGGACACCGTCGGCGAACAGCACGGCCGTCGGCGGCCCCGCGGTGTCCGAGTCGCCCGCCGGGATGTCGAGGAAGTTCATCGTGTCGACCAGCCCGAGCACCCCGGCGAGCGCCAGGCCCACCTTGTTCTTGCGGGTGAGCGAGCTCACCGCTTCCTTCGCACTCATGTCGTTTCCCCCGTACGGGACTTGGCGGCCGCCGCTGCGGCGACCCGGTGAACCGAGCATCGGGGAGACACCCCGTACCGCGCATCGCCTGTTCGTCCTGTTCACCCCGGAGGAGTTCCCGGGCCGGGGGGAACCAGCGCCCTCCCCGCACCGGCGGATCTCCGCCATCATCGGGACATGACCTCCCCTGTCGCCCGCCCGATCCGGGTCCTCATCGCCGACGACCATCCCGTCGTACGGCGGGGCATGAGCGCTCTGCTGAGCTCGCTGGACGGCGTGGAAGTGGTCGCGGAGGCGGCCACCGGTGAAGAGGCGCTGCGCGAAGCCCAGTTGAGCCGGCCCGACGTCGTTGTGATGGACATCCAAATGCCGGCCATGGACGGGGTCGAGGCGACCCGGCGGCTGGCCACGCTGCTGCCCGGCGTGGCGGTGCTCGTGGTGACGATGTTCGAGGACGACGCGACGGTGGTGTCCGCGATGCGGGCCGGCGCCCGCGGCTATCTGCTCAAGGGAGCGGAGCAGGAGGAGATCCTCACCACCCTGCGTTCGGTGGCGGCGGGGCAGTTCGTCATGGGCCCCGGTGCCGCGGCGAGGCTGCTCGGACGTCTGGACCCGACGCCAGAACCCGCCCTGCCCTTCCCGGAGTTGACCGCTCGGGAGCGTGAGGTGCTGGACCTGGTCGCGCGGGGGCACAGCAATTCGAGGGTCGCGGCCGAACTGGCCCTGGCCGCCAAGACCGTCGCGAACCACCTGTCCGTCATCTTCACCAAGCTGCGGGTGAACGGCCGGACCGAGGCCGTCATCCTGGCCCGGCAGCAAGGCCTGGGCGGCGACGCACCGGCCGCCGGCGGCACGTGAGCGGGCGCCGCCGTCCGGTCGCTCTGTGGGCCGGTCTCGCACTGTGGACCGGTCTCGCGCTGCTCGCCGTGTCGGCGTCCGCGTCCCTGTGGTTCGCCCCGCCGTCGTCGTCCGACCAGTGGGTGATCTGGGCGGTGATGGCCGGCGGCGGCCTGGCAGCGTCGTCCGGCACGGTGACCGCCCGGAGGTCGTCCGGCACGGTTAACGCCCGGCCGTCGTCCGGCACGGTGACCGCCCGGCCGTCGTCCGGCGCGGTTAACGCCCGGCTGTCGTCCCGCCCCGCGGACGTCCGGCGCGGGGGCCAGGCCGCCTCCCGCCTCCTGGCCGGTTCCGCCGCGGCCCTGCTGGGCGCGCCGCTCGTACTCGCTGCCGGGGCCCACTCGTTCGCCGTGGTGCCGGCCGTGCTCGCCTCGACGGTCACCGTGCCGCTGGCCGCCCTCCGCGTCGTCGAGGTACGGCCTGCCTCCCGGCTGCTGCGCTGGGCGGAAGCGGCCGTCGTCGTCGCCGGGGCGGGCTGCGCGGCGGCGTCGGTGTGGGGTGGCCGGGCCGCGCTGGTCGCGGCTGGCATCGCCGCCGGGACCGCGATGTGCGCCGGGACCTGGGTGCTGTTCGAGGTGACCTCCGGTGACGACCGGCGGCGTGTGCTGTGGCTGGTGCTGGGCGGCGCCGCGACGACTCTGGGCGGGATGCTGCTCTTCGCGGCGGAGAACTCCGTACCGATGGGGCCCGTCGCCACGGTCGTCGCCCTGGGTGCGCTGTCGCTGCTCCTCCCGCTGTCGATCACGGTGGCGTCGGTCGCGCCGCACCGGGCCGACGTCCGGGCCGTGATGCGCGGCGCCGCCGTCCTCATCGTCATGCTCGCGCTGAGCGCATCGGTGTACGAGGGGGTCGCGGCGCTGTGGGAACTGGCGCTGGGCACCCGGCCGGGCAAGGGGCTGCCCGCGCTGCTGGCGGCCGTGATCGCGGCCGGATACCAGCCCGTACGGCTGCGGGTCGAGGCGAGCATGGACGAGATGCTGTTCGGCAGGTCGGCCGACCCGGTCGAGACGCTGACCCGGCTGGGCACGGACCTCACCGCCGGGGCGCCGCCGCCGCTGTGGCTGCACACCCTGCGCGCCACGCTGGGGGTGCCGGGGATCGCCCTGCGCCAGGACGGCACGACCATCGCCACCGCGGGGACCGTCGGGAGCGCGGACGACGGCCACACCACGCTCACCGCGCTGCGGGCGGGTGGCGAGCACGTCGGCGACCTCGTGGTGTGGCTTCCGCCGGGGCACCTGCGACTGCCCCGGGCCGCCGCGGCGGTGGTCGACCTGGTGGTGGCGCCGCTGGCCCAGGCACTGCACGCGGCGCGGCTGAGCGAGCAGTTGCGGGTGTCCCGCGGCCGGGTGGTGACCGTGCTGGAGGAGGAGCGTCGTCGGATGCGCCGCGATCTGCACGACGGTCTCGGCCCGACCCTCACCGGCATCGCCTACACCGCCGACGCGGCCGTCAACCTCGTCGGCGGAGACCCGGAGCGTGCCGTGGAGATGCTGCGCGGGCTGCGCGCCGACGTCGGCGACGCGATCACCGAGATCCGCCGGATCGTCTACGGCCTGCGTCCCGGGGCGCTCGACGAACTCGGCCTCGTCGACGCCGTACGCCAGCGCATCGCGCCGCTGCGAGCGCCTGACGGCCGCCTTCTGCGGGTTGCGGTTGACGCGCCTGAGGTGCTGCCTCCGCTGCCGGCGGCCGTCGAGGTCGCCGCGTACCGGGTGGCGGTGGAGGCGGTGACCAACGTCGCCCGGCACTCCGGCGCCGCGACCGCCACCCTCACGCTGGAGCTGACCGACACCGCGTCCCTGCGTGTGACGGTCACGGACACCGGCCGCCACATCGCGCCGTGGACGCACGGCGTGGGCATCCGCTCCATGCACGAGCGCGTCGAGCAGATCGGCGGCACGCTCACCCTGCGGGCGACACCGGAGGGCGGGACGGTGACGGCCGACCTGCCCCTGACGATCCCCGTCTGACCGGTCCCGCCGTCCCACGCTGCCCCGCCGTCCCACGCTGCCCCGCTAGCCGAAGGACAGCCCTCCCGTGCGGGTCCGCTTGAGTTCGAAGAAGTCGGGCTCGGTGGCCAGCGCGCGGAAGCCGTCGAAGAGTTCGGCGGCCCTGGCACCCCGCGGCACGGCCCGCAGTACCGGCCCGAACCACACCGTCCCGTCAACATGGATGGTGGGCGTCCCCACATAGCCGCCGGAGTCCGGTTCGGCGCCGGCCTCGTGGCTGCGGCGGACGGCCGCGTCGTACGCCGGGTCGTGCGCGGCGGCGGCGAGGTCGGCCGGGAGGCCCAGTTCGGCGAGGGACTCGGCGATCACCGCGTCGAAGTCCTCGGCCCGGCGCTCGTGGATCCGGGTGCCGAACGCGGTGTAGAGGTCGCGCAGCACCTTCTCGCCGTGTCGTTCGGCGGCGGCCACGGCCACCCGCACCGGGCCGATCGACCTGTCCACCAACTCCCGGTACCAGTCGGGGAGTTCGTTGCCGACGTTGTGCAGGTACAGGCTCATCACCCGGAAGCGGAGGTCGAGCGACCGCTGTCGCTCCACCTCCAGCAGCCAGCGGGAGGTGATCCAGGCGAACGGGCAGGCGGGGTCGAAGTACAGGTCGACGCGGGTGGGCGAGGTGTGGGTCATACCGGCGACGCCAGCGGCTGATTGGTACCGGGTCCCGGTCCAATCAGACAGTCTTTCAGTGGTCCACTTGCGCGCGCTGACGCGGATCCCGTCCGCTGGCCGCCAGGGCCCGCTCGAACACGGGCGCGTCCTCCGGCACGGGCACCGGGTCGGCGAAGCCGTCGTACTGCCGGTAGATGTCGCCGTGCTTCTCGACCACGTCGAGGACGAGCCGGGCGGCGCCGTCCGAGACGTGGAACTCTTGGCCGGTGGCGGTGGCGACGTCCCAGCCGTGCACCGCCGTCTCCTTGATGATCATCGAGGCGATCTCGACGGCGGGCATCTTCGCCATCCCCAGGTCGACCTCGCCCTCCCACACCGCCGGGTCCGCCCAGGCGGCGACGGCACGGTCCAGCTGGGCGGCGTACGCCTCGGCCCAGTCGGGCTCGGCGGTGAAGTCGCGCGCGGTGAGCTCCTCGGGGAGCTGCTTGCGCAGGGCGCGGTGCTCGAGACCGTGGGAGGTGTAGAGGACCCAGTGGTTGACCAGGGCACGGACGTCCCAGTCGGGGCAGTGGGTCGGGTCGGTGAGCCGGTCCGCCGGGACGCCGCGCGCGACGCGTGCCGCCTCGGCGGCACATTCGGTCAGGTACGGGTGCAGGTCGTCGTACGTCATGCGCCTCACGCTAGACAGACCGCGCTCAGGCCTCTTGAACAAACGCGACAGCGTCGTCCGCCAGCCGCACGAGCTCGCCGACCGGCATCGAACCGGCGGCCCGCCGCTCCCGCGCGAACCGGTTGGCCAGGCGCTGGAGCAGCTCGTTCAGCGGAGTCGGTATGCCGTGCAGCCGGCCGAGGAGCACGATCTCGCCGTTGAGGTGGTCGGCCTCGATGGTGCCGGTGCCACGGACGAGGGACTGCCAGGAGGAGCCCCCACCGCGCGGGGCGCCCTCCAGCGGCACCAGGGCCACCTTGTCGCCGCGGGCCTCCCGCTGCTCCTCGGGGCCGACGTACGCGATCCCGGCGGCGTCGAGCACCGCCTCGCCCTCGGCGCGCACCCTCGCGAACAAGGCCTCGGCCTCGTCGCTGTCCACGGGTCCGCTGACGGCCTCGATGGCGTTGCCGAGGTTGCTCAGCAGTTTGGCGTACTGCCAGCGCCGTACGTCCGGCGGGAGCGGCGCCTCGAAGCCCGACTTCTCCAGGTCGGCGGCGATCGCCCGGGCGGTGACGTCGGTGCCGTGCGGGTAGCGGCCGAGGTGCAGGATGCCGGTGAGGGGGCTGCCGGCGGCGGAGACGACGCCGGGCTCGACGTACGTGGACGGCAGCCAGACGCAGACGCCGTACACCCGCCGGAAGCGGCGCAGGGCGAGGCGCTGGCTCTCCACGCCGTTCTGTGCGCACACCAGCGGCAGTCGCTCGGCGGCCGTACCGCCACCGGCGACCGGAGCCGGGCCCCAGGTCTGGAGTGCCGCCTCGCTGTCCTGGGTCTTGACGGCCAGGACCAGCACGTCGTCGGCGCGGAGTTCGCCGAGCGGGCCCGGACCGTCGACCACGGGCAGCCGGTACGTCAGCTCGCCCTCCGGCACCCGCAGCCGCAGCCCGCCGTCCCTGAGCGCCGCGTGGTGCGCGCCCCGCGCGACCAGCACGACCTCGTGCCCCGCCCCCGCCAGCCGTCCACCGACGACACCGCCGACCGCCCCTGCTCCGATGATGATGTAGCGCATGGGACGAGCCTCGCACAGTCATGGGCAACTCCATCAAGCCGGCTGCGCTGGTTGACCTTGCCCCTGGGGCAAGGCGGAGCGTCGGCGGCATGGACGACATCTACCTGGAGCAGACGCCGTACAGCGATCCGGGGGACCTGGACGTCAGCGGGCTCCCGCGTGAACCTGGTCAACTTGCTCACCTGGTAAGGAATCTGATCATCCATCGGGGCGAGAGCGGACGTCTCGGCCACCCGATCCCCGAGGACCGACAGCACGACGACCCCGATTCCCGGTACGTCACGGAGCTGCTGCGGATCCTGCGCGAGCGCGGGGACGGCCCGCTCACCGAAGAGCGGGCGTACGACGAGAGGTTCGCGGGGACGTGCCGGGACTTCTCCCTGCTGCTGTGCGGTCTGCTGCGGGCCACCGGCACGCCCGCCCGGATCCGGTGCGGCTTCGCCGACTACTTCACGGAGGGATACCACGACGACCACTGGGTCACCGAGTACCGCCTGCCGGACGGGAGTCGGCGGCTGGCCGACGCACAGGTGCTGCATCCGTCGTACGAGATCCCCTTCGACCCGCTGGACGTACCCAGGGACCGGTTCCTGGTGGCCGGGGACGCCTGGCGGGCGTGCCGAACGGGGAAGGCCGATGCGAAGACCTTCGGGGTCTGGGGCTACGACGGCCTCGACGGCCTGTGGTACATCGGCAGCAACGTGCTGCTGGACCTGGCCGCGGTCAACCGCGTGGAGCTGCTGCCCTGGGACTTCTGGGGCCGGGAGATCCGCGCCGACGCCGAGCTCACGGACGAGGACCTCGCCCTCCTGGACGAGATCGCCGCGGCCCGCACGGACGACGACTTCCGTCGGCTGTACACCGATCCGCGCCTCACCGTGCCGGAGGAGATCCAGTCGTACGTCTCGCGCACCGGCTATCTCGGTGTGCGGACGGTCAGCCTGTCAGCTCCACCAGCTTGACGACGGTGTTCCAGTTGCGCGAGGTGGCGATCAGCCCCTTGGTGATCCGCGGCTTGGACAGCTGCTCGGCGAGCTTGGAGCGGCCCAGGCCGTCCGGGGCGTACAGGTACAGGGCGCGGTCGCCGAGGCGGAAGTCCTCGGGGAGGTGGGCGGCCCGGTCGATCCCGGCGAAGCGTTCCGCGTCGACCGGTTCGGAGAAGTACGTGACGTGGAGCTGTCTGGCCTGAAGTTCGGCGGCCGGGAACGGACAGGCGTCGGCGATCGCCTTCAGGTAGGCGTGGTCGCGCACGATGACGTCGACGGGGAAGCCGAAGTGCTTCTCGATCGCCTGCGTGAGCTCGGCGGCGAGGGACTCCTCGTCGCCGTGGCCGGGGGTGAACACGGCCTGGCCGCTCTGCAGATGGGTGCGGACGCCGTCGTAGCCGAGGACCTCCATGAGGGTGCGGAGATCGGCCATCGGGACCTTCTTGCTGCCGCCCACGTTGATTCCGCGCAACAGCGCCGCATACGTCGTCATTCGCACACCTTAGAGCGGCCGTCGTGCCCCGTGGGGGCGGGCACGACGGCCGCGAAGGCCCGGCCGGGGAACGTAAGTTACTCACTGGTCAGCGTGCAGCACAACCTCGCGTCCCTGATCCGCATCCCGGAGAGACCGGTTACGTGTAAGGGGCCACTGTCCTCCCCGGTGCGGAGACGGCGCGGTCCGAGGGGATGAGTCGGGCCCACCCGACCTCACCGGACAGTACGACGAAATGCCTTTACGCGGCCCATACCTTCGAACCGAAAGGTGGCAGCAGGGGGCTGTCACCGCACACAAGGGGGCAAGCCCGTCATGGGGAACGGAGATTCACGGGTGCGGGGTCTCGCCGCCCGGGCCGGCGGCTGGAGCGCCCGGCACCGATGGGCGGCCGTCGGGATCTGGGTCCTGTTCGTCGTCCTGGCGATGGGGCTCGGCTCGGCCGCGGGCCGGGTCGACGTCGACGAGAACGACCAACTGAAGGGCGAGACGCACACCGCCGCCAGGATCATCGACGATGCGGGGATCCAGGAGCCGGCCGGTGAGACGGTCCTGATCCAGGGCAAGGACGGTGGCGTCAAGGCCACGGACGCCGAGTTCCGGGCTGCGGTCACCGACGTCGTCAAGGCAGTCGAGGCGACCGGCAAGGTCACGGACGTGACCTCGCCGTACGACACGCAGACGATCTCGAAGGACGGCCGCAGCGCGCTGGTGCAGTTCGACATGCGCGGCGACTCCGAGACCGCCAAGGACCGGGTGGAGCCCGTCCTGAAGGCCGTCGAGGGCGTCGGCAAGGATCATGCATCGCTGCGGATCGAGGAGATCGGCGGCGCCAGCATGAACAAGACGTTCAGCGACGCGTTCGGGGACGACTTCCAGAAGGCCGAGTACTCCGCGGTGCCGGTGGCCCTCGGCATTCTGCTCATCGCCTTCGGTGCGCTGGTCGCCGCGCTGCTCCCGGTGGCCCTGGCGATCACCGCGATCATGGCGACGATGGGCCTGATGGGTGTCGTCAGCCATGTGATGCCGATGAGCGACACCGCCAACTCCGTGATGCTGCTGGTCGGTCTGGCCGTCGGCGTCGACTACTGCCTGTTCTACCTGCGCCGGGAGCGCGAGGAGCGCGAGGCCGGCCGGGACGCGCAGACGGCCCTGCGGATCGCCGCCGCGACCAGCGGCCGGGCGATCGTGGTCTCCGGTGTCACGGTGTGCGTGGCGATGGCGGGCATGCTGTTCACCGGGCTCGCCGGGTTCGAGGCGATGGGCCTGGCCTCGCTGATGGTCGTGGCGGTCGCCATGGTCGGTTCGGTGACCGTGCTGCCCGCGCTGCTGTCACTGCTGGGCGAGCGGGTCGAGAAGGGCCGGATCCCGTTCCTGGGCCGGCGCCGACGGGCCGCGGACCAGGGAAGCCGTGTCTGGACGGCGGTGCTGCGGGGCGTGCTGGCCAAGCCCGTCGTCTCCGTCGTCGTCGCGACCGGCGCGCTGCTGGCGATCGCGGCTCCCGCGGTCGGCATGAAGACCCAGAACCTCACGCTGGACCAGGAGTTCGGCGACTCGCTGTCCATCGTGCAGACGTACAACCGCGTCAACGACGCCTTCCCCGGCGGCTCCGAGCCGGCCGAGGTCGTCGTCAAGGCGCAGGACATCAACGCCCCCGAGGTGGCGGACGCGCTGACGCAGTTCAAGGAGCGGGCGATCAGCTCGGGTGCCTCGCGCGGCCCGGTCGAGATCAAGCTGCACGACGCACAGAACGTCGCCTTCGTCTACGTCCCGCTGGTCGGCGGATCCGACCAGGACAAGGCGAGTGCGAGCCTGGAGAAGCTGCGCGACGAGGTGCGGCCCGCCACGCTCGGCAAGGTGGACGGCGTCCAGGCGCCGATCACCGGGCAGGTCGCGGGCAACCACGACTTCAACGACCAGTTGGTCGGCTCCGTCGTCCCGGTCTTCGCGTTCGTCGTGGTCTTCGCCTTCCTGCTGATGCTGCTGTCGTTCCGCTCGCTGACCGTCGCGATCACGTCGATCGCGCTGAACCTGCTGTCGGTGGGCGCGGCGTACGGCATCCTCGTGGCCGTCTTCCAGCACGGCTGGGGTGCCTCGCTGGTGGGCGCGGAGGGCGTCGGCGCCATCGTGACCTGGCTGCCGCTGTTCCTCTTCGTGATCCTGTTCGGCCTGTCGATGGACTACCACGTGTTCGTGGTCTCGCGGATCCGCGAGGCGCGGCTGCGCGGCCGTACGACGAAGGACGCGATCCAGCACGGCGTGGTCACCACGGCCGGTGTCGTGACCAGCGCCGCCGTCATCATGGTCGCCGTGTTCGCGATCTTCGGGACGCTGTCCATGCAGTCGATGAAACAGATGGGTGTCGGCCTGGCGGCTGCGGTGCTGATCGACGCGACGGTCATCCGGGGTGTGCTGCTCCCGGCGGTGATGGCGCTGCTCGGCGAGCGCAACTGGTACCTGCCGAAGTGGCTGAACCGGATGCCGGACTTCACGCACGACGAGTCGCCGGAGGCCGTGACCGCTCCCGCGGTGCCGGACGAGGGCGAGCCGCTGAGGGTCTGATCCTGCGCGGCCGAGGGCCCGTTGGTATCCCTGACGGGAACCAACGGGCCCTCACCCATGCGCGCTGCCGTGGGGGGAGTTCCGCCTCGATCCTCATGCGCGCCGCTGCGCGGGGAGCTCCGCCTCGATCCTCATGCGCGCCGCTGCGCGGGGAGCTCCGCCTCGATCCTCATGCGCGCCGCTGCGCGGGGAGTTCGGCCTCGATCAGATCGGCCGCACGCGGCGTGCCGCCTTCCTGCGCCATCTGCGCCTGGATGTCCTTCAGCCGGCGGGCCACGTCCGGGTCGTCGACCAGGGCCAGGGCGGTGGCGCGCAGGGTTTCGGCGGTGGCCTCCGCGGCGGGGACCTGACGGGCGACGCCGAGGGCCTGGAGCATGTCCGCGTTGCCGAACTGGTCGACGGCCTGCGGTACGGCGATCATCGGGGTGGCCGTGGCCAGTCCCTCCTGGCTGCCGCCCGCGCCCGCATGGGTGACGAACAGGTCGGCCTGCTTCAGGATCGCCAACTGCGGGACCCAGGCCCGCACTTCGACGTTCGCGGGTACGTCGCCCAGTTCGGCCGGGTCGACGTGCTTGCCGATCTGGAGCACCAGGTGCCAGCCGGTCAGCTCTCCGAAGGCCCGCACGCAC
Source organism: Streptomyces sp. NPDC002088 (assembly GCF_040296605.1). Classification (NCBI taxonomy): domain Bacteria; kingdom Bacillati; phylum Actinomycetota; class Actinomycetes; order Kitasatosporales; family Streptomycetaceae; genus Streptomyces; species Streptomyces sp. NPDC002088. The sequence goes on along the minus strand of NZ_JBEOXO010000017.1, from coordinate 187,428 downwards.
TCCCGGTAGAAGTCGGGCTGCTTGGTGAAGGCCGACCCGAGCGACACGAGCACCACCCTCTCGGCGCCCGTCGGCCGCCGCCAGTCGCCCTGAGCGGCGCGGTCGCCCTGGCAGGCACCGACGAAGGTGTACACCCGCTCGTCGACCCGGTCGGCGTGGGGCTGGAGGGCTTTGGGGATCAGCACGAGGGAGCGGGCGGGGCGGCCGGCGAACGGGTCGGGGTGCTGGGTGATCCCGTTCTCCTCCAGCCAGGCGTGGAAGCGGGCGTAGTAGGCCCGCCCGCGCTCGGTCTTCCGGGGCTCCGCCCACATCGGCTCCGCGACCTCCTCCTCGTAGCCCTCCCAGGCGACCAGGTTCGGTGAGAGGGAGACCGCGGGCACGCCCCACCGGTGGGCGAGGACGCGGGCGGGGTAGGAGGCGATGTCGTGCAGGACGAGGTCGGGCTCGTCCCCGTCGTAGGCGTCGATCAGCTGGGGCAGCGCCTGGATCGCGTCGCTCAGGAAGGGCTCCACGTTGTCCAGCAGCGTGGAGCCCCAGGCTGCCGGGTCGTCGTCGGGCGAGGGCAGCGTGGAGCGCCAGGGCTTCACCTCGGCACCGGTCTCGGCGACCTTCTCCGCGAACACGGGCGGAATCGCGTAGGTGACCCGGTACCCGCGCGCCACGAGCTCACGGATCACCTCCAGACTCGGGTTCACGTGGCCGTGCGCGGCGATGGAGAACATGGCGATGTGGGCGGGGGTGGTCATGCGATCGACCGTAAGCGAGACGAGACGTCTCGTGCAAATGAAATAGGCGGTGGTCGCCGGCGGGCCGCTGCTCCTTCCGTCCCAGGCCCGGCCCTCGTCGGGGCCGGTGCCTTGCCTCCAGCGCTGACGTCGCTGCATCAACCCCTTTGCGCGGCTCGGGTGGGCCCCGTCATGGTCTTGAATCCTCCCCTCCCTCAAGGGGAGGGGATTCCTGGCTCAGGCTGCCTCCCGGGGCGTCGCCCCGGGTGGTCTTGTGCCCTCGGCGCCAGCCGGGAGGAGACCAGCCCGGTGGAGCATGACGCGTGCGGAGTTCTTGTCCCGTGGTTTCACGGTTCCGCACGCGGTGCAGGTGTAGGTGCGCATCCCCAGCGGCAGGGCGTGCTTGGCTCTCGCGCCGCACTGTCCGCAGTCCATCGTGGTGTACGCGGGGTGGACCAGGCGCACATCGCGCCCGTGTTTGCGGCCCAGGTGGATCAGGGCCTGTTTGGTGGCGCCGATGGCGGCGTCCGCGGCCTTCTTGGCCATCGTGGTCTTGGCGAGGAACGTGGGCTTGAAGTCCTCCACCGCCAGCGCGTCATGGTCGGCGACGACCTTCTTCGCCCACTTGCGGCCGGTGTCCTCACGCTGGCGGGCGACCTTCTTGTGGGCCTTGGCCCGCAGGTGCTTGGCCGCCCGGTACCCCTTGGAGGCGGCCTGGCCCTTGGGCGGTGTGCGGCGGGCCATCATCCGGTCGTAGCGCGACAGTTTCGCCTTGGCCTTCGTGCTGTGCTCGGGGTGCGGCAGATCGTGTGGGTCGGAGGTGGTGGTGGCGATCTCACGCACGCCCCAGTCCACGCCGAGCACCGCACCGGTTTCCGGCAACGGCACGACCGTGGCCGGGACGACGAAGCTCGCATACCAGTGGCCGAGGCTGTCCTGGTGGACGCGGACGCTGGTCGGGTCGGCGGGCAGCGGGCGCGACCACACCACGGTGAGGACGATGCCGCCCGCCAGATGCAGCCGCCCGTCCCTGACCTGGAAGCCGCGCCGGGTGTAGTTGAGCGTGGGTCGCGCCGTGCGCTTGGTCTTGACGGCGGGCATCCCGGCCCGCTGCGTCATCGGCAGCCGCTCGACGATGTCCTTGAGCGCCTTGGTGCGGGAGCGGCCGAAGTCGCGGATGATCTGCTGCTGCGGCACGCAGGAGCCCTCCCGCAGCCACGGGATCACCGCGCGGGCCTGGGTGAGCATCTTGTCCAGCTGGGCCGGACCGCAGGTCTGCTGCTCGTCCGGGTGAGCCCGGTTGTGCAGGTGGGTGGCCTGGGACTTAGCCACGCACTCGTTCCAGATCCACCGGCACCGGTCCCACTCCGCCAAGAGTGCCGTGTGCGCGGTGGACGACAGGCGCAGCCGGTAGGTGTACCGGGCATGCCCCGCCTCTTCACCGCCTTGCTGCGCCGCCATGCCATCAACCCCCTGCGCCCTTTGCCCACCGTCCGGTTCCCGTCGTGCCGGACGACCGTACGTACGAGATCCACACACCCGCACCCCACTCCCACCCCGATCACCCCAACCGGCGATCGGGCGTACGGACGTTCGCTTTGCCTGACTCCGTCAGGCGGCTGTGACGGCGCTCCGCGTCGCCGGGACGGGATGCGATTCCTCCCCGGCGTGAACGCCGGGGCCTCTTCGCAAGAATCAGGTAAAGACGCGGAACCTCGTCAAGACACCGCGCACCGGGTCCGACCAGTGGGGATGGGACACTGGCCGACGATTGGCGAGATCCCGACGGCGTGAGCGCCGGCGCACGGGAACAGCGAGTACGGACACGGAGGCGGACGATGGACGAGGCACGGGCCCGGGAGGTACTGGCCGCGGCGGGGGTGTCGCCGGGGCCGGCCGGGGACGCACGGCTCCTCGCCCTGGGTGAGAACGCGGTGTTCGCCGCCGGTGACCTGGTCGTCAAGGTGGGCCGCGACGCCGAACTCCTCGACCGGGCGCGGCGCGAACTGGACATCGCGGCATGGCTGGCCGAGGCGGGTGTCCCGGCGGTACGGGCGGCCGAATCCAAGGCCCTCCTGGTGGAGGGGCACCCGGTGACCGTGTGGCACCGGCTGCCCGATCCGGTACGGCCCGCCGAGCCCCGCGATTTGGCCGAACTGCTACGGGTCGTCCACGCCCTGCCCTCCCCCGCCTTCGCCTTGCCACCGCGCGAGCTGCTGGGCGGGGTGGAGCGCTGGCTGCGGCTGGCCGGTGACGCGATCGACCCGGCGGACGCCGCGTACCTGCGCGAGCGCCGCGACGGCTTCGCGACGGCCGCGGCCGCGCTCACCCCGCACCTGCCGCCCGGCCCGATCCACGGCGACGCGCTGCCGCGCAACGTGCACATCGCGCCGGACGGCCCCGTCCTGGTCGACCTGGAGACCTTCTCCGCCGACCTGCGCGAGCACGACCTGGTGGTCATGGCCCTCTCCCGCGACCGCTACGGTCTTCCGGCCAAGGCGTACGACTCCTTCACCGAGGCCTACGGCTGGGACGTGCGCACGTGGACGGGCTGCTCGGTGCTGCGCGGCGCCCGCGAGACCGCCAGCTGCGCCTGGGTCGCCCAGCACGCCCCGAGCAACCCCAAGGCGCTGGCCGAGTTCCGGCGCCGGGTGGCGTCGCTGCGGGATGGGGACGAGACGGTGCGGTGGTATCCGTTCTGAGACGCTGAGCGTCCCTGAGGGCTCTGAGCGCTCTGAGCGCTCTGAGCGCGAGGGCGGCTCCGACGACGAGGGCAGCTCCGACGACTAGGGCGGCGCTGACGGCAGCTCTCACGACGGCTCTGAGACGAAGCAGCGGTCAGGCGTCCGGGGTGGCAGGTACCGGGGTCCCCGCGTCGCGGGCCTGGATCGTGCGGGCGGCGCGGCGGAGTTCGGTCAGGACCGTGCCGACCGCTGTACGGGCCGTGCGTTCGGGGCGGCACAGGGCGTCGATGTGGCGTCTGGCCTGGACGCCACTGAGTGGCCGGAGGACCAGGGCCGGGTGCGGGCGCATGGTCCAGCGTGGCATGAGCGCGATGCCACCCCCGGCGGCGACGACCTCGGCGACCACCGCGAACTCGTTGATGCGGTGGCCGAGCCGGAGCCGGCGGCCGGCCGCGGCGGCGATGGCGTCGATGGTCGCCATGACGGGGAACCCTTCGTGCACCGTGATCCACGGCTCGTCGGCCACATCCTGCGGGGTCAGCCGCCGTTTGGCGGCGAGCGGATGGCCGGCGGGCATCGCCACGTCGAGCGGCTCGCGCAGCAGCGTGGTCACGGTCACCGTGCGCGGCCACGGCGGGGCGTGGTCGAGGCGGTGCGCGAGCACGAGGTCGTACTCCCGGGTCAGCCGGGGGAAGTCCTCCTGCGGTACGTCCTCGTCGGCGAGCACGAGCGCGGGCGCGCCGGGCCCGGCGCAGGCCCGCACCAGCAGGGGGAAGAAGGCCGAGCCCGCGCTGTGGAACGCCGCCACCGACACGTCCCCGTCCGGCCGGCTCACGAACTCCGCCACGGCGTGCCGGGCCCGCGCCAGCGCGCTCTCCACCTCGACGGCCGCGCCCGCCAGCGCCTGGCCGGCGTCGGTGAGCACCAGGCGCCGCCCGTGGCGCTCGGTGAGCGGCACCGGCATCGAGCGCTGGAGCAGCCGCAACTGCTGCGAGATCGCCGACGGGGTCACCAGCAGCGCCTCGGCGACCGCGGTGACGCTGCCCAGTTCGCCCAGCTCCCGAAGGATCCGCAACTGCCGTTCGTCCATTTTCGCAGTGTAAGGGCACAGTGTAGGGACGCTAAAAGATCATTTTAGAAACTGGTTCTGGGCTTCATGGACGTCGTCGGTGCACGGTAGGCGGGTGTCCGACGCCCGCCGTACCGACGCGGTACTCCTCCTGGTCGCGCTCGTCTGGGGTTCCAGTTATCTGTCCGCCCAGACGGCGGTCTCCGCGCTGCCCGTCCTGACCGTCCTGTTCGCGCGGTACGCGCTCTCCGCCGTCGCCTGTCTGGGTGTGGTGGGCGTCGCCCGTCGCGGACCGCGCCGATGGACCCGCGACGAGGTCCGGGTGGGCGTGCCGCTGGGGGTGACCCAGGCCGCGGTACTGGTGGTGGAGACGTACGGCGTCGCCCACACCAGCGCCGCCAACGCGGGCCTCATCATCAGCCTGACCATCGTCCTCACCCCGCTGCTCGACCGCTCCGGTCACCCCGGCGGACTGCCTCCCTCCTTCTACGCCGCCGCCGGTGTGTGCGTCCTGGCCGTCGGGCTGCTGATGTCCGGCAACGGCTTCCACGCGCCCCGTATCGGCGATCTGCTGATGCTCGCCGCGGCCGGTGTGCGGGCGGTGCACGTGGCGCTCGTCGGCCGACTCACCGCGCGCCGGGCCGTCCGGCCGCTGCACCTGACGGCGCTGCAGACCCTGGTCGGCACGGCCCTGTTCCTGCCACCGGCCGCCGCCACCGGCCTGCCCGACCTCGTCCGGGCCGACGCGGCGACCTGGACGCAGCTGGTGTATCTTGCGCTGCTCTGCAGCGTGTTCGCCTTCCTCGCCCAGACCTGGGCGGTCCAGCGGACCTCCGCCAGCCGGGCCAGCCTGCTGCTGGGCACGGAGCCCGTCTGGGCCGCGGTGGTGGGTGTCGCCCTGGGCGGCGAACACTTCGGCCCGCTCACCGGCCTCGGCGCGGCGCTGATGGTCGCCGGCACCTACTGGGGGCAGTCCGTGGAACGCGCCCACCGCGCGGCGACGCCGGTCATCCTGTCCGCCTCCGCCACCACCCCCGTACCTGGCACCGAACCCCGCACCGAACCCCGTTTCGAAGAGGACTCCCCATGCCGGACCACGACACTTACGACCAGCTGATCTCCCTGCTCGACACCTCCTGCGTCGACTACCGCCTCATCGACCACGAGCCCGAGGGCGCCACCGAGGCCGTGTGCGCGCTGCGCGGTCACCCGGCGTCCGAGGCCGCGAAGTGCATCGTCCTCAGGGTCAAGGTGGACCGGCGCACGACGCGCCACGTCCTCGCCGTGGTCCCCGGGGACCGGCGCGTGGACCTGGACGCCGTGCGGGCGCTGTTCGCGGCGCGGTACGTCGGCTTCAGCGACGCGGAGACCGCCGAGCGGCTGGCCCGCTCCGTCCCCGGAACGGTGCTGCCGTTCGCCTTCGACCCCGGCCTCGACCTCGTCGCCGACCCGGACGTCGTCGCCCAACGGCGGCTGTACTTCAACGCCGCCCGGCTGGACCGTTCCCTGGTCATCTCCGGCGCCGACTACGCCAGGCTCGCCCAGCCGCGCGTAGAGCGCATCGCGAGCCCGGCCTGACCCGGCCGGTTCAGATCCGGTCGTCCGCCAACTCCCGCAGCGGCCACGTCCCGTCCACGACCGCGTCCGCGTCGCCCTTGCCGCGCAGGAAGCTCTGGAAGTTTGCCGCCCAGTCGGCATACCACTCGATCTGGCGGCGGTGCAGTTCCGCCGGGCCGAGGGCCGCGACCTTGGGGTGACGGTCGGCTATCGCGCAGGCCAGCCGGGCCGCGGCGAGGGCGTCGGCGCAGGCGTCGTGGGCGAAGTCGAGGACGACGCCGTACTCCGCGCAGACCGCTTCGAGGTTGCGCTTGCCGCGGCGGTAGCGGTCGGCCCAGCGGTCGATGGTGTACGGGTCGACCACCGGGGCCGGGTCGAGGCCACCGAGGCGGTCGCGCAGGGACGGAAGCCCGTGCCGGCGCAGTTCGGCGGAGAGCAGGGTCAGGTCGAAGGCCGCGTTGTAGGCGACGACCGGGACGCCCGTCTTCCAGTACGTGGTGAGGACGTCCGCGATCGCGTCCGCCACCTGGTCGGCCGGTCTGCCCTCGGAGGTCGCGCGCTCGTTGCTGATGCCGTGCACCGCCACCGCGTCCGCCGGGATCTCCACGCCCGGGTCGGCCAGCCATTCCCGGCGTCCTGTGGGCTGCCCGCCCCTGACCTCGATCACGGCCCCCGTGACGATGCGCGCCTCACGCGGGTCCGTACCCGTCGTCTCCAGGTCGAAGCCGATCAGCAGCTCGCGGTGCCAGGCCATGGTGGCCCCCCTTCTCGGTGGTGCTTTCCCCCAGTGGTCTCCACGATCGCATGCGGCACTGACAATCCGAGGACCGCGTTCCGCTTAGCCACCTCAAGAACGGACAGTTCAGGACACTGGTCGCGAATCAGCCCAAGCGAGCTCGAACTCCTCGCGATAGGCAGAGAAGAGACCGCCTTCGTCCACCTCGTCCGACTTGACCACCCGGCTGCCGTTGCGCAGCACCAGCACCGGTGCCTCCATGCCCCGGGTCCGCCGCAGATAGGACTGCACGACCGCGATGCCGTCCGAGCCGTCGCCGTCGACGAGGTAGGCGGTGAAGCGCGGGGTCTCGTCGTAGACCTGGATCTGGAAGGCGTCCGGGTCCCGCAGCCGGGAGCGCACCCGGCGCATGTGCAGGATGTTCATCTCCACGGCCCGGCTCAGTTCGCCGCGTTTGATGCCGAGTTCCCGCTCGCGGCGCTTGACCGCGCTGGAGGCCGGGTTGAGGAACAGCAGCCGTACCCGCGCGCCCGCCTCCGCCAGCCGCACCAGGCGCCGCCCGGAGAAGTTCTGCACGAGCAGGTTGAGGCCGATGCCGATGGCGTCGAGCCGGCGGGCGCCGCCGAAGATGTCCTCGGCCGGGAACTGGCGCAGCAGCCGCACCCGGTCGGAGTGCACGGCGACCACGTCCGCGTACCGGTCGCCGACCAGGTCCTCCACCGCGTCGACGGGCAGTCGCCGCGCGGAGGGCACGTCGCCGCTCGAGTCGAGCATCTCGAGGAGCCGCGCGGAGGCCCGCTCGGCCTGGTTGAGGACCGCCTCGGACAGGGCCCGGTTGCGGGAGACGACGTTGCGGGTGACTTCCAGCTCGTCCAGGGCGAGTTCGACGTCCCGGCGCTCGTCGAAGTAGGGCTCGAAGCACGGCCAGTGCTGCACCATCAGCTCGCGCAGCTGCGGCAGCGTCAGGAAGCTGATCACGTTGTCATCGGCCGGGTCGAGCAGATAGCCCTTTCGGCGGCTGACCTCGCGTACGGCGACCGCACGCTGCACCCACTCCTGGCCGGCGGGACCGGCCGCGGCGACCACCCACTCGTCGCCGTGGACGGGTTCGTAGATGGGCCGCAGAACGGCGGCCACGACCGCGCGCAGCCGCTGTTCGACGAGGTTCAGCCAGATGTAGGCCCGGCCGGCTCGCTGGGCGCGCGTACGCACCTCACGCCAGGCGTCGGCGTCCCAGTCCAGCTCCGGCCCGATGGAACTCGTCTCCATCGGCCGCGCCAGCGACACCGTGCCGGGCGGGACGTCTGCCGAGTTCCCCTCGTGACCCTCGTCACCAGGGGGCAACTCAAGCCCTCCCGAGCCCACCCGCGCACCGCCTTCCGCTCCCCCGAGCTTCCCCGTCTCAACGATCAAGGAAGGGTACTCCGGGAGCGGTCGGCGGTGCAGCCGGATGGACAGGGTCGTTTCTCAACTACTCGGATCCACTTGCCCGTTCTGCCCGGCCAGCTCGGCCGGAGTGAGCGGATTCATAGCGGTGACGTCCCTGGGGGCGATCGAGAAGCCCTGCCAGTGGACCGGCATGGGCTGTTGGTCCTCGTCGCGCGCGATGTGGTGGAAGCCCACGTTCACCCAGACCACGGGGTGGGTGAGGGTCTGTCCGTCGACCCAGGTGTCGACGGACTTCCCGTGTCCGGCACCGCAGTTGAGCGGGTTGTTGCTGGCGTACTGCTCGCACTTGTCGTACTCGGTGAAGTACACGTCGTGCTTGGTGAACGGGCGGCCCAGGTACTTGGAGGTGGGGCCCGGGACGATCTCGTACGAACGCGCGTGCCCGTCCTTGTTCTTGCCGGTCGCGCTGACCATGCGCCACCAGCGCATGTTCTTGGCGTCGCCCGCGAGTTCCTTGGTGACCTTGGTGCGGGTGGTCTTGTTGGTCGGGCCCTGCTGGCCGGCCGCGGGCGGGCTGACGACCGAGTCGTACTGCTCGACGCGGCCCTTGGAGGAGCCGTCGAGGCCGAAGTCGAGCCGCCAGAACACGTTGTGGCTGTGACTGGTGGCGTAGGACTTGGCGCCCTTGCCTATCGGCCAGCCGCGGCCGTCGCCCGCGTCGTAGTCGTACGGTGAGAGGCTGCCGGTCGCGCCCACGTTCATGTTGATCGTGCCGTCGTCCTGGAAGCGCCACTCGGTCATGTACTCGTACCAGCCGACCTTGTTGACCGTGTAGACGAGCAGGTCCTTGCCCTGGGCCTGGTAGACCTTGTTGCCGGTGTCGGCCTGCATGCGGTAGGCGTGGCCGCGGGAGCGGGTCGTGGTGCACAGGCCCTTGACGTAGGGGTGCGCGGGGTCCAGGCCGTCGGGGACCTTGACCACCCGGATGGTGCCGCCCGGGCACTCGCCCGGATCCAGGTTCACCAGGCCGGAGCCGAAGTCGTAGTCCGTGACGTCGTTGAACTCGTTCTTGCCGTCGTCGTACGGCACATGGATCTGGGCCAGCTTGGCGCTGTCGAGGACCTTGATCGGAGCGGCCTCGCCGGGCGGCTGGTAGGAGACGTCCTCCAGGACGAGCCCGGACTTGCTCTCGAAGCGCCAGCACATGCGCCAGGTCGTGCCGCTCGCGAGCTTCTGCTCGATGCGGTACGTGGTGCTGCACTGCGCCGCCGCCGCGGACGCCGCCTTCGGCTGGGCGGCCGCCGGTCCCGCGGCGGTCGTCACGCCGGCGGCCAGCGCCGCCAGGGACAGCCCCACCGCCGCCTTCCGGGCACGACCGATTCTGTTCACACGCATGAAGAAGTGACTCCCTTACAGGAGGAACAAAAAAGAGGAACGAGTTGGAAGCGAACGGAGGGCGGCTCAGCGGGCGAGCTTGCCGACCTTGCGGGCGCTGAGGTCGACCACGAGCGACCTGGCGTCGATCCACGGCCCGTTCTTGACCTTCGGAAACAGCCGCACGCAGCGGTGTTCGCCGCACTTGTCGAGTACGGCGGGCTGGGCGCCCGGAGTGGCCCGGTACACCATGGCGGTGATCAGCAGCTGGTCCGGCGAGGTCAGCTCGTCGCCGGTGGCGTCCTTGTAGTCCGCCTTCAGGCCCGCGCCCGCCGGATCGGCGATCAGCAGCCGGGCGGCCTCGGTCTGCTCGTCACGGCTCAGCGGCGGCTGGACGCCGTGCTGGGAGCTGGTCTGCTCGACCTTCCCGGTGGCGAGGTTCACGGTCCTGGTGACGAGCGTGTCGTCCCGGTAGTCGTAGAACGTGACGTCCGCGCGGCGTGGCGCGTTCGGGTCGTCCAGCTCCGAGGCCTCCGGCTCGGCGAGGTCGACGCCGACGCGCTGCGGGCCACGCCCGCCCTCCACGTTCTCCCCGCTGGTGAGCAGCTGCCCGTTCAGCGCGAGCTTCTCGACGCGCTCGATCTCGTCGTCGGTCAGCGGGTCGCGGCCCGTGCCCTTCTCGCCCTCGGCCGGTGCCTGCTCGACGACACCCGGCGCGACCGCGGCGCCGCCCTGGTCCTGGGCCGCCTGCCGGGCCGACTGCCCGCCCTTGCCTCCTCCCGTCTCATCGGCCCCTGCCGTGCCCGGCAGGGTGATCCCGACCATGACGGCGGTTCCCGCCACCGCCATGGCCGCACCGGCCACCACCTTTCCCAGATGGCGGTGCACTGTCTCGCGCACATCTTCCCCCTACTCCCCCTACATCCCCGGGAGTATGTGTTTGCCCCACTGGTTCGGCATACCGCGTATGCACTGGTCGCCCGGTAAGAGGGACGTAAGTCATAGGTGGTTCCATCACTTTCGGGGACACTCGGGGCCAAGGCGCCCCCCGCGCGGCCGTACACCTGGAAGAGTCGTGTCCATGCAGGTCTGGCCTGGAGAGGCATATCCACTCGGTGCCACCTACGACGGCGCCGGTACCAACTTCGCGGTTTTCACGGAGTCCGCGGACCGAGTCGAGCTGTGTCTGCTGCAGGACGACGGCTCGGAGACGGCGGTCGAACTGCGCGAGAGCGACGCGTTCGTGCGGCACGCGTACGTGCCCGGCGTCATGCCCGGCCAGCGGTACGGCTTCCGGGCGCACGGCCCGTACGCCCCCGGGCGCGGGCTGCGCTGCAACTCGGCGAAGCTGCTGCTCGACCCGTACGCGAAGGCGATCAGCGGCTCGGTCCGCTGGGGCGAGGAGGTGTACGGCTACCACTTCGGCAACCCGGACAAGCGCAACGACCTGGACTCGGCGCCGCACACCATGACGTCGGTCGTGGTCAACCCGTACTTCGACTGGGGCGACGACCGGCGGCCGCGCACCGAGTACCACCACACGGTGATCTACGAGGCCCACGTCAAGGGCCTCACGATGCGCCACCCGGGCCTGCCCGAGGAGCTGCGCGGCACCTACGCGGCGCTCGCCCACCCGGCGATCATCGAGCACCTCACCTCGCTCGGGGTCACCGCGCTGGAGCTGATGCCGGTGCACCAGTTCGTGAACGACCACCGTCTGGTGGACATGGGCCTGAGCAACTACTGGGGCTACAACACGGTCGGCTTCTTCGCCCCGCACAACGCGTACGCCTCCTGGGGCGACCGCGGCCAGCAGGTCCTGGAGTTCAAGTCGGCGGTGCGGGCGCTGCACGAGGCCGGGATAGAGGTGATCCTCGACGTGGTCTACAACCACACCGCCGAGGGCAACCACCTGGGCCCCACGCTGTCCTTCCGGGGGCTCGACAACCCGTCGTACTACCGCCTGGCCGACGACCCGCGCTACTACATGGACACCACCGGGACCGGGAACTCGCTGCTCATGAGGTCCCCGCACGTGCTCCAGCTGATCATGGACTCGCTGCGCTACTGGGTCACCGAGATGCACGTCGACGGGTTCCGCTTCGACCTGGCGGCGACGCTGGCGAGGCAGTTCCACGAGGTCGACCGGCTGTCGTCGTTCTTCGACCTGGTGCAGCAGGACCCGGTGGTCTCCCAGGTGAAGCTGATCGCCGAGCCGTGGGACGTCGGCGAGGGCGGCTACCAGGTGGGCAACTTCCCGCCGCTGTGGACCGAGTGGAACGGCAAGTACCGCGACACCGTGCGGGACCTGTGGCGAGGCGAGCCGCGGGCGGTCGCGGAGTTCGCGTCCCGGCTGACGGGGTCGTCCGACCTGTACCAGGACGACGGGCGGCGGCCGCTCGCCTCCATCAACTTCGTGACCTGCCACGACGGGTTCACGCTGCACGACCTGGTGTCGTACGACAGCAAGCACAACCAAGCCAACGGCGAGGACAACCGGGACGGCGAGAGCCACAACCGGTCCTGGAACTGCGGCGTCGAGGGCGAGACCGACGACCCGGCCGTCCTGGAGCTGAGGGCCCGCCAGATGCGGAACTTCGTCGCCACGCTGATGCTCTCCCAGGGCGTGCCGATGATCAGCCACGGCGACGAGGTCGCGCGCACGCAGCAGGGCAACAACAACGCCTACTGTCAGGACAGCGAGCTGGCCTGGGTGAAGTGGCCCGACACCGACGGCAGCGGCAGCGAGCTGCTGGACTTCACGCGGGCCGTCGTGCGGCTGCGCAAGGACCATCCGGTCTTCCGCAGGCGGCGCTTCTTCCACGGCCGGCCCGTGGAGGGCACCCACGACGAGCTGTCGGACATCGCCTGGTTCGCTCCGGAGGGCAAGGAGATGACCCAGCGGGACTGGGACTCGGCGCAGGCGTCGGCGCTGACGGTGTTCCTCAACGGCAACGCGATCTCGGAGCCCGGCCCGCGCGGGGAGCGCATCGGCGACGACTCCTTCCTGCTGATGTTCAACGCCTCGCCGAAGCAGCTGGAGTTCGTGGTGCCGGTAGACCACGGACGGCAGTGGCAGGTGGTGGTGGACACGGCGCTCCCGGAGGGCGTGCCGACGGAGACGAGCACCAAGGTGCAGGCCGGGGACCGGCTGACCCTGGTGGACCGGAGCCTGACGGTACTGCGGCGGCCCACGTAGGACCCTGTCCGGGCGGGCGCGGTGCGCGGACGACAGGGCGGACGGGGCCGGCGGCGTACGGGCGGAGGTGGGTCCGGCGATGACACGAACGGCGGCGGGGCGGGTACGTAGGTTTCCATGACACCTGAGCGACCTGACCCGGTGGTGCCCACGGCCACCTACCGGCTGCAGTTGCAGCCCGAGTTCCCGTTCGGGGCCGCGGCGGCGGTCGTGCCGTACCTGGCCTCGCTCGGCGTCTCGCATGTGCACCTGTCTCCCGTCCTCGAGGCGGTACCCGGCTCGGCGCACGGCTATGACGTCGTGGACCACGCGCGCGTACGTGCCGAACTGGGCGGCGAGGAGGGGCTGCGCGCGCTGTCGCGCACCGCGCGGGAGCACGGTCTCGGCCTGGTGGTGGACATCGTGCCGAACCACATGGCCATGGCCCCGCGGAACAACCGCGCCCTGTGGGAGGTGCTGCGGGAGGGCCCGAAGTCGCCGTACGCACGGTGGTTCGACATCGACTGGGAGGCGCAGGGCGGGCAGGTGCTGCTGCCGGTGCTGGGCCACCCGCTCGGCACGGAGATCGAACACCTGGAGGTCGACGGGGAGGTCCTGCGCTACTACGACCACGTCCTGCCGTTGCGCGAGGGCACCGGGGAACTGCCGCTGCCGCAACTCCTGGACGCCCAGTGGTACCGCCCGGTGTGGTGGCGGCTGGCCCGTACCGAGCTCAACTACCGGCGTTTCTTCAGCATTTCCGAGCTCATCGGGGTGCGGGTCGAGGACCCGGAGGTGTTCGAGGCCACCCATGCCAAGATCCTCCAGCTGCTCCACGAGGGCGTGATCGAGGGCTTGCGCGTCGACCATCCCGACGGGCTCGCCGATCCGGACGGCTATCTGCGGCGGCTGCACGAGGCGACGGGGGGCCGCTGGACGGTCGTGGAGAAGATCCTGGCGGACGGGGAGCACCTGCCGGCCTCCTGGCCCGTCGCGGGCACCACCGGCTACGACGCCCTCAGGCACATCGACGGCGTCTTCACGGATCCGGCGGGAGCCGGGGAACTCCTCGGCCGGTACCGGCGGTTCGCGGCCCCGCAGACGGACCGGGGCGGCGACTGGGCTGCGACGGTGCGGCGGGCGGCGTACCGGGTGCTCTCGCACGAGCTGGCCACCGAGATCGACCGGCTGACCCGGCTGGCGGGCCGGCTGTGTACGGCCTCACCGGATCCCGCGCTGCGCGACCACGCGCCCTGGGCGCTGCGTACGGCGCTGCAGGAGCTGCTCGTACGCCTGGAGGTCTACCGGCCGTACACCTCGAGTGACGCTGCCGCCGTCGTCACCGAGGAGGCCGCGGCCGAGGCCCGGCTCGCCTTCGTCGTACCCGAGGAGGCCGGTGCGGTCGATGTCGTACGGGGTCTCGTGCTCGGGCGCCACGGTGACGGGCCCGGGCAGGTGGAGTTCCGTGCGCGGTTCGCGCAGACGGCGTCGGCGCTGCGTGCCAAGTCCGTGGAGGACACGGCGTTCTACCGCTATGTGCCGCTGCTGTCGGCGACCGAGGTCGGTGGGAACCCGGGGAGCCCGGTCGTGTCCCCGGCGGACTTCCACGCCTACTGCGCGCGCGTGCAGCGCGACTGGCCGGGCACGGGGACCGTCGTGTCGACCCACGACACCAAGCGCAGCGCCGACGTCCGGGCGGCCCTCGCCGTGCTGACCGAGTGCCCCGGGCGGTGGGCCGGCGTCCTGGCCGAGGTGACCCGGGACGGCGACGGCGTGCCCGACGCCCAACTGGCGTGGGCGGCCTGGCAGACGGTGTTCGGGCTCGGGCCCGCGTCCGGGGAACGCGTTCAGCAGGCTCTGCTGAAGCACGTGCGTGAGGCCGGCCTGTACACGAGCTGGACGGAGCAGGAGCCCCCGTACGAGGAGACCGTGGCGCAGTTCGTCGCGGCGGGACCGTGCGGGGTCCCGGGCGAGCGGGTGGCCGCCTTCCGGACCACGCTGGAGCCTTACATCCGCGCGAACGTGCTGGGTACGGCCCTGGTCCATCTGACGATGCCCGGCGTCCCCGACCTGTACCAGGGCACGGAGGCCGAGTACCGGGCGCTGGTGGACCCGGACAACCGGCGGCCGGTGCGGTTCCCGCCCGAGGACCCCGGCGACAAGGGCACGGTGACCAGGGCCGCGCTGCGGCTGCGCGGGCGACTGCCCGGCGTGTTCGGGGATGCGGCGGCGTACGCGCCCCTGCCCGCCGAGGGCCCGGCGGCAGCGCACTGCCTGGCGTTCGCACGCTCCGCAACGGTGGTCACGGCGGTGACACGCCTGTCGCTGCGGCTGGCGGAGTCGGGCGGCTGGCAGGACACGCGGCTGCCGCTGCCGCCGGGGCGGTGGGCCGACGTGCTGGACCCGGGCCGCGAGTTCGAGGGGCACACGCGCGTGGCGGAGCTTTTCGAGCGGCTGCCGGTGGCACTGCTGGAACGGATCGGCACCGACGGACCGTCCGGGAGCTCCGCCGACGAGGGGTGACAAGCCGGCACCCCTAGCGAAGCCTGACCGGCAAGGCCGGCGGCGAGCGGTGGAAGCGGCCCTCCGGAGCGGCCCACGCCCCGGGAGCCCGGCGCAGGCCCGGCAGGGTCGTCAGCAGGGCACGCAGGCCGCGCTCGGCCGTGAGCCCGGCCAGCAGGGCGCCTGAGCAGCCGTGCGGCTGGAAGCCGTAGGCGAGTGGGGCGGGGTCGGGGCGGAAGGCGTCGTAGCGGTCGGGGTCGGCGAAGCGGGCGCGGTCGCGGCCCGCGGCCCCGAGCAGGCAGGCCACGGTGGCGCCCGCGGGAACCGCGCCGAAGGGCGCGGTGGCCCAGCGCAGCACCACGTGCACCGGCGGGTCGCGGCGCAGGGACTCCGCCCAGGCGCCGGCCGCCAGCTCGGGACGGGCTCGGATCACGTCCACCTGGCGGGGATGCTCCAGGAGATTGCCGAGGAACGACGCCAGCGCCCGTGCGGTCGTCCCGCCCGCCGCGCCGAGCAGCGTTCCGGCGATGTGTGTCACGGCCTCGTCGGACAGCGGGCGGCCGCCGTCGCCCGCCGTGCACAAGGCGGACAGCAGATCGCCGCCCGGGTGTGCCCGGCGGCGGGCCACGAGCGGGCGCAGGAAGGCGTCGAGTTCGGGATGCCGGCCCCGGTGGTCCAGGCCCGCGCGGCACCAGCGGTGCACCCGCGCGGTCTCCTCGTAGGGGATGCCCAGCGCGGCCAGCGCCGTGGCGGTGGGCAGCCAGTCGCAGAACTCGGCGACCAGGTCGGCCGACTCCCGCCCGGCCAGTCGACGGGCGAGGACGAAGGCACTGCGGTCGACGGCCGCCGTCAGGGCGCGGAGCGCGGGACCCCACAGCGCCGAGGCGAGGGCCTCGCGGTGGTCCGGGGTCCGGCCGTCGGCCGGTGACGGCACAGGGGCGAGTCGCGGATCCGTGAGTGCGGCGCGCACGTCGTCGTGGCGGCTGACGAGCCAGGCGCCGAACGGCTCGTCGTAGACGAGCGGGAAGTGCTCGCGCAGCGTGCGGTAGAGCGGGTACGGGTCCGCCGCGGCCGTCCGGAGGTTCCGCAGGCTCGGCGGTCTGCGGGGCGCGCGGGGCGGGGCTCCCGCGGTCTGCGTGATGGACACGCCGGTAAGGCACTGCACCGCCGGGCTCCCACATGCTCGATTCGTGCTCCACGCGCGCGTGACCGCTCCCGGCCGGCCGTCGCGCCTGTGGGCACACGCCTGGTCCGCCGCGCACCGTCGGGACGCGCGGCCGGACTCCGCGCCGTACGTCCGGGCGGATGTCCCCAGCCGACCACCGCGCGGCCCTCGGCGCCTTTCCCGTACGGCCGTACGGGTGATCGAGTGACAGCGTGTGGCTCGCGCGGTGCACGTCGAGCATCGGTGATCGGCGGGTACCGCACCGGCTCCGGACGGGCGTGGCCTCCTGGTCGGCGCTCATGGCCCTACCGGCCGGCGGTGAATGCCCCTGGGCGCCCCCTGGCGCCTCCCCCTCCAACTCCTTGACAGTTCACAGAGTCCATGGGGTACTGCGGGTGCGAAGCAAGGCGGACAAGTCGGGGGTGAGTCTCCTGCCGGAGCTGCGCTACCCCAGTGTTCCCGAAATGGTCGCGTCCGCAAGAGCGTTGTCCGCTCACCGGCCTGGCCTGTGCAGGCTGCGGCAGGTGGGCGTCTCGCGGGGCGGCCGGCCGCTGCACCTGCTGTCCGTGGGCCACGCCCGACGCGCCGTGCTCGTCGTCGCCGGCGCCCACGCGAACGAACCGGCCGGCGGCTCCACACTCCTCGCGCTCGCCGAACGGGTCCTGCATGACCGGGAGTTGCGGGCCGATACCTCCTGGCACTTCCTGCTGTGCGCGGATCCTGACGGGGCGAGCCTGCATGTGACTCCGGCGCCACGCAGCCTGCTCGACTACCACCTCGGCTTCTTCCGGCCCGCGGGACCGGAGCAGCCGGAGTGGTCACCGTCCGTGCTGCCGCCCGACCGGCTGCCGCCCGAGACGCGCATCCTGACCGGGGTCATAGACGCGCTGCGGCCCTATCTCCAGGTGACCCTGCACGGCACCGATCTGGGGGGCAGCTGGGTGCAGTTGACGAAGGACATCCCGGGCCTGGCGGAACCGTTCGCCAAGTCCGCGGCGGAGCTGCACATCCCGGTGGAGACGGGCGCCTCCGACGCCGCGGGCTGGCCGGTGAGCGGTCCCGGGGTGCACGTGATGCCCGCGCCCGGCGCGGACGCGGCGTACCCGAGCATGCCGGACGACGCACGGCACAGCACCTGGTACCACGCCCACCGGTACGGCGGCCTGACGGCGGTCGTCGAAGTGCCGATGTGGGCGAGCGACCTGGTGGACGACCGCGCCCCGCATCCCGCTCCCGCCGCCGCGATACGGCGCCTCGCGCACCGGCTGCGGCGGGACGCGCTGGAGGTGGACGGCGTGCTCGCCGAGGTCCTACCGCGCCTGCAGGGCGTCGACGGCCCCCTGCTGCGGGCCGCCAGGTGGGTGCTGGAGCTGGTGCCGGGGCTGGCCGAGGACTGGATCCACACGCCGCCGGCCGACACCACGATGGCCTACGTCGGCAGCGTCGACGCGTTCGCCCGCCGCCTGCCGCTGCGGGCGGCGGCGATGCTGCTGCGGGTCCTTCAGGAGAGCGACGACCGTGCGGCGCCGGGTCTCGAACGGCTCGTGGCGACCTGGAGCGACGCCTTCGCGGAACGGTTCCGGGCCCGCTGGGTGCCCTTGGAGCACCAGGTCGAGCACCAGTCCCGTACCGTCGTCGCGGCCGCGCTCTACGCGCGCGATCGGGCGGCGTAGAGCGCCGGGCGCTGCTCCTTCCCTCCCCCGCCCACCCGGCCTTGTGGCCCGTTCAGCGCGAACACGGCCCCGGTCCGCGCCGCCATCACGCATGTGTTGGCGTACGTCTTCGAGAACTCGACGGGCCGTCCGCCCCACTCCCCGCGCGCGCGGGCGGTCACCGGCGCGTACACCATCGTGCAGAAGACGTCCTCCTTGGGCGGGATGGCGGCGATGTCGCCGTTCGCCTCGGCGAGCTGGGCGCATGCCTCGGCGGCGCGCGCGTGTCCCTGGGGCGGATCGCACCGCAGCAGGGTGCCGGGCGTGTCACCGGTCCGGGCGTCGCCCCGGGTGACGGTGAGGGAGAGCCAGTTGCCCTGCAGCGGGTCCTGGGCGGTCGCCGGAACCGCGCCGGCCAGGAGCAGGGCGGCTGTCGCCAGGCCGCCGAACGCCTTCTTCGCTCTCGAGGTGCACGTCTTATGCGTCGAGTGAGCCGTATGCGTCGTGTACGTCATTCAAGAGGCATCGGCACGGCGGTCTCCGAGCACCACCCTCGCTCACCCGAACGGGTCTCCTCGCGCGCGTGGGCCGCGGCCAGTTCGAACGTGGCGAGCACCACCCGCGACTGGTACTCCACCTGCCGCGCGACCGGGATCCAGCGTGCCCCGCAGCCGTCGCGGTAGTCGGCGCACCACTCGTCGATGAGCCGGTCCAGATCCGGCAGCGCGCCGGCCGGGTCGCGGCCGGCGCCCCGCACGAGCTGGTGCAGCAGCCCTGCCGTCCGCAGGGCGAGCCGCCGTCCGGCGATGCGCAGGGCGGCGAGGTGGGCGGTGTGCAGGGGCGGCAGCGGGCGCCCGGGATCGCGGGTGTCGGGGTCCCACGCGTCGGCAAGGCCGGGGCAGACGAGTAAATAGTCGTCGACCGGTGCGAGCAGGCGCGCCGCGTCCGGCGAGCCGGCGAGGTGGGGCCGGATCCGCGCGAGGATCAGCTCCAGGAGCCGGGTGTCGTGGCGCAGGGTGCGGCTCACCGTGCGCAGTGCCTCGTCCGGGTCGGCGGGCGGGGAGCCGTCCTCCACGGCGGCCACGCCCCACATGGGTGCCTCGATGACGGCGGTGACCGTGCCGTGCCGCTGCGGATGGAACCAGGTGGACTCGACGGCGGCCTCGGTGATGGCCGCGGCCCGGTCACCTCGGTGCGGGGGCGGGATCCGGTAGACGGCGGGTCCCAGGCTGGGCCAGTACAGGGTGTCGTAGGGCCCGAGTTCGCGCGGAATGCCGAGCCGGGCCGCGGTGTGCGCGAGGCGCCGGGCGAGGCCCGGCAGGTCGCGGGTCAGCTCGACGAAGCCGCCGCCGACGTCGACGCCGTGCAGGGAGCACTGGAAGAAAGGTTTCAGTTCGTCCTGGAGGCGGAGCAGGGCACGCGTCTCCGGGAGCGTGGCGGCGTCCGCGCCGTCGGGCAGCCACTCGGGCTGTTCGAGGAAGCCGGGACGGAAGAAGTTCCGGAAATAGTGGCCGAGGGTGTACGGGCCGGGCAGCCAGCCCTCGTTGCGGCGCAGGCCGTCGGGGTCGAGGCACAGCAACAGGTTCCAGGTGGCGTCGGCGCCGTCGGTGAGCCGGGGGTCGGCCAGGACGCGTTCGGCCAGTCGCAGGGCGGTGGCGCCGCCCACCGGCTCGTTCGCGTGCGGTCCGGCGACCACCAGGGCCTGACGGGTGCCGTGTCCGACGGACAGCAGCCACAGGGGTGTGCCCGCGCGTGATGTCCCGATCCGGCGCAGCCGGGCGTCCCGGGGGCGTCGGGCGACGAGTGCCGCCGCCCGGGTGCCCAGTTCGTCCACGGTCGGGTAGCGGAGGAGTGGCGGCAGGGCACACCTCCACAATGTGGTGCCGTCGGTTCACCTGGTGTCCATGGTGTACGCACAGTCAGTCACGGCTCGACGGGTACGTCAACACCGCCGTACGCGAGGGAATGTGGCGCCGCACGGGCGTCTGGGGCCCGGTTCAGTCCGCCGCGAGGCGGAACGCGATGCTCCCGAAGCCGATCTGGTCGCCCTCCCGGACGACGGCCGCGCCGATGACCCGGCGCCCGTTCACCGTCGTGCCGTTGGTCGAGCCGAGGTCGCGCAGGACCCACATGCCGCCCTGGCGGCTGAGTTCGGCGTGCACGCGCGAGACCGTCTCGTGGGTGAGCCGCAGCCCGTTGGCGGGGTCCCGGCCTATGCGCAGCGCATGGCCGGCGCCCGGGTGCGGCAGCAGCAGCTTGGGCAGCTTCTCGGCCTGCCAGGCCCGGCGCAGCCGTACGGTGAAGCCCGAGACCGCCTCGACGGTGCCGAACACCACGCGCGCGAAGCGGCCCTCCGCGCGCAGGTCGGCGGTGAGCACGGCCAGTTCGTCGGACCGGCGGGCGGCCAGCGCCAGCTCCATGCGCCGGATGAACGTGTCGTGGGACAGACGGCCCATGGCGACGCCGTCACGCAGCGCCTTCAGCGCCCGGTCGCGCTCCGCGTCGGACAGCCGCGCGGGGTACGTGTGGAACTCGAAAGACGACGTCACGCTCGTGATTGTCGGTCAGTGAACCCCGGGTGTCCAGAAAACACAGAAACGGCCGTCACACGCGCGTACCTCACGACACCGGCCGCAAAAGGGCGCTTTCAAAGGCGGATTGATCGCGTTTGCCGCACCATGGACGGGCTACATCACGGTGAGCAGACGAAAGGGAACCGTCCGTGAAGTTCGACGTGTGGGCACCGCAGGCCGACCGGGTGACGCTCCATTGCGACGGCGTCACGCGCGCGTTGGCGCGAGATCCGGCACGGGACGGCTGGTGGAGCGGCGAGGCGGACGCCCGCGACGGCACGCGGTACGGGTTCGCGCTGGACGACGGCCCCGTACTGCCCGACCCGCGCTCACGCCGACAGCCGGACGGACCGGACGGCCCGAGCGCGGTCGTCGATCACCGGCAGTACGCCTGGCGCACCGAGTGGGCCGGCCGTCCGCTGCCAGGGGCGGTGCTGTACGAGCTGCACGTGGGCACGTACACGCCCGAGGGCACCCTCGACGCGGCCGCCGAGCGGCTCGACCACCTGGTCGAACTGGGAGTCACGCACATCGAGTTGATGCCGCTGTGTCCCTTCCCCGGCCGGCACGGCTGGGGATACGAGGGGGTCTCGCTGTGGGCGGTGCACGAGCCGTACGGCGGCCCCGAGGCGCTGCGGCGCTTCGTCGACCGGGCCCATGAACTCGGCCTCGGCGTGGTCCTGGACGTGGTGCACAACCACCTGGGCCCGTCGGGCAACCACCTGCCCGCGTTCGGCCCGTACTTCACCGACACCCACCACACCCCGTGGGGTGCCGCGGTCAACCTCGACGCGCCCGGCTCGGACGAGGTGCGTGCCTACCTGCTCGGCAGCGCGCTGGCGTGGCTGCGGGACTACCGGATCGACGGGCTGCGGCTGGACGCGGTGCACGCGCTGGCGGACACGCGCGCGTGCCACTTCCTTGAGGAGCTGTCGAGGGCCGTGGACACCCTCGCCGCCGAGACGGGCCGGCCGCTGTTCCTGATCGCCGAGTCGGACCTGAACGATCCACGACTGGTCACCGCGCGCGCGGAGGACGGCCTCGGCCTGCACGCACAGTGGAACGACGACTTCCACCACTCCCTGCACACCGCGCTGACCGGCGAGTCCCAGGGCTATTACGCGGACTTCGCGCGCGCCCCCTTCGCAGCCCTCGCCAAGACGCTTACGGGCGGCTTCTTCCACGACGGGACGTACTCGAGCTTCCGGGGCAGGCACCACGGCCGCGCCCTGGACCGCAGCCGCGTGGCCGCGCACCGGCTCGTCGGCTACAGCCAGACCCACGACCAGGTCGGCAACCGCGCCCAGGGCGACCGCCTGGCCGCCTCCCTGTCTCCCGGTCTGCTGGCCTGCGCGGCCGCGCTGACGTTGACGGCTCCGTTCACGCCGATGCTGTTCATGGGCGAGGAGTGGGCCGCGGGCACGCCCTGGCAGTTCTTCACCGACCACACCGATCCGGAGCTCGCGGAGGCGGTACGCCGGGGCAGGCGGCGGGAGTTCGCCGCACACGGCTGGGCCGAGGAGGACGTACCCGACCCGCAGGATCCGGCGACCCGCGACCGCTCCTGCCTGGACTGGTCCGAGCCGCAGCGCGAGCCCCACGCGCGCGTACTGCACTGGTACCGACGCCTCATCGCGCTGCGGCACACACACCCGGACCTCACCGATCCCGACCTCGCCGACACGAAGGTGGCCTACGACGAGGAGGCCCGCTGGCTCGCCTTCCGCCGTGGCGACGTACGCGTGGCGGTGAACCTCGGCAAGGAGCCGGCGTCGATCTCCCTGGGCACTCACCCGGCCCGGGTACTCGCCGCGTGGGAACCCGTCGAGGGACCGGACGCGGACGGGGTACTGCTGGTGCCCGGGGAGTCGTGCGTGGTGCTGGAACAGGACTGAGGCGGGGCCGGGGGAAAGCGAGCCCCACGGAGCTACAGCTCCTCCTCGTCGTCCGTCTCCTCCTCCCGGAGGTCCGTCACCCGCTCCAGCAGGATCGGCTCCCAGGCGCGGCGCAGTTGCGTCCGCAGCAGCGGCAGTGGGATGTCGTCACGGCCCTCGCGGCGCTCGGCGAGGCGGATGACCGTGTCGCAGCGGGCGAGCCACAGGCCGCGCAGGCACGGGCGGGGGCCGTAGCCGGCGAGGGTGGCGGCACGTACGGCGGCTGGGGCTCCGACGGCGAGCGCGAGCCCGGCGATGTCCTCCGCGGGGTCGCCGATGACCGCGTCGGTCCAGTCCAGGACGCCACGCACCCGGCCGTCGGCACTGACCACCAGGTGCTCGCCCCTGAGGTCGTGGTGGACGAGGACGGCCGCGCCGGGCTGCGCGACGAGCTGGGCCGCGCCGGGCGGGGTGAGCTGGTGGAGCCGGACGGGGTCGAACTCGTCGGCCGCGCCGAGGAGTTCCGCGGCGGTGACAGCCATCCGGCGCAGCGCCTCCAGGGAGCGTGGGGCGGCACGCGGGACGCCGAGGGTCTCGGCCTGCCGGGCGGGCACCTCACGCAGGCCCGTGAGCAGTCCGGCCAAGTCGGCCTCGCCGACGGCGGACACGTCGTGTTCCTCCGCCGAGCCGCCGGGCACCTTCGTGTCCAGCGTGTAGGTGAGTCCGGGCGCCCACTCGCCACGCGCCACGCTCGTCGGTACGGCCACGGGGACATGGGGTCGCACGAGGTCGCGCAGGCGCAGCTCACGGCGTCGGCGGACGGTCGCCTCCCGGTCGGTGGCGAGGCGCAGCACATGGCGGGTACCGACCCACCACGTGGAGTGCGTGCCGCCCCCGGCGACGGGCCGCACCTCGGGTCCGGCGGCGGCACCGTTCGCACCGACCCCGCCGCTCTCGCCCTCCTTGCCTTCCTTCATCAGGGAACGGGCCAGTCGGCGGACGGTGTCCGCGGTGGGTGTCGGTGCCTGGGTCATGGGTCGCGCCGTTGCTCGGGGGTGTCGTCTCGAGGGTGGGGCTCCTGGTGGTCGGACCACGCCTTCAGTCCACTATGACCATCTCGCGGGTCGTGTCGTTGAGCCGACGGCCGCCCTCCTCCGTCACGGCCACGATGTCCTCGATGCGCACCCCGAAGCGGCCGGGCAGATAGATGCCGGGTTCGATGGAGAAGCACATCCCGGGGACGAGGGTCTGCTGCTCGCCCTCGATCATGTAGGGCGGCTCGTGGGTGGTGACGCCGATGCCGTGGCCTGTGCGGTGGATGAAGTACGGGCCGTACCCGGCGTCCTCGATGACCTTGCGGGCGGCCCGGTCGACCTCCTGGCAGGCGACGCCGGGCCGCACGGCCCGGAAGCCCGCCTCCTGGGCCGCGCGCACGATGTCGTGGACCGCCCGCTCCTCGTCCGTCGGCTCGCCCACGTGGACCGTGCGGGTGGTGTCGGAGCCGTAGCCGTCCTTGAGGCCGCCGAAGTCGAGCACGACCATGTCGCCGCGCTCGATGACGCGGTCGCCCACTTCGTGGTGTGGGTTGGCCCCGTTCGGCCCGGAGCCGACGATGGTGAAGTCCACCACCGCATGTCCGTGTTGACGCAACAGTCGGCTGAGGTCCAAGGCGATCTCCGACTCCCGGCGCCCGGCGAAGGGAACGTTCCGGATCTCCTCGAACGTTGCGTCTGCCGCCGCGCCCGCGGCCGCCAACAGCTCCAGCTCCGCGGCGTCCTTGACGGCGCGCAGCATCGGCAGGGCGTCGGTGAGGGAGGCGTAGGAGGTGCCGGGCAGCACCTTCTGCAGGCCGAGCAGGTGCATCGCCCAGGCGTTGTCGCTGATTCCGAAGCGGCCGGAGGCGTCGAGGATGCCGGCGGTGGCGGCATAGGGGTCCTTGCCGTCGGTCCAGTCGCGCACGGTCAGGGCGGGCGCGCCCGTGGCCTTGGCCGCGTCGGGGGCCTCCAGCGTGGGCACGACGAGGACGGGGTCCTGGCCGGCGGCGAGGACCAGCAGGGTGAGCCGTTCGGTGGCCGCGGTCGGCGCGTAGCCGGTGAGCCAGACGAGGTCCGGCCCCGGTGCCACCAGGAGCCCGGCCAGCCCGGCGTCCGCGGCGGCGTGCGCGGCTCGCTCCATCCGGGCCCGGTAGTCGTCGGCGGTGAAGGGCGCGGCCGTACTGCCGGTCATCCTGGCCTCCCTGGGCGGGCGAAGAGGTGACTACGGGCAGCATCCTGCCCGGCCGGACGGGCCTGCGCGAGCCGGTTGGCGGAGCTGCGTGGCTCATCGTGGCGCGCGCCGCCGAGAGCGAACCAGTGGTTTTCCGACCAGACCCCGACCTCGACTAACGGATGAATCTTGATAAACCATTAGAGCTAATGCTTAGATTTCGACGAACCATTAGCAGCTAGGCACTCGAACCAGGCGCTCAGGCCAGAGACTCGGGCCAGGCACTCAGGGAGGACGACGACCGTGCTGGTACTCGCACACATCAGCGATCTGCATCTGGACGGCAGCACCCGAGCGACGGAGCGCGCCGAACGGGTGCGTGACCGCCTGTGGGGACTACGGGGACAGGTGGACGCGCTGCTGGTCACCGGGGACATAGCGGACCACGGCGCGGAGGCGGAGTACGAGGAGGCGGCCCGCATCCTCGGGCTACGGGACAACGACGCACCGTTCCCGGTGCTGACCTGCCCGGGCAACCACGACAGCCGCGCCCCGTACCGCAAGGCCCTGCTGGGGCAGCCGCCGGCCGACGGACCGGTCAACAGCGTGCGGACCTTCGACGGCGGCGCCGTACTGATGTGCGACTCCAGCATCCCGGGGAGCGACGAAGGGGCCCTGGGCGAGAAGACGTACGCCTGGATCGAGGAGACGCTCGACGGCCTCGGCGGCGGCGTTCCGGTGCTGCTCGCCTTCCACCACCCGCCGGCGGCGCTGCACCATCCGCTGCCCGACTCCTACCAGCTGGGCGAGCCGCGGGCGCTCGCCGCCCTCGTGGAGCGCAGGCCCGAGATCGCCGGGTTCGTCACCGGGCACGCGCACACCGCGGCCGCCACCTCCTTCGCCGGCCGGCCACTGGCCGTCGGCCCCGGGGTGACGTGGACGCTGCGGCTGCCCTGGGAGGGTGAGCAGGCCGCCGACCGGGACGCACCGGTCGGGCTGGCCTTTCACATACTGGACGACGAGGGACGGCTCACGAGCCACTTCCGGGTGGTCACGTGACGACCCCGGGTACGGCCGTCAACTGCTGATAGCCACCGCTTCGGTGACGGATCGTCAGCGTGACCTCCTTGCCGGGGCGGGCACGGGCGACGGCTCGCGCGAGATCGGCGGCCGAGTCGACACGGGTCCTGCCGAAGGCGAGGAGCACGTCGCCGCGGACCAGCCCCGCCGTGTAGCCCGGCCCGGGAACATGGATGCCGACGACCATCGCCCCGGCCTTCTCGGCGTCCACCGCCTCGACCCCGAGCGTCGCTCCGGGCTCGTCCTGCGACGGGAACGACGTCGAGGACGACGAGGACGCCGACGAGGCGGCACCTGAGCGGGCCGGGGCGGACGCGGTGCCGACCGCCCCCGGCCCGTGCTGCCCCGCCGCCTGCCGCTGGAGTTCCGCGAGCCTGCTCATGCCGATCACGGTGGCCCCCACCGTCCCGAGCCCCACCCCGGACAGCACCAGCACCGCCCCGACGAACAGGCCGAACAACAGGGTCGTGAGCCTTCGGCCGCGGCGTCGCGCGGCATGCGGACGCCGGGACTGGCCACCGGACCTGACACCGCCCGAGGGCACCCGGCCGGGCATCGGCTTGGGACGCAACGCAGTCTGTTCCATGAATCGCCTCCGGCTGGTGCTCTACCCGGAGCACCGGCGTGGGACGAGACACGAACGAGTGAGACTGCCCCGGGGTCAGGAGTGGGAAGCCATGCTGCCCAGACCCTCGCCGGGGACCTGCCCTAGGCGCAGGAAGGGCACAGCCCGCGGTAGGTGACCTCGACCTCGGACACCGTGAAGCCGAACCGTTCCATCGCCGGGAGGTCGGCCAGCGGATTGCCGGTCGGGTGGACGTCGCGGATGGTGCCGCAGTTGGAGCACACGAGGTGCTGGTGCGGGTGGTGCGCGTTGGGGTCGTAGCGCTTGGCGCGGCCGTCGGTGGAGACCTCTATGACCTCACCGAGGGAGACCATCTCGCCCAGCGTGTTGTAGACGGTCGCCCGGGAGATCTCGGGCAGCCGCTGCGCCGCGCGGGCGTGCACCTCGTCGGCCGTGAGATGTACGTGGTCGCCGTCGAGGACCTCCGCAACGACACGCCGCTGGGAGGTCATCCGCCAGCCACGCCCTCGCAGTCGCTCCAGCAGGTCACTCATATCGGTTCACCTATTCAGATTCGGTGGGACACCGGAATTTTACCAGTGGACATCCGGGTTCCTATCGGATATGGGTTTGGCTCGCTTCTTGACTAAGACTGTGTCCATCGTAGGATCAGATCTGGCGATAGCCAAGGGACAGGACGACTCCAGTACGGCAGGAGACGGAGGCGTGGGTGCGTGAGGCCCTCCACGCGCTCTCCGCGGCTCTACCGGGGCCTGTGCTCCGACTGTCCCGCCGCCCGCAGTACCTGAGCGCCGTGTTCCGCCCCGTCCGGAAGGATTCCCATGTCCGAGAACCATGACGCAATCGTCACCGACGCGAAAACGGAGGGCGGAGGTGGTTGCCCGGTCGCGCACGGGCGCGCCGCGCACCCGACGCAGGGCGGCGGAAACCGCCAGTGGTGGCCGGAGCGGCTCAACCTGAAGATCCTTGCCAAGAACCCGGCTGTGGCGAACCCGCTCGGCGAGGAGTTCGACTACGCGAAGGCGTTCGAGGCCCTCGACCTCGCTGCCGTCAAGCGGGACATCGCGGAGGTGCTGACGGACTCGCAGGACTGGTGGCCGGCCGACTTCGGCAACTACGGCCCGCTGATGATCCGGATGGCCTGGCACAGCGCGGGCACCTACCGGATCAGCGACGGCCGCGGCGGCGCCGGGGCCGGCCAGCAGCGCTTCGCCCCCCTCAACAGCTGGCCGGACAACGGCAACCTCGACAAGGCGCGCCGTCTGCTGTGGCCGATCAAGAAGAAGTACGGCCAGAGCATCTCGTGGGCCGACCTCATGATCCTCACCGGCAACGTCGCCCTGGAGACGATGGGCTTCAAGACCTTCGGCTTCGCCGGCGGCCGTGCGGACGTCTGGGAGGCCGAGGAGGACGTCTACTGGGGTCCCGAGACCACCTGGCTCGACGACCAGCGCTACACCGGCGACCGCGAGCTGGAGAACCCGCTCGGCGCGGTCCAGATGGGCCTCATCTACGTCAACCCGGAGGGCCCGAACGGCAACCCGGACCCCATCGCGGCGGCCCGCGACATCCGTGAGACGTTCCGCCGGATGGCGATGAACGACGAGGAGACGGTCGCCCTGATCGCGGGCGGCCACACCTTCGGCAAGACCCACGGCGCCGGCCCGGCGGACCACGTAGGCGCCGACCCCGAGGCCGCCTCGATCGAGGAGCAGGGCCTCGGCTGGAAGAGCACCTACGGCACCGGCAAGGGCGGCGACGCGATCACCAGTGGCCTGGAGGTCACCTGGACCAGCACGCCGACCCAGTGGAGCAACGGGTTCTTCAAGAACCTCTTCGAGTACGAGTACGAGCTCACCCAGAGCCCGGCCGGTGCGAACCAGTGGGTGGCGAAGAACGCCGAGGCGATCATCCCCGACGCGCACGACTCGTCGAAGAAGAAGCTCCCGACGATGCTCACCACCGACCTGTCGCTGCGCTTCGACCCGATCTACGAGCCGATCGCGCGCCGCTTCTACGAGAACCCCGACCAGTTCGCCGACGCCTTCGCCCGCGCCTGGTACAAGCTGACCCACCGCGACATGGGCCCGAAGTCCCTGTACCTCGGCCCGGAGGTCCCGGCGGAAACGCTGCTGTGGCAGGACCCGCTGCCGCAGGCCGAGGGCGAGGCCGTCGACGCCGCCGACATCGCGGCGCTCAAGGCCAAGCTCCTCGACTCGGGTCTGACCGTCTCGCAGCTGGTCTCCACCGCGTGGGCCTCGGCCTCCACGTACCGGGGCAGCGACAAGCGCGGCGGCGCCAACGGCGCCCGCATCCGCCTGGAGCCGCAGCGCGGCTGGGAGGCCAACGACCCCGACCAGCTCGCGCAGGTCCTGCGCGTCCTGGAGGGCGTCCAGCAGGAGTTCAACTCCGGCGCCAAGAAGGTCTCCCTGGCCGACCTGATCGTCCTCGGCGGTGCCGCCGGCGTGGAGAAGGCCGCCAAGGACGCCGGTTACGACGTCGAGGTGCTGTTCACCCCGGGCCGTGTCGACGCGACCGACGAGCACACGGACGCCGAGTCGTTCGCCGCGCTGGAGCCGACCGCGGACGGGTTCCGCAACTACCAGGGCAAGGGCAACCGCCTGCCGGCCGAGTACCTGCTGCTCGACAAGGCCAACCTGCTCGGCCTGAGCGCCCCCGAGCTGACCGTCCTCGTCGGCGGCCTGCGCGTCCTGGGTGCCAACCACGCCCAGACCTCGCTCGGTGTCCTCACCGACACCCCCGGTGTCCTCACCAACGACTTCTTCGTCAACCTGCTCGACCTGGGCACGACGTGGAAGTCGACCTCCGAGGACCAGAACCACTTCGAGGGCCGTGACGCCTCGGGCGAGGTCAAGTGGACCGGCACCCGTGCCGACCTCGTCTTCGGCTCGAACTCCGAGCTGCGGGCCCTCGCGGAGGTCTACGCGAGCGACGACGCGAAGGAGAAGTTCGTCAACGACTTCGTCGCGGCGTGGGTCAAGGTCTCGAACCTGGACCGGTTCGACCTCGTCTGATCACCTGGGTGATCACCCCGCGTGATCACCCCGCGTGATCACCCCGTCTGATTCATGGCGTCCAGGCCGGCCCGCGCGGGCCGGCCTGGACGTCCTGCACCCGAAGGTTCCGAACGCACGGCCGATACGATCACGGCCATGACGGCACCGGAACCGACCATCCTCGCCACCTCCGGCGGACTCCGCGTCGGAGGACGCACCAGGGTCCTGTTCGACGCGCTGGTCCATCACGCGGTCGACCTCTCCGGGGTGCACGGCCGGCGCCCGCGCATCATGTACGTCGGCACCGCGATCGGGGATGCCGAGCACTTCACGGCCCGGGCGACCGAGGCCGCGCGGGTGGCGGGCTTCGACCTGACACCGCTGCACCTGTTCCCCATGCCCAACCTGGAGGACGTCGAGGGCGCGGTCCTCGACCAGGACGTCGTCTGGGTCATGGGCGGCTCGGTGGCCAACCTGCTGGCCGTGTGGCGAGTCCACGGCCTGGACCGCGTCATGCGCCGCGCCTGGCAGGCCGGGGTCGTCCTCACCGGGGTCAGTGCGGGATCCCTCTGCTGGTTCCAGGGCGGCGCGACCGACTCCTTCGGGCCCGAGCTGCGTCCGGTCACCGACGCCCTCGGGTTCCTGCCGTACGGCAACGGCGTGCACTACGACTCGGACGAGGGCCGGCGTCCGCTGATCCACCGGCTGGTCGCGGACGGCACCCTGCCGACCGCGCACTGCACCGACGACGGAGTCGGCCTGGTCTACCGCGGCACGGAACTCGTCGAGGCCGTGACCGAGCTTCCGGGCAAGGGCGCCTACCTGGTCACGCGTGAGGGTGACCGCGCCGTGGAGCAGCGCGTCGAGCCCCGCAGCCTGCCGCCCCTCTCACGCTGACGGCCCCTCCCCGACAAGCTCTCCGGCGACGGCTCACGCCCGCACCCGATGATCCGGGCACTGGCGCGGGCCGCGGTGGAGCACGCGGCACGAGCGGGGGTCGGGGCCGTGTGACGCCGCGCTTGACGCGGCTCGACGTGGTGGGGCGAGTCCGACCCGACCCCGACGCGTATGCGGCCTCAGCCGACCGGCAGGGCCGGAGCGGGCGGGCGGTCCGGGACGAAGCCGTGTGCGCGGCGGGCCAGGTAGGCGGACTTGTAGCGGTCGACCTCCCGGTGCCAGTTCAGGATGCCCGCCATCCAGTTCTGGAGGTCGGCCACATAGCCCCGCATGGCCTCCCGCGCCTCTTCCGACAGGTCGAAGTCGTCGTACAGGACGGGCAGTTCGTGTGCGGCCACGTGCTCGAACTGCTGCATGCGCTGGTTCATCAGGTCGCCGACCACACGGAGGCCGGTCGGGTAGTCGCAGCCGAAGAAGTTCTGCACGACGAGGACGGCGTTGTGGATCTCACCCTCGTACTCGATCTCCTTCTGGTACGAGAAGACGTCGTTCAGGAGGCAGGCGTAGTCGATGGCGGCGTTCTCCAGCGAGCGGACGGGGCCGCTGCGGTACACCTCCGGCGGGACGGCGGGGCCGTGCCCCATCCGGCACAGGCTGAGGGTGAGGTCGGAGCCGAAGGTGGCGCGCCGCATCTCCAGGTAGTCGACGGGGTCGGGGACGCGGTTCTGGAGCTGGTTGGACAGCTCCCACACCCAGCTCTCGGTCATCACGTTCACCGCGTCCTTCAGGGTGCCGCGCGCCTCGGGAGTCATCCCGGCCGTGGTGCGCGCCCACAGTTCGATCAGCCCGCGCTCCATGGCGTTGGCGGGGACCGGGACCGCCTCGCCGGCGACGGGCATACAGGCGGACAGGCGCTGAGTGGCCAGTCGGGCGGCGGCCAGGGCGCGGCGGTGCCCGAAGACGAGGGGGTAGTAGTCGTCGCCGTACGTGCCCCAGGCGAGCCACTGCGAGCTGAGGTCGAGGGCCTCGGCGGTCGCGTCCGGATCGAGGCCGGCGGCGCACAGGGGGAGGTCGGCCGCCGCGAGCTTGTCCTCGTCCCAGACGCCCTCCTCCAGCATGCCCATGCGGTGCGTCCACCCGGTGAGGCGGTCGCGGGCGCCGTCCAGGTGCGGGCTGAGCTCCAGCTCGAACGGCATGTGGAAGTCGGGCAGCAGGGACGGGCCCACCTTCTGGTGAGGCACATGGGAGTAGGCGCGCAAGCGTTCCGCGGCGGCGGACGCGAGCAGCGCGCCGATGTCGGCGGCGGAGGTGCCGGGCCCGGTCGGGCTCTGCCAGGGCGCGGCGGACCGCGCGCCCTCGTTCATGTAACGGCTGGAGCGCAGATGCCATTCGTGGCCGCCGGACTGCCAGTCCTGCAACCCCTTGGTGTACGCCGCCACCGCCGCGACCTCGCCGGCGCTGAGGCCCCTGTCCAGGGCCAGGGCGGGCACTTCGGTGAGGGCGGTGTGCTCGAACTGGTGGAGGCGGGAGGTGAGGATGTCGTTGACGGTGTCGGCGGCCTCCTGGGTGGTGCAGCCGAAGAAGGTCTCCAGGACGAGCACGCCGTTGCTGTTCTCGCCCTCGTCCTCGACCTCCCGTTGGTAGGAGAACAGGTCGTTGCGCAGGTGCACGGCGTCGGAGAACGTCTCCATCAGCACCCTCAGCGGCCTCGACCCGGCGACGGACTCGGGCACTTCGGCGGTGGCGTACTCCACGAGGCCCGCCGACCAGGGCGCGCCGCCCACCTTGCGGCGCATTTCGATGTACTCGACGGGGTTGGCGATCCGCCCCTCGTTGATGTTGGACAACTCCCACATCGACTCGTTCAGCAGGTGCTCGGTGGCGACGGCGAAGCGGCGGCGCCAGTCGGTCGACATCGACGGCACCGTACGCGCCCACAGGTCGGCGAGCCCGGCCTCGACCGGGTTCTGCGGCTCCGGCACGGGAGCCGACAGATCCAGCGGCATGAACAGCGGCAGCCGGTCCAGGTGGGCCTTGCCCGCGGCGCGGTCCGGGGTGCGCTTGAACATGTCGAGGAAGTGGTCGTCGAAGAAGAACACCCACACGTACCAGTCGGTGATCAGCGACAGCGCGGGGCCGTCGCAGTCGGGGTGGGTGTAGGCGCAGAGCAGGCCGTAGTCGTGCGCGTCGAGGTCGGCCTGCTCCCAGATCCCGGACCCCTCCAGCATGCCCATCTCGCGCGCCCACCCCGTCGAGTGGGCCCGGGCCTCGTCGACGTGCGGGTTCAGCCGCGCGGGATACGGCATGTAGAAGTGCGGGAGTTCGAACGGCTGAGTCATGGCCGGGCCCTACCCGCGCCCCTCAACACCCATCCACCGGGCAGGACATGATCACACCATCGCGTGAATGAGGCCCGAATCGCCGGGTTTTCCCTCGTCGATCCGTTCCGCCACACGCGCTCTCGT
The DNA here is from genome assembly GCF_040296605.1 of Streptomyces sp. NPDC002088. Lineage (NCBI taxonomy): Bacteria > Bacillati > Actinomycetota > Actinomycetes > Kitasatosporales > Streptomycetaceae > Streptomyces > Streptomyces sp. NPDC002088. Next base: position 154,700 of record NZ_JBEOXO010000017.1, on the reverse strand, counting down.
CGAGCCCTTCGCCCCGGGCCACCGTGATCGTGCGGCTAAGCCTTGACCTGGATCAGCGCGTGCGTCCCGCTCGTCCGCCAACGCTGCCCCTCGGCGGTGACGAGCGCGTCCTCCGTGTGGGCGTCGAGGCCGGTGATCACGTCGGACTTCAGGGTGCGCAGGGCGGCAACCGGGCCGGGGAAGTAGGCGGTGACGTCCGTGAAGGGGGTGGTCGGGGGCCATCGGCGGTCGCCCACCAGCCGACGGTAGTTGAGGTCGCCCTTGACGACGGTCAGCGCGGCGTCGCCGAACTCCTTGTGCAGTTCGGGGGGCATCGCCTCGTACGGCAGTGGGGCGCAGGCGAAGGGGTGCGCGCGGACCTGGAGCCGGCCGTCGGTCATCGCGTCCCGGATGCCCCGCCCGTACGCGGCGGCCGCGCCCGGCGCGGCGGTGAGCCGGCGGACCGCGTCGAGCACGTCGGCGGTGGTGGCGTCGGAGACGTAGTACGGGTATGGCTTGATGTGCAGGACCGCCCGCTCCACCCGGCGCCGTTCGAGGAGGTGGGCGACGAGGAGCAGGTCGGGGATGAGTTCCCGGCCCGCGTTGTCGGCGACCAGGCAGAGGGTGCCCGTGCCGGAGGGCGGGAGCAGCGACCAGAGGGCCTCGCTGTCGTCGGCGACCAGGGCCGGGGTGGTGTCGGCGGGGTGGCCGCCGGGGGCGGAGAGGCGGAAGCCGAGGTCGGCGCGGTTGCCCCAGAGCGAGCCGTGCAGCAGGGCCCTGGCCCGCTCGTCGGCCGGGCGGGCCTCGAGGTCGTCGAGGGCGGCCAGCTCCTCGTCCGTCTCCGGGGCGTCGAGCTCGGCGAGCTTGGAGGGGCGGAAGGGGTCGATGCCCTGCCAGGTGCCCGGGACGAAGTATCCGACGGCTTCGAGGAGTTGGCGGTAGAAGTAGCTCTCCGCCCACAGCCACGGCACGTCGAACCAGGACCGGCCCACGTACTCCCCGAGACCCCACGCCTGCCACCGGTCCCGGTCGTGGGCGTCGGCGGGAAGCGGTTCGAGCACGCCCTCGGTGCAGCTGACCAGCAGCGTGTCCAGCGCGCGGCGGATGTCGGGGCCGTACGGAACGGCGTCCCGCACCTGCCGGATGATCGCGGGATGCCGCTGCGCGAGCACGCTGTGCGGGAAGGAGCCGGGTTCGTTGCCCAGGATCACGGGCGCGGCGGGGGTGTCGGGCATGTGGATCACCGTATCGGCTCCCCCTGATCACACGATGCTGATCTCCCGCTCCAGCCGGGTGACGAGCGTCAGGTACCGCGGGCGTCGCGGTACCGGCACCAGGCCCCGGATCAGCATGTGCCACATCTCCGCCATTCTGCGCGGGAGTCGGGCGACGGGTTCCAGGGAGCGGCCCACGACGCGGGTTCCGACGAAGAAGGAGACGAGGGAGTGGGCGACGGCGTCGACGTCGACGTCCGGGTGGACGTCGGACTCCCGGACCGCGCCGAGGAGCCGGCGCGTGACCAGGTCCAGCCACTCCGTGAACGGGTGCGGCAGCGGCGGCCGTACCTCGACTCCGCCGGTGGCGAGCCGGAGTCCGGCCCGGGTGATGGGTCCCTCGACGGACAGCCGCGCCATGCCGAAGGTGATCCGCATCAGGGCCTCGAGGGACGGACAGCCCTGGTCGTCGACCTGGTCGACCACCCGCCGCGAGGCCTGGGACTGGAGCTCCATGATGGCGTGGGCCAGGTCCTCCTTGGCCGCGAAGTGGAAGTACAGGGCGCCCTTGGTGACCTGCGCGTGCTCGACGATGTCGCTCAGACTGGTCGATTCGTAGCCGCGCCGGTCGAACAGGTCGGCGGCGGCCGTGATGATCGTCGCGCGGGTCTGCTCGGCGCGTAGCTGCCTCGCCATCGGCTGGACACTCCCGGGGGCCGTAAAGAACGGGTCATGCCGTTTGTTTTGACGCCCTGTCCACGATAACTCACCGACCCGCGGTCCCCACCAGGCACTCGAAAATCGTCGACTCCCCCTGTCTGCCCACGACTTGCAGTTCGGCGCCGTCTTCGCTCGCCAGCTCGATCCAGGTGGGACTGTCCAGCTCGGCGTACCGGTGGAAGCGGGCGTGGTACCCAACTGGTGCTCGTCTCCCGTCGGTCCACCACCGGGCGGCCTGGCGGGCCGCCTCCAGGAGCAGCATCCCGGGGACGTGGTCCAGTGGATGGTCGAAGAAAACGGGGTGTGCGGTATCTACTCGTAGCTGCCAGCGGTCGGAACGGTCCGTCGGGGCCAGGACGACGTCGGCCGGCAGCACGCGGTCCACGCCGGTGGGCGGCAGCCCGGGCCGCAGGGGCACGTCGGAGGCGAGAGCCGGGGTGCGGCCGCCGCGCAGCCGCCGGTAGACGGGCTCACTCAGACAGGTGAACGCGACGTCCGCGCGCGCGACGAGCTCACCCGCGCGCAGGACGTCCGCCGTGTAGCGGGCGGCGGCCGGGCGGGCGCCGCGGTACTGGACGTCGGTGAAGGCGACTTCGACGGCCGGTTCGGCGGGCAGCGCACCGACGGCCAAGTGCTGCGGAAACGTCTCGACCTGGAACTCGTTGAGCACGAAGTGGTGCCCCAGCGGCACGTCGTACTCGGTGTGCGCGATCAGCGTTCCGCTCTGCCGTACGGTCTCCACGACCAGCAGCGGATCGTACGCGGTGCGGTCGGGCGACACGTGTAACTCGTGGGATCGCGGCCACTGCGCCGACACGTGGAACCGGTCGGGCGCGGTCCGGCTCCAGCCGGTGAGGAGGGTCTCCGCCACCGCCGCGCGGTGGACGAGCTCACGGGGAACGGTCGCTGTCATGGACGGGATGGTCTGGGCGCTCTGGCGGGGTCTCGGCATGTCCCTCCCTACGGTCCCCCGAAGGCCACGGCAGACGGCGAAGCGCCCACTCGAGCAAGCGTTAGGGTACGAGGCGACCGGTTTGTTTTCAATGAGATCAGTGGACGACGCCCGAAGATCGGGCCGATCCTGCACGCGATCGCGGGGGTCGGCCGACTCGGCGGTGCGGAGGGGCTCTTATGGCAAGACAGGAGCGCGCCATCAGGACGCGCAGGGCGATCCTGGAAGCCGCCGGCGCGGTCTTCGACGAGCACGGCTACACCTCCACGACCATCGCCATGGTGCTGGAGCGTGCCGAAGTCACCAAGGGCGCCCTGTACTTCCACTTCCCCTCCAAGGAGTCCCTCGCGCAGGCGGTGCTCGACGAGCAGGTGCCGTTCGGTGCCGTGCCGCCGCAGCCCTGCAAGTTGCAGGAGATCATCGACATGACCTTCGTCGTCGGCATGCGGCTGCTGGGCAGTTCCCTGCTACGGGGCAGTGTGCGGCTCGCGGTCGACCAGGCGACACCGTCCGGGGTCGATCACGGGCAGCCGTTCCGGCAGTGGGCCGAGCGACTGACGGAACTGATGGAAGAGGCCCGCGCACAAGGCGAGTTGCTGCCCACGGTGCGGTCGCGGGACACGGTGGAGCTGCTGGTCGGGGCGTTCAGCGGCATACAGCTGATGTCGCGGGCACTGACCGACCGGACGGACCTCGGCGAGCGATTGTCCGTGCTGTGGGCGCACATGCTGCCCAGCATCGCGGTGCCGGGCCTGCTGCCCGGCCTCGACAGCGGGGCCGACCGCGGCTCGAGAGTCTTGACGGCAACCGAAGCACCGATCGCGTAGCGGCGGCGGCGACGGCGGCGACAACGACGACGACGGAGACAGCGGCGGCCCAGGCCGGCCTGGCGCGTGCGCCGCCCCGTCCGGGGTTACGCGGGCCGGATCGCGCCGGGTTCCGGCCGCCGGCTGAACGCACCGGCCCCGGCCGCCGTACTGCACGCAACAGACCGTTCCCGCGAGACCGTTCCCGCGCCGGCCGAGGAGACGTTCCGGATGTCCCGGATGACCGCACACCGCCGCATCGCCCTGGCGGCCACCGCCCTGAGCCCGCTCCTGCTGAGTCTGTGGACCGCGGCACCGGCGCTGGCGCACGGCGCACCGACCGATCCGGCCAGCCGGGTGTTCGCCTGCTCCCCCGAGGGCGACTCGACCAGCTCGGCGGCCTGCCGGGCGGCCGTGGCCGCGAACGGCGCGTCCTTCGCCGCCTGGGACAACCTGCGGGTCGCGAACGTGGCCGGCCGGGACCGCCAGGTGATCCCCGACGGAAAGCTGTGCAGCGCGGGTCTGCCCGCTTACAAGGGCCTCGACCTCGCCCGCGCGGACTGGCCGTCGACGCGTCTGTCACCGGGCGGGACGCTGACGATGACGTACGCCTCGACGATCCCGCACACCGGCACGTTCAAGCTGTTCCTGACCAAGCCCGGCTACGACCCGGCGAAGCCGCTGCAGTGGTCCGACCTGCCCACACGACCGTTCGCCGAGGTCAAGGACCCGAAGCTGACGAACGGCGCCTACCACCTCACGGCCAAGCTTCCGTCGGACCGGACGGGACGCCAGGTGCTGTACACGATCTGGCAGAACAGCAGCACACCGGACACGTACTACTCGTGCTCGGACGTGGTGTTCCCGGCGGCTGCGAAGTCCACCGCGTCCGCGAGCGCACCGGCCCGCGCGAGCGGCAGCCCGTCGCCGACCACCGAGGCGCGCAAGGGTGCGGCGGTGCCCTCGGTGAGTACGTCCTCCCCCACACGGACCGCGCAGTCCGCGAGCCCGGCCACCGACAGCACGCCGGTGGCGGCGTCCACCACCGACCCCGGGTCCGGCCCCTCCGCGCCCCTCATGGCGGGCGGCGCCGCCGCGGTGCTGGTGCTCACCGGGGGCGCCGCCCTGTTCATGCGTCTACGTCGACGTTGAACTCCCTGTCCTTGACGGTCAGTTGACGTACACCGGCGCGCCCGCGTCCGTCACCGGGGCGTACCTGGCGGTGAAGTAGCCGTTGGCGAAGCACAGGGACGAGCCGGACGTCTTCGTGAACTGCTGGTTGGCGAAGGCGATGCTGTTGTCGGTGTTGCTCGCCGTGCCGGAGAGGCTCGCGGCCTGGTAGACGCAGGTGATGGTGCCCAGCAGGGTGCGCAGCTTGACCGTGGTCTGGATGGTGGAGCCGGCGGCCGGAGTCACGGTCACGGTGCCGTCCGAGGCCACGGTGGTGGTGTACGGCAGGTTGTCGACCGTGATGCTGGTGACGCCCAGCACGCCGACGACGTTGCTGGTGCAGGTGGCGGCGTCGAAGGTGTGCGCCGTCAGGGACTCGGTGGCCGTGCCCGGCGCGGTGGGGTTGTCCCCGACCGTGGCGGTGAACTGCGACGAGGTGCACGAGACGCCGCTCGTGCCGGTCGCGCTCGAGGAGAGCGTGGCGGCGGTGCCGCTCGCCAGGTTCGCGATGAGGGTGTCGCCGCTCGCGACGGGGGTGCCGGCGGCACCGCCGATGGTCAGAACCGGGGTGTCGGCAGCGGAGGCGGGGACGGCAGCGGGCAGCGTCAGGGCGACGACGGCGCCGGCGAGGGTGAGGAGGGTGCGAGTGCGCATACGGGTGCCTCTTCTCCGGAGTGGGGGGCTGAGGGGGGTGTGTTGGGGCTGTGGGGGGATCGGGCCCGAGGGGGTTGGGGCTGGGGGTCGGGCGTAAGGGGGGGTGAACCCTGAGGAGGGTGGGCCCTGAGGGGGGCGGGCGTATGGGGGGTGAACCCTGAGGGGGGATCGGGCCCGAGGGGGTTGGGGCTGAGGGGGGTCGGGACTCAGGGGGGCGGGGCTGAGGGGGGCGGGGCTGAGTGGGTAAGGAGGCGCTGGAGGAGGTTGAAGGGGGTGGCGTGCGTGAGGAAGCGCGGACGCGCGGACGTGTCCGCCGTTGCCGGCCCGTAACGCCTTCTCCGTACGTGACGGACCGGCAACGGCAGCTGCCGGCCGGAGGCCGACGACCGTGGGGGAGTCTGCGGCCGGGCCGGGTGGAAGGGCGACGGTCACGGTTCGCGGTGGAGGGAAGCAACCGTGGCGGCGCCGAGGAGGATTCGGACTCGTGGGTCACTGCGGACGGAGGCCGGGAACGCGGGCGGTCGCCGCGCAACGGATCCGGCGCCACGGATCCGGGCTGAGCCAGGGAGAGTTGTAGACCTGATGCGCCGTCAACGTCAAGCCGACACAAGGAAGTTGACGCCAATCAGCGGGTTGGGCGGAGTCACCCGAACCCCGTGATCCACAGGTGAAGCACAATCGACACTCTTTTTCCACAACTCCCTTGACCCTCCACTGTAACCATCGGTAACTTCCTCGGCGGCTACTGCGGCGTAACAGTGAAAGCCCTTGCAAACGCCGGGAGTTGTGAGGAGACGTGCGCCGCAGCCACTGTCCGCGCCAGGACAACGTGCCACTGAAGCCCAACCCGCACTGACTATGCCCACGGGAGCAGACATGGCCTCGTCCTCGGACGTCACGTCGTCCGCCGACAACACCCCCGAGAACCCGGAAAGCGGTTCCGCACCAGGCACGCCCGAGGTGCTCGGGGGCTCCGAAAGACGCGGACGCGTCCGTATGCGCCGGGCCGCGGTGATGGCGGTGCCGGCCACCCTGGTCGCCGCCGGCATGGCGATCCTCACCGCCCAGGGGGCGCTGGGCGTGTCGTTCAAGATCTCCGGCATGCCCTTCACGGTCACCGCGACCGACCTCGACGGCACCGGCTTCGAGCAGTTCGGCGCCCTCGACACCATGGCGGACGGCAGCCCCAACACGGGCGACACCGGTGGCCAGGTGCTGGTCGTCACCTCCGCCATCAAGGACGCCACGCTCACCAATCTGTGCCAGAGCGTCGACCTCGGTGGCATCAACCTGCGCATCACCGCGGGCGACGGCAAGGACAAGGTGATCGCGAGCGACCTGACCACCGACTCGACGGACCTGTCCGGCAATGCCGAGTTCCACGGCATTGAGATCGGCAACGACGCCAGCGAGCTGGACAAGGCGGGCGTGAAGGGCCCGATCGGCGTCTTCAGCCAGCAGGCCGACACGGTCCACATCGGCGACCTGCGGCAGACCAACTACGCGACCACGGCCGGCGTGTTCACGCTGCCGAACCTCCATCTGAGTTTCAGCGAGAAGGCGTGCTGATCCGATGCCGGGCCGTCCACGACAGGGACTGAGGCCCGCCTTCAGGGGGTGGCGGGCCGGCCGGCCGTTCTGGGGCGGGCTGCTGCTCACTCTGGGCGGGGCGGAGATCCTGTTCACCGAGAAGGCGTCGCTGAAGGTCGTGATGCACATCGGCGCGCAGGGCCTGGCGGGCTATCTGCTGCCGGCCGTCATGATGCTGTGCGGGCTGCTGATCCTCTTCAACCCCGCCCAGCGCCTCTTCTACTCGATCACCGGGGTCCTCCTCACCCTGGGCACCTGGGTCACCTCGAACCTGGGCGGCTTCTTCCTCGGCCTCCTCCTCGGGGTCGTCGGCAGCTGCCTCACCTTCGGCTGGCTCCCCGACCAGGAACCACGCCGCAGCCGCCGCCGGCGCCGACGGGAGGCGCGGGCCGCGGAACAGCTCCGGCAGACCGGGGATCCGTCGCTGAACGGGGCGGGAGGACCCGCTTGAGCCGGATCGGGTGAGTGAGCCCAGCAGCCCAGCAGTCCAGGTGTCCGGAAGCCACCGGAACTTATCGGCCACCGCGTTAGTTTCTACGGTGCTGTAGAAACTGATGACTACGAACACCTGGAGTTCTCATGGCCCTGTGGGACCGCATCAAGGAGTCCGCGTCGACGATGCAGACCCAGCTGGTGGCGAAGAAGAACGACCTCAAGAGCGGCGCCTTCCGCGACGCGAGCATGGCGATGTGCGCCCTGGTCGCGGCGGCGGACGGCACCATCGATCCGGCCGAGCGGCAGCGCGTGGCCCAGCTGATCGCCACCAACGAGGTGTTGCAGAACTTCCCCGCGGACGACCTGCGGCGCCGTTTCGAGGACAACCTGAACAAGCTGACGACCGACTTCGCCTTCGGCAAGGTCAGCGTGTTGCAGGAGATCGCCAAGGCGAAGAAGAAGCCCGCGGAGGCGCGTGCCGTCATCCAGATCGGCATCGTCATCGGCGGGGCGGACGGCGACTTCGACAAGACGGAGCAGGCCGTGGTGCGCGAGGCGTGCTTCACGCTGGACCTGCCGCCGCACGAGTTCGACCTCTGAATCGGTGCCTGCCGGGGGCGCGGGGCGGCCCGGCCCCCGGCAGGATGGGCCCAAGCTCGACGACCTCGACCGTGCCCTGATCCACGCCCTGCACGTCGACGGGCGGGCGCCGTTCAGCCGGATCGCCTGCGTCCTCGGCGTCTCGGCGCAGACCGTCGCACGCCGTTACGCCCGGCTGCGTGCGGAGGCGTCGCTGCGGGTCGTGGGGCCGACTGACCCCGACCGGGCCGGCCGCACCCAGTGGCTGGTCCGGATCACGGCGATGGCCGGCTCCGCCCGGGACATCGCCCGTGCCCTGGTGCGGCGGCCGGACACGTCGCGGGTGAAGCTCGCCTCCTCCCTCCCGGGGGCCGTGAGCGAAGAAATCGCACACTCCCAGCCCGCCCGTCTCGTCCCGCCCGGGTTCATCGACCGACCGTCCAGATTCAGCCAAGCCGGACGGGGTGATTGACGCGTACTCGCCACCCCCCTACCTTCTGACCGACTTACCGAACCTTGTTCGATATTTCGGAGCCACCTCGATCCATCTCACCCCGCCCCGAAGGTGCCCGCACCCCTTTGGAGAACCCATGCCCCCCGCACCCCGCCCGTCCCGCCGCTCGTTCCTCGGTATGACCGCCACCGTGCCGCTGGCCCTCACCGGCGCGCTCACCCTCGGCGCGGGAACCGCCCGCGCCGCCGACTCGGCGTACGTCATGGGCTACTTCACCGAGTCCCCGAGCGGCACCGGCACCGACTACGGCCTCCATCTGGCCGTCAGTACGGACTCGCTGAACTGGACTCCACTGAACCAGAACAACCCGGTGGTCACGCCCACCGAGGGCGCCGGCGGCCTGCGCGACCCCTTCATCCTGCGCAAGCAGGACGGCACCTTCGTCGTCCTCGCGACCGACCTGAAGGGGACCGACTGGAGCTACGTCAGCCAGTACGTCCACGTCTGGAACTCCACCGACCTGCGCACCTTCACCGGCTACCACCGGCTGAAACTGCACGACATGAACACGCACAGCTGGGCGCCCGAAGCCTTCTGGGACGCCGGCCGGGGCCAGTACGGGATCATCTACTCGTCCGTCAACGACAGCGGCCACAACGTCATCATGGTCAACTACACGACCGACTTCGTCACGGCGACGGCCCCCCAGGTGTTCTTCGACCCCGGCTACGACGTCATCGACGGCGACCTGGCGGTGGGCGTGAACGGCGTCAACTACCTCTACTTCAAGTCGAGTTCGGCGCAGGCGTTGGTGGGAGCGAAATCCACCTCCCTCACCCCGGGCAGCTTCACCGCCTTCAGCACCGGCGTCGCCCACGGCGGCACGGAGGCCCCGATCCTCGTCAAGTCACAGACGTCGAGCTCCTGGTACCTGTGGGGAGACACGTACACCCCCAACGGTGTGTTCTACGCCTGGCAGTCCACCGACCTGTCCGCCGGCACCTGGACCGCGGTGGACCAACGGGCCTACACCCAGCCGGTGAACTCCAAGCACGGCACGATCCAGCCGATCACCACGGCCGAGTACACCAACCTGATCGCGAAGTGGGGCGCACCGGCCTGGAACCGGCTGAAGTCCTACAACTACCCGGCCCGGTACGTCCGCCACTCCAACTACGTGGGCCGGATCGACGAGTACCCCTTCGACCCGTACACGGACGCGCAGTGGAAGCTGGTCCCCGGCCTGGCCGACAGCACCGGGGTCTCCTTCCAGTCGGTCAGCCTCCCGACCCGCTATCTGCGGCACTACAACTACCAGCTGCAACTGGACGTGAACGACAGTACGTCGGCGTTCGCCCAGGACGCCACGTTCTACCGTACGGCCGGCCTGGCGGACGCGAGCTGGTCGTCCTTCCGCTCGTACAACTACCCGACCCGCTACATCCGCCACTCCAACTACGTCCTGCGCATCGACCCCGTTTCCACGGCCACCGAACAGCAGGACGCGACCTTCCGCGTCGGCTACTGAGCCCTCGGGGTCCGCGTCAGGCACGGCCGCACCGTCGGCGAGCCGGATCAGCTCGCCGACGGTGCGGATGGTTCCGCCCAGGAGGACCGTGCGCACCCGGGCAGGATGCCGTGCGGACTCAGTCCAGGCCGACCGACTTCAGCCACGCCTTCGCGACGTCCAGCGGGTCCTTGTTGTCCAGCTGCACCTGCGCGTCCAGGTCGAGCAGCGCCTCCGTGTCGAGCTTGACCGAGACCGCGTTGAGCGCGGCGGCGCCCTCCTGGGAGAGGCCGCCCTTGTAGACGAGCGGCTGCACGTTCTCGAACCCGAAGAGGTTCTCCGGGTCCTGGAGAACGACGTGCTTCTCCTTGGCGATGGTCGGGTCCGTGGTGAAGAGGTCCGCGGCCTGCACGGTGTTCTTCTGCAGCGCCGCCTGGGTCAGCGGACCGCCCGCGTCCAGCGCCTTGAAGGACTTGAACTCCAGCCCGTACACGGACTTCAGGCCCAGCAGGCCCTGCTGCCGGGTCTGGAACTCCGGCGAGGCCCCGATGGCCAGGTCCTTCGCGATGTCCTTGAGGTCACCGATGCTGGACTCGGACGTCAGGTTGTACTTCTTGGCGGTCTCCGCGTTGACCGTGACGGAGTCCTTGTCCTGCGCAGGTGCCGGGTCCAGCAGCTCCAGCTTGGCGTCCAGCTTGGCGCCGATCGCGGCGGTCGTGGCCTCGAGCGTCTTCGGCGTGGCCTTCGGGTCGAGGTAGGCGAGCAGCGCGCCGTTGTACTCGGGCAGGACGGTGATGGAGCCGTTCTTGAGCAGACCGTAGGTCGTCTCACGGCTGCCGATGTTGGGCTTGTAGGTGACCTTGATGCCCTTGGCCTTCAGGGCCTCGCCGTAGATGTCGGCGATCAGGATGCTCTCGGCGAAGTTGTTGGAGCCGACGACGACGGTCTTGCCGTCCGACTTGCCTCCCGCGAGCGGGTCGTCGGAGTTGTCGTCGGAGGAGGAACATCCCGCCAGCAGGGCCGTCGCCGCGGCGAGCGCGACGGCCGCCGCGCCGGGGTGTCTCCGGATGGACCTGAAGCTGTGGGCGTTGGAAGTCACGATTCCCGTTCCGGGCTCAGGGGTTGGTGAAGGATTCGGTGAACACCTTGGTGAACACCTTGGTGAGGAACGCAGGGAAGAACACGGTGAAGATCTCTGGCTCGATCCAATCCAGCCGGTTCTTGGTCAGTCAAGAGGAATCCGGTCACCGATTTGCTTCGATGTACTGCCAGTTGTAAACGGAAGATGAACGACGTGGACATACGAACGCAGACGGGTTGTGACTGATTCTTGACGTAGTGCGAGGTCATTGATTGTTCAAAGGGAAGGTAGTCTCGCCGCAGTTGGCGTCGCACGGCGCACCAGTCCGAATCGATCGAATCCGGTCACGTGATACGTCATACGTCACGCACCGTGCAGCACCCATGAAGGAGGCCCGGTGTCCACGAACCAGGTGGACGCGCCCGCCCGGCCGGCACCGCCCACGCGCAGGGGCGTTCGGGACTTCGCCGACCGGTGGCCCTTCAGGCGCAAGCTCAACATCCTCGTCGGTGTGCCGCTCGCCGTGGTCGCCGTACTGCTCGCCTACCTCATCACCGGGCTGATTCAGGAGTCCGACCGCGCCGAGTCGGCGGCCCAGCTGGTCCGCGACAGCACCCAGGTCGCACAACTCGTCGACCAGGTGCAGGCCGAGCACCAGCAGGCGATCCTGCTGTCCGTGCGGCACCAGGCGTCCTTCGACGGCGGCACGCCCTCCTCCGAGGCCTACCGCATGGCGCAGCTGGCCGTGGACGCCCAGGTCGCGAAGGTGCGCGACACCTTCGGAGACCGCCTGCCGGACGCCGAGGCGCAGGCCCTCAGGGAGATCGAGGGCCTGGAAAGCCTGCGGGACACCATCGAGCAGGGCTATCTGCCCGCCGACAACATCGACCCGGCGTACGCGGGCGCCGCCCAGGGCCTCATCAACGGTCTCGGCCTGGACCGCAACGCCGGCCTCGCCGCCACCTTCACCGGCAACCTGCTCGACTCGCTGCTGCGCGCCGACGCCGCGCACGGTGCCTTCGAGACCGGTGTCTTCTCGGCGCGCACCGGGGACACCAACGCGCTCATCGAGTTCACCGGCGCGGTCGGCTCCTACGAGCTGTACACCTACCAGGCCGAACGGTTCGCGCGGTTCGCCTCCGAGGAGCAGGCCGACGAGCTCGGCGGCACCGAGCACAACACCGCGCAGGCCGCCATCACCCAGCACTACGCCGAACTGCAGATCGACCCCAGCGCCCTGCAGGCCGGGACCCCCGCCGAAGTCCGCAAGGCGCTCCGGCAGTCGATCGCCTCCTACCCCGGCTACCGTGAGCAGGCCGAGACACGGCTGAAGATCACCGCCTCGCTCATCGACCAGATCGCCGACCGGGCCGACGACGCCTCGTCCAGCGCGCAGTGGCGCGCCGGTCTACTGCTGAACCTCACGCTGATCGGCTTCGCCGTCTGGCTCGCCTTCTCCGTCGCGGTCCGCCGCTCGGTGGTGCGTCCGGTGCAGGCGCTCACCGGCGCCGCCCAGCAGGTCGCCGACGTGGCCGGCCGTGAGCTGGCCCGGGTCGCCGACGACGACGCCGAGGACGACGGCCCGCCCCTGCTGCGCGCCATGCCGGTCACCGCGCGGGACGAGATCGGCGAGCTGGCCGAGGTCTTCAACCGGGTGCAGGCCACCGCGGTCGCGCTGCTGGAACGCCAGGTGCTCAGCCGCCGCAACGTCGCCGAGATGTTCGGCAACGTGGGGCGCCGGGTCAGCAACCTCACCACCCGCCAGCTGGCTCTGATCGACTCGGTCGAGCGCGGCGAGACCGACCCGGCCCTCCTCGAACACCTCTACTCCATCGACCACATCGCGGTCCGTCTGCGCCGCAACGCCGACAGCCTGATGCTGCTCGCCGGCATCCGCGAGACGGTCCTGGACTCCGGCCCCACCGCCCTCACCAACGTCGTACGGGCCGCGCTCGGCCAGATCGAGGGCTTCCAGCGGGTCGAGCTGCACGCCGGGACCGAGGTCATGGTGGAGCCGGACATGATCGGCGATCTGACGCTGATGGTGGCCGAACTCCTCGAGAACGCCGTGTCGTTCTCGCCCGCCGGCAGCCCGGTGGAGGTGACCGTGCGGTCCGGCGACACCGGCGCGACGGTCACGATCGTCGACCACGGCCTGGGCATGAGCGCCGAGCGCCTCGACGAGGAGAACGGCCGCCTGATCCGCCGCGAACGCCTGGATCTGGTGCCGACGAAGGTGCTCGGCCTGTTCGTGGTGGGCAGTCTGGCCCGTCGCTGGGAGGTCGGCGTCACCCTGTCCCGCACCCAGGGCGGCGGCGTGACGGCCGAGGTGACGATTCCGTCGTCGCTGCTGCTGACGATGAGCGCGGTGGTCTCCGGCGGTTCGGGCACGCCTTCCGGGACCGTGCAAGCAGCCGCCGTACCGGCCGGGTCGGCGCCCGCCGCCGGGCCTCGCCCGTCGCCCGCCGCACCCACCCCCACACCGGCCGACGACCACACCGGCTCCCTCCCCCGCCGCGTCCCCCGGCGCGAGCCGGACCCGGCGGACGGGCGGGCACCACTCATCCCGGGGGCACGCACCGAGGCGCCCGCGTCCGCCGGGGGCGCCACCGGCGCCCGCCCCCTGCGGCGCCGCGTCCGCGGCGCCACCCTCCGTACCACCGCGGACGCCGCGCAGCAGTCCGCACGGCAGGCCGCCCGGCCCGCCGACGCGGAGGCCGTCCGTTCCGCGCTGGAGGAGTTCGAGGCCGCCGTGGAACGCGCCCACCAGGACACCGCCTCGCACCCCGTACCGGCCCAGCCCGCACAGACCCCCCACCACGCGCACGACGCGAACCACCTCCCGGAAGGAGCCGAGCAGTGAGTACGTCGACAGGTGACACGCCGTCCGGCGGCCCCGCGCCGACCGATCTGCAGGCCGCCGCAGCCGACTTCGCCTGGCTGCTCAACCGTTTCGCGACGGAGACCGCAGGCGTGGTCGACGCCATCGCGGTGTCCTCCGACGGCCTGCTCATCGCCGTCTCCGAGCTGCGCGAGCACGCCGACTCCGAGCGGCTGGCGGCGATCGTCTCCGGCATCACCAGCCTGGCCGCCGGGGCCTCCGGCAACTACGGCCTGGGCGGCCTGAACAAGGTCATCATCGACCTCGAGGGCGGCCACGTCCTGGTCTCCGCGATCGGCAGCGGCGCGGTGCTCGGCGTGGTCACCGACAAGGACGCCAAGCTGGGCAACATCGCCTACGAGATGACGGTGTTCGCCAACCGGGCCGGCGCCGCGCTCAGCCCCCAGGTGGTGCTCGAACTCAAGAACAGCGTCGGCGCCACGTCCCGGCGCTGACCGGCCGCCGCCCGGTCGCGAGAGGAAAGAGAGCCACCCATGGCGGACGGTGCCGCGCCACCCCCGGACCCGGCCCCGGTTCCGGTCGGGCCCGCCCCCGCCGTACGGCCGTTCCTGGTCACCGCCGGCCGGGTGGCGGGCGCGGGAGAGGCCGAGTCCGGCAGGGCGATGCCCGTCGAGACGCAGCTGGTGGCCACCGTCACCGGGCTCGACGGGCTCGACCGGCTCTCCTTCGAGCGGCACGACATCGTCGCCGCCTGCCGGCAGCCGCAGTCCATCGCGGAGATCGCGGCCCGGCTGCGGCTGCACCTGAACGTGGTGCGGGTCCTCGCCGAGGACCTGCGCTCCGCCGGGCAGCTGACGGTGCACGTGCCCGACGTGGGCGCCACCCACGACGCATCCGTCCTGCGCAGGGTTATCGATGGCCTGCGGGCCATCCCCGACTCCCGAGGGGTACTCCGTGACACCGACTGAACCGCTCACCCGGGGCGCGGCCACGCAGAGCGCGGTACGGCCGCCGCTGCCGGTGAAGATGGTGATCGCGGGCGGTTTCGGCGTGGGCAAGACCACCGCCGTCGGCTCGATCTCCGAGATCGAGCCGCTGACCACCGAGGCCGCCATCACCGAGGTCGCGGCCGGGGTGGACGACCTCAGCCACACCCCGCGCAAGACCACGACCACGGTCGCGATGGACTTCGGCTGCATCACCATCGACCCCACCCTGAAGCTGTACCTGTTCGGCACGCCCGGACAGGAGCGGTTCGGGTTCATGTGGGACGACATCGTCGAGGGCGCGGTCGGCGGGCTGGTCATCGTCGACACCCGCCGCCTGGACGACTGCTACGCGGCCGTCGACTACTTCGAACACCGGCAGATCCCGTTCGCCGTGGCGGCCAACGCCTTCGACGGGAAGGTCGAACACACCCTGGACGAGGTCCGCTGGGCGCTCGACGTCGCCGACCACGTCCCGGTGCTCGTCTTCGACGCCCGGGAGCGGGGCTCGGTGCGCGACGCGCTGCTCGTCGTACTGGAGCTGGCGCTGGCGCGCACCGAGGGCTGACTCATCCGCTCCTGCGCACGCCCGGCGACACCGTGAACCGGGTGACCGCCCAGAACAGTGCGAGGGTCGCCAGCGCCACCAGGGCCACCAGCGTGGCGCCGCCCACGACCTTCTCGTAGTTGCGCTGGTAGAGGCCGTCGATGACGTAGCGGCCGAGGCCGCCGAGGCTGACGTACGCGGCGATGGTGGCCGTCGAGACGATCTGGATGGCCGCCGAGCGCAGACCGCTGAGGATCAGCGGGAGCGCGACCGGCAGTTCCACCTGGAACAGGACCCGGGGCTCGGCCATGCCCATGCCCCGGGCGGCGTCCACCGGGGACGGATCGACGGAGCGGACCGCCTCGTACGTGGTCACCAGGATCGGCGGGACGGCGAGGACGACCAGCGGGATCATCACGGGCATCAGGCCGAAGCCGAGCAGGATGAACATCAGCACCAGCAGACCGAAGCTGGGCAGCGCGCGGGCGGCGGTGGCGATGGACGCCAGCGCGTTGCCGCCGCGGCCGGTGTGGCCGGTCAGCAGGCCCACCGGCAGCCCGATGGCGGCGGCGATGGCGAGCGCGATCAGCGAGTACTGGAGGTGCTCGCGCAGCCGGGTGGGGATGCCGTCGTAGCCGTGCCAGTGGGCGCTGTCGCTGAAGAACGCGTTGATGAAGTGGATGACGTTCATCGGACGGCGTCCTCCAGGGCGGGCGCGGCCGGTTCGGGCCGGGCCTCGGCGGCGGGGCGGGCATCGCGGGTGCCGCGCGGCATCCAGGGCGTCAGGAGCAGGCGGACGACGACCAGGACGGCGTCCGCGAGGATGGCCAGGACGGCCGTGCCGATCACCGAGAGCCATACGAGGCGCGGCTGGTGGTAGATCATGCCGTCGTTGAGCAGATTGCCGAGGCCGCCCTGGTTGCCGATCAACATGCCGACGCTGACGAGCGAGATGCTCGACACGGTCGCCACCCGCAGCCCGGCGATGATCGCGGGCGCCGCGATCGGCAACTGCACCAGGACGTACCGGCGTACCGGCCCGAAGCCCATGGCGGTGGCCGCGGCGAGGGTCTCCTCGGGGACCGAGCGGACGCCGTCCACGATCGCCGGGACGAACACCACCAGGCTGTAGACGGCCAGCGGGATCATCACGGTGAGCTCGGTCTGGCCGGTGTAGTCGATGAGGACGACGAAGAAGGCCAGGGAGGGGATGGCGTACAGCACGGTCGCCAGGCCCAGGACGGGCGCGTACAGCCAGCGCAGGCGTACACAGAGCTGGGCGATCGGCAGCGCGGCGACCAGACCGACCAGGACCGGCAGCAGGGACTCGCGCAGGTGCAGGCCGATGAGGCCGAAGTAGCTGTGCTGGAGGTCGCTCGGGATGTCGAAGATGCCGTTCATCCGGCGACCTTCTTGGCGGTACGCCCGTCGGCGTCGGCGTCGGGGACCGCCTCGCCGCCGGCCTTCGGGGCCGTACGGCCCTCGGCGTGGGCGCTGCGGATCGCCTCGCCGATGGTCCGCTGCGAGACCACTCCGGTCGCCCGGCCCTCGCGGTCGACGGCGACGGACCAGCCGGTGGGCGAGAGCACGGCGCCGTCGAGCGCGGCGCGCAGCGAGTCCTTGCCGGCCTCGAAGGGCCGTCCGTACGGCAGGAGTTGCTCGGGTCGGATCTCCCCGGCCGTGAGGTCCTTCGGCTCGCTCCAGCCGAGCGGTCTGCCGTCCAGGCCCGTGACGAGGAGGTAGGGGGATTCCCTGGTGTCGCGGGCGGCGATCTGCTCGGCGGTGGAGTCGATCGCGACGATCGGGGCGGTCAGCAGGTCGAGTCCCGCGGAGGTGAAGAAGGACAGCCGCCGGATGCCGCGGTCGGCGCCGAGGAAGTCCTCGACGAAGGCGTCGGCCGGGTCGGACAGCAGTTCGGCGGGCGGCGCGTACTGGGCGAGCCGGCCGCCGGTGCGCATCACGGCGACCATCGTGCCGATCTTGATGGCCTCGTCGATGTCGTGCGTGACGAAGACGATGGTCTTGCCCAACTCGTCCTGGATTCTCAGGAGTTCGTCCTGCAGCCCTTTGCGTACCACGGGGTCGACGGCGGAGAACGGCTCGTCCATCAGCAGCACCGGCGGGTCGGCGGCGAGCGCCCGCGCCACACCGACGCGCTGCTGCTGTCCGCCGGAGAGCTGGTAGGGGTACCGCTTGGCGAGTGCGGCGTCGAGGCCGACCCGCTCCATCAGCTCGCGCGCTCGCGCCCGGGCCCTGTCCTTGCTCCAGCCGAGCAGGCGCGGCACGGTGGCGATGTTGTCGACGATCGTGCGGTGCTGGAAGAGCCCGGCGTTCTGGATGACGTAACCCATCGAGCGGCGCAGGGTGTTGACCGGCTGCTGCTGGATGTCGACGCCGTCGAGAAGGATCGTGCCCTCGCTGGGCTCGACCATCCGGTTGATCATGCGCAGGGTCGTGGTCTTCCCGCAGCCCGACGGACCGACGAAGACGGTGATCGAGCGGTCCGGTATGTCCAACGAAAGCCGGTCGACCGCGACCGTGCCGTCCGGGTACCGCTTGGTGACTGAATCTATCCGTATCAAAACGCCGAATACCCTTCGGGTTTGGCAGAAAGCTGCCCTTTTTCGGCCACGGTCGTCGTTGCGCAGGCCGTTGCGGGGAGAGTCTAGACCGGGAATGTTGCAGGACTTTGGCGCCCTGATGCGAGCGGGCCGCCGAACTCCCTGTCGGCGGCCCGCTCCTTCGTCGTACCTGGCGTGGACGCCCGGCCGTCTCCTACACCGGCACCGAGCCCGCCCCGGCCACCGGCAGCCCCGGCGTCCGCAGCACCCGTCGCCCGGCGTCCACGGCGTAGACCTCGCAGCCTGCCCTCGCGGCGGCCCACTCGACGCCCTCCTCGCCCATCGCGAAGGCGGCGGTGGCCATGGCGTCCGCCTCGGCCAGGGTCGGGGCCACGACGGTGACGCTGAGGAGGCCGGTGGCCGGACGGCCCGTACGGCCGTCGACGATGTGGTCGCCGCGCTCGTAGCGCGCGGAGGTCGCGACCGCGTGGTCGGTGATCTCCAGGACGGTGCAGAGCTTGTCGGCGATCTCGGGGTGCCGTACGCCGACCCGCCACGGACCGCCCGCCGTCACCACGTCTCCCCCGGCGTTCAGGCAGAACCGGGTCAGGCCGGCGCCCGTGAGCAGTTCCGCCGCCCGCTGCACCGACCAGCCCTTCACCATCGCGCAGGGATCCAGGCCCCGGCCGGGCAGCCGTACGTCGAACGCGCCTTTGGTGGCGACCCGGTACTCCTCGCACAGGCCGAGCACCTCGGCGAGGTCGGGGCTCACCTCGTCGGCGGACAGCTCGCCCCGGTCGAGGCGGGACACCTCGCTGTCCGCCTTGAAGGGGCTGAACCGCTCGTCGACCTCGCGCAGCCACGCGAACATCACGTCCACGATGCCGTCGGGGACGAGCTCGTCGTCGATCCGCAGCGAGACCGGGAACCCCATGACGTGTTCGACGCGGCGCACGTCAGGCGCCCTTCGCGTCGAGGGCGGCCTGGAGCGACTCCTTGTAGCCGTCGCTCGTGATCGTCGCGCCCGACACCGCGTCGATGTCCGCGCTCTGCGCCTGAAGCGTCTCCGCGATCAGCTGCGGCACGGCGGCCGTCGTCTGCGGATGGTTCGGCTGCTGCACCATCCGCACGGACGCGATCTTGTCGCCCTCGAACGTCACCTCCACCTGCACGGCGCCCTTCTCGGTGTTCACCGTCGTACCGGCGACGACCTGCGACGAGGCACCCGAGGAGCCGGAGGAGGAGGAAGAAGAGGAAGAGGAAGAAGGAGAGATCGAGGACGGCGTCGATGCGGGCGCGGCGACCTCGGTGGACGACGTGTCCGTCGACGGTGCGTAGCGCCACACCGGGATCAGGCCCGCGACGCTCAGGACCAGGACAGGTATTGCTCGCTTCACGGTGTCTTCCTCATCCCGCCAGGCTGAATCGCTCGAAATGGATCTGCGGCTTGGGCACGTCCAGCTCGCGCAGGCTGCCGAGTACCGCGTTCATCATGGGCGGCGGTCCGCACAGGAAGACGTCCCGGTCGGTGATGTCCGGCACGAGCCGCGCGAGCTCGCTCGGGGCCAGCTTGTCGGGGCTGACCGGTCCGGTGACCAGGTGCAGCTCGGCGCCCTTGGCCTGGGCGAGGTCCCGCAGCTCGTCGTAGAGGACCGCATCCCGGTCGGTGGCGACGCGGTAGATGACCACGGCGTGGCCGTGCAGCTCCTCCAGAAGCGCCCGGATGGGGGTGACACCGACGCCGCCGGCGATGAGCAGGGCCTCGGGCCGGGTGCGGTGCAGGGCGGTGAAGGCGCCGTAGGGGCCCTCGGCGAAGACGCGCGTGCCGACCTTCACGTGCCGCAGGGCGGCGGTGCCGTCGCCGGCCGTCTTGGCGGTGAGCCGCAGCGTGCGGCCGTCCGGGGCGGCCGACAGGGAGAACGGGTTGGCCTGCCACCAGCGGTCCCGGGTCAGGAACCGCCACAGGAAGAACTGGCCGGCCCGCGCGGGCAGCCGGTCCAGGTCGCGTCCGGTGACGTAGATCGAGACGACGTTGTCCGACTCGGGGACGACCGCCGACACCCGCAGCTGGTGGCGCCAGTTCCGCCACAGCGGCAGCACCGCCCGGCCGACGGCCACCGCGCCCAGCGCCACGCCCCACACGACGTACCAGTACGTCTTGGCGGCGGACGACGACGTGAAGGTCGTACCGACCGCGACCTGGTGCGTGAACGCCAGGACCACCGCGACGTAGGCGTACAGGTGGATGAAGTGCCACGTCTCGTAGGCCAGCCGGCGCCGGGCGTAGCGCGCCGAGACGGCGCCGATCACGATGATGATCGCCAGCGCGACGACGGCCCGCAGCACGCCCTCGACGGTCTCGGCGAGGTCCACCAGCTGGCTCACCGGGTCCATGGCGGACGACTCGGCGTAGCCGAAGGTGATGAACACGACGTGCGCGAG
The DNA here is from genome assembly GCF_040296605.1 of Streptomyces sp. NPDC002088. NCBI lineage: Bacteria > Bacillati > Actinomycetota > Actinomycetes > Kitasatosporales > Streptomycetaceae > Streptomyces > Streptomyces sp. NPDC002088. The sequence goes on along the minus strand of NZ_JBEOXO010000017.1, from coordinate 134,181 downwards.
CAGCGTCCACAGGATGCCGAAGCCGGTCCAGCGGTGCCAGGAGGTCAGCCGGTCCATGCCGATGCGGCGGTCGAGCCACGGCAGCCGGGCCACCAGCAGCAGCTGGAAGGCCATCAGGAGCGCGCCGTAGAGACCGGCCAGCCGGCCCAGCACGATCAGGGCGTTGGAGGCGAAGCCGGCCTGGGCGAAGAAGTAGGCGACCACGGCCACGTTCGCGGCCAGCACGGCGTACAGGCCGGTGCGGGCCACCACCCTGGGGCGTATCGCCGTGGGGGGCGCAGGGGGCGATTGGACGGTCGTCACGGGCGACAGCTCCTTGATCGGGTCCGGGGTATTCGAGCTTGTCCGCAAGGAGCTGTCATTTTGCTGTCGTTCGTCTTTCAAGTGGTTATCGAAGTGGTCGCGGCGGTGCCCCCGCTCTGGTGCCGGGAGCCGAGTGACGCACTATGAGCGGGTGGAAAAGGTACGACTTCTCGTCGTGGACGACGACCCGCCGATCGCCGACCTCGTGGCGACGGTCGCCCGCTACGAGGGCTGGGAGGCGGTCACCGCGAACTCGGGTGAGGAGGCGCTGCGCCGGGCCGCCGAGTTCCATCCGGACATCGTGGTGCTCGACCTGATGCTGCCCGACGTGGACGGCTTCGGCGTTCTGGACCGGCTGCGCGGCTCCGGGACGATGGTGCCGGTGGTGTTCCTCACCGCGCGCGACACGGTCGCCGACCGGGTGGCGGGGCTGACCCGGGGCGGCGACGACTACCTGGTCAAGCCGTTCGCGGTGGAGGAGCTGATGGCCCGGCTGCGCACGGTGCTGCGGCGCAGCGCCGGGCCCGGGTTCCAGCGGTCGGTGCTGCGGGTGGCGGACCTGACGATGGACGAGGACACCCGTGAGGTGCGGCGCGACGGCCAGCTGCTCACCCTCACCCCCACCGAGTACGAGGTGCTGCGCTACCTGATGCGCAAGTCGCCGACCGTCCTGACCAAGGCGCAGATCCTCGACCACGTGTGGGAGTACGGCTTCGGGGGCCGCTCCAACGTCGTGGAGCTGGTGGTCAGCCGGCTGCGCCGCAAGCTCGACGACACGGGCGATCCGCTGATCCAGACCGTGCGCGGCTTCGGGTACGTCATCCGGCAGGCGGCCGAGTGATCGGGCGGCTGCGGCACTACCGCCGACTGCGTCTGGGCACCCGGCTCGCCCTCGGTCTGGGTGTGCTGGCGCTGGTCGTGTTCGCCGTCGTCGGCACCGCGCTGACGACGTACATGCGCGACTACCTGGAGAACCAGCTCGGCTACCAGCTGAAGGTCGTCCAGACCGTGCAGACCAAGGACGCCGAGGCCAACGGCACGGTGACGCAGAAGCCGTACTGGGGCTGGTTCACGGCGGTCTACGACGTGTCGGGCGACTCCGCCGAGCTGCGGCAGCCCGCCGACATCCCGCACGACATCCGCCCGCTGACCGCGCTCGCCGAGACCATGGCGCACTCCGACACGGAGATCATGCGCACCGTGCACATCGACGGGTCGGGCACCTACCGGCTGAGGGCCTGTGAGGTCGAGCCCGGGGTGGTGCTGGTCAGTGCCGCCCCCATGTCCGAGATCGACGACACCATCGACCGGCTGATCACGGTGCAGGTGATCGCCTTCGGGCTCGCGCTGCTGGCGCTGGTGGTCTTCGGCCGGAGAATGCTGCGGCGGGGACTGAAACCGCTGAGCGACATGGCGCACACCGCTCACGGCATCGCCTCGCATGACCTCAGCGAAACGGAGGCGCGGCTGCCGCTGCGCGCCGACGAGCGGGGCGGCGGCCCGGAGGTCGAGGAACTGCGCACCGCCTTCAACACCATGCTGGAGCACATCGACGACTCCCTCGCGGTCCGCGCGGAGGCCGAGCAGCGGCTGCGCCGGTTCGTCGCGGACGCCTCGCACGAGCTGCGTACGCCCCTGATGTCCGTACGGGGCTACGCGGACCTCTTCCAGTACGCCGCCGCCAACGCCCCCGAGGAGCGGGACAAGCACCTGGCCCGGCTGCGCACCGAGGCGGCCCGGATGGGCGTCCTGCTGGACGACCTGCTGCTGCTCGCCCGTCTGGACGCGGCGGAGGTGGACGCGCCGCTGCGGCCGCAGGAGACGGATCTGGTGGAGCTGGTCGAGGAGGCGGCCGCCGCGTTCCGGGCGAGCCATCCGGGGCGCCCGCTGACGGTGACGTCCGGCCCGGCCTCGCTGAAGCTGCGCCTGGACCCGCACCGCATCCGGCAGGTGCTGGACAACCTGCTCACCAACGCCGCCGTGCACACCCCGGCCGGTACGCGGGTGTCGGTGCGGGTCGCGCTGGAGCAGGACATGGCACTGGTGCGGGTCGAGGACGCCGGCCCCGGTATACCGGCCGCCGACCGGGAACGGGTCTTCGACCGCTTCTACCGCGTCGACAAGGCCCGCAGCCGCGACCGCGGCGGCAGCGGCCTCGGCCTGTCGGTCGCCGGCTCGCTGGTCCGCGCGCACGGCGGCACCATCGAGCTGGGCGACGAGCCCGGCATCACGGTGTTCACGGTCGGCCTCCCGCTCACGCACGGCGGCAACCGGGTCGCCGAGACCGACACGAGCTCAGCAGGGTGGTGAAGCCGAGCCGGCAGGGCGCGACGTGCGTGGGGGACACCGACGTGTGAGCGCGGTTCAGAAGTGCGGGGGCGGGTGTGGGTGCGCGTGCGGACCGGGGTGGCGGGGGCGAGCCGCCAGGACGGCCACGTCGTCCTCCGCGCGACGGGCGTCCAGCCGGCCGAGCACCGAGTCGAGGATGTCCTCCACCCCGGCCGTGGTCGCGAACCGGAGCGCGGCGAGCCGGTCCAGGGACCGGTCGATGTCCTCGCCGCGCCGTTCGACGAGCCCGTCGGTGAACAGCAGCAGGGTCTGGTGCACGGCCAGGTCGTGGGTGGCGAGCTCGTAGCCGCCGAACCCGGTGCCCAGGGGCGGCCCGACCGGCACCGACAGCAGCGAGGTCCCGCCCTCCCGGTCGATCACCGCGGGCGGCAGATGGCCCGCGCCCGACACCGTCACCTGTTCGCGCACGGGGTCGACACTGGCGATCAGACAGGTCGCCGGTCTGCGGTGGGGCAGCTCGTCGGCGAGGGCGTCCAGCTGGCGCAGCACGCGGTGCGGCGGGAGGTCGGCGGCGGCGAGGGCCCTCAGGTCGGAGCGGTAGGCGGCCATGTCGACGGCGGCTTCCACGCCGTGTCCCATGACGTCGCCGACGACGAGGAGGGTGCGGCCGAAGTGGAGCCGTACGGTCTCGCACCAGTCCCCGCCGACCAGGTCCTGCCGCCCCGCGGGCAGATAGCGGACGGCGACGTCCAGGTTGGGGTGCGGACGGCCGGGTTCGGCACGCAGCGCGCGCTGGAGGTCACCCGCGGTACGGCTGACCCGGGCGTGCTCCCGGGCGTGCCGCAGGTGCGAGGCGGCCCGTTCGGCCAGGAGGGCGAGGACCTCCGTCTCCGTGTGGGTGAACGGCGCTCCTTCCCGGGCACACACCAGGACGCCGTAGCGGTGCTCGCCGGTCGCCAGGGGCACGCAGAGCGCGGACCGGGTGCGGTCGGGCGCGGCGTGGCCGACGCTCTGCCCGCCCCACGCGTCGACCGCAGGGGCGGCCATCTCGCGCGCCACCGCCGTGGCCCACCGGGCGTCGGGCAGTCCCTCCGCGTCCCCGGCGATCGACTCGTACCCCGACACGACCGGGCCGTCGACCCGCATGACAGCCGCCGTACCGCCCGTCTGCCCGGCGGCCGCCCGGGTCAGCTCGGCGCAGGTGGCCGCCTCGTCGAGCGTCGTACCGACGCCGACCGCCACCGACCGCAGCGCCGCCAGGACCACCACCGGATCGTCCTGGCGGGCGGGCGTGGTCGCGCGGCCGGCGCCGTCCTCCGGCGCGGGTTCGCGGTGCGACCGGAACCATCGCGCGACCCTGAACACTCTCAAAGCGTGACAAAAGCTGACGCCAGGCGCATCGGGCGCCTGTCAGGCCAGACATTCCGGTGCCCAGGTCACCTGTCGCACCGCCGCCGGAACCGGTGCCGCGCACGGCCCGGGCCCGCCGCCTCAGCCCCGTGCCGCCGGGCCCGGGCCCGTACTGCGCCGGACGACCAGTTCCACGGGTACGACGGGGTCGACCCGCGGCTCGTCTGCCGGGCCGTCGATGCGGGCCAGGAGGAGGCGCAGGGAGCGGGTGCCGATCTCGGCGAAGTCGGTCCGCACGGTGGTCAGCGGGGGCAGCAGGTGCGCGGCCTCGGGGATGTCGTCGTAGCCGACGACGCTGACGTCGTCGGGGACGCGGCGTCCGGCCTCGTGGAAGGCGCGCAGCACGCCGAGCGCCATCTGGTCGTTGGAGGCGAACACCGCCGTGGCGTCCGGGCGCTCGGCCAGGCGGCGGCCCAGCTCGTAGCCGGAGTCGGCGCTCCAGTCTCCGACGAGGGGTTCGGGGACGCTCGCGCCGGCCGCGTGGAGGGCCTCCCGCCAGCTGGCCAGCCGCCGGTCGGCGGAGGTCCAGCCGGCCGGGCCCGCGACATGCTGGACGGTGCGGTGGCCGAGGCGCAGGAGGTGTTCGGTGGCGGTGCGGGCCCCGGTCTCGGAGTCCGAGGTGACCAGGGGCGTGCCGTCGCCGAGGTCGTTCTCCAGCACCACCAGCGGGGTGTCGAGGTGGGCCTCCGCCAGTGCCCGGCCGACCCAGGTCTGGGGGGCGATGGCGAGCACGCCGTCCGCGCCCTCGGCCGACAACCGGTCCACCGCCCGGACCACGGTGTCCCGGTCGGCCGTGTCGAGGGCGATGGCGCTCACCAGGTAACCGGCTTCCTGGGCCGCGGTGTTGATGGCGGTCAGGGTGGAGGCGGGCCCGTAGCGCGCCGCGTCGAAGGAGATCGCGCCGAGCATGCGGGTCCGGCCGCTGGCCAGCGAACGGGCGCTGCGGCTGGGGCGGTAGCCGAGCGTGCGCATGGCCGTCCGCACCACCTCCCTGGTCTCGGCACGGACGGCCGGGTGGTCGTTGAGGACCCGGGAGACGGTCTGCTTGGAGACACCGGCCAGCCGCGCCACGTCGTCCATCACGGGGCGCGCGCCCGCGAAGTTGCGTCGGCTGCGGCCCTTGGGAACCGGGCCGTCTGCGGCGCTCGGGGTCATGGTGGGTGTTTCCTCCGGTCTGGTCCTGCGGTGCTGCCCGCCCGGCAGCGGCAGGTCCACAGGATAGGCCGGTCGTCGCGAGCCGGCCCGCCCCCGTTCGCCCAGCTGCGGGCGATGCCCCCACTCACGATGCGAGAAGGCCACCGCCCACGCCGCGCCACAGCAACCCCGGCCGGAATCGACCCGCCGCCGCAACCCTCAGCCCCCTGGTCACCCAGGCGCGGCCATGGCCCCACTCACAATGCGAGCAATGCGGGACGGCCACCGCCCACACCGCGCCACAGCAACCCCGGCCGGAATCGACCCGCCGGCGCGCCCCTCAGCCCACCCTGGTCACCCAGGTGCGGGTGGTGATCCACTCGACGTGCGAGACGGTCGCCGTGCGTGCCGCCGCGGCCGCCCGGCCCGGCAGGTGCACCCGGGCGTCGGAGGCGAGCGGCAGCACCCGCAGTACGAGACCGCCCTCGCGCAGGGCGTCCGCGGGCAGCCGGTCCAGGCCGACGTCCCATCCGCGCCCCGCGAAGAACTGGTCGGCGACCAGGGCGTCCCCCGCGTACGCGCGCGCCACGTCACCGGTCCAGTGGATGCGCAGCAGGGTCCCCGCCGCCCGGTCCAGGAGGGCCTGCGACACGTCGACGCGGTACACGGCCGCGGTGGTGTCGTAGTGCGCGTCGGCCGGTGCGCTGGCCCGGTCCAGTTGGCCGGTGGCGGGCTCCGGCGCCGGGCCCGCGGGCCGGACGAGGGTGAGGGGCAGCGTGCCACTGAGCTCGCCGGGTTCGCCGTCGGGCAACAGCGTGCAGCGGGTGAACACGCCGTCCGCCGACTCCTTCACCGTCGCGCCGGCCACCAGCGGGGCCCGCTCGGGGGCGGGCAGCACGGCGAACGACGGCTGCGCGGCGGCACTGTGCACTCTCACCTCGTCCTGGTCGAAGACGACGCCGTCGGCGCACAGCATCAGCCGTTCGGCACCCCACGCCACCCCCCGGTGGAGGGTGCGTGCCGTCGCCGCGTCCAGCACCAGCAGGGCGGCCCGTCCGCCGTCCGCCGTGTCCACCTCGACCAGGGCCTCGGTGCCGGGCCGCAGCCCCGTGACCAGGATCCGGTCCCCGGTTCGGGCGACCTCGCCCGAAGGGGTGCGCACGGCGGCCACCGTGCCCGCGTCCAGCGCGAGTTCGGGCTCGATGCCGTCGGTCGCGGCCAGTACGAGGACCGTACGTCCGTCGCCGTCATCGACGGTGCACACCGGCTGCGCGGTGGCCCAGTCGAGCCGCAGCCCGGCCACGTCGAGCCGCAACGGCCAGCAGAAATAGGCACCTTGGGGCACGGTGACGGGACTGCTCGGCAGCGTCAGCGAAGGCGCGTCGGCGAAGTCGACCGTGAACGCGGTGTCCGGGTGATCCGGCAACGGCTCGTGCGGCTGGTGGTTGTTGACGAAGAGGAAGCCCGAGGTGCCGTCGCCGCGCACGGCCCACCGCAGGGAGTCCCGGTCGTCCTGCCCCGTCGGCAGGCGCTCCGGCAGGACGGACCGCAGGGGCGCGATCAGATGCCCGAAGTCGGCCAGCAGCAGGTGCTGCAGGCGGAGTTCGTGGTACGAGGACCGCACCTGGCCGTACTCGCCGAGCGGTGCCTGGAAGTCGTACGTCAGGACGGGCAGGTCATTGGGGTAGCCGGTGGCGTGGGACTCCTGAAGGGTCGTCGACTCGCCTGCGGGGTTGGTGCCGCCGTGGAACATGTAGTAGCCCTGCCACACCGAACCACAGCCGATCTTCGTCAGGCCGAGCGCGCCGATGTCGGCGGTGTCGACGCGTGGCCGCCGGTGGTAGGCGACCGCCATGCCGCCGCCCAGCTCGCAGGTGGCCCACGGGAACCGGTCGGCCAGGGCCTCCGGGTCGGCGCCGCGGACGGTCGTCGGACGCAGGTCGGCGCCGATGCCCTCGTCGTCGCGCTGGTGGGTGAAGAAGAAGTGCTTGCGGCAGGTGTCGGGCCAGCCGCCGTCGGCCTCGGTCCAGAACGCCTCCGCGTAGCCGCCGTACAGCGGCAGCAGTTCGTCGGCGGGGAGCTGGACGCCGCCCCAGGCCGTCGACGTCCACAGCGGCGCGCTCAGTCCCGCCTCCTGGGCCATCCGCTTCAGTGTGCTCAGGTGGCCGGGCCGGTCGTAGAGCTCGTTCTCGATCTGGATCGCGACGATCGGTCCGCCGCTCGCCCGGTCGAGGCCGCGCAGCTGCTCGGCGATCGCCGCGAACCAGGTCCGTACGAGGACCAGATAGCCGGGGTCGTCGGTGCGGGTCGCGCAGCCGCGCGCGAGGACCCAGTCGGGGAGGCCGCCGTTGCGGACCTCCGCGTGCGACCAGGGGCCGATGCGCGGGATGAAGTCCAGGCCGTGGCGGGCGCACAGTTCGGCGAAGCGGCGCAGGTCGCGGTCACCGTCGAAGCGGATACGGCCCTCGGTCTCCTCGTGGTGGATCCAGATGACGTAACTCGCGACGACCGTCACCCCGCCCGCCTTCATCTTCAGCAGCTCCTCCTCCCACTCCCGGGCGGGGTAGCGGGAGTAGTGGAACTCGCCCGAGACGGGGAACCAGGGGCGGCCGCCGCGGGTGAGCCAGCGGCTGGTCACCTCGATCGGGTCGGGCACGCCGGGCGCGTCCGCGAACGGCAGATGCCCGGTCAGCGGGGGCGCGGGGACGCGCAGGCGGTGCGGCTGGGTCATCAGGAGTTCTCCGGGCCGAGATCAGGGGTGTCGGTGAGCAGGGCGCGGGTGCCGGTGACGGCCTGCAGCTCCAGCAGGACGAGCTCGTTGGCGCCGGGGCGCAGGACGGGCGCGGGGACGTACAGGGTGTGCTGCGGGCCGCGGTTCCAGTAGCGACCGAGGTGGAAACCGTTGATCCAGGCCTGGCCCTTGGTCCAGCCGGGCAGCGACAGGAAGGCGTCGGCGGGCACGTCGACGTCGAAGGTGCCCTGATGGAAGGCGGGCACGGCGGCCGTGTCCGCGTCGGACGCGGTGAAGGGGACCGCGTCCAGGACGTCCGGCCCGTCCAGGGGCAGCGGGTGGCAGTCCCAGCCGTGCAGCGCGGTGCCGCCGAAGGAGACCGGGCCGAGCAGGCCCTTGGGCGCGCCGATGCGCGGCCCGTAGTTGACCCGGCCCATGTTCTCCACCAGTACCTCCAGCACGGCGCCGGGGCGCGGCACGTGCACGGCCAGCACCTCCTCGTGGCGCTCGCGTTCGAGGACGCCGACGGGGGCGCCGTCCAGGAACACCTGGGCACGGTCGCCGACGCCGCCCGCGAAGTGCAGCAGTCCGGTGCGGGCGGCGGGCACCGGGACGGTCGTCCGGTACAGGACGTACCCGGCCCGCAGTCCCAGGTCGTCCGCGGTGACCGGGTCCGCGGCACTGCGCACCGGTTCGCCGAACGCGCCCACGTGCGGCAGCAGCGGGGCGCTGCGGCCCAACTCCACCGGTGTGGGCGCGAGTTTGGAACTGGGCGCCGGAACGGGCTCCTGCGGGATCGCGGCATGCCGGGCGATCACCTCGCGGAAGGCGTGGTACTTCGGTCCGGGGTCGCCGCACTCGGCGAGCGGGGCGTCGTAGTCGTACGACGTGACGAGCGGGGCGTAGGCGTGGTCGTGGTTGGCGCCGTTGGTGAGGCCGAAGTTGGTGCCGCCGTGGAACATGTAGATGTTGACGGAGGCGCCCGCGGCGAGCAGCCGGTCCAGGTCGGCGGCGGCGTCGGCACCGTCACGCGCATGGTGCGGCTCGCCCCAGTGGTCGAACCAGCCGATCCAGAACTCCGCGCACATCAGCGGCCCTTCGCCCTGGTGGTCGCGCAGCCGGGCCAGGGACTGCTCGACCCGGCTGCCGAAGGTCGCGGTGGCGAGCGTGCCGGGCAGACCGCCGGCCGCCAGATGGGCGGGGTCGGCCTGGTCACAGGTGAAAAGCAGCTCCTCGACGCCGCGTGAACGCAGCGCCTGGTGCACGTGCTTGAGGTACGCGGTGTCGTCGCCGTAGGCCCCGTACTCGTTCTCCACCTGTACGGCGATCACCGGGCCGCCCGCGGCCGCCATGTGCGGCAGGAGCGGGGGCAGCAGCAGGTCGAGGTAGCGGTCGAGGGCGTCGGTGAAGCGGGGGTCGCTGCTGCGCAGGCGGATGTCCGGGTCCGCGGTCAGCCAGGAGGGCAGGCCGCCGCCGTCCCACTCGGCGCAGATGTACGGACCCGGGCGCAGCAGAACGTGCAGTCCCTCCGCCCGGGCCAGGCTCAGATAGCGCGGCAGGTCGAGCAGGCCGTCGAGGTCGAGGGGGCCGTCGGGGTCGGGCTGGTGCAGGTTCCACGGCAGGTACGTCTCCACCGTGTTGAGTCCCATCAGCCGGGCCTTGCGCAGCCGGTCCGCCCACAGGTCGGGGTGGATCCGGAAGTAGTGCATCGCGCCGGAGATGATCCGGAACGGTTGGCCGTGCAGCAGGAATCCGTCGGACGTCGTGGTCAGAGCGGGCATGCGGGGGCTTCCCTTCGGGCTCGGGTGTGCGGACGGAGAGGCATTTACGAAGAGGCATGGCCGGCGGAACGGGGGTCAGCGGGACACGGGGGTGGGACGCGTGGCGCGGATCGGCCGGCGCATGGCGGCCAGGCAAACGAGTGTTACCGGTAACATTCAGAGCGTCAAGATCGCACACACACTTTTACGGCGGTGGAGTTGGCGTACGTCCGACGGCAGCCGCGATGCCTGACGCCCACCCGTCCGTACTCCGACGGCTCCCGGCCACCCCTCCGTCACGCCGGGCGGGAACGTTTCCGCCGTGTCCCCGCTTCCGCTCCCCGCCCCCGCTTCCACCCCCTCCACTCCCTCCACCACCCCCGCGTCCCCCGTCCGCTCCCCCGCGACCGCCCGTCTCGTGCACCGGGCGGCGGCCCTGCTCCCGCTGCTGATGATCGGAGTGTGGGCCGCGGTCGACTGGCACTCCGTGCGGGGCGGTACGGCCCGGCTGGCCTCGGCCGACCCCTGGTGGCTGCTGCTCGCGGTCCTCTTCACCTGCCTGGGCTGGGTGGCGGCCGCGTGCGTACGGCAGGGCGCCATCCCGGACCGGCTCCCACCGGGGCTGCTGCTCGCCTCCCAGTTCGCCGCCGGCGCCGCCAACCACGTGCTCCCGGGCAGCGTCGGCGCCCATGCCGTCACCCTGCGCTTCCTCCAGGGCCGGGGCATACCGCTCACCCGGGCCGGCGCCTCGATCGCCCTGTACTCCCTGGTCAAGCCGATCGCGAAGGTACCGGTACTGCTCGTCTTCGTCCTGGCCTTCCCCGGCATGCTGGAGCTCGGCGAACTCGTCCCGGACGACGGGACATTGCTCCTGGCCGCCGGGTGCGTGGTGCTCGGCCCGGCGGCGGCCGCGCTGCTCGTGACGGCCGTACGTCCACTGCGCCGACCGGCGCTCGCCCTCGTCCGCACCACCCTGACCGACGCACGGCTGCTGCACACCCGGCCCAGCCGCGTCCTGGCCCTCTGGGGCGGCGCGGCCGTCGCGCCGGTGCTCCAGGCGTGCGTGCTCGCCTCGGTCGGCGCCTCGCTGGGGCTGCCGCTGTCCTGGGCGCAGGTGGTGTTCGTGTTCCTCGCCGCCGGCACCGCGGTCGGGGCCGTGCCGGCGCCGGGCGGCATCGGCCCCGTGGACGCGGCCCTGGTGTTCGCCATGACCGCGTTCGGCGCACCGCTGGGCCTGGCCACGGCGACCGTCATCGGCTACCGCGTCCTGACGGTCTGGCTGCCCCTGATCCCGGGCACGCTCGTGCTCTCGGCGCTTGTGCAGCGCAAGGTGCTGTGAGCCCGGGGTGCGCGCCGCACCCGCGGCGACAGGCGGGAGCGAGGGCAACGCCGCATGGCGGGCCCCCTGCCGAAGCAGACCATCACCGCACGAGACGGGTGAGCTGGTCAGCGGCGGCATCCGGACCCGGGCGGCCACGGCGCCGGCGTCACTGCGGGCCTGCCTGACCGCCGTGGGCGCGAGCCTCGAGGCCGTCCTCAACGGGCGCGTCACCGCGCCGACAGCGCGTTTCAACGAGGTCTACGCCGCATTCTTCGGACTGCGTCGAGTACGCCCCCGTTCCGACCCGCGCGTGCGCGGCCGCTCGAATGAAGCGGCCGCGCCCGCGAAGCCTCAGCTCTGATCCGGCTCCAACCGCAACGAGATGCTGTTGATGCAGTACCGCTGGTCCGTGGGGGCCGGATAGCCCTCACTCTCGAACACGTGCCCGAGGTGGGATCCGCACCGGGCACACCGCACCTCGGTCCGCACCATCCCGTGCGAGCGGTCCGCGATCAGCTCGACCGCGTCGGCGTCCTTCGGGTCGAAGAACGACGGCCAGCCGCACCTCATTCACCACTTCGGCCTCAACAACCCCAGCGCCGAGCCGTACCGTCAGACTGCAACCACATGCACATCCGGCGGTGCCAGAACCTCCAGATAGGCGCGGAGATCATCCGGATCACTGGTGAAGATGACCGCGCTGCCGTGCCTCACTGCCGCCAGTGCCACCCAGGCATCCACCGCATCAGGACGCTTCTTGACCGGCAGCACCGCCTGCCCCAGAGCCGTACCGATGCGCCGCCAGTCGGCCAGGTCCGGCCCCGTGGCGCAGGCCAGGCACTCCGGGCGGCCCGCCGTCGTCTCGCGCATCGGCGGCTCGGACGTACGCGCCTGCGGGACAGCACAGTCCCTGAGCACTCCGGACAGGGCGTGCACCAGCGCCGGACGTGGCCGCCACACCTGAGCCAGGACCGGGCCGAGCACCAGCGCCCGATGCGGGGTCGACCGCACCCCCTCATGGAGCGCCACCGCCTTCGCCTTGCGGTCGGCGAGCGCGATGAGCATGCCGGTGTCGTACACCGGCACCCGAGCGCTCACGCGGCATGCCCCGGGCGATATCCCTGCCGGTCTCGGCCGTGCACGAGACCAAGGGCCTCTTCGACCTCGCGGCGCTCCTGCTCCGTCAGGTCCACGGGCGCGTCAGCGGGCCTTCCTGACATCTCTCCGGCTTCCCGCTCCGCCCGGGCGATCACCGCATCCACATCGGCGAACTGCTCCTCTATGGCATCGCTCTCCGCCATCTGCCGCGTCGCCGCGTGCACCAGGTACGCCGAGACGTCCATACCTGCCCGCTCCGCATGCTGCCTGATCCGCTCGGCCTGTGCCTTCTCCAGACTGATACTGATCCGCGTCTTCGCCATATTGGTAGCGTATGACGCGTATTACGAAGGTTCAAGTGGCGGCCGGACCAACCCGAAGTGGACTTCCCGGCGGCCGGCCCCTCGGGCGGCTCGGCGGAGGCCGTTCAGCGCTGCTGACTCATGCTCTGCCCCGCTCGCCGACATGATCCGCCGTTGCTGGAGCCCGGCTCGACACCGGCCTCCGACTGGCACAATGCATCGAAAACTCAGGGGAGTTCACGGGGACGGGGGATGCGCAATGCGGCGTCAGGCGTTGGTGGTCGGCATCGAAGGACCTGCCGCAGACCCCGCCGACGACACACCCCCGCAGTGGCAGCAACTCACCTATGCGGCACCGAGCGCACAACGGGTGGCTGAGGCACTGGAGAAGGAGTACGCCTATGTCCTCCTGGAGCCCGGTAACGACCCCGCGACTACCGCCGCCGCGCTGGGCGACGCCCTGACTCAGGCCGTCAGCAGCCAGGCCGACTTCACCGTCATTCATCTCCTCGCACACGGAGAACCGACCCGCAACGGTCACGGCATCCAGGCGGTGGGTGGGGACGGCCGCCTCACCGAGGAACTGGCCCGTTGGGTCAACATGGCGGAGCACCAGGACACGGACGGCAGCGGCGATCCGGCCGTTCTGCTGATCCTCGATCTGTGCCATTCCGGCGCCGTGGTGACCGAGCACCTGCGGTCGCTGGTCCGGCCAGAGCGCCGCCGTGTCTGGGTGCTCGCCGCCTGCCACTCGGAGCAGGACGCCTATGACGGCCGCCTGAGCACCGCCGTCGACGAGGTGCTTCGCGGCTTCGCCTCCGGGACCCTGAAGCTCGACACGTCGGTGCCGTACATCCCGATCGCCCGGTTCTGCCGCGAGGTGGCTCTCCACGTGGAGTCGCGGAGCACAGCCCTGAATCCGCAATCCGTCGAGCAGCCACTGGCCGCGCTCGGTGCAGACCTGTCGCACCTGAGGTTCTTCACCAACCCTGGATACGAACCGGCCGGCGCGCGCAGGCTCGCCGGCGTGGATCCTGCTGTGTTCGCCCTCCTCGACGAAGTGGCCGACGCCCGCCACTTCGTGATCCGGGCGCATGGTGCCGACAGCGCCTTCGGCGACCTCAGCGCTCCGTCCTTCACCGGACGGAGCGACGAACTCCGTGAACTGGCAGGCTGGTTGGACGGTCACGGGCCCTCGTTACGCGTGGTCACCGGCGTACCAGGGGTCGGCAAATCCGCTCTGATCGGCACCTTCGTGTGCGCCGCGCATCCGGCGCTGCATGAGACCACCGAGCAGTTGTGGCGGCCATCGGGCGGCGACATTCACGAGACCACCGACCAGCTCGCGATCGTGCACGCGCGACGGCGCGGTGTCCCGGAGATCCTCACCTCGCTCGCCACCCAGTGGGAGCTCGGTTCTCCCAGCGACGCAACGACGTGGACAACGGACCAACTGGCCACGGCACTGCGGGCCAAGCCCGTACCCCCCTGTCTCGTCATGGACGCGGTGGACGAGGCCGAGCACCCGGCCGATCTGGTCAGCGCCGTGCTGCTGCCATTGGCATCGATTCGGCGGTCGGACGGGGGACCGCTGTGCAGGATGCTCGTCGCGACGCGTCCGGAAGCGGCACCACGGCCGCTCATCGAGGCGGCCCGTGCGTGCGATGGGCTGATCGACCTGGACGAGGTGTCGCCCCTGCGACTCCGCAAGGACCTGACCCAGTTCGTTCTGCGGGTACTGCGGCCCCTGCTCCCCGGCGTATCGCCGTGGTGCTCACTCGCGGCAGCCGAGAGCCTGGGCGGCGCGCTGGCCGACACCTTGTTGAGCGGGTCACGCGAGTGGGGCGAGTTCCTTGTCGCCGGGCTCTATCTGCGGCTCCTCCAGGAACAGATGCCACCGCCGGCGACGACCGAGCAGGCCGAGCACCTGGGCAGTGACGTGCCCCGTACGCTCGACGCGGTCCTCGACCTCCATCTCCGTCTTGACCCTCGACCGGGCCTGCACGAACTACTGGCCGCGCTGGCCTGGGCGGAGGGCGCGGGGATGCCGGAGGACCTTCTCGCCCAGGTCGCGAACCCCGATCCGGCTCCGGCCGGGGAGGACCGGGCAACCACCGCTGATCTGCTTCGGGCCGCGCGTTTCTACATACGCCGCAACGTCGATCGTGAAGGCGCTCCGCTCTACCGGCTCTTCCATCAAGGGCTGGCCGACCGGCTCCGCGAACATCCTGTCCTGGACGCGACCACGGTCTGGGAACGCCTGCTCGCGACGGTGCGAACGAGCAGCTCCGGCCGCCGCCGGTGGGCGACCGCCGAGCCGTATCTACTGCGGCACGCGGCGCGCCACAGCGCGCTCGCCAGCAGGCTCGACGAACTCCTCGAGGACAGCGAATACCTGGTTCACGCGGACCCGGCTCCACTGGCCCAGGAGCTCTACCACGGTGAACACGGCCCTCACGGAACGGTCTATCTAACGTCGTACGGAGCCCACCACCACGGTCCGCCCGGCCAGCGGCGCGACATCCTGGCTGTCGACGCGGCTCGGCACCAGAAATGGCAGCTCGCGGCAGACCTCACGCAGGACACCGGCCGTCGCATCGTCTGGACCGCCGGCCGGTCACTGCACACCGGCCTCCTGACGACACTGACCGGGCACCGTGGCAGGATCTGGGACCTGACAACCCTCGAGATGTACGGCCGCCCCCACGCCTTGACAGCTGGTCAGGACGGTACGGCCCGGTTGTGGGACCTCGACTCCGCGACGACGACGCTCGAACTCGGGGACCACGGTGCTCCGGTGGGGGGCGTGGTGGCCGGGAAGGTCCACGGCCGCCATCTCGCCGTGACTGGCTGCGACAGCGGCGAGCTGCGGGGATGGGACCTGGCCACAGGACATCTCCTGTGGACGGCCCCGGCCCATGCGGGCCCAATCTGGTCCATGGTGGGCGTTCGCTACGAGGGGGTGCCCTCGGTGGCCAGCGCGGGCGAGGACCGAGTGATCCGCTACTGGGAACTCGCCACCGGCGCTCCGCTCGCCGCCACACACCTGTCCGCCATCAACGGCCACGTGTGGCAGCTGTCCCGCGTCACCGTCGACGGCAGGGGCGACTGCGTCGCTGCCTGCTACGACGACTGGGTCAAGGTCCTGACCGTCCATGGCGAGGAGGTCGAGCTGCCGCACACCACCTGGGAGCGACTGTCGTGCTACCGCTACCTCGATCTGGGACATGGTCCCGAGCCGGTCGCGGGCGATCGGGACGGAACCGTGTGGATCGGCGACGAGTTCCTCGAGCTCCTCAACGAGGATCGTCTTCATGCCGACGCCGTCTCCGATCTCGCCGCCGTGTTGCTGGACGGATCCATGTACCTCCTCAGTGCGGGCATGGACGGTGTCGCACAGCTGAATCCACTGGACGGCGACGGCAGCGCACGGCAGGTCGTCAGCCACACCACTGCGATCACCCGTGTCGCGATCGTGTCCGAACCGCACCGGACTCGAATCCTCACTGCGAGCAACGGCGGTACCGTCCGCGTCTCGGACGTGGCCGGGGGCGAGGTGCCTCAACGCCGCCCCGGGCACACCCACGCCATCAATGATCTGACGGTGCTTCCCGACGGCCGTCTGGTCTCGTGCAGCGAGGACGGAACCATGGCTCTGTGGACCGTGGACGGTGCGGTCGGGCAGCGGATCGCCCTGCTGCACCACGCAGACTTCCCGCTGCCGGACCAAGCCACCGGCATCGCGGTCCTGGAGATCGGCGAACATCCGAGGATTGTCGCCTCGTGCGCACACAGCGGGGTCGCCCTGTGGGACACGAACACGACCGAGAAGCATCTGGAACGGCGCGACCTGGGTGGAGGACCAGGTGCCGCCGCGATCGTCACCGTCACCATCGGTGGGGCCCAGCACGTCGTCTACGCCTCCAACAGCGGTGAGGTCGTGATAGCCACCGCCGATCACCTGGACCGAATGTCCCGCTGGCCCGACGTCGACGTGACGGACCCGGCGTGGAGGGGAGAACCGGAGCGCGTCCTGCTCGCGCAGTCCGAGGTTAGGACCATCGAAGAATGGGGAAGGACGGTCGATGTTCCCGTAACCGCGACATGCCTGGCAGCCTCCGCCACCCACGTTCTGGCCGGATACCACTCCGGCCACGTCCGGTCCGCGCACCTGCTGGGCTCACCCCCGCCACAGCTCGTCACCGAGCACCCTGCCGCCGTCCACACCGTTGCCGCCGTCGACCTCGACGGGCAGCCGTACGTCGTCAGCGGTGACGACCGGGGCGAGGTTCGCGTGACCGCACTCGACGCCACCCGGACGTTCACACTGACCGGTCACACTCGTGCCGTCTTCGCCGCGATCCCGGTCCTGCTCGACGGACACCCGCACCTCTACACCGGCGGACTCGACCGGTCCCTGCGGCTGTGGGACCTGAGAAGCGGCAGACAGGCCGACGTCTTCTGGTTCCCGGACACCGTGTTCGCCATCGCCGTAGCCACCGACGGCGCCCTGTACATCGGGGTAGGCCCGGACATCATCCACATGGCACCGCACGACCGGCTCCAGGTACGCCCGAATCCGACTCCCGACCAAGGACCAAGCATCCGATGACCGCCTTCGTGGCCGTACACGGCGTGGGCCACTACCGGTCCGCACTCTCACCGGCCGATATCGTCACCGCTCGCTCGGCCGCCTGGGCCAAGGACCTCGCCGCCGGGCTGGGCACGGCCGCCGAGCACGTCCCTGTCACGTACGCCTACTACGCCCACCATCTCCACCACGGCAGGCCCGTCGCGCACGGTTCTGAGGACCTCGACCAGCTGGAGCGCGAGCATCCCCACCTGGCCGAGGACATCACCCACTGGGCGAAATCGCTGGACGAGTCCCTGGGCCTGAGACTTCCGCCACCAGCAACGGCTCAGGGACGCCTGGCCGTGCCGCTCCGGCAACTCGTGTCCGCGATCTCCGAGCATCTGAGCCTCGACGGCCGCCTGACCCGCGCGTTCATCGCCACGTTCTTCCGCGACGTCACGCGCTATCTCAGCGGGCCGGGCGACGCTGCCCGCGCCGCGGCCCGAGAGGAGGTCGCAGGCGTCATCTCCTCGACGGGCGCCCGCGTGGTCATCGCCCACTCTCTCGGAAGCGTCGTGGCCTACGAGGCGCTCCACGCCCACCCGGAACTCGAAGTCGACCTGCTCCTGACACTCGGCTCCCCGCTCGCACTCCGCCACGGAGTCTTCGACCGCCTGTCACCAGCTCCGCTCGCCGGCACCGGTGAACGGCCGGCAGGGGTGCGCCGGTGGGTCAACCTGGCCGATCACGGGGACATCGTCGCCGTCCCCCGCCCCCTCAAGCAGCGCTTCCCGGCAGTCAATCTCGATCTCACGGGCAGTATCGCCCCCTTCGACTTCCACCGAGTGGCCCCCTATCTACGGTCCTCTGTTGTGGCCGCGACGTTGGCGCCGTACCTCATCAAACACACCGATGTACGCGGAACCGACGCCACCTGATCCGCGAGTGGGCGACCACGCCCCCTGCCGGGCACGCTTCCGGACCGCGGCGCCATGATCTTTCCGAAGCAGGCGAACCTCGGCGGGGGTTCACCGCGAATACCGAGCAATCCCCTTCCTTGCCCGCGCGAGTGTCGACCCTCCGCCGGCGGTAACGGCTGCGTTCGGTAAACCGGCCCACAGGCTCCGCATCGATGTCCCGCGCGGAACCTCCGCACGGGGCATCACTTCTACTCACAGGCACTACAAAAGGCGGCTTCTGGTCACTCCTCGTCCGCCACCAGCTGCAACGAGATCGAGTTGATGCAGTACCGCTGATCCGTCGGCGTCGCATACCCCTCGCCCTCAAACACGTGCCCCAGATGCGAACCGCACCGAGCACACCGCACCTCGGTCCGCACCATCCCGTGCGAACGGTCCGCGATCAGCTCGACCGCGTCGGTGTCCTTCGGGTCGAAGAACGACGGCCAGCCGCAGTGGGAGTCGAACTTCGTGTCCGAGGTGAACAGTTCGGCACCGCAGGCGCGACACGAGTAGACGCCCTTGGACTTGCTGTCGGTGTACTCACCGGTGAAGGCGGGCTCGGTGGCGGCCTGGCGCAGCACGGCGTACTCGGCCGGGGTCAGCTCCGCACGCCACTGCTCGTCCGGCTTTTCGACGTCGTACGACATGAAGTTCAGCCCCTTAGGTTCGGTTCAGTTCCGCGACAGGCGGTCCAGGATCTGCGGGCCCAGGTCCGTCACGTCGCCCGCGCCCATGGTGAGAACGAGATCGCCGGGCTTGGCCATTCCCGCGACGGCCTCGGGCACCTCCGCCTTGTCGTGCACCGCCGTCACGTCGGCGCCGGCCGCCCGCGCGGCCTCGATGATCAGCTCGCTGGTGATGCCGGGGATCGGGTCCTCGCGGGCCGGGTAGATGTCGAGGACGACGGAGGCGTCCGCCAGCGACAGGGACTGGCCCATCTCCTTGCCGAGCTCCTGCGTACGGGAGAAGAGGTGGGGCTGGAAGACCACCAGGATGCGCGCGTCGCCGGCGGCGGCACGCATCGCCTCCAGGTCGGCCGTCATCTCCGTGGGGTGGTGGGCGTAGGAGTCGATGACCTGGACTCCGGCCGCCTCGCCCTTGAGCTGGAGCCGGCGCTTGACACCGGTGTAGGCGGCCAGAGCCGGGGCCAGCTCCGCGGCCGGCACGCCCAGCGCGACGCCCGCGGCCAGCGCCGCCACCGCGTTGCTCGCGTAGTGGCGGCCGGGGACGGAGACGGCGAAGGTGAGTTCCTGGCCCTCCAGGAGAACCGTGACCTCGCTCTTCAGGCCCTGGGCCACCACGGAGAGGATCCGCACGTCGGCGTCCTCGGCCTCGCCGTACGTCACCACCCGCACATCGCACGCCGTGACCCGCCGGGTCAGCTCCCGCGCGCCCTCGTGGTCCGCCGAGACCACCAGCGTGCCGCCCTCGGTGACGCGGTCGACGAACGTCTCGAAGGACTCGTAGATCTCCTCCATCGACGCGTAGTTGGCGTGGTGGTCGAGCTCCACGTTGAGGACGATCGCGACCTCGGGCGCGTACTTGTGGAAGCTGCGGTCCGATTCGTCCGCCTCGGCGACGAAGATGTCGCCGTCGCCGTGCAGGGCGTTGGAGCCGGGGGCGTCCAGGTCGCCGCCGATGGCGTACGACGGGTTCAGGCCGAGCTCGGTGAGGGAGACCGCCAGCATCGACGTCGTGGTCGTCTTGCCGTGGGTGCCCGCGACCGCGATGGGCCGCAGGCCGTCCATCAGCCGGGCGAGCGCGTCCGAACGGTGGACCACAGGGATGCCCAGCTCCGCCGCACGGGCCAGCTCCGGGTTGTCCGCGCGGATCGCCGACGACACGACCACGCAGCTGGCGTCGTCGGCGAGGTGCTCCGCCGCGTGCCCGATGTGCACCGTCGCGCCCAGTGCCCGCAGTGCCTGAGCGGTCGCCGACTCCTTGGCGTCACTGCCCGCCACCTTCGCCCCGCGCTGGGCCAGGATCTTGGCGATGCCCGACATCCCGGCGCCGCCGATGCCGATGAAGTGCGGTCGGTCCATGGCGGTAGGAAGGCCCGGGGCCATGTGCGTCTCCCTGGAGTGGTGCGGCGAACGTGAGCCCTAAGCGTATGGCAGGCGCGATCCCGTCACGGGTAGCCCTCACGCCTTGCTGTGCGAGAACAGCTTCAGTACCGGCACCCCCACCTTGTGCCGGGCTCTGGACGCCCAGTCCCGGTGGAAGAACTCCTCCACGTAGTGGGGATCGGTCAGGACGATCACCTCGTCGGCCCCGACCTCGTCGACCAGGGCCTTGAGGGCGTCCAGCGGATGGTCCTCGACCAGACGGCCGTCGGCCTCGCTGCCGGCCCCGCGCAGGGCCGTCAGGGATACATCGAGCGCCTGCCGCGCGGGCTCCTTCGCCGCCTCCCCCTCCGGCGTCTCGCCCTCCCGGGCGGCGTCGTCGAGGTCACCGAGCGCGATGTCGTCGATGGCCCGCAGCAGGCGGTCCGCCTGGTCGCCGCGCGGCTGGAGCAGGACATGGAAGAAGACCGCCTCGTCCCCGTGCAGAGTGGTGACGAACTCCACGTCGGCGGACGTCAGGGCCTTCTCGATCATCAGAACGCTTGTGAACACCCGGCGCCTCTTCTCCTTCGAGAGCCCGGCGGGCTCTGTGTCCTCCGTGGGCCGTGCCCGGCCCTGCAGAAACCATCCTGCCCCGTGATTGCACGGGAACTGGCGGATTTAGTGTGCCCGCCGGAAGCTAAACGGAACGGAAAATTCCGCCGCTTTCGTGATCATCCGAACCAATAGGTGTCAAAAAGGCGTCAAACCCGCCGGTACCGGCTGAACAGGAAGCCTTCTTCCTCCAACAGGGACACCAGCACGAACCGGTGCGGAACCGCGACCGAGGGCCCGCCCGCGATGCGCTGTGCGGCACCGGCGGTGAGCATCGGGGCGACGGTCAGACACAACTCGTCGAGGACTCCGGCGGCCACCAGCTGGCCCAGCAGCCGGGGGCCGCCCTCGGTCAGCAGCCGGGTGTGGCCGAGGTCGGCGAGCGCCCGTACGGCACGGGCAGGGTCCACGCCAACGCCGTCACCGGCGATCAGCACGTGGGCCCCGGCCTTCTCGGCGGCCGCGATCCGGTCCGGGGCCGCCGCGGCGCCGGTGAGGATCAGGGTGGGCACCTCGGGCGCGGTGAACAGCGGGAGCGAGAAGTCGAGGTCCAGGCCGGCCGTGACCACCGCGATCGCCGGCGCCGGACCCTGCCCGGCCGCCTCCCGCAGCGCCGCGAACTCCGCACGCGCGCGTGCCGGCCGGTAACCCTCCTGGCGCACCGTTTCCGCGCCTACCATCACCACGTCCGCCAGCGCCCGCAGCGTGCCGAAGATCCGCATGTCGGTCGCGTTGGAGATGGGCTGCGAGCGGCCGTCGTGCTGGGCGGCCCCGTCGAGCGTGGAGACCATGTTGGCCCGCAGCCAGGGCTGCGGGCCCGCGGACGTGGCCCCGGGCGCGGGGGCAGGCTCGGGATAGGCATAGGCGGCGGCCAGCTCGTCGAGGCTCCACTCACGATCGGCACCGACCGAACCCGCATCAGGCGCCTTCTGCGCCTCACCGGAGGCCCGGGCTGCTGTCTCATCGGTCACAGGGAACAGGCGTCGCATGCCGTGCAGTCTGGCACGACGCCAGGTCCTGCCCGGCGGACCGAACCGTAGGTACCGGGGTCCGGCACTCACTCCCCGGTCTCGGCTTCAGCGCGCGCCAGGGACCTCATCGGCTTCAGCTCGCCCCGGGGACCCCATCGGCTTCAGCGCGCGCCGGGGACCCCATCGGCGTTGCCGTCAGTCGCCGACTCCCCACACTCGGCCTCGCTCGCGCGGGGCCCCTCGACTCCCTCCTCCGCCTCTCAGCTGCACGCACCGGACCCCGCTCGCCTCCGTCACCAGGCAGCCGGCGTTGCCCCAGCACGACGTGGCCCGCCGGACAGGCCCGAGCCGGACAGGCCCTAGAGTGGTGAAACGTGTCGTCCTCCACCCCAGCCCCCGGTCTCAGCCCGATAGCCGACGCGGCCCCGCTGTCCCTGTGCGCCCGTGAGCCGCATGTCCCCGCGGACCGGCTGGTCGCCGAGATGGTGCCGCCGCCGCGGTTCGACTCGGTGCGCTTCGGCACGTACATCCCGGACCCGAACCAGCCGAGCCAGACCGAGGCCGTACGGGTCCTCGAGGGCTTCGCCGGCGGGCTCGGCGGGGCGCACGCCCCCGGTGCCGCCAAGCGGGGGTTCCTCGGGTTCGGGAAGGCCAGGACGCCGAAGGCCCCGGCCGGCCCCCGCGGTGTCTACCTCGACGGCGGCTACGGCGTCGGCAAGACCCACCTCCTGGCCTCCCTGTGGCACGCCACTCCGGCCGAGCCCGCACTCAAGGCGTTCGGCACCTTCGTCGAGCTGACGAACCTGGTCGGCGCCCTCGGCTTCCAGAAGACGGTGCAGACCCTCTCCGGCCACCGTCTCCTCTGCATCGACGAGTTCGAGCTGGACGACCCCGGCGACACGGTCCTCGTGTCCACGCTGCTCGGCAAGCTGGTCGACGCGGGCGTCGCGCTCGCCGCCACCTCCAACACCCTGCCGGGCAAGCTCGGCGAGGGCCGGTTCGCGGCCGCCGACTTCCTGCGGGAGATCCAGGGCCTGTCCGCCCACTTCCGCCCGCTGCGCATCGACGGTGAGGACTACCGCCACCGCGGCCTGCCCGAGGCGCCGGCGCCGTACTCGGACGAACAGGTGACGAAGGCGGCGTACGCCACGCCCGGCGCCTCCCTCGACGACTTCCCGCACCTGCTGGACCACCTCGCCCGCGTTCACCCCAGCCGGTACGGCGCCCTCACCGACGGCCTGAAGGCGGTGTGCCTCACCGATGTGAGCCCGGTGCCGGACCAGTCGACGGCCCTGCGGCTCGTCGTGCTCGCGGACCGGCTCTACGACCGTGAGGTACCTGTCCTGGCCTCGGGCCAGCCCTTCGACCGGCTGTTCAGCGAGGAGATGCTGAAGGGCGGCTACCGCAAGAAGTACTTCCGGGCGATATCCCGCCTGACCGCCCTGGCCCGCGACGCCAAGCGACTCGTCGAGGCCTGATAGCCGATCAGCCTTCCCAGGACAAGGGCCAGTTCACGCCAGACGACCCGCGCTTTTCACGCTCTCTTCGAGTCGACACGCCGAGTTAACCCTGCAAAGTACTTTGCAGGGTTAACGTGTTTCTTGACCAGCCATTGACCAAGCGTTGGTCTGGACTAGAGGCGTGAACTGTCGGAAGGGGGGCGCATGTTCCGAGGTACGACGGCCCGAGCCGTGGTTTCGCTCCTCGCCACCGTCCTGCTCGCCCTCCCCTTCTTCGCACCCACCGCTTCCTTCGCATCCGCGCACACGGCCCGTCATGCCAAGGCCAAAGCCCAGCCCGGATTCAAACCCACGGGCAAGGCGCTGCGCGACGAGCTGGTCACCTTCCGCGACTGCACTCAGCCCGGAGGCCCGGCCAACCCCTTCCGCACCCGCGACCGGCACCACGTCACCACCAGCGCCGACTCGGCGCCCCAGGAGCCCGAGCGCCCGCTGCTGGTGCGGGACCCCACGGCCGCCCACCGGCCGCCCGAACCCGGCATCGCGTACCACCGCTCGTCGAGATCCTCGACAGCGCACTCTCCGGCAGCCCTTCAGGTCTTCCGCTGCTGAGCACGGCAGAACAGTCCCCCCACCCTGTCCTGCAAGCCCGACGCGCCCCGCCGCGCGCCAGGAGGAATCACCGCGCATGCAGCCCCTCATCGACAACGCCCGTACGTTCGGCCGGCGCCCGGAGGAGTTCGCCAAGCTCGCCGACGGCCAGTCCCCCCAGGTCCTGTTCATCACCTGCTCCGATTCCCGGGTCGTACCGGCCCTGATCACGGGCGCCCGCCCCGGCGAGCTCTTCGAGCTGCGCACCGCGGGCAACATCGTGCCCCCGTACACCACCGGCCGCCCCACCGGGGAGGCGGCCACCATCGAGTACGCCGTGGAGGTGCTCGGCGTCCAGGACGTCGTCGTCTGCGGCCACTCGCACTGCGGTGCCGTCGGCGCGCTGGTGCGCGGCGACGACCTCGACGCCGTACCCGCCGTACGCGACTGGCTCGCGCACGCCGCGACCGACCCGGCGGCCGAGGACCCGGCCGGGGACCCGGCGGACCCGACCGTCGCCCGGGCCGTGCAGAACCACGTGCTCGCCCAGCTCCTGCGGCTGCGCTCCTACCCGTGCGTGGAGAAGCGGCTGGCGGACGGCCGGCTGCGGCTGCGCGGCTGGTACTACGAGGTGCACACCGGGGCCGTACGCGAACACCGCGCGGACACCGACGCCTTCGAGTCGCTGTGAGCGCCGCCATGAGCAAGTACCTGACCCCGGCCAGGTTCCCGCATCTCAAGCAGGACTTCGCCGCCTCCCTCGTCGTCTTCCTGGTCGCGCTGCCGCTGTGCGTCGGCGTGGCCGTAGCCTCCGGCGTGCCGGCCGGGCTCGGGCTGGTCACCGGCATCGTGGGCGGCATCGTCACCGGGCTGATGCGGGGCAGCAGCCTCCAGGTGTCCGGCCCGGCGGCGGGGCTGACCGTGCTGGTCTACGAAGCCGTGCGGGAGTTCGGACTGCCCGTGCTCGGCGTGATCGTGCTGGCCACGGGCGCGCTTCAGATCCTCATGGGCGCCCTGAAGCTGGGGCGCTGGTTCCGGGCCATCTCGGTCTCGGTCGTCGAGGGCATGCTGGCCGGCATCGGACTGGTGCTCATCGCCGGACAGCTGTACTCGGTGATCGGTGCCAAGGCCCCGGAGTCCGGCCCGGGCAAGATAGCCGGGCTGCCCGAGGCGTTCGTGGACGCCGTCGGGAACACCACGGCACTGGCCTCGCTCGCGCTCGGCGCCGGCACCGTCGCCGTACTCGTGCTGTGGAAACGCGTGCCGCGGCGGGTGCGCATCGTCCCCGGTCCGCTGGCCGCGGTCGGCCTGGCGACCCTGGCCGCCGTGCTGCTCGACCTGCCGGTGGCCACCGTCGAGGTGAAGGGCCTGCTCGGCTCGATCCAGCCGCCGTCCCTGGACGCCTTCGGCGACCTCACGCACGTCGGCCTGCTCGGCACGATCGTCGCCTTCACGCTGATCGCGTCCGCCGAGTCGCTGTTCAGCGCGGCGGCCGTGGACCGGCTGCACGACGGGCCGCGCACCGCGTACGACAAAGAGCTGATGGCGCAGGGCGCGGGCAACGCGGTGTGCGGTGTGCTCGGCGCGCTGCCGGTGACCGCCGTGATCGTGCGCAGCGCAGCCAATGTCCAGGCGGGCGCCCGGACGAAGGCGTCCCGGGTGCTGCACGGCCTGTGGCTGCTGCTGTTCGCCGCGCTGCTGCCGGACGTGCTCGCCTACATCCCGATCCCGGCCCTCGCGGGCATCCTGGTGCACGCCGGCGCCAAACTCATCCCCGTACGGGAGATCGCCGCGCTGTGGCGTGAGCACCGCGGCGAGGCGCTGGTCCTGATCGTCACCGCCGTGTCGATCGTCGCGATCAGCATGTTCGAGGGCGTACTCATCGGTCTCGCGCTGGCCGTCGTCAAGGCCGCCTGGGAGGCCTCGCACATCAGGCTGGAGGTCGTCGACAAGGGCGCCGGACCCGTCCAGGCGTACCTGTCGGGCAACGTGACCTTCCTGCGGCTGCCGAAGATACTCGACAGCCTGGAGGCGCTCCCCCAGGACCGCCCGGTCGAGCTGGATCTGTCCGGGCTGCACCACCTGGACCACGCCTGCCGTACGGCACTGGAGAGCTGGGCCGAGCGGCACAGTGCAGCCGGTACCGAGCCGGTGAAGGTGACCGCGGCCTGAGCTGCGCCCGGCGTCGGTCCGGGGCGCGGGGCGTGGCCCCGGACCGGACGCCGGGCATATCGTTGCAAGAGCAGATATCTCTGGCCTCTGCTGAAGGAGGTCGACATGCTCGAGGAGCTGCTGACGGCGGCCGCGGCGGTCGGTTCCGCCGGCGTGGTGTACGCCGCTGCGGCGGCGCGGGTCGTCAAACAGTACGAGCGCGGAGTGGTCTTCCGGCTCGGACGGGCGATCCGTGAGGTGCGTGAGCCGGGGTTCACGATGGTGATTCCGGCGGTCGACCGGCTGCGCAAGGTCAACATGCAGATCGTGACGATGCCGATTCCGGCCCAGGAGGGCATCACCCACGACAACGTGACCGTACGGGTCGACGCGGTCGTGTACTTCAAAGTCGTCGACGCGCCGGCCGCGATCATCAACGTCGAGGACTACCGCTTCGCCGTCTCGCAGATGGCGCAGACCTCGCTGCGGTCCATCATCGGCAAGAGCGACCTGGACGACCTGCTGTCCAACCGGGAGAAGCTCAACCAGGGCCTGGAGCTGATGATCGACAGTCCGGCCGTCGGCTGGGGCGTGCAGATCGACCGCGTCGAGATCAAGGACGTGTCCCTGCCGGACACGATGAAGCGCTCCATGGCCCGGCAGGCCGAGGCCGACCGCGAGCGGCGGGCCAGGATCATCAACGCGGACGCCGAACTCCAGGCGTCCAAGAAGCTGGCGGAGGCCGCCGGGGTGATGTCCGAGCAGCCCGCCGCGCTGCAACTGCGGCTGTTGCAGACGGTGGTGGCGGTCGCCGCCGAGAAGAACTCCACGCTCGTGCTCCCCTTCCCGGTGGAGCTGCTGCGCTTCCTGGAGAAGGCCCAGCAGCAGCCGTCGGCAGCAGCACCGCCACCACCACCGCCACCACCCGTCGAGCAGTGACACATGCAACACGCGTGGTTCCGGGGACGCGCGTGGAGTGATAAACACAGCGGGGTCACAGTCTCCTGTCCGCCAGCAGGAAGGTTGCTGCCCCATGACCGAAACCGGTCGCGCCACAACCCGACGTCGAGTCCTCGCCCGTAGCGGTGCCCTGGGAGCGGGCATCGCGTTCGCCGGAGCCCTGTCCGAACTCTTCGCGGGTACGGCCGCCGCACAGCCCCTGGGCAACAGCGGCTACGGCCCGCTCGTGCCGGACCCGGACGGACTGCTCGACCTGCCGAAAGGATTCCGCTACCGGGTCCTCTCCCGCGAGGGCGACGAGCTCCGCTCCGGCGAGGGCCGGGTCCCCTCCAACCACGACGGCATGACCGCCCTGGCCGGCCGGCACGGTCGCGTCCACCTGGTCCGCAACCACGAGAACCGCCCCACCGCGAAGTTCGCCGTCCCGACGGTCGAGGGCCTCACCTACGACCCGGCCGGCAAGGGCGGCTGTACGGCCCTGACGCTGGACGCGCGGGGCGATGTCCTGTCCGAGCGGGTCGCGATCGCCGGTACCGCCGTCAACTGCGCGGGCGGGCCCACCCCGTGGGGCACCTGGCTGACCTGCGAGGAGACCGAGGACAAGGCGGGCACCAACGGCTACACCAAGGACCACGGCTTCATCTTCGAGGTCGATCCGGCCGACCCGCACCGCACGGGAGCCGTACCGCTGACCGCGATGGGCCGCTTCCAGCACGAGGCGATCGCGGTCGACCCGAAGCGCGGCATCGTCTACGAGACCGAGGACGCGTTCCTCAAGCCCTTCGGCCTCTTCTACCGCTTCCTGCCCGCCAGGCCCCTGGCCGGCGTGGGCTCCCTGCGCGCGGGCGGCCGCCTGCAGGCGATGCGCGTCCCCGGCGTACCCGACCTGTCCCCCATCCAGGAGACGGGCGCCTCCTTCGACGGCGTCGAGTGGGTGGACGTACCGGACCCGCTCGCCGCCGAAACCCCCGTGCGCCTCCAGGACTTCGGCCCGAAGGGCATCACCCATGCCCAGAAGCTGGAGGGGTGCTACTGGGGCGGGACCTGCGTGTACTTCGTGTCGTCCTTCGCCCGCAGCGCGGACGGCTCTGCGGCCGACCACTACGGCCAGATCTGGCGCTACGACCCGGCGCGCCGCCGCCTGACCCTCGTCGTCGTCTTCGGCCCGGCCACCGACGTCCAGCTCCCCGGCGAGTCCCCGGACAACATCTGCCTCGCCCCCAGCGGCGGCCTGATGGTCTGCGAGGACGGCAACGGCGCCCAGCACGTGTTCGGCGTCACCCGGCGGGGCGAGGTGTACGCAATGGCCCGCGGCACCCAGAACATCGGCACACCGGAGGCTCCGGAATGGGGCGAGTTCGCCGGCGTCACCTTCTCGCTCGACGGCGAGACGATGTACGTCAACTGCTACACGCCCGGGACGACCTTCGCGGTGACGGGACCGTGGAGTAGGTAGCGCACGCCACCGGCGGCTGGCGCACCCCGGTGCCTCGGCGCACGATCGAGGTACAGGACCGGAAGGGGTGCGCCGTGGCCGGGAACGGTTCGAAGCCGAAGGCCGGGAAACCGGCCGGGCCGGGCGACACGTCCGGCCTCCGTGAGCTGTTGCGCGTGCGGGGGGACGGGCGCGTCGACCTGGCCGCGTACGACGCCGATGCGACCCCGGGCGGCCCCGGTGACAAGGCCGCGGGGCTCGCGGCCACCGCCCGGATGGGCGAACGCCTGGCCGGCCTCCAGGAACGCCTGTGGGCGGCGAGCACGGCCGGCGACCACCGCCGGGTGCTGCTGGTCCTCCAGGGCATGGACACCAGCGGCAAGGGCGGCACGGTCAAACACGTGATCGGTCTGTTCAACCCCTCCGGCTGCCGGATCCGCGCGTTCAAGGCGCCCACCCCGGAGGAACGCGCGCACTCCTTCCTCTGGCGCATCGAGAAGGCGCTCCCGGTCGCGGGCGAACTCGGCATCTTCGACCGCTCGCAGTACGAGGACGTCCTCATCGCCCGCGTGCGCGCGCTGGCCCCGCTCCCCGAAATCGAGCGCCGCTACGACGAGATCAACCGCTTCGAGCGGTCCCTGGCCGACGACGGCGTGACCGTGATCAAGTGTTTCCTGCACATCTCCTACGACCAGCAGCGCCGCCGTCTGCTCAATCGCCTCGACAATCCCGACAAGCACTGGAAGTTCACCCCTGGCGACATCGACGACCGCGCGCTGTGGCCCGCGTACCAGGAGGCGTACGAGATCGCCCTGGAGCGCTGCTCGACGCCGTACGCGCCCTGGTTCGTGATCCCGGCCGACCGCAAGTGGTACCGCAACTGGGCGGTCAGCAAGCTGCTCCTGGAGCATCTGGAGGCGCTGGATCCGCAGTACCCGAAGGCGGACTTCGATGTGGCGGAGTGCAGGAGACGGCTGCTGGAGACCACTCGGCCCGCACGGCAGGCGCGAGGCCCAGCCGGGTGACTTCGACATAAAGACGTGGACATTTAGTCCGATTTGCGTATTTCCTCCTCATATCATCAGGTCGTGATCGCTCCCGTACGCCGCACCACCGCCGTCTGCGCCCTCGCCGCCGCCCTCGCCGCCTGCGGCACCACCCAGACCGCCCACCACGCCCCGCCCTCGGCCCACCCGGCCCCCTCCGCCGCCGCGTCCCGGCCGCCGACCCTCGCCCCCGGCCCCGCCGGCCTCACCCCCGTCTTCAAGAACGGCCCGCGCACGCCGGACAAGACCGTCGCGCTGACCTTCGACGCCGACATGACCGCCGACGAGGGACCGCGGGCCGCGGCGGGCGAGCGGTTCGACAATCCGCAGCTGATCGCGACGCTGCGGACGCTGAAGGTACCGTCCACCGTGTTCATGACGGGGCGGTGGGCCGAGGAGTACCCGGTCCAGGCCCGGTCGATCGGGCGGGACCCGCTGTTCGAGATCGCCAACCACTCCTACAGCCACTACGCCTTCACCGCCGACTGCTACGGCCTGCCGACCGTGTCCGACGACCGGATGCGGGCGGAGGTGGAGCGGGCGTACGACGCCTTCCGCAAGGCGGGGGTGCCGCACGCGATGCCGTACTTCCGCTTCCCCGGGGGCTGTTACGACCAGCAGGCGCTGCGCGCGCTGAGCGCCACCGGAGTCACCGCGGTGCAGTGGGACGTGGTGAGCGGGGACGCGTTCGCGACGGACGCCGACGCCGTGGCCCGGCAGGTCCTGGAGGGCGTGAAGCCCGGGTCCGTCGTCGTCATGCACTGCACGCGCAGCGCCGCCCCGGTGACCGAGCAGGCCGTACGCACGATCGTGCCCGAGCTGCGCAAGAAGGGCTTCCGGTTCGTGAAGGTGTCCCAGCTGATCGGGGCCGCCGACGGGCGGCGGTGACCCTCGGAGGCTGGACGTGTGAGCGGCGACAGCGACGACTCGTACTGCCTCATCGACGCGACCGGGCCGCCGAAGGCCGACGGCCCGCCGTACGCGATGGGGGTCCCCCCGCTCGAGCGAAGCCGAGCCGGGGGGCAGGAGGCGCAGCGCACCGCGTGCTCGGGCTGAGCGGGGTAGGGCGCTTCAGGGCGACCTGTTGGGAGGTGAGCGCGCGGGTCGCGGCCGTCGCCGCCGCCGTGAGCAGGACGGCGGCGGCGAGCGGCAGCGGGGACACCGGCACCTTCCCGGACTGCGAGCCGTCGACCAGGCCGCCGACCGCCGCCTGCGCCGGGGAGCCCGTCACCACCAGCGCCGGCAGCAGCGCGGGGACCGCCCGTCAGGGCGAGCGCAGCACCGGCCAGGCGGTGAGCGCCCCGACGGCCGTGCCGAGCAGGGCGCCGACCAGGACGGCGAGGAACCCGGCACCGGCCGCGGACAGCGGGGGCCCCGGGTGCGGTGGTCGGTGCTCACCGGATCGCTGATCAGCGTCACGGCGACGGTCGCTGCCGTGACCACGCCAGGGGCCGCGTGAGCCGTAGCGGCGGCCCACGTTCTCCCGCCGTAGATCGCGTTCCGTGGGGGCATCTTCTCGTGCCCCTTAAGGTTGAGTGTCGTGAGCCATGATCCGACGCCCCTGAATGACAGCCCTTTCCGGTCCGAGCCCAGCGCGCGCGACCAGGCGCCCCAGTTCGTCCTGCCGCTGGTGGTGCGGATCGAGCGGGCCGCGCCGCCCGCCCGTACGGACGCACTGGAGACCGCGGCCCGGGCGGTGCTGGTGATGCTGAACGACGAACGGTCGACCGGCGACGGCCCGTGGGCCCAGGCGGTCCGGGACTGGCAGGACGCCCGCATCCGCAAGGTCGTACGGCGGGCACGCGGCTCCGAATGGCGCCGGGCCGAGTCGCTGCCCGGGATCACGGTCACGGGGAAGTCCGCGGAGGTACGGGTGTTTCCGCCGGTCCCGCTGGACGGCTGGCCCAAGGAGCTGGCGAAGCTCCAGGTCTCCGGCACCGACCTCGACGACCCGGAACTGCCGGCCGGGGCCGACCCCGGCACGCCAGTGCTGTGGCTGAACCCGGACGTGGAGATGTCGGCGGGCAAGGCGATGGCCCAGGCCGGGCACGGCGCCCAACTCGCCTGGTGGGAGCTGTCGGACGAGGAGCGGGACGCCTGGCGCGACGCAGGGTTCCCCCTCTCCGTGCGCACCGCGGACCCCGTGCGCTGGCGCGAACTGGTGGGCAGCGGGCTGCCGTTGGTGCGGGATGCGGGCTTCACAGAGATCGCGCCGGGCAGTTGCACGGTGATCGCCGAGCATCCTGCCTTGCGGTAGCCGGGCCGTGGTGCCCTGCGGCCGCCCGGCCATGACGCCCTGCGCCGGCCTGCCGTCGCGCCCTGCCGTCGCCGGTTTCGGATCATGGGGCTACGGTGAGAGGCACAACACGCGGGATACGCAAGGCCGTTCGGACCCCGGGGAGATGTCATGCCGCTCGACCGTCCGCTGATCAACAGCAACGTGCCGCACTCGGCACGCATCTGGAACTACTGGCTGGGCGGAAAGGACTGCTACGAGATCGACCGCCAGGTCGGTGACCAGATCCGGCAGGTGAACCCCGAGATCGTCGACATCGCGCGCGCCCAGCGGGCGTTCCTGAAGCGCGCCGTCACCTACCTGGCCGCGGAGGCCGGGATCCGGCAGTTCCTCGATGTAGGCACGGGCCTGCCCACCCTCGACAACACGCACGAGGTCGCCCAGGGCATCGCCCCCGAGGCGCGGATCGTGTACGTCGACCACGACCCGGTGGTGCTGTCCCACGCCCACGCCCTGCTCACCAGCACCCCCGAGGGCACCACCGACTACATCGACGCCGATCTGCGCGAACCGGAGACCATCCTGCGCGCCGCCGAGAGCACGCTGGACTTCGGCAAGCCCGTCGCGCTGATGCTGCTGGGCATCGCCGCGCACGTGCCCGACGACGGCGCGTACGCGATGGTGGAGCGCCTCAAGCAGGCCCTGCCGGCCGGCAGTCACCTCGTGTTCTGCGACAGCACGGAGATGTTCCACACGGCGGAGATGCGCGCCATGGTCGAGCGCTGGAACGAGGCGAGCGACAACCCGCGGATCAACCGCACCCCGGACCAACTGGCCCGCTTCTTCGACGGTTTCGAGCTCCTTGAGCCGGGTCTGGTCCCGGTCGCGGAGTGGCGGTCGGGCCCGGCCGGCCCGGACGAGCGCCGGGACGTGGACAGCTTCGGCGGGGTGGCACTCAAGGGCTGACGGCCTCCAACGCCGACAACACCGCGAACGCCTCCACCGCCGGCCCGACCGGCCCGACCGGCCCCCCTGCGCCGATCCCGGGCAGGCCAGGCAGAACCTCAAATGTTGCTCTGAAAGCGTGCGGAGCGGGGTTCGCGGCCGGGTGCCGGGGCCATACCCCCGTCACGACGAGGGAGGGCACCATGGAGCGACTCGGGACGGGGATCGGCTGGCGGCCGGAGATCGCCGACGCCGTGGAGCGCATGCCGGGCATCGAGTGGGTTGAGGCCGTGGCGGAGAACCTGTGCTCCGGCCACCTCCCCGCCTCGCTGTGTCGGCTGCGCGAGCGCGGGGTGACCGTGGTCCCGCACGGCGTCTCACTGGGCCTCGGCGGCGCCGACCGCCCCGACGAGGGACGGCTGACCGCCCTCGCCGAGCGGGCCGAGGCGCTGGGCTCGCCACTGGTCACCGAGCACATCGCGTTCGTACGGGCGGGAGGGCCGCTGACGGCCTCCCCGCGCCTGGAGGCCGGCCACCTGCTGCCCGTCCCGCGCACCCGGGACGCCCTCGACGTGCTGTGCGAGAACGTCCGCATCGCGCAGGACGCGCTGCCCGTGCCGCTCGCCGTCGAGAACATCGCCGCGCTGATCTCCTGGCCGGGCGAGGAGATGACCGAGGGACAGTTCCTGTACGAGCTGGCCGACCGCACCGGCGTGAAGCTCCTCATCGACGTGGCCAACCTGCACACCAACCACGTCAACCGGGGCGAGGACCCGGCCGACGCGCTCGCCGAGCTCCCCCTGGAGGCCATCGCCTACGTCCATGTCGCGGGCGGCTTCGAACGGGACGGCGTCTGGCACGACAGCCACGCCCACCCCGTGCCCGGGCCGGTCCTGGACATCCTGACCGACCTCGCGTCCCGGGTGTCACCTCCGGGCGTGTTGCTGGAGCGGGACGAGAACTTCCCGGACGCGGCGGAGCTGGAGCGGGAGTTGGGGGCGATTCGCGACGCGCTGGAGAAGGAGCAGGGGCAGGCCGCTCCCACCCGCGAGCCCGCCCGAGCCCGGTCGGCCACCGCCCCCACCGCCCCCACCGCCCCCGCCGAGCCCGCCGCCCCCACCGACCCCGCCCGTCAGCGCCTCGCCCTCGCCCAGGCCGCGCTGCTGTCCTCGCTGGTCGCCGGGACGCCCGCGCCGGAGGGGTTCGACCGGGTGCGGCTGGGGGTGCAGGCGCGGGCCCTGGCCGGGAAGCGGGCGGATGTCGTGGCGAAGGTCGCGCCGGAGCTGCCCGAGATCCTGGGCGGCGGGTACCGGCCCGCGTTCCTCGCCTACGCCCAGCGGCATCCGATGACCGGCGGCTACCGGCGCGACGCGCTGGACTTCGTGGAGCAGCTGCTGCTGGGCGGCCGACTGGCGGAGGGGCGGACCCGGCGGGAGCTGCGGGAGTGGTGGCTGGAGCGGTCGGGTCCGGCGCCGCGCTCCGCCCGGCCGGGGGTACGGCTCGCCCGCGCGACACGTCAGGTGCTGCGCCGCCCGCTGAGCCGACGGTGAACCAGGTCTACGTCCCGGAGTGTGCTGGGTTTAACACCTGACGCCGGTCATCGCGCCCAGGCGACCGTTTCGCTCCGGTCAGCCCCCTATGCACCCCACCCGAGCTCCCCCATTCGCCCCCAATATCCCCGATGCAACGCTTCGCCCCCGTACGGAAGTTGGCGCAGACCCCGCAGTAATATGCCAACCCCGCACCCGAAGCCCATTAGCGTGCGGTGCCGCACCAGGAGGCACCATGCGACCGCGACCCCCCGTCAACGGCAGAGGCATATTCAGTGGCACCGGACTCATCATCACCGGTCTGACGGCGACCCTCTTCGCGCTGATCTTCCCGATCTGGTCGTACGCCGACCGGTCCGGGACCGGCGTGGACGTGCTCAACGCCCAGACCGTGTCGACGCGGTACGGGCCCCTGTCCGGTCTCGACCGGGAGTTCATCACGAAGGTCCGGCTGGCCGGCCTGTGGGAGCTGCCCGCGGGCGAGCAGGCGCAGCAGAAGGGCACCACACAAGCCGTACGGACGGCCGGTCAGCACCTCGTCGAGGGGCACACGTATCTGGACGAGCGGGTGCGTGACGTCGCCTCACGGCTGGGTCTCGCGCTGCCCAACGAACCCAACGACCAACAGCAGGGCTGGCTGAAGGAGCTGGACGCGGCGCAGGGCACGGACTACGACCGCAGGTTCGCCAACATCCTGCGGCTCGCGCACGGCAGGGTGTTCTCGCTCGTGGCCCAAGTGCGGGCCAGTACGCGCAACTCGCTGGTGCGCGACCTGGCCGACGACGCCAACACGACCGTGCTGGACCACATCAAGGTGCTGGAGGCCACCGGGTACGTCGACTTCGACGCCCTGGCCCGGGACATGGCCGCCACCAGCACCCCGCCGATCACCAACTCCCCGGCGCCGCCCGGTCCGACGACCGACCCGGTCCCGGCCGTCCCGCTGGCGCCGACGCCGACCCCCTCCCCGAGTTACTCACTCCCGCCGGCCGCCTCCAGCCCGCCACCGGAGGGGAGTTCCTGAGCCCCGGCACCGAGCGTCGGCCACCAGGCGGAACGTCACATACCGGCAACGCTCCGTCCGGATTATGAACAGGGCATGGCGTCTCCCGGTGCCTTTGGCATAGAAACACGGCATGTTCTGGGTCCTCTTCATGCTGTTGGCCTGGGCCGTGGCCGCTACGGCGTGCACGCGGCTGTGCCTGGCCGCCGTCCGTGCGGCCGCCGTCGACGCGGATGCGGGCCTGACACACGATCTGACGCTGTACGAGGCCGCGTTCCTGTCCGGCGGCCCCGTCCGGGTCGCCGAGCTGACGCTGGTGTCGATGGCGCGCCAGCGCCGGCTGCTGCTCGCGCACACCGGGTGGGCGACCGTCGTCGATCCGCGCGGGCGGGACGACATCGAGCGGTCCGTCATAGGGGCCATCGGGCCCGAGGGGCAGTCCCGTATCGCCCCTGTGCGGGCCGGCGCAGCCGCCGCCGACGCGGTGCGCACCCTCGCCGACCGACTGGTGAGCGCGGGTCTGGCGGTGCCCGACGGGGCGCGTACGACGGTGGCGGCGGGGGTCCGCCAGGTGCGGGCCGCCGCGCTGTTCGTCCTGGCGCTGGGCGCCATCGCGCTGTCGATGCCGGCTCAGCCGGACATGCCGCGCACCCTGGTCGCCCTCTGGTTCGCGCTGCCCCTCGCCCTCACGCTGAGCTGCCTGGCCATCGCGCGGGTCGAGGTCCACCCGTACTCGCGCTGGGCCTCCCCGGCGGGGCAGCGGCTGCTGGGCGCCCTGGCACAGCGCACCGGCGGCGTCGGCGACGACCGTACGTACCTCACCTCCGTCGCCGTGCGCGGCGTCCGCGCCATCGGCGAGCCGGAACTGCGGGCGGCCTTCGAACAGCGCGCGTAGTACTGGCACGACTGACAGGCGGGCGTGTGCGCCCCGCGGGGGGGCGCACGGAAGCATTGGCGCCGACACCGGCAGACGGTGCTTGCCTTCCCCTACACCCCAACGAAACATCCCTTTTGTCGCAATCATGCACCGAAGGGATCAGCGATGAGAGCAGCCGTCGTCTATTCGGCCGCCGGGTCGTTCCTGTTGACCGCCCTCACCGCCACTCCGGCCGGGGGCAGCTCCGGCGCCCCGGGCGCGGTGGCGGAGCGGAACGGCACCGTGGTGGCCGCCGCGCGGGCTGCCGAGGCCGGCATCAAGTTCGGCGCGTGCACCAAGGAGATGGACGCACCCGGCAACCTCCAGTGCGGCACGGTGAGCGTCCCGCTCGACTACGCGCACCCCAACGGCAAGCAGATCAACCTCACCGTCAGCCGGGTGCCGGCCACACACAGCGATCCGCACAACAGCAAGCGCCGGGTGCCCCGGAAGGGCGCCCTGGTCTACAACCCGGGCGGCCCGGGCAGCTCCGGCATGTACTTCCCGCTGGTCGGCACGGTCCCGGAGTGGAAGCGCATCGCGGCCGCCTACGACCTGGTCGGATACGCGCCGCGCGGGGTCGGCCGCTCCGCGCCCCTGTCCTGCCAGGACCCCGAGAACCTCTTCAAGGGGCCCTCGTCGGCGCCGACTCACCCCTCGGAGTCCTACAAGCGGCAGCGCATCGCGCAGGCGAAGGCGTACGCGAGCGGCTGCGCCAAGCGGTCCGGCAGCGCGCTGCGCTACTACACCTCCCTCAACAACGCCCGCGACCTGGACGTCCTGCGCGCCGCGCTGGGCGAGCAGAAGCTGACGTTCATGGGCGCCTCGTACGGCACCTATTTCGGGTCGCTGTACGCGACCCTGTTCCCCTCGCACGTACGCCGCATGGTGTTCGACGCGGCGGTGAACCCCGCCCCCGAGCAGGTCTGGTACCGCAACAACCTCGCCCAGTCGGCGGCCTTCGAGGACCGCTGGGCGGACTTCCGGGAGTGGATCGCCCGGCACGACGACGTGTACGGCCTCGGCTCGACGGCCGAGGCGGTGGCGGGCAGCTACGAGAAGGCGCGGACGCGGCTGGCCGCCGAGCCGGCCGGCGGGAAGATCGGCCCCGGGCAGCTGCAGAGCGCGTTCCTCATGGCCGGGTACTACGACGACTACTGGCCGTCGCGCGCCGAGGCGCTGTCGGCGTATCTCAAGGGCGACCCGAAGCCGCTGATCGAGCAGGCGGAGCCGGTCACGGAGTCGGCGGCCGAGGCGGAGAACTCGAACGCCGTCTACACGGCCGTGGAGTGCAACGACGCCCCCTGGCCGACGGACTGGAACGTGTGGGACCGCGACAACACGCGCCTCGCGCGCGTGGCGCCCTTCGAGACCTGGGACAACGTGTGGGCGAACCTGCCGTGCGCCTTCTGGCCGGTGGCCCGGCAGCGGCCGCTGGATGTGCGGACCGGGCCGGGCGAACTGCCGCCGACGCTGATCCTGGCCGCCGAACGGGACGCGGCCGCGCCATACGACGGCGCACTGGAACTGAACCGGCGGCTGGCGGGCTCGGTGCTGGTGACCGAGCGGGACGCCGGCACGCACGGCGTCGGGGGCGGCCCCAACGCCTGCGTCAACGGCCACCTGGACGCGTATCTGCTGGAGGGCCGGCTCCCGGCGCGGCACGCGTCCTGCGCACCGCACCCGGAACCGAAGCCGTAGCCGTAGCCGGCCGGTGAAACGCTGATCAGGAGGTGATCAGGCGAGGCCCGCGACCAGCTCGGCGATGTCCTTGCGACGGCCCGTGTAGAACGGGACCTCCTCGCGGACGTGCATGCGGGCCTCGGAGGCGCGCAGGTGGCGCATGAGGTCGACGATGCGGTACAGCTCGTCGGCCTCGAAGGCCAGGAGCCACTCGTAGTCACCGAGGGAGAACGAGGCGACCGTGTTGGCGCGCACGTCCGGGTAGCCGCGGGCCATCTTGCCGTGGTCGGCGAGCATGCGGCGGCGGTCCTCGTCGGGCAGCAGGTACCAGTCGTAGGAGCGCACGAAGGGGTAGACGCTCACGTAGTTGCGGGGCGTCTCGTCCGCGAGGAACGCCGGGATGTGCGAGCGGTTGAACTCGGCGGGGCGGTGCAGCGCCATGTTCGACCACACCGGCTCCAGGGCGCGGCCCAGCTTCGTCCGGCGGAAGAGGTTGTACGCCTCCTGGAGCTGGTCGGCTGTCTCGGCGTGCCACCAGATCATGAGGTCGGCGTCGGCGCGCAGGCCGGACACGTCGTAGGTGCCGCGGATGGTCACGTCCTTGGCGGCGAGCTGGTCGAACAGCTGCTGGACCTCGTCGGCGTAACCCGCGCGGTCCTCGGGCAGCACGTCCTTCAGCTTGAAGACGGACCACAGGGTGTAGCGGATGACCTCGTTGAGGTCCTTGGCCAGCTTGCCCTTGTTCGGGATCCTGCCGGACTCGGTGATGGGGGCATCGTCACTCATGGGGCTATTCTCCCGCTCCGCCGTGCAGACTCTGCACCGGGTTGGCGGTGAGCTCCTGCACAGCCCGCAGGTCACCGTCCAGCTGATCCACCGCCGCGTACGCGCTCGCGATGCACGCCGGGATGCCGACACCGTCGTACACCGCGCCGCACACGGCCAGTCCCGGGATCTTGGCCACGTGCTCGCGGATCCGGGCCACGCGCGCGTGGTGGCCGACGGGGTACTGGGGCAGGCCGTCGGTCCAACGGGTGACGCGGGTTTCCAGGGGGGTGGCGTCGAGCCCGGTGGCCGCCTTCAGGTCGTACCGGGAGACGTCCACGAGGCCGGCGTCGTCACGCTGGAGGATCTCGGTCTCGCCGTACCGCCCCACGGAGGTGCGCAGCACGATCACGTCCGGGTCCTCGTCGGCGATCCAGCCCCACTTCTGCGAGGCGAACGTCGACGCCTTGATGGTGCGCCCGTCGACGGGCGGGACGAGGAAGCCGCTGCCTTCGGGGAGGGCGGCGTCACCGCGGCGGTAGGCAAGGGTGACGAGGGCCATGGAGGCGTACTCGACGGTGCGCAGTTCGGCGGCGGCCCCGGGGGACTCTTCGCTCAGCAAGTGGGCGGCGTCGCGGGCGGGGGCGGCGACGACCACGGCGTCGGCCTCCTCGACCCGGTCGTCGACCAGGACCTCCCAGCCGTCGCCGGTGTGACGCAGGCCGCGCACCGGGCTGTTCAGGCGGATCTCGCAGCCCCGCGCCCGCACGGACTCCGCGACGGCGAGCGGGAGTTGGCCCACGCCGCCCGCGATGCCCATGAATACCGGCCCGGTCTGCTGGTTCGCCGCCGCCTTCGCCTGGATCTCACGGACCGCCTCCGTCAGCGAGTCGTGCGTCTGCGCGGCCTGGAACAGCTGTGGGACGGCCGAGCGCATCGAGATGCGGTAGGCGTCGCCCGCGTAGACCCCGCCCAGCAGGGGTTCCACGAGACGGTCGACGACCTCGCGGCCGAGCCGGGCCGCCACGTACTCCCCCACCGCCACGTCGTCGCCGACCTCGGTGCGCGGCAGGTCCGCGTCGCGGTCGATGCGCGCGAGGCCCTCGTCGGACAGGACGCCGGTCAGCGCCGATGCGGTGCCGGGGACGCCCATCACATGCCCCTTGGGCATGGGGCGCAGGGCACCACGGGTCCAGATCGAGGCCGTCGCGGTGGCCGGCGGCTGGAGGCGGTCCGCGAGACCCACCTCGCGCGCGAGAGCCACCGCTTCCGGCCTGCGGGCCAGCATCGACTCGGCGCCCAGGTCGACGCGCACGCCCGCGACCTCGCCCGGCAGCAGCTTGCCGCCGACCCGGTCGGACGCCTCCAGCACGGTCACGCGCGCGCCCCGCTCCAGCAGCCGGTGGGCGGCGGCCAGCCCCGCGATCCCGGCTCCGATGACGACGACATGCCCCGTGCTCGTACCCGTTGTGCTCATGTCCTCACTCTCTCAGACCGCACTGACACTCCCGCCGGGCCCCCGGTGTCCTCCACGAGTCCTGACCGTGACCGCATCGCGACCGTCTGACCCCAACCTTCCGGCCCGCCCCGGCGTCGAAGGAACGTCAGTCGTCACGACCCGGGGGAGACCGCATGCACGCACGACGCTCCACACCACGTTCCGCCCGACGCCCCGCCCAGGCCCTGGCCGGGCTCCTGCTCGCCTCCGCCCTCGCCCTCGCGGGATGCAGTGCCGGCGCGGACGACATGGGCGGCAGCTCCGCCGACAAGGCCGCCGCGGGGCCGCAGGCTCAGGAGGGTGCCGCGGACAGCGGCCGGGCCTCCGGCTCGAAGGCCACCACGCCGCCCAAGATCTCCGCGAGCCACATCATCCGCACCGCCTCCCTGACCGTGCAGGTCAAGGACGTACCGAAGGCCCTCGACGCGGCCCGCACCACCACCGAGAACGCGGGCGGCTACGTCGGCGACGAGACCACCGCCCGGGACGAGGAGGGCAGCGAGGAGACCCGGGTCGTCCTGCGCGTGCCCGTCGAGCAGTACGACGACGTCCTCGCCGACCTGGAGGGCACGGGCAAGCTCCTGAAGCGCACCGCGAAGGCCCAGGACGTCACCGACCAGGTCGTCGACGTGGACAGCCGCGTCAAGTCGCAGCGGGCCAGCGTGGCCCGGATCCGCGAGCTGATGGACCAGGCGACCAAGCTCAGTGACGTGGTCACCCTGGAGGGCGAACTGAGCTCCCGCGAGGCCGATCTGGAGTCGCTGCTGGCCCAGCAGGCGTCCCTGAAGGACCGTACGAGCATGGCCACCATCACGCTCTCCCTCTCCGAGACGCCGGTGAAGAAGGCGGAGAAGAAGGACGAGGACCCCGGGTTCGTGGACGCGCTGGCGGGCGGCTGGGACGCGTTCGTGACGATGCTGCGCTGGATCGCGGTGGCGTTCGGCGCGGTGCTGCCGTTCGTGGGGGGCGCGGCGCTGCTCGTGCTGGCGTGGCTGCGCCTGGTCCGGCCCTGGCTGGCGCGTCGGGCCGAGCCGAACAGGAACGAGCAGAACTGAGTAGGACTGACAAGAAACCGAGTAGGGACTGAGCAGGACTGAAATGCCCTCCCCCGTAGCGTGTTCGCATGAGCATGAACCGTGTGAACTCTCGGGCAGAGCGACTGGTCGTGATCGGTGGTGACGCCGCGGGAATGTCCGCGGCGTCCCAGGCGCGCCGTCTCAGGGGCCCCGACGAACTGGAGATCGTGGCCTTCGAGCGCGGCCACTTCACCTCCTACTCGGCGTGCGGCATCCCGTACTGGGTGGGCGGCGACGTCACCGAACGGGACCGGCTGATCGCCCGTACGCCCCAGGAGCACCGCGAGCGCGCCATCGACCTGCGCATGCGCACCGAGGTCACGGAGATCGACGTGGCCGGACAGCGGGTACGCGCGCGTGGGGTCGACACCGGCGCCGAGTCCTGGACGTCGTACGACAAGCTGGTGATCGCGACCGGCGCCCGGCCGATCCGGCCCGAGATGCCGGGCGTGGACGCCCCGGGAGTCCACGGCGTACAGACCCTCGACGACGGCCAGGCCCTGCTCGACACCCTGGCACGCACGCGTGGCCGTCGCGCGGTGGTCGTCGGCGCGGGTTACATCGGCGTGGAGATGGCCGAGGCGCTCATCAACCGCGGCTACGAGGTGACGGTCCTCAACCGCGGCAAGGAGCCCATGTCGACGCTGGACCCGGACATGGGCCGGCTGGTGCACCGGGCCATGGAGGGCCTGGGCATCACCATGGTCAACGACACCGAGGTCACCAAGGTGCTCACCGGCGACGACGGCCGGGTGCGGGCGGTGGTCACGGAGGACGCGGAGTACCCGGCCGACGTGGTCGTGCTCGGCATCGGCGTACGCCCGGAGACGGCCCTCGCGAAGGCGGCCGGACTGCCCCTCGGCGGGCACGGCGGGCTGCTCACCGACCTGGCGATGCGGGTGCGCGGCCACGAGAACATCTGGGCCGGCGGTGACTGCGTGGAGGTGCTGGACCTCGTCTCCGGCCAGGAGCGCCACATCGCACTGGGCACCCACGCCAACAAGCACGGGCAGGTCATCGGCAGCAACGTCGGCGGCGGCTACGCCACCTTCCCGGGCGTCGTCGGCACGGCCGTCAGCAAGGTCTGCGACCTGGAGATCGCGCGCACCGGACTGCGCGAGAAGGACGCGCGCCGCGTCGGCCTCCAGTTCGAAACGGTCACCATCGAGTCGACCAGCCGCGCGGGCTACTACCCGGGCTCCTCCCCCATGACCGTGAAAATGCTCGCCGAGCGCCGCACGGGACGGCTGCTCGGCGTGCAGATCGTCGGCAGGGAGGGCGCGGCGAAGCGGGTCGACATCGCCGCGGTGGCCCTCACGGCCGGCCTGACGGTGGAACAGATGACGGCCCTGGACCTGGGTTACGCGCCGCCGTTCTCACCGGTGTGGGACCCGGTACTGGTTGCCGCCCGCAAGGCCGCGGTCAAGGTTCGTACCGACTGAGACCGACCGGCAAATGGGGGGGCGGGGAACTGCGACCAGCCCCCACCGGCCCGCGGGTTCACCGCGCTTCCAGCGGAGCGCTCAGGCCGTCCCGCTGATCCTCGGCAGGGAGGCCACGGAGGCCGTCAGAGCCGTGGTGGCGGTCGGAGCCGTGGTGGCGGTCGGCTGCTCCCCGGCCGGCCTCGCGTGCGCGGCCGCCGGCCTGGTGGACCGCAGCCGGTTGCTGACCGCCTCGTCCAGCGTCACCGGCCGCTGCATCTGCGCAGCGAGCCGCCCCGCCTCCTGGCCCAGCCGGGCGACGTCCTCCCACGGCAGCCGCACCACCAGCGAGATCTCCGCCTCGCCGTCCGGCATGGCCTGCATCGCGGGCAGGGCCTGAGGAGTAACTCGGTCGTTCATCGCCTGATCCTCACGTCGTCCCCGCGTCACGCCTTCCCCGCACCGCGGGCGGTTGACGACACATACGCACGTGCGGACGCCCGCGTTCACCGGTTCGCCCGGCGCATCGCGGGCAGTAGTCCCTTGTGGTCATCCCCGTTCATGACGTGAACCCGGTGCGCCGCACCCCCTGGGTGACGTACGCGCTGATCGCCGCGAACCTGGTCGTCTTCCTGTCCACGCCCGGCATCGCCGGCTCCGTGGCGGGCGGCAGCGATCTGGCCCAGCTCTGCCACCTGCAGGCCTTTCTGGACCACTACGCGGCGGTGCCCCGCGAGTTGATCCACCATCAGCTGCCGCGGGTCGTCCCGACGGGCGACGTCGGGGTCGGCGCGCAGGGCCCGGGCTGCGTGGTCGGTCCGCCGAGCTACGACAAGTCACCGCCGGTGTCCGTGTTCACCGCGATGTTCCTGCACGGCAGCTGGCTGCACCTGCTGGGCAACATGCTGTTCCTGCTGATCTTCGGCAACAACATCGAGGACCGCATGGGGCACGTCCGGTTCACGCTCTTCTACGTGGCCTGCGGGTACGCGGCCTCGTACGGCTTCGCGCTGTTCAACGACAACTCGGCCGACCCGCTGATCGGCGCGTCCGGGGCGATCGCGGGGGTGCTGGGCGCCTACCTTGTGCTGTATCCGAAGGCCAGGGTGTGGGTCCTCGTCCCGTTCCTGGTCTTCCTGCCGCTGCGGCTGCCGGCCTGGCTGGTGCTGGGCTTCTGGTTCGTGCTGCAGGCGGTGTACTCGTCCGGCGAGGGCGTCTCCGACGCGGGCACCGTGGCGTACGCGGCGCACATCGTCGGCTTCCTCGCCGGGATGCTGCTCGCCTGGCCGCTGCGGCCGGGTACGCCAC
Organism: Streptomyces sp. NPDC002088; assembly: GCF_040296605.1. Taxonomy (NCBI): domain Bacteria; kingdom Bacillati; phylum Actinomycetota; class Actinomycetes; order Kitasatosporales; family Streptomycetaceae; genus Streptomyces; species Streptomyces sp. NPDC002088. The sequence continues at coordinate 90,626 of NZ_JBEOXO010000017.1, read as the reverse complement.
CGCCTCCGGAGCCGCGCGGCCTGCTGTTCGGCAGGCGGGCACGGCCCCGGCACACGGGGTGAGGGCTGTCAGCGGGCGGTCTGGGTGTGGACGTACTCCACGAGGCGGGTCAGCGCGTCCGGGTCGGTGGAGGGCATGACGCCGTGACCGAGGTTGAAGACGTGACCCTCCAGGTTCGCGGCCGCGTCGAGGACCTCGCGCGTCTTGGTTTCGATGGCCTCGCGGGTGGCGAACAGGACGGTCGGGTCGAGGTTGCCCTGGAGCGCCTTGCCGGGCCCGACCCGGCGGGCGGCCTCGTCCAGCGGCACGCGCCAGTCGACGCCGACGACGTCCGCGCCCGCCTCACCCATCAGCCCGAGCAGTTCGCCGGTGCCGACGCCGAAGTGGATACGGGGGACGCCGTACTCCTCGACCGCCTGGAACACCTTGGCGGAGGCGGACATCACCGAGCGGCGGTAGTCCGCCGGGGACAGCGCGCCGGCCCAGGAGTCGAACAGCTGGACCGCGCTCGCGCCCGCCTCGATCTGGACCCGGAGGAAGGCGGACGTCATGTCCGCGAGACGGTCGAGCAGGTCGGCCCACAGCTCGGGGTCGCCGTACATCATCGCCTTGGCGTTCTCGTACGTGCGCGACGGACCGCCCTCCACGAGGTAGCTCGCGAGGGTGAAAGGCGCGCCCGCGAAGCCGATGAGGGGGGTGGAGCCGAGCTCGGCCGTGAGCAGGCCGATCGCCTCGGTGACGTAGCTGACGTCCTCGGGGGTCAGATCGCGCAGCTGGGCCAGGTCGGCGCGGGTGCGGATCGGATTCTGGACGACGGGGCCGACGCCCGGCTTGATGTCGAGGTCGATGCCGATGGCCTTGAGCGGGACGACGATGTCGCTGTAGTAGATCGCCGCGTCCACGTTGTGCCGGCGCACCGGCTGAAGCGTGATCTCGGCCACCAGCTCGGGCCGCGTGCAGGATTCCAGCATGGGAATGCCCTCGCGCACCTTGAGGTACTCGGGCAGCGAGCGACCGGCCTGCCGCATGAACCACACCGGCGTGTGCGGCACGGGCTCACGCCTGCACGCCTTCAGGAAGGGGCTGTCGTACGTCGCTGTCGGCTGCTTGCCCGAGGGGCTTCCGTTGGCACTCACGACGGCAAGTCTCGCACGGCGTCGGGGCCGCCCCCGGCCGGGGTGCGCGGTGCCGTGCGCCGGGGTGCGGGGTGCCGTGGGGGTGTCTTGCCCTGCACGAAGCCCCCGTTCCCCTTAATCTTCCCCGCATGGCTGCGGCTCAGGGACGACTGTCGGACGGCGCTGGCGACATGGACGAGGCGAAGGACACCGGGGAGGACTCCCGGCATACGAGCACGGCTCCACCGCCCTTCCGGGCCGCGGTGGAGGCGCTGAGAACCGCGCGGCTGCGTCCGCAGGTCGAGGTGGAGCCGACGCCCGCCCCGCAGCGGCTGGCTCCCTTCACGTACGCGCTGGAGGCTGCCGTCGTCGACGGCGACCAGGACCTGGCCGACGGCCGGCTGGTGCTGCTGCACGACCCGGCCGGGCACGACGCCTGGCAGGGCACGTTCCGGCTGGTGACGCTGGTGCGCGCGGAGCTGGAGGCGGAGATGGCCGCCGACCCGCTGCTGCCCGAGGTGTGCTGGTCCTGGCTGACCGGCGCGCTCCAGGCGCGCGGCCTGGCGTACGGCGAGCCGAGTGGCACCGTCACCCGCGCGAGCTCCCACTACTTCGGCGGGCTGTCCACGCGCCCCGCGGCCTCACAGATCGAGATCCGCGCCTCCTGGACACCCCGGGAGGGCCTGGGCGGGGTGCCGGACACCGCGGGCCACCTGGCGTCCTGGTGCGATCTACTGGCCCAGGTCGCGGGCCTGCCGCCGGCCGGCCCGGGCGACGCGTCGGTGGTGACGTTGCCGCAGCGGCGCGGGCCGCAGTCCCGGTGACGCCCGCCCCTCTCGACCCCGCTTGACTCCGCTGCCCCCCTTGGCCCGTTTCGTGGGCCGTTTTGGTGATCTCTTTGTCGATACGGCCACTTTCCGGCATTCAATGGAACCCGACCGGAACGATTCGATCTTCGGATGATCGATCGCGTGTCCGAATTGCACGGATTGTTACTCACTAGATCGTGATCATTCTCTAAAGGACGCCGGGTTTGGTGCCGAAGACGACTGTGACCTTGAAAGCACCTTTCGTCCCGGCTTCATCCCCGCCAGCCGGTACCGTCCCCCACCCAGGAGGCCTGGTGTCCGTTCTCCTCGAGCAGCCCGCAAGCCTGGTCGCCTACCGCCCGAACAAGCCCACCGCCATGGTGGTCGTGGCCGACCCACGCGTCCGCTCCACCGTCACCCGTCATCTGTGGGCGCTCGGTGTGCGCGATGTCATCGAGGCCTCGTCCATCGCGGAGGCTCGTCCCCGCATCGGCAACCCCCGCGACATCTGCGTCGCCGACGTCCACCTGCCCGACGGCTCCGGCCTCACCCTCCTGTCGGAGACCCGTGCGGCCGGCTGGCCCAACGGGCTCGCCCTGTCCGCCGCCGACGACATCGGCGCCGTACGCAACGCCCTCGCGGGCGGAGTCAAGGGCTACGTCGTCACCGGCACCCGTACGAACGTCGGGCTCCCCACCCGACCGGGCGCCGCCCCCATCGGCTCCGCCGCCGCCCGCCTGCACCGCCGCCCCCCGGGTGCCCCGAGCCACCCGGGCGGCTACCGCGAACTCTCCGGCCGCGAGGTCGAGGTGCTGCGGCTGGTCGCGGAGGGCCAGTCGAACAAGGCGATCGGCGTCTCCATGGGCCTGTCCGCGCTGACCGTCAAGAGCCACCTCGCCCGTATCGCCCGCAAGCTCGGCACGGGCGACCGCGCCGGGATGGTCGCGGTGGCGCTGCGGACCGGCATCATCCACTGATCGCGATCGCCGACCGCGATCATCGACCGACTGCGCCTACCGACTGCTCCCACCGAGTGCCCTGATCCAGTTGACTCGTCCAGTTCACCGACCGATCCGCTGACCGAATTCTCCGCTCGCGTCCGCCGCGCGAATTCACTGACACGTGTGATACGTGACTGGTTTGCGACCCTGAGGCGCCCGTCGACGGAACGTTCCGTCGACGGGCGCTGTCCATACACAGATACCCTTGACACGTGACCGACGCCCAAGAGACCGCAGCAGCCACGTCACTGCGAACCACCGGAGGCGCCCCTCCGGACGATGCCGGGTCTTCTGTTGACGGGGCGCCGATCCCTCTGCTCGAGCCGCGCGAGGGCATTCCGCCGGTGATCGCCGACGAGGCCTCCCTCGCCGAAGTGATCGCCGCCTTCGCCGCCGGTTCCGGCCCCGTCGCCGTCGACGCCGAGCGCGCGTCCGGCTACCGCTACGGCCAGCGCGCCTATCTGGTGCAGCTGCGCCGCGAAGGCGCCGGCACCGCGCTGATCGACCCCGTGGGCTGTCCCGACCTCTCCGCCCTGGGCGAGGCGCTGTCCGGCGTGGAGTGGGTGCTGCACGCGGCCACCCAGGACCTGCCCTGTCTGCGCGAGATAGGCATGGTCCCCACCGTGCTGTTCGACACCGAGCTGGCCGGGCGCCTCGCCGGGTTCCCCCGGGTCGGTCTGGGCGCCATGGTCGAGAGCGTCCTCGGTTTCGTCCTGGAGAAGGGCCACTCCGCCGTCGACTGGTCGACCCGGCCGCTGCCCGAGCCCTGGCTGCGTTACGCGGCTCTGGACGTGGAACTCCTTGTCGACCTGCGCGACGCGCTGGAGAAGGAGCTGGACCGGCAGGGCAAGCTGGAGTGGGCCCGGCAGGAGTTCGACGCGATCGCGTCGGCCCCGCCGCCGGAACCCCGCAAGGACCCGTGGCGGCGTACGTCCGGGATGCACAAGGTACGGCGGCGGCGCCAGCTCGCGGTGGTGCGCGAGCTGTGGCAGACCCGCGACCGGATCGCACAGCGCCGGGACGTCTCGCCCGGCAAGGTGCTCGGGGACGCGGCCATTGTCGAGGCCGCGCTCTCCCTGCCGGCCAACGCCCACGCCCTCGCCGCGTTGAACGGGTTCGGGCATCGCATGGGGCGGCGGCAGCTGGAGCAGTGGCAGGCGGCCGTCGATCGCGCCAAGGCGATTCCCGACGTGCAGTTGCCGCAGCCGGGACAGGCGGTGACCGGGCCTCCGCCGCCGCGGGCCTGGGCGGACAAGGATCCTGCCGCGGCGGCCCGGCTCTCCGCGGCGCGCTCCGCGGTTTCGGCGCTTGCCGAGGAGCTCAACATGCCTCAGGAGAACCTGATCACTCCGGACACCGTGCGGCGTGTTTGCTGGGAGCCGCCGAAGGTCGTCGACGCCGAGTCGGTCGGGGCGGCGCTGGTTGGGTACGGGGCGCGGTCCTGGCAGGTGGAGCAGGTTGCGCCGGTGTTGGTGGAGGCGTTGTCCGTCAAGGGCGCCTGAGCGCTCCGCTGGAAGCGCGCTGACGAACCCGCGGGCCGGTGGGGGCCGGTCGCGCCCACGCGGCGGAGCCGCATGTCGACACAGCCCCGCGCCCCTTACGGGGCGCGATACCGCACCGGACTTCGTCAAGGCTGCTCAGCCGCCGTAGCGGCTGCGGGCTGTGCGCGGCTTCAGGGGCGCCTCACCTCGTCGCTCCTCGCATGAAACCGTTGTAGATGTAGCGCTGCAGGGACAGGAAGACGATCAGCGTCGGCAGGATCACGAGGATCGCTCCCGCCGAGATCGTCTCCCAGTGGGCCCCGAAGGGGCCGCGGAAGCGGAACAGGGACGTCGAGATCACGCCAAGATCCTGGGAGGGCATGTAGAGGAAGGGGATGTAGAAGTCGTTGTAGACGGCTATCCCCTTCACGATCACGACGGTCGCGATCGCCGGTTTCAGCAGCGGGAAGATGATCTTCCGGTAGATGGTGAAGGCGTTGGCGCCGTCGAGGCGGGCCGACTCGTCCAGGGAGATCGGGATGGACCGTACGAACTGCAGGAAGATGTAGATCGACACGATGTCCGTGCCCATGTAGAGCGCGATCGGCGCCCACAGCGTGTCGAACATGCCGAAGCTGTTGACGATCTGGAAGGTCGCCACCTGTGTGGTCACCCCGGGGACCAGCGCGGCCAGCAGGAACAGGGCCACGACCAGCTTCTTGAAGCGGAAGGTGAAGCGGTCGATGGCGTAGGCGGTCATCGAGCCGATCAGTACCGTCCCGCCGATGGCGAAGACCAGGATGAAGGCCGTGTTGCCGAAGGCCTCGAGCATCCGGCCGTCCTGGAACGCCGTCACGTAGTTGTGGAAGTTGAGCGGGTCGTCGGGGAAGGTCAGGGCTCCGCTGCCGTTCGCCAGCTCCTTCGACGACTTCAGGGAGGTCAACAGGACGACGCCGAGCGGGAGCAGGACGACCAGCGTCGCGAGGACCAGCGACACGTACACGAGGCTGCGGGCCACCGCACGGCGCGTCATACGAGGTCCACCCTTTCGTCGGGGACGATGCGCCGTTGTATCCAGGTCACCGCCAGGATGATCAGCAGCAGGACGACGGCGGCAGCGGACGCGAGGCCCGTCTTGTTGAACTGGAAGGCCAGCTTCACGGTCTGGATCACGAAGGTCTCGGTGCCGGTGGCACCGCCGGTCATGATGTACGGGATCTCGAAGGCCGACAGCGAGCCGGAGACGGAGAGGATCACCGTCAGGGTCAGCACCGGCTTGATGCCGGGCACGATGATGTGGCGGAACTGGTGCCAGCGGTTCGCCCCGTCCAGTTCGGCGGCTTCGTACACCTCACCGGGGATGGACTGGATCGCGCCGAGGAAGAGCACGAAGTTCATGCCGAGATAGCGCCAGACGGAGACGCCCGCGAGGGACGTGTTCGCCGACATGGGCGTGCCCAGCCAGGCGTGGTCGGTGTGCACGCCGAACAGGCTCAGTACGGAGTCGAGGGTGCCGCCGTCCTGGAAGAAGTACAGGAAGACGAAGCCGATCGCGACCCCGTTGATCAGGGACGGGAAGAACAGCACGCCCTTGAAGAAGTTCCGGAAACGGATGTTGAAGCTCAGGACCGTCGCGAAGTAGAGCGCGGCGGCGATCTGCACGGCGGAGGCGACGAGGTAGTAGCCGCTCACGAAGAACACCTCGAAGAGGTCCTCCCGCGTGAAGATCTCGGCGTAGTTCTCGGCGCCGGTGTAGTGCAGTTCGGGGCTGACGCCGTCCCAGTCGGTGAAGCTGTACGCGACCATGTTGGCGATCGGCGCGTAGGTGAAGGTGACGAGGAGGGCGAGGGGAGCCAGCAGGAACAGCCAGGGGGTGAGGCCCCGCCACACGCGTGTGCCGCGTGGGGCGGGGGCGGGGACGGTCGGCCGAGGGGCCGGCCCCGTGGTCCCGGACGCCGCCTTCTCGGTGGTGTCCGTCATCAGGACCCCACGGTCTGCTGCGCGTCGGTCCACTTCTTGCCGAGGTCGTCCAGGAAGCCGTCCAGGTCGCCCTTCTTGGCGCCGCGCGCGAGGTCGACCAGGTCCTGGCGGTAGTCGGGCTTGTAGATGCCGACCTCGGACTCGTCGTCGAGGAGCTTGACCCGTGCTCCCGCGGAGTCGTCCAGCTCGATGAGCTTCACCCCGGCGTCCTCGTAGGGCTTGAGGACCGTCGGCAGGGAGGAGTTCTTGAGCGGGGAGAGGGCCAGATTGTCCTTGTCGTAGCCGGACTTGTCGGTGAACCAGTCGACCCAGGCGCGGGCCGCCTCCTTGTGCTTGGAGTGGACGTTGACGGCCTGGTTGTAGTCGGGGCTGACGACCGCGCAGAACTTGCCGTCCACCTGGGCCGGGAAGGGCATGAAGCCGATGTCGTCGGGGTCGGTCCCGGCCTGCTTGGCCGCGTCCTGGTACTGGATGATCGCCCAGGTACCGAGCCACTCCGTGGCGATCTCCCCCTTGGCCAGCCGTGGCTTGGACTCCTCCCAGTTGGTGGTCGTCGGGTCCTTCTCGGCGAGCCCGTCGTGCACGACGTCGTACAGCAGCTTGTCCCCGACGCGCAGGTCGGAGCCGTTCGCCCAGGGATCGCCCTCGGCCAGCTTGGTGGTCGCCTGGGTGTCGCAGTGCACCGAGCCGTTGACGTACGTCCAGGACGTCAGCGGCCACTGGGCGGCGAAGTTGGTGTAGTACGGGACCGCGTCGGTCTTCGTCTTGATCGCCTTCAGGTCGGCGATGAACTCGGCCGGGGTGGTGGGCCACTCGGTGATGCCGGCGTCCCGCCAGACCTTCTTGTTGTAGACGAAGCCGGGCGTCACGCCGATCGGGCTCTGCCCGTAGACCTTGCCGTCGACGGTGGTGAAGTCGGTGAAGCGGTACTTCTTGCTGCGTTCGGCCTCTGTGCCCAGCGAGGCGAAGAACTTGGGGTAGTCGTTCTTCTTGATCACCGCGGGGATCATGAGGACGTCGCCGTAGTTCTCCGTGTTCATCCGGATCTTGACTTCGGTCTCGTAGTTGGTGAGCGCCTGGAACTCGACCTTCACCTTGGGATAGGTCTTGTTGAACTCCGCGGCGTACTTCTTCATCGTGCCGTCCTGCACGAGGTCGGTCCGCTGGGTGAGGACCGTGATGGTTCCGCTGACCTTCGACGGGTCGACGGGCGCCTTGGCATCCGCGCCCTTCGACGTGCCTCCGGTGCCGGTGCACCCCGCGAGCATCAGGGCGGCTCCCACGGCGATGGCCAGGACTGTACGGCGGTTCATGTGCATCAGCTCCGTTCAAGGGACGGACGAGCACTGCGGGTTGGCTGATTCGGCACTCTGACAGCGCTTTCCTCAACCGGTAAAGTCCCATTCCCGCCAACGATGCGAATATGGCGCCCAATCCTGTGCTGGACCGGTTTAGGGAGTGCGCATGCTGGAGGCCACACCGCTCACCGAGGGATGGATCCTGAGGCACGACAGCGAGGCGCTGCCGGCCGTCGTGCCGGGCTGCGTGCACACCGATCTGCTGGCGGCGGGGGTGATCCCGGACCCCTTTCTCGGCCGTAACGAGGCCGAGGTGGCCTGGGTGGGGCGGCGGGAGTGGACGTACGAGCGGGAGCTGCGGGCCGCGCCGCCCGGGCACGAGCAGACCGACCTGGTCTTCGACGGCCTCGACACCGCCGCCGAGATCCGGCTGGACGGCCGGCTCCTGGGCCGGGTACGGAACATGCACCGCTCGTACCGCTTCCCTGTGACGGGGTTGAGCGGTCGGCTCAGCGTCCGCTTCGACTCCGCCTACGCCGAGGCCGAGGCCGTGCGCGGGAAGCTGGGCGAGCGGCCGGCCGCCTACGCCGAGCCGTACCAGTACCTCCGCAAGATGGCCTGCTCCTTCGGCTGGGACTGGGGGCCGACGCTGGTGACGGCCGGAATCTGGCGGCCGGTGCGCCTGGAGCAGTGGTCGACGGCCCGGATCGCCCGGGTCCGGCCGCTGGTGACCGTCGAGGACGGCCAGGGCGTGGTCGAGCTGCACGTCGACGTGGAGCGGAGCCGGGTCGAGGCCGAGCTCGCCGTGGAGGCCCGGGTCGGCGGGGTGCGGGCGCGCACGGAGATCGACGGGACGGCAGGGGTCGTACGACTGCAGGTGCCGGACCCGGAGCTGTGGTGGCCGCGCGGATACGGTGAACAGCCGCTGTACGAGGTTGAGTTGACGCTGCTGCACGGCGACGCCCCGCTCGACACCTGGCGTCGCCGCGTCGGCTTCCGGACGGTCGAGCTGGACACCTCCGCCGACGCGCACGGCACCGGTTTCACCTTGGTCGTCAACGGGGAGCGGCTCTTCGCGCGGGGCGTCAACTGGATCCCGGACGACGTGTTCCCCTCCCGGATCACGCGCGAGCGGTACCGGGAACGACTCGGCCAGGCCGCCGGGGCGGGCGTGGATCTCGTACGCATCTGGGGTGGCGGGATCTACGAGAGCGAGGACTTCTACGACGCCTGCGACGAACTGGGACTGCTGGTCTGGCAGGACTTCCCGTTCGCGTGCGCGGCCTATCCCGAGGAACAGCCGCTGCGGGGCGAGGTGGAGGCGGAGGCCCGCGAGAACGTCGTACGGCTGATGCCGCATCCGTCGCTGGTGCTGTGGAACGGCAACAACGAGAACCTGTGGGGGTTCCGGGACTGGGGGTGGGAGCCGGTGCTCGCCGGCGGTTCGTGGGGCGAGGGGTACTACCTCGGCGTACTGCCGCGTGTCGTCGCCGAGTTGGACCCGACACGGCCGTACACCGCCGGAAGTCCGTGGTCCGGGTCGTGGCGGCACCATCCGAACGATCCGGCGCACGGCACGCACCACTCGTGGGAGGTGTGGAACCGGGAGGACTACGCGGACTACCGGCTCCATGTGCCCAGGTTCGTGGCCGAGTTCGGCTGGCAGGCACCGCCCGCGTACGCCACACTGCGCCGCGCGCTGCCCGGCGAGGAGCTCGCGGCGGACTCCCCCGGCATGCTGCACCACCAGAAGGCGGACGACGGCAACGGCAAGCTGGAGCGCGGACTCGCCCGCCATTTCGCCGTTCCGGCAGACGACTTCGACCGCTGGCACTACCTCATGCAGGTCAACCAGGCGCGTGCGGTCGCCGCCGGGATCGAGCACTGGCGGTCGCACTGGCCGGTGTGCGCGGGCACCGTCGTCTGGCAGCTCAACGACTGCTGGCCGGTGACGTCCTGGGCGGCGGTCGACGGGGACGGCCGGGAGAAGCCGCTGTACCACGAACTGCGGCGGCTGTACGCGGACCGGTTGCTGACCTTTCAAGCGCGGGCGCGGGGGCTGGTGCTGGCGGCCGTCAACCAGGCGGCGGAGCGGTGGACGGGGACGCTGACCCTGCGACGGATGTCCCTCGAGGGGGAGTTGGTCGGCGAGGCGAGCGTGCGGCTCGCGGCCGAGCGGCGGAGTGTGGCCGAGGTGCGGGTGCCGGCGGAACTGGAGCCGGCCGGGCCGAAGGAGTTCCTGGTCGCTGACGCATGGGGGTCCCCCCGCTCGAGCGGAGCCGAGAATGGGGGAGGGCTGCGGGCCCTGCACTTTCCGGCCCCGGACCGTGACATCCCGTACCCGAGGCCGGAGTTCGACGTCGAGTCGGCGCCGGGCCGGATCACGGTGACGGCCCACACCCTCGTACGGGATCTGCTCCTTCAGGCCGACCGGCTGGATCCGGCCGCGCGGGCCGATCGCGGGCTGGTCACGCTGCTTCCCGGCGAACAGGTGACCATCGGGGTCAGCGGCTGGGAGACTCCTGACGCGGCCGCCGCCCGTGCGGCCCTGTACTGCGTGGAGCCCACCCGATGACCGCATCGCCGGTACCCCGCGTCACCATCAAGGACGTCGCCGCGCGCGCCGGGGTGTCCAAGGGTGCCGTGTCGCTCGCCTTCAACCACAAGCCGGGGCTGTCGGAGGCGACCCGGGACCGGATCTTCGCGGCGGCGCGGGAGCTGGGCTGGGCGCCCAACCTCACCGCCCGGTCGCTGTCCAGCTCGCGGGTGGACGTGGTGGGGCTGGCGATCTGCCGACCGGCCCGGATGCTGGGCCTCGAACCCTTCTACATGGAGTTCGTCTCGGGCGTGGAGAGCGTGCTGACCGAGCACTCCTGCTCGCTGCTGCTGCGGCTGGTGAAAACCCTGGACGAGGAGGTCGGACTCCAGGAGTCCTGGTGGCGAGGGCGGCAGATCGGCGGGGCGATCCTGGTGGACTTCCGCGCGGACGACCCCCGGGTGGCCGCGGCCGAGCGGCTCAGGATGCCGGTGGTCGCGGTCGGGCATCCGTCGCTGACCGGCTCGCTCACCAGCGTGTGGACCGATGACGCCACCGCCGTGACGGAGGCGGTGCGGTATCTGGCGGCCCTGGGCCACCGGCGCATCGCGCGGGTCGGCGGCGCGGCCGCCCTCGGACACACCGCGATCCGCACGGCCGCCTTCGACGAGGCGGCACGCGGTCTGGGGCTGGCCGGGGCGTCGCAGGTCGCCACGGACTACTCCGGCGAGGCCGGTGCCCGGGCCACCCGCTCACTGCTCACCGCCGCGCCGCCGGACCGGCCGACCGCGATCGTCTACGACAACGACATCATGGCGGTCGCGGGACTGTCGGTGGCGGCCGAGATGGGACTGCGGGTCCCCGACGACGTCTCCCTGCTGGCGTGGGACGACTCCCAGCTGTGCCGCCTCACCCACCCGACCCTGTCCGCCATGAGCCATGACGTGCACGGATTCGGCGCGGACGCGGCCCGTACGCTGTTCGGGGTGATCATGGGAGAGGGCCCGGGGTCGCATCAGGTGCCGACGCCCGTCCTCACTCCCCGGGGCTCGACGGCACCCCCGCGGATGTGACCTCGGCACGCCCGTGGATGTGACCTTCACCGCTCCCGCCTGGGGGACTGGGCAGCATGGTTACTCGTAAGTAGCATGGGGAGGTGAGCGCGCGCTCAGCCGCGTGTGCCGCGCAGCAGTGCCATCCCGCATCTGGAGGAGAGCCATCGTGCCTCGTACCGTCAGGGACGTCGTCTTCGTCGACGGCGTCCGCACCCCGTTCGGCAAGGCGGGCCCGAAGGGCATCTACCACGAGACCCGCGCCGACGACCTTGTCGTGAAGGCGATCCGGGAGCTGCTGCGCCGCAACCCGGGTCTCGACCCGAAGAAGATCGACGAGGTCGCCATCGCCGCGACCACGCAGATCGGCGACCAGGGCCTGACCCTTGGCCGTACGGCCGGCATCCTCGCGGGCCTGCCCCAGTCGGTCCCCGGCTACTCCATCGACCGCATGTGCGCGGGCGCGCTGACCGCCGTCACCACCACCGCGGGCTCCATCGCCTTCGGTGCGTACGACGCCGTCATCGCCGGTGGTGTCGAGCACATGGGCCGCCACCCCATGGGCGAGGGCGTGGACCCGAACCCGCGGTTCGTCAGCGAGAAGCTGGTCGACGAGTCCGCCCTGTTCATGGGTATGACCGCCGAGAACCTGCACGACCGCTACCCCACCATCACCAAGCAGCGCGCCGACGAGTACGCCGTGCGCTCGCAGGAGAAGGCCGCCAAGGCGTACGCCAACGGCAAGATCCAGCAGGACCTGGTGCCGATCTCGGTCCGCCGTACCAACGCAGAGGCCGGTGAGACGGGCTGGGGCCTGGTCACCGCCGACGAGCCGATGCGCCCGGGTACGACGCTGGAGAACCTGGCGAACCTCAAGACGCCGTTCCGTGTGCACGGCCGGGTCACCGCCGGTAACGCGGCCGGTCTGAACGACGGTGCGACCGCGTCGATCATCGCGTCCGAGGACTTCGCCCGCGAGAACAACCTGCCGGTGAAGATGCGCCTGGTCTCCTACGCCTTCGCGGGCGTCGAGCCGGAGGTCATGGGCTACGGCCCGATCCCGGCGACGGAGAAGGCCCTCGCCAAGGCGGGTCTGTCGATCGAGGACATCAACCTCTTCGAGATCAACGAGGCTTTCGCCGTCCAGGTGCTCGCCTTCCTGGAGCACTACGGCATCGCCGACGACGACGCGCGCGTCAACCAGTACGGCGGCGCCATCGCGTACGGCCACCCGCTCGCCTCGTCGGGTGTGCGTCTGATGACGCAGCTGGCCCGCCAGTTCGAGGAGCAGCCGAACGTCCGCTACGGCCTGACCACCATGTGCGTCGGCTTCGGCATGGGCGCGACGGTCATCTGGGAGAACCCGCACTTCGAGGGGGACAAGTGAGCACCACCGCAGAGCTTCTGAAGGGTGCGGCCGAGCTGTTCCCCGGCGAGGTCGTGACCTCGGCGCACGTCCGCCACCTCGACCTGCCGTACGGCGCCGGGCGCTTCGCGCTCATCACGCTGGACAACGGCTTCGACCACACCAAGCCGACCACCTTCGGCCCGGGCTCGCTGGCGAACCTCAACACCGCCATCGACCAGGTCGAGAAGGAGGCCGCGGCCGGCGAGATCGTCGGTATCGGCGTCACCGGCAAGCCGTTCATCTTCGCGGTCGGCGCGGACCTCAAGGGCGTCGAGCTCCTGAAGAACCACGACGACGCGCTCGCCATCGGCAAGGGCGGCCACGAGGTCTTCAAGCGCCTGTCCGCGCTCGCGGTCCCGACCTTCGCGTACTACAACGGTGCGGCGATGGGCGGCGGCGTCGAGGTCGGCCTGCACTGCAAGTACCGCACGGTCTCCAAGGCGCTGCCGGCGTTCTCGCTGCCCGAGGTCTTCCTCGGTCTGGTCCCCGGCTGGGGCGGCTGCACGATCCTGCCGAACCTGATCGGTGCCGACAAGGCCGTCTCGGTGATCATCGAGAACTCCCTCAACCAGAACAAGCAGCTCAAGGGCCAGCAGGTCTTCGACCTGGGCATCGCCGACGCCCTCTTCGAGGGCGCGGACTTCCTGGAGCAGTCGCTGATCTGGACCGCCCAGGTATTGAAGGGCGACATCGAGGTCGAGCGTCCGGTGATCGACCGCGGTGAGGCCTGGGACCAGGCCGTCGCGCGCGGCCGGTTCGTCGCCGACAGCAAGGTGCACGGCGCGGCTCCGGCCGCCTACCGCGCGCTGGACATCATCGCCGCGGCGAAGAACGGTGACCTGCAGCAGGGTTACGACGCCGAGGACAAGGCCCTCGCCGACCTCATCATGGGCGGCGAACTGCGTTCCGGTATCTACGCGTTCAACCTGGTCCAGAAGCGCGGCAAGCGTCCGGCGGGTGCGCCGGACAAGTCGCTCGCGCGTCCGGTCACCAAGGTGGGCGTCGTGGGCGCGGGCCTGATGGCCTCGCAGCTGGCGCTGCTGTTCCTGCGTCGCCTGGAGGTGCCGGTCGTGCTGACCGACATCGACCAGGAGCGCGTCGACAAGGGTGTGGGCTACGTCCACGCCGAGATCGACAAGCTGCTCGGCAAGGGCCGGATCAACCAGGACAAGGCCAACCGCCTCAAGGCGCTGGTGTCCGGTGTGCTGGACAAGGCCGAGGGCTTCGCGGACGCGGACTTCATCATCGAGGCCGTGTTCGAGGAGATCGGTGTCAAGCAGCAGGTGTTCGCGGAGGTCGAGGCGGTCGCCCCGGCGCACGCGATCCTCGCCACCAACACCTCCTCCCTGTCCGTGACGGAGATGGCGTCGAAGCTGAAGAACCCCGAGCGGGTCGTCGGCTTCCACTTCTTCAACCCGGTCGCGATCCTGCCGCTCCTCGAGATCGTGCGCGGCGAGCAGACCGACGACGCCGCGCTGGCCACGGCCTTCGGCGTCGCCAAGAAGCTGAAGAAGACCGCGGTTCTGGTGAAGGACGCCCCGGCGTTCGTCGTGAACCGCATCCTCACCCGCTTCATGGGCGAGATCCAGAACGTCATCGACGAGGGCACCCCGGTCGAGGTCGCGGAGAAGGCGGTCGAGCCGCTCGGTCTGCCGATGTCGCCGCTGGTCCTCCTTGAGCTCGTCGGTCCGGCGATCGGCCTGCACGTGTCGGAGACCCTCAACCGGGCGTTCCCGGACCGCTTCACGGTCTCCCCGAACCTCGCGGCCGTCGTCAAGGCGGGCAAGCGCGGCTTCTACGTCTACGACTCCGGCAAGCCGGAGCTGGACCCCGAGGTCGCCGCGCTGCTGAAGCAGGGCGATGTCGTCCTGACCGAGGAGCAGGTGCGGGAGCGCGTGCTGGACGCGGTCGCGCAGGAGATCGGGCTCATGCTCGACGAGGGCGTCGTCGCCGAGGCCCAGGACATCGACCTCTGCCTGATCACGGGCGCCGGCTGGCCCTTCCACCTGGGCGGCATCACGCCGTACCTGGACCGTGAGGGTGTCTCGGAGCGGGTGAACGGCAAGAAGTTCCTGGCGCCGGGCGTGGCGAGCGTGCCCGCGTAAGCGCTCTGTTCGGGATGCCTGAGGGGCGTGGGGCAACTGCGGATCGGCTGTGGCTGGTCGCGCCCACGCGGCGGAGCCGCATATCGGCTCAGCCCCGCGCCCCTTTTGGCTAGATCACCTGACGCCATGCTTCAAGGGCCAGGCCGGCTTCTTCCTTGCGGCGCGTGAGGTGCATGCGGTCCGGGTTGCCGGGGACGTACGCCGCCGCGACCACGCGGCCGTTCGCGTCCTCCGTCAGGGCGATGCGAGCGTCCGGGGGCAGGGACGGGCCCGACTCCGTCCACCAGGCGTCCGGCGACTCCAGCTCCGTGGGGTACGCGGCGAGGGCGATACGACCGCTGTCGGCGCGCTGGGCGAGCAACGTGCAGTCCACGTCGTCCAGTTGGTAGCGGATCGCCGCCACCAGGCCGGGGCCCGCCGCGTCGAGGATGCGTACCGGCGCGTCGTCGCCGCGCCAGGCGCACAGGGCGCCGTCCTCGTCCGTGAAGAAGAGCGTGTTGTGTTCCGGGGACGTGGGCAGGGCGCACAGGGTGTCGGGGCGGACCTGCGCCGGCTGCAGTTTCTCGTCCATGACCGGTGTCTCGCCTGGCTTCTCCTGGCGCGGGCGCAGGATGCCGTCGGGCGTCGCCGAGCCTGAGGGGCGGCCTGCGGGCGTCGCGTGCGCCCCTGGTCCGCATGAAGGAACTGCTGGTGGTCGACGGGGCCAACGTCGTCGGATCCGTGCCGGACGGCTGGTGGCGGGACCGGCGGGGTGCGGCCGAGCGGCTGCGCGACCTCCTGGTGGACCACGCCGAGCGGACCGGTGCCGATGTGGTCCTGGTGGTCGAGGGGGCGGCTCGGAGCGTGGAGTCCGTCCCCGACGTACGGGTCGAGTCGGCGGCCGGCAGCGGGGACAACCACATCGTGGCCCTGGTGAAGCGGGCGGAGCAGCCCGTGATCGCGGTCACTGCCGACCGTGAACTCCGGTGCAAGGCCAACACGTTGGGGGCGACGTGCGTGGGGCCACGGACGGTGCGCCCGTGAATCCGAGCTGTCGTCCGCGGCTCGGTGGAGGGCGTACATCGGGCACCTCCTGACACTTCGGTCGGGCATGTTCCCGCCTGCCCCGTCGCGTGGTTCCGAGGGGCGAGTGCGACCGTTAGATTCCCTTCACCGTTGCGTCCACCAGGGGGGCCACATGCGCACCGGACAGATCGTCGTGCTGTCGTTCCTGCTCACCGCGGCCATGCTCGTGGGCACCTCCCCGCAAGCCTCCGCCGCGAGCGCCACGTACCGGCTGTGGCACTGGAACATCGCCGGGAACACTCTGCACCGTGGCTCCGTGTCCGACGGGCTCGTCGGCTCCCTGGTCTCCTCGGTCCGCAACCGCAAGGCCGACCTGGTGTCGCTCAACGAGGTCTGCCGCGGGCAGTACAAGGCGATTCAGGACCGGCTCCGCAGTGTCGACTGGCCGTCCGATCGCGGCAATTTCTCCCGGTTCACCGCCACGCTGGGCCCGCGCAAGGGGCTGTGCCGGGGTTCGGAGCCGTACGGGATCGCGCTGTTCAGTAAGCGCCCGTTGGGCACGGCGAAGACCTACGTCCTGCCGTCCGACGGCGCGGCCGAGCGTCGCGCGCTGCTGTGCGCACCGCTCGCCGACCGGCCGAAGGTGACGTTCTGCACCACCCATCTGACGCCCCGCGCCGCCCCGGTGAACGGCCGGTCGCCCAACGACCGCCAGATCGCCGCCGTCCGGGCACGGCTCAACGCCTTCGCCGCGGCCGGCCAGTCCTATCTGGTGGCCGGTGACTTCAACGCCCAGCCGCACCACTCCCGGCTGAACCAGATGTACGCGTCGTCCGTCAGCTCCCCAGCGAACGGCGGCAACTGGGGCACGCACCGCGAACTGGACGACGCGGACCCCGGGCACTGCACCGGTCAGGGCGAGCGGACCTTCACCGTGCCCGCCGCCCGCCCCGGGCCGTGCGGCACCGGCGTCAAGCTCGACTACCTCTTCGTACGCGCCGCACAGATCAGCGGCGCGTACACGGCGGACTCGCTCGCGGTACCGACCTCGTGCCGCGGCATGCGTCTCTGCTCCGACCATCACGCCCTGATCGGTACGGTGACGCTGCGCCGCGGCCGGTGAGGCGGGGTCTCACACGTCCGATGCCGCGAGCTCCGCGATCGCGGTCGTTGCGCGGGCGCAGTTGTTGCGGTCCTCGAAGGCGAAGAACGCACGCGCCCGGTAGTCGTACACCGGCTCGCGCACACACCCGTTGCTGAGGTAGCGGATCACTTCGGTCACCACTTCCTCGACGTTGCCGCACACCGGTCCGAACCCGTCGTGCGCCGCCTCGAAGTACCCCTTCCTGGCGTGCTTCGCCCAGTACTCGTCCGGGTCGAACCGGGCATAGACGAGCGGCGTGCCGAGATAGGCCATGTCGAAGTGGACCGAGGACCAGTCCGTGATGAACAGGTCGCACTGGCGCAGGGCCGTCTGAACGCTGACCTTCGTCTGGTCCAGGCGCTGCACTCGGGGGTGGTCCGGTACGACCCCGTCGATCATGTTCCGCATCTCGTAGTGCGGAAGGAAGTCGAGCACGTAGTCGTAGTGCTCCAGTGCCTCCATCAGCTTCGGGTGACGCAGCAGCCGCACCATGAACTCCCGGTAGGTCGACTCCCGGAAGATCTCGTCGACGGCGTCCTGGTCGGCACCGTCCTGCTGGAGGTAAGAGGGGATCGTCAGGTACTTGCGCCAGGTGGGCATCAGCAGGACACGTCGTCGGCCGCGGTCCGGCTGCAGCGCGTCGAAGCGCGGAAAGCCCAGCGCCTGGGCCTGGTCTCCGTAGTGCATGTGCTCGGAGAAGTACTGGGCCTCCCGGTCGCTGGTCGCGAACACCAGGTCCACACCGGTCCGATTGCGGTGCAGGGCCTTGCTGCCGTCCTCGTCGGTGACCCCGTGCTGGAGGAAGACCCGCCTGGCCCCCACGCGCCAGTTGAGGTGCTTGAGGTACTTCGTGCGGTCCCAGCCGTCGGGGAGCATGTACGAGTCGATGTCGTAGGCGTTGATGAGCAGCGACGCGTGCAGCATGAGCAGCTTGTGCTTCCAGGAGCTGTGCGCCACCACGTTCCCCAGGCGCTTCAGCTTGGCCCGGTCCGCGCTGCCCTTCTCGATGACGTAGTAGGCCTTGCGGCGGCGCTCGTGCGTGCGCAGATACGTGAACAGGTGCAGGCTGTTGTCCTGTGCGGTGTCCTTGCGTTCGCCGATCAGCCAAATTTCCTTGCGGCGGAAGTACGCGAGCGTGGCCCGCCGGATGGCGCGGGCGCGCCAGAAGGGCGCCTTGCGCTTCTTCTGCTCCTGGTCCAGGCCCTCGAGGAACTCCTCCCAGGCCTTGTCGCCGTCCCGGCCCTGCGCCTCCCGGACGACCAGCACAGCATTGTCCTTGCCCTTCGACAACGGAAGGACCCAGCGGTCCGCGACCTTCATGGGACGGGCGCTGCGCAGCATCGCGGTGGTGGTCATGCACGGGCGCGAGACGTCACGGCCGGAGGTGCAGAACACCAGCTTCAGCGGGAACTCGCCGTCCTTGACGGCGTGTGCCGGGACGACCGCCTCGAATCCGCCCCAGGCAAGATCGTCACGCGTCGCCAGCAGGTCACTGCGCCACACCTGCTGCGCGGCCACCATCTGGCCGCTCTTCTCCACCCACAGCTGCAGGGGATTGCGCATGGGCCGGCTCATCGGGAGTCCGTTGAGCACGAACCGGCCGGCCACGACGATCCCGCCGGACTCGGGGTCCGCCTGGATCCGTTCCACGTGCACGCTGGTGGAGGAGACCTTCGTCAGCGGGAGCAGCGCGCTCGGCACCGCGACATCGAGGTAGAGGTCTCCGCCTCGTCCGTACACACCAGTGATCGCCTGCTCCGGGTGCGCGAAGAGTTCGTACCAGTTCATGTACATCGCCAGGAACGGCACCCGGTGGCGGGTGTCGTGGGTGGAGGCCACGACTGCGTCGGGCGTCACCTGCGTGTAGACAGCGCGGGCTCGCTGGAAGAGCTGGAACAGTTCCGCCTCGGGCAGGGCCTGCGGCGCGCGCAGGGCGAAACCCTGGTAGCTGCGCACCAGGAACCGGTTGAGGACCTCCTGCCGGTGGCCGGAGAGGCGGGGGCGGAGCGTCATCAGGTACTCCTCCAGAAGGAGGTGGTCCCAGTAGTTCGCCGTGCGCTCCCACAGCTTGTCCATCGTGGAGTCCTCGGCGGCGCGCTTGCGGTACCGGTAGACCGTGCTCGGCACCATCGCGATGCGGTCCGCGAGCAGCATGGCGGGAACCGAGAAGAACGCGTCCTCGAAGTGCACGCCTTCGCGGAACCGGATGTTGTTCGCGCGTATGAACTCGACGTCGAAGAGCTTGTGGCAGGCGCTTCCGCCGTGAATCATCTCCGGAATGTTCTCGATTCCGGGATGCACCTGGACATT
Source organism: Streptomyces sp. NPDC002088 (assembly GCF_040296605.1). Lineage (NCBI taxonomy): Bacteria > Bacillati > Actinomycetota > Actinomycetes > Kitasatosporales > Streptomycetaceae > Streptomyces > Streptomyces sp. NPDC002088. The sequence goes on along the minus strand of NZ_JBEOXO010000017.1, from coordinate 71,382 downwards.
CGTCCCGAAGTAGCGGAGCCAGGGCCAGTTGGTCTCCTCCGGGAACGTCTCCATCCGTCCGATGGTGAGCGGCACGCGCTCCTTGGCCGCGGTCCGCCACATGGTTTCCAGGGCATCGTCGGGCAGTACGTCGTCGGAGTCGCAGAACGTGATGTAGCGGGCGCTGACCAGGTCCATTCCTGCGTTCCTGGCCCCGCCGGCCTTTCCCTCGGGGTGCACGAACGCCCATACGTTCGGATGCTGTGCGGCAAATTGCGCGGCAATGGCGGGCGAGCTGTCGCTGCTGCCGTTGTCGACCAGGATCACCTGGCAGCGGTCGAATATCGTCTGGCGGGCCAGCGAGTCCAGGCACTCCTGGAGATATCTCTCCACGTTGAAGATGGGGACGACGACGGCGACGACGTAGACGGGATCGAACACGTATGACTCCTGTTTTCTGCCGAATACCCCATTTCTGGAGCGGACCCTGATCAGTGCTGGGTGGACTCGATGACGAGTTGGGCGTTCCCGCCGTCGGCGGTGATGCGCGTGAGGCCGTGGAACCCGGTGACGGGCGGCTGCTGGACCAGGGCCGGAGAGACAGCGCAGGGGCGCGAGACGTCCCTGCCCCGGGTGCACAGCACCAGACGCACGGGGAAGGAGCCGGCCGGGAACTCCCGGGGGTCGAGGGTGACGCTGAAGACGGCTCCCGCCTGGCCCGGCCGGTCGTGGGCCTGCCCGTGGTTCACCGCCGGAAGGGTCTTGCCGCTCCGTTCGAACCAGACCTGCAGTTCGAGCTTGGCCAGCAGTTCGTCGGGGACCCCGTTGACCGAGAAGCGGCCGTGGACCACCGCCGTCCCGCCCTCACCGGCGGAGACTCCCTCGATCCGGGCCGGAACGGACGTGACCTTCGTGAGCGGCAACCCCCAGGACGTCCCCGGGTAGTCGATGTAGAGGTCCCCTTCACGGCCGAAGACCGAGCCGAGGACGGAAGCCGGACGGTAGAAGAGGTCGAAGTCCCCGAAGTGCAGCGCGAGATAGGGGAGTCGGTGCCTGGTGTCGTGCGTGCTGCGGGCGAACTGCTCCGAGGTGATCCCCCAGTAGAGCGTGCGGCAGCGCTCGAAGAGCTGCCGGCAGTCGGATTCACCGAAGACCCGCGGCGCCCTCAGCAGGAAGCCCTGCATGCTGCGGACGAGGAACCGCTCCAGCGTCTCCTGCTGGTACGGCGTGAGTCCCTGGCGCATGCCCGCGAGGTACTCCAGCATCGTCAGCTGGTCGACATAGTTCTGCGGGAGGTCCCAGATAGTGTCCATGACAGAGGTGCCGTCGCCGCGCCTGCGGTACTCATAGACGGGAGCGTCGACCAGCGCGATGCGCTCCGACAGCAGCAGCGCGGGCAGCGAGACATAGGCGTCCTCGAAGGCGGTGCCGGTACCGAACCGGATGCCCTGAGAGCGCAGCAGGTCGAGGTCGAAGATCTTGTTCCAGCAGGACGCCGAGTGGATCAGGTCAGGAATGTCGACGACGCTGCCCACCGTCTTGACGTTCTTGCCGAAGTACTTGTGCCACGGCGCCTTGACCGGCTTCGGGAAATGCTTCTCGCGGCCCACGACGACCGTGGCCCTGGTCTTGATGATGGTGTTCCGGAGCACTTCCAGGGACCGCTCGGGCACGATGTCGTCGGCGTCCCAGAAGACGATGTACGGCGTCGCGGCCATGTCCATGCCCATGTTGCGCGCGTCGCCGGCCCGGCCCTGAGGCTGCGCGACCAGGTCGACGTTGGAGTGCCGGCCGGCGAATTCACTCGCGATCGCCACCGACTGATCACTGCTGCCGTTGTCGACGAGAATCACATGGGCACGCGCGAAAGCCGTCTGTGCGGCCACCGACTCCAGAAATTCGGCGAAGAAATTCTGGACGTCGCAGAACGGCACGACGACAGTCACGTCACGGTTGGCTTGGGACATACTTCCTCCTGGCACACCACATCAATGATTCAATCCCCGAACGAGACGATCGATCGCTTCCGACGCCCTCACGTTGTTCTGCTGGTCCCGGTACTCGAAGAACTTCTCGACCCGCCGCAGATACTCGGGCTCCCTCGCACACCCTCCCCGCACATAGCGGACCACTTCGCCTACGACCTCTTCGACGGTTTCACCGACCGGCCCGAATCCATCCCGGCGGGCATCGAAATAGCCCTTCTGGTAATGCCCGTCCCAGTACTCCTCGGCATCGAACTGCGCGTAGACCAAGGGAGTTCCGAGGTAAGCGACATCGAAGGCGGTGGACGACCAGTCCGTGATGAAGAGATCGCAGCGCCGCATGGCCTCCTGCACACTGACCTCGTTCTGGTCGATGATCCGGACCCGGTCGTGGTCCGGCACCATCTCGCCGACCATCGCGCGCATTTCGTAGTGCGGCAGGAATTCCAGTGTGTAGTCGTACCGGTCCAAGGCGGCCAGCAGATCCGGGTCGTTCAGGAAGCGGACCATGAATTCCCGGTAGCTGGAGCCGAGGAACCGGTCGCGCACGGCCTGTCGCGCCTCGCGACCGCCGCCGTCACGGCTGTACGAGGCGACGGTCAGATAGGCGCGCCATGTCGGCATGAACAGGATGCGGCGCCCGCCGCGACCGGGGACCAGCGCGTCGAAGCGGGGGAAGCCGATGACCTCGACCTGTCCCTCGTAGCCGAGTTCCTCCGACAGGAACCACCCCTCGTGCCGGCTCACCGCGAGAATAAGGTCGACGCCCGTGCGGTTGCGGTGCAGGCCCTTGCTGACGTCCTTGTCCGTCACACCGTGCTGAAGGAAGACCCGGCGGGCGCCCACCCGCCAGTTGAGGTGCTTGAGGTAGCGGGTCCGGTCCCAGCCGTCGGGCAGCATGTAGGTGTCGATGTCATAGGCGTTGATCAGCGCGGACGCGTGCAGCATCAGCAGCTTGTGCTTCCAGGAGCTGTGCGCGACGACGTGCCCGAGTCCCGCCAGGTGGGCTCGGTCGGGGCTGCCGGCCCGGATGACGTAGTACGCCCCGCGCCGCTTCCCGGCGGTGCGCGCGTGCCGGAACAGGTGCCAGCTGTTGTCCTGCGCGGTGTCCCCCCGCTCACCGAACAGCCAGATGTCCCGGCCGAGGAACAGTGGCTTCAGCGGCTTCGTGAACAGCCGTATCAGGCGCTGCTTCCAGAACGGCCGACGGCGCAGCACGTGCTTGGCGTCCTTGGCGAGGAGGCTGCCCAGAATGCCGCGCCTGCTGAGCCGGCGCGCCGTGCCGGAGACCATCAGGATCGCCCGGTTCTTCCCCTTCCAGTGCGGCACCACCCGTATCCCGCCGTGCTCGACGACGCGCGCCCCGCGCAGGTAGCCCGCGGCGACCAGGCACGGGGTGACCGCCTGGCCGCCCTCGGTTTCGAGAACGAATTCGAGGTCGTGGACACCCTGCCGAAGGGCGTCGAGGGGCAGGTCGGCGGTGAAGCCGCCCCACTCCGTGTCGGGCCGCGTGTTCTTCATGTCCCGCCGGCGGACCTGCGTGGCCAAGACGCTGAGGCGGCTCCCCCGGACGCGCAGGCCGAGGCGCCCCGCCAGGGGCCGGACCATGGGCATGCCGCAGACCTCGAACCGTCCGGAGAGCCGCAGCGTCCCGGTTCCCGGCACCCGGCGGACGTGCTCCAGATGGGCGGTGAAGGGCGCGGCCTGCGCCAACGGAGACAACCGGTCCGGCAGCTCGTCGGTGATGTACGGGCGGCCGTCGCGCACGGAGAGCTTGTGCAGCCTGGCCGCCCGGTCCGCGAAGAGGCCGAAGTCCCCGGTGATGAAGGCGAGATAGGCCACGCGATGGCGCGCATCGGCGGTGGCCCTGACGACCACGTCGGGCGAGACGTCCCAGTAGACCGCGCGGCACCGCGCGTAGATGTCCTCCAGCTCCGCCCCCTGGAAGAGGTCAGGTGCCCGGAGCGCGAAGCCCTGGTAGCTCCGCACCAGGAAGAGGTGGAGCACGGCTCGCGAGGATTCCGGGAGGCTCGCGCCCAGCCGGTGCAGGTACTCCACGAGCTGGAGGTGGTCCCAGTAGTTCTGCCGCCGCGTCCAGATCGCGTCCATGGTCGAGTTCCCCGCGGCGCGCTTGCGGTACTGGTAGACACACGCGTCGACCAGGGCGAGCCGGGTGGCGAGAACGAGCGCGGAGACGCCGACATAGGCGTCCTCGAAGTGGACGCCTTCCGCGAAGCGGATGCCATGGGAGCGCAGGTAGGAAAGGTCGAAGAGCTTGTTGCAGGCGCTCGCGCTGTGCACCAGTTCGGGCATCTCGGCAAGGCTGCCGAACGTCCGGTCGCCCTTTCCGAAGTGGTCCTTCCAGGCCCAGTTGGTCGGCTTGGGGAACGTCTCCATCGCGCCCACCACGACCTGCGCACCGGTCGCCAGGGAGGTGTCCAGCATGCGTTCGAGCGCGGTGGGCGGCAGCACGTCGTCGGAGTCGCAGAACGTGATACGCGGACTGGTCGCCCGGTCCATCCCGAGGTTGCGGGCCGCTCCCGCGCCGCCGCCGTGGCGCACCAGCACCGTGGTGTTGGCATGCCGGCGGGCGAACTCCGCGCAGAGCCGGTAGGAGCCGTCCGTGCTGCCGTTGTCGACGAGCATGACCTCGCAGCGCTCGAACACCGTCTGCGCCTCGATGGAGTCCAGGCACTCCTGGAGGTACTGCTCCACGTTGTAGACCGGCACGACCAGCGTGACGTCATAGGAATTCATGCGCGACGGAACTCACTCGCAGGCGGCGCGACAGGGAAGGGAATGTCATCGGTCAGCGGCATTGAGGATCTTCTCTGGCTCGGCACGCCGCTCGAGAACATTCTCGTGTTCCGCGACTTCATAAGGACTGGGCACCGGAAAATAAGCGTCGAGGAAACGCGCCAGCATGTCCCGCTGCGCCTCCGGGTCAGCCGATTCCACCGTGTCGTTGAGGCAGAAGGTGTCCATGTTCCGGTTGGCGAGAAGTGTGTTCAGGCGCCGCTCGGCCAGATCGGCCGAGAGGTCGATGTACCGGTACTGGATGTCCCCCACCGTAGCCCGGGCGGAGTGGTACGCGAAATAGTGGTGCAGCGACGAGGCGATCGGCACGTCCCCGGGGGAACGGAAACGTGAATGCTGGGTGGTGGCGTGCTCCTCCGCGAAGGTCTCCTCGATTTCCTGGAGCACACTCCTGCGGAGCGCATGCGGCGTGTGCTTCATCTTCTGGGATATGGCAGTACCGAATTTCTGCGCAATGAGCCAACGGCTGTTCTTGCCCGCGGCATTGACCGGGAGGTCGGTCGGGGAGACGGCGCCTCCTGGTATCAGCGCGGGCGAGGTGAAGAACTTGGTGATGCCGTTCGGGTGGAAGAAATGCGCAGGCGTCACTGGCCGACCGAAGAACACGTCGTCGTTCAGGTAGAGGAAGCACTCCGAGAGTCCCGGAACATGGTGCAGCTGGCTCTCGATGGCATGCGAGTTGAAAGTCGGCAGTGCGGCGGCGTCGGAGAAGATCTCCCGGTGGTCCACCACCCGGAGGTTCGGGTGCTGCGCATCGAGCCAGGACGGGACCTGACCCGCCGTCACGAGATAGATGTTGCGCACCCAGGGTGCGTTCTGGTGGAGCGACCGCAGCGAGTAACGCAGTTCGTCACGGCTGGTGTACCGCGAGTCGTTCGCCGCCTGCTCGTGCAGCCCGTCCGCGGAGAACCCCTGGCGCACGCGGTCGCGCGACGCCCGCCAGACCGGGTCCGAGTCGTCGACCCAGGTGTAGATGACGTCGATGGGGAACTGGTGGTCCTCGGGGAGCGGCACGGCGAACTCGGCCAGCGTCCTGGCGTCCCCCGTGTGGTACGCGGGAGGTATGGGGCTGAAGAGACTCTGCGGCGCCGACTTGCGCGGAGCGCTCGCCGGAACCGCGTCGATGACCCGGTTGGGGCGCGGAGCCCGCAACTCCCCGTCCCGCTCCGTCCACACCTCGAGGTCGCATCCGGTGGCCGCGCCGAAGACGAGCTGCTGGGTCGGGTCGCACACGTACCAGGCGACCCGCAGCACCTTGTGCTTGCGCAGCTGCCGCCACGACCGCTCCTCGTCACCGGGCTCCATCCGGGCCTCGTTACCGCCGGCCGGTCCCACATAGCCCGGGGCCTGCTCGAAGGCCAGCTGGAGCAGCTCCTCGACCAGCGGGCGAGATGCGGCGGGGATGGCGACAGCGGGCAGTCCGCTGCTCGTGCCCCGCACGCAGAAGTAGTCGATGCCCGCCGTCTCCAGAACGGAGACCACGATGTTCAGGTTGCGGGCACGCGCCGCCCAGTCCGTCGCCCCTTCGACCAGCAGCGCACGCATGTGGCGGCGGCCGACGCGGACGACCCGCCGGCTGTAGGCAGCGGTGTGCCGGGGCGCCTTTCGCTTGCCCCCCATGGCCCAGACCACCGTGGCGGAGCGCATGGAGTCGGCGGCGGTGAGCGAGGACTTCACGGCCTTGCGGACCGGCGTCGGCACCCCGCGGACGATGCGCCGCCTCGCGCCGGTCGGGACCGCAGACCGGTACGCCGAAACCAGCGCACCGGCTTCAGGGTTGTCCGAGCCACCCACGAGGCATCCACCATCCACACCCAGCAGCTCTGCCCTCCAAGGAGGTCGCACACCTCGCTGTGTGGGCCTTGGAATCGAAGAAGCTTGCGTTACCACAAGTAGGGGCTCGTCCCCCCGAATTCACTGCATCACCCGCACATCGGGGATCCATCAAAATTTCACATGATGGCTTCCTAAAAGTCCAGGTCAAGACAGCCTGTGAACATCTTGCGATGCGTGACAATCATCACCTATCAGCGGTACAACCTTTTCCAGCTCTGGATTTTCAGCAGGATCTGGTGTATTGACGCGCCGTTAGCTCTCAGGCTTCGTCGACCTGTGGGGATGCGGGCCGGCTCAGTTACCCGGCAGGCGGTCCCAGTCGGACAGGGTGAGCCCGGGTTCCGACCGCTGCCGGCTCACCAGGACGGTGCCGTCCGCGGCGACCGTCGCCATGACGATCCGGCCCCGCCCGTCCAGCGCCAGTGCCGGAGTGCCGACACAGGTCACCCCCGTGTCGGTCCACCACAGTCCGCCGGATTCCCCACCGGTGCCGCAGACGCCGAGCACGGCTGTTCCCGTACGCCCCTGGTGGGCCAGGACCGTGCAGTCGTAGCCGTCGACGGCGGCACGGAGCGTGGCGTGGGGGCCCTCTCCCGGGGCCCCGCCCGCGGGGAAGGCCCATTCGCCGGGCCGCTGCGCGTAGACGCCGGTCCCGCTCTGCTCGGACCAGTACGCGGTGAACACCCCCGGAGCGGTCTCGAGGAGCGCGGCCGAGCCGGGTACCGGAGCGGGCATGAGGTCCTGCGCCCGGCGCAGGTCCGCTCGGGGCTCCGTCTGCACCCAGCGCATCACCGACCGGTGCCCCGGCGCGAGGAGTTCGACCAGGCCGGCGGAGTTCGCCGCGGCGGTCAGCCCGCCCGCGACCGCACCGCCGCGCAGGTCCTTCCATGCCTCCCACGCCCCGCTCTTGGACTCGCGGCGCAGCATGACCCCGCCGGGGCCGCCGGAGACGAAGACGTGGACCGTGCCCTGTCCGTCGACGGCGGCGGTCGGCACGCCGAGTGTCGCGGCATCCCTCGGGTCGCGGTACGGGTTACCCAGGGAACGCCAGTCCCCCAGCGTCCGACCCGACTGGTACTGCACGGCGTAGAGCAGGTCGACCTTCGGCGCGCCCCCGTCCGGCCGCTTCTCCCTGCGCCCGAGGAAGTGCGCGTAGCGATTGGCCCCTTGGGCGACGGCAAGACCGGTCAGCCCGTCAGTGGGGAAGAAGTCCGGCCTGCTCCAGCGCCCGCTGCCGACCGCGGTCTCCGTCCAGCGGTGCACACCGCCTTCGACGAGCGCGTACACGGCGAGGCGGTCGTCGTTCCCGCGCAGCAGCCACGACCCCGTGGCCACTGCCGTCACGGACACCCGCTGGGACCGCACCTCGGCCTCGACACCGGATCGGGACCGCCGGTCCACCGCCTGCGCACCTCTGCCGCGCATGTGTGCCGTCCCCTCCTACGCCAGGCCCGGTGCCCACAGATGACTCCAGAATCCGCCACATCATAAGCACGTCCGAACAAGCGTCCCGCTGCTCCGTCGGCACCGCACGAGCCTCAGGTCACGGCCGTCGGAACGGGTCAGGAGCGGACTGAGCCACACGGGACGGGGCCGTTCGCCGTCCTCGCCAAGGCGACCAACCGGGCACATCACTCATATGAGTTTTCGAGTACACGTCTATAGTTCAGTGCCAACCAAGCGTCAGCCGAGCAGCACCGACCCGGCCCCTCACGGGAGCGGCCTGCTGCCCTTGCCCTCCGGGCACGAGTTGCGAGGACCCCGCCGTGAGCCACGACCTGAGCACCCCTGTGCCGCCTGCCCGTCACGCCCCACCCGGCAAGCGTGGCAACCGCAGAGCTCAGAAGAAGAAGCGCCGTACCGGCCGGATCGTGCTCTTCTCCCTGCTCGCTCTCGTCCTCACACTCGCCGGCACCGGCTACTGGCTCTACAGCGACCTCAACGGCAACATCAAGGGCGTCGACCTCGACAAGGCGATCGGCGACGACCGGCCGGAGAAGCTGCCCACGTCCGGCCAGAACATCCTGGTCCTGGGCTCGGACTCGCGCGCCGGCGCCAACGCCGCCCTCAAGACGGGCAACGTCTCCGGAGCGCGCTCCGACACCGCGCTGGTGGTACACATACCCGAGGGCCGCAAGGAGGCCGTCGCGATCAGCATCCCGCGCGACACCCTGGTGACCCGTCCCGAGTGCACCAAGTCGGACGGTTCCAAGGTCGCGTCGGCGAAGCGCGTGATGTTCAACTCCATCTACTCCCAGGTCGGTTCGGCCTGTGTGGTCAAGACCGTGGAGCAGATGTCCGGGATCCGGATGGACCACTACATGGAGATCGACTTCGCCGGCTTCAAGGGGCTGGTGGACGCGATCGGCGGGGTGACCGTCACCGTCGACCAGGACATCCACGACACCTCCAGCGGCCTCGACCTGACCGCCGGCACACACAAGTTGAACGGCACCCAGTCCCTGCAGTTCGTGCGCACCCGGCACGGCATCGGCGACGGCAGCGACCTCGGCCGGATCGGCCTCCAGCAGCAGTTCATGATCGCTCTGCTCTCCGAGGTCAAGAAGCAGGACCTGCTGGGCAGCCCGACCAAGGCGTACAAGATCGCCGACAAGCTCACCGCGGCGCTCACCACCGACTCCGACCTCGCCTCCCTCACCAAACTGGCGGAGTTCAGCCGCAGCCTGAACGGCGTCGACCCGGCCACCATGGAAACGATCATGCTCCCGGTGGCGTACGACAAGATCGACCCGAACCGGGTCGTGGCGGCCGAACCGCAGGCCTCGACTCTGTGGAAGGCGCTACGCACCGACTCCGAGATTCCCGAGTCGGCGAAGAAGTCGCCGGCCACCGGCGGAAGTTCCTGACACTTCACTCACTGAGAAAGAGACTCATCATGGGGGGACAACTGCGGGCATTCGCCCGCCGGTTGGCATGGCTCACCGCCCTATTCGCGTTCTTCGCCGCCCTGTTGCTGCCCGGCAGCGCGTACGCGGACGAGGTCGACCCGGCCTCGGCACCCACCGTCCGCTCGCTCACGTACAACGTGTGCGGCGCCTACGAGAAGTGCCAGAGCAATCTCGACACCGCGACCTGGGTGGCGCGCATGGTCGAGCAGATCGAGGCCTGGGACGCCGACGCCGTGATGCTCCAGGAACTGTGCCTCGGCCAGTGGGTCGGGCTGCGGGACGCGCTGCCCGGCTACAGCGCGGTGTGGACCAGCCCGGCGACGGCGAGCGGCTGCGCGAAGTGGTCCTCGGACGGCAGCACCCGCTTCGGACTCGGCGTGCTGGTCAAGACGGACTCGGTGGAACGGTACGTCTCCCCGCTGACCGTCCCCGACGGACAGGAACCCCGGTCCGTGCTCTGCGCGAAGGGCACGATCGACAGCCGTACGACCCTGGCGTGCACCACGCACCTCGCCCAGTACATCGAGCCGGACAACGGCTCCGCCGAGGCCCTGGCCCACATCGACACCTGGGCCGTCGGCGTGCCCGTCCTCCTCGGCGGCGACTTCAACGCCGGCCCCGAGTACGGTGCGCTGGACCCCATCCGCACCGGACTGCCCGGCACCGGGCGCTTCGCCGAGGTCGACGAGAACGACAAGGACTACTTCACCGCCGCGTGTCTGGCGGCCGGCAGCACGGAGTGCCGCTCCGGCGAGCCGACCGTGGACATCTCCGGCACACCGAAGAAGTTCGACCACCTCTTCGTCACCGCGGGCGACTTCTACGGCGTCCGCGGCGACGCCGTCGACCCGGGGCTGTCCGACCACAAACTGCTGCGGGGCGCCGCATACCCCGAGCCCCGGCCGGGTTCCGGCGTGCCGGGCGACCTCACGAACGACGGCCGGCCCGACCTGGTGGCCGTACAGAACGAGGGCAACCTGCGGCTGTACTCCGGCCTGGGAGACGGTCTGCTGGCCCCCGGCTACCGGCAGATCGGCACCGGCGGCTGGACGAACGCGCTGGTCACGCACCGGGGCGACTGGAGCGGTGACGGGCGCGAGGACCTCGTCGTACGCATCGGCGACCAGCTGTGGGTCTACCCGAACACCGGCAGCGGCGCGCTCGGCAGCCGCCTCGCCATGGGCGGCCGGCCCACGGGCTGGACCTCGGCCACCGCCGTGGTCAGCGCGGGCGACCTGAACGGCGACGGGACCCCGGACCTCGTCGTGCGCGACGGCTCCGGGCTGTGGCTGTACCCCGGCGACCCGGCCGCCACCGCGCCCGCCCTGTCGACCGGCGCTCCCGTGCAGTTGAGCGGCGCCGACTGGAGCGGACTCGACGTACTCGCGCCCGGAGACGCGAACGGCGACGGCTCGGCGGACCTCTGGGCCCGCGACCGGGCCACCGGCACGCTGTGGCTCTACCCGAACACCGGCACCGGGACGCTGGGCACGCGCCAGGCGGCCACGGGCGGCACCTGGACCGCCGCGGACCGGCCGCTGGTGACCGCGGGCGACCTCGACGCCGACGGCCGCCCGGACCTGTGGACGACCACGAACGCCGATACGTCGAGCGCGCTGCTCTTCCACGCCGGGACGGACACGGGTCTCGGGGATCCGGTCACGGTGGGGGTCGGCGGATGGCAGTGGATGCTGCGGATGGCCTGAGTCCCACGGGCCCGCCATCGGGCCGGCGCCGGAGCGTCAGAGCTCCCGCCACGCCTCCAGCGCCAGCCCCGGCTCGTCCTTCTGCCGGGTGAGCAGCAGTCGGCCGGTCGACGGGGAGAGGGCCGCGGCCACCACCCGCCCCTCCTCGTCCACCGCGAGGGACACCTCGGCGTCCGCGGGGAGTTGGAGGCCCGACTCGGTCCACCAGGCGCCGGCCGACTCCTCCTCGGTGGGGTAGGCGGCGAAGGCGACCCGGCCCGAGGCCGAGCGCTGGGCGAGCAACGTGCAATCGATGCCGTCGAGTTCGCAACGGACGGCGGCGACGGGGCCCGGGCCGGCGGCGGCCAGCAGGGGGACGGGCTTGCCGCCGGGGCGCCAGGCGCACAGGTCGCCGGAGTCGTCGGTGAAGAAGAGGGTGGTGCTCTCCGACGAGGTGGCCAGGGCGCGCAGCGTGCCCGGGCGGGGCGTGGCCTCCATCGCCTCCTCCAGCACGGGCTGGGATCCCGGCTTCTCCTGCCGCCAGTGCAGCAGGGCGCCCGGGACGGCCGCGTACAGCTCGACGCGGCCGGAGTCCCCCGTCACCGCCTCGAGGTCGCCCTGGACGTCACGTCCCTTGAGGTCGCGCCACGGCTCCCAGCCGCCCTTCTCCTTCTGGGCGAGCATGCTGACCCCGGTGCCCAGGTTGCGGACGAAGATGTGCGCGCGCCCCTGCGCGTCGACGGCGACCGCGGGGGTGCCGGTGCGGTCGCCCTTCTTGTTGGGGTGTCCGACCGGGTTCCAGTCCAGGGCCGCGAGCCGGGGCCGGAAGTGGGTGGAGTGCACCAGGCCCGACTCGCCGGGCGCGGTGGGGCGCCAGGAGACCAGGTGGGCGTAGCCGTCGGCGCCCTGACCGATCGCGAGGACGGGGTGCAGTTTCTGGTCGCCGCCCACCTTGCGGGGGGCGGCCCAGGGGCCGCCGGGTCCGCGCTCGGCGCGGCACAGGGCGGCTTCGCCCGAGGACAGATAGACACTGAGCCGGCCGTCGCGGCCGCGTATGAACCAGTCACCGTTCACCGGATCACTGTATGTCGCCGCCGGAGGCCGCACCCCATGCGGGGGCGGTCGCCGTGCGACCCTGGCCCCATGGACGACGCCCGGACTCCCCTCGTGATCGTCGACGCCGCGAACGTCGTCGGGTCGGTGCCCGACGGATGGTGGCGCGACCGGCGCGGCGCCGCGGAACGCCTGCGCGACCGGCTGGCGGCGGACGGCGTGCCGGGTCACGACGGCGCCGTGGAGATCGTCCTCGTGGTCGAGGGCGCGGCCCGCGGTGTGCAGTCCGTACCCGGCGTACGGGTGGAGTCCGCGCCCGGCAGCGGCGACGACCACATCGTCGACCTCGTCGCCCGCACCACCGACCACCCCCGCCTGGTCGTCACGGCCGACCGCGAGCTCCGCCGCCGGGTGACGGAGCTGGGCGCGGAGGTCACGGGACCACGAGCGGTACGGGGCTGACAGCGGGTCGGCCGACCGCTACCGGCCACTGCCACCCGGCGGGCACGCACCTCACCGCCCCGCCACCCGCCCGTACAACACCGCCCCGTCCACCGTCCCCACCTCCTCGTACCGCGCCGCCAGCAGCCGCCGCAGGGTCGGGAGACGGGACGGGGCGTAGGGCCTGCCGCGGGAGTCGTCGATGATCAGGGACGGGGGGCGGTCGGCCAGCTCCGCGCGGAAGGCCGGCCAGGTGCCGGCGACGGCGTACTTCTCGCCGACCTGGGGGCCGTCGCGGCCACCGCTGTAGTTGGTGAGGAGGCCGGCGGTGAGGTAGCGGCTGGCGGGGGTGCGATCGGCCAGCCAGTACGTTTCCGGGTGCATGCCCCAGAACAGGACGCGATCGCTGGGATCGGTGCGGTGGGCGACAGCGGCGGCGAGGCGCTGGGCGTGGGCGAGTTCGGGGCGGGGGGCGAGGAGGCCCCAGGACAGGAACAGGGCGCAGCAGCAGGACGAGGTGAGCAGCGCGGTCGTGACCCGGTCCCGGGGGAGGATCTGAAGCGCGGCCGTGGCCAGCAGGGCGACCGGCGGGATGAGTTGCAGGTAGTAGTGGCCGAAGAAGTGGAAGCCCAGCAGCACCGCTCCGGCCGACGCGGCCAGCCACAGCCACAGGTCCGCCGCGCCGGTCCGGGCGATGCGCAGGACCCGTACGACGGGCGGGAGCAGGCCCGCGCAGGCCACCGCGAGGATCGCCGTGTTGGTCAGTCCCCGGACCAGGACGTGCAGTTCGGAGCCGGCGAAGGAGGCGTACGCCGCGGAACCGGTGACGGTCCAGAAGAGGAAACCCGCCGGGTCGGTGGCCAGGGCCGCGCAGAACACCGGCACCGCCGCTCCGGTCGCCAGCCGCAGCAGGCCCGGCCGTGAGCTGCCGCAGAGCCACAGCACCGGCAGCAACACCGCCCCGCCGGTCTGTTTGGCGAGGAAGGCGCATGCGACGGCCGCGCCCGCCGCGGCCCAGCGGTGCCGGTCCGCGCACCACATCGCGGCGGCCGTGCAGGGCAGCATGAACACCTCGAAACCGGCGGCCTGCGCGTCCTCGGGGTTGAGCCCGACCGAGACCAGCAGATACAGCACCCCGGCGGTGCGTCCCGCACCGTCGCCCCAGCGACGCCGGGCGAGCGCGGCGAGCAGCACGGCGGTGAGCAGCTGAGCCAGCACCGCGAGCACCCGTACGGGGGTGAGGGAGTCCGACCCGAACAGGGCGAACGCCCCCTCGTAGAGCCACGGCACCAGCGGCGGCTTGCGGTCCACGACCGTCTCGTACAGCCGCCCGCCGTGCGCCAATATCCGTGCCTGGACGGCGAGGTAGCCCTCGTCCGGGCTCCACAAGGGCCGGGCGAAGGACGGCACGCGGGTGGCGCAGGCCAGTAACGCCAGCAGGGGCAGCAGCCGCCTCCAGTACGCCCCCTTCGCTACGGCTACGGCTACGGAACGTGGCGGTGCGAGCGGCGCGGCGAGCATGGGGAGCACGCTATCCGGCTCCGCTGCCCCAACAGAGCGGGACATACGGGGCCGGCAGGCCGGACAGGACGATCACCCTTCGTAATTTCTGACTTCCTCGACCGTGGTCTCCTCGTGCCGGCCGAGGCGGCTGTGCGAGCGGCCGTACAGGAAGTAGACGACGAAACCGATCACCATCCAGACGGCGAAGCGAAGCCAGGTCTCGGCGGGGAGGTTCAGCATCAGCCAGAGCGTGGCGAGGACCGAGACGATCGGGAGGACGGGCACCCAGGGGGTGCGGAAGGCGCGGTGCAGGTCGGGGCGGGTACGGCGGAGGATGATCACACCGAGCGCGACGACCACGAAGGCGAACAGCGTGCCGATGTTCACCAGCTCGGCGAGTTCGCTCAGACTCGTGAAGCCCGCGAGGATCGCGATGATCACACCGAGCAGGATGGTCGGCCGGTGCGGGGTCTTGAAGCGGGGGTGGACCCGGGAGAAGAAGCGGGGCAGCAGGCCGTCGCGGCTCATCGCGAAGAACACCCGGGTCTGACCCAGGAGCAGGATCATGCAGACCGTGGTCAGGCCGACGGCGGCGCCGAAGCTGATCACGCCCGCGAACCAGGGATGCCCGGTGGCCTTGAACGCGTCGGCGAGCGGGGCGTCGATGGACAGCTTGCTGTAGTGCTGCATGCCGGTCACGACGACCGAGACGGCGACGTAGAGGGTGGTGCAGATCAGCAGGGAGCCGAGGATGCCGCGCGGCATGTCTCGCTGCGGGTTCTTGGTCTCCTCTGCGGCGGTGGCCACCACGTCGAAGCCGATGAAGGCGAAGAAGACGACGGAGGCGGCGGTGAAGATGCCCATCACGCCGAAGTTGGCGGGGGCCCAGCCGACCATCAGCTGGATCAGCGGGGACCGCAGGCCGGCGCCCGCCTCCACGGCCTGCGCCTTCGGGATGAACGGCTTGTAGTTGGAGCCCGTGATGAAGAAGGCGCCGGCGATGATCACGATCAGGACGACGGTCACCTTGATGGCGACGACGACCTGGGTGACGCGCGCGGAGAGCTTCATGCCGAGCACGAGGATCGCGGTCAGCACCAGGACGAGCACGGCGGCGAGGATGTCGAAACCGAAGCCGTGGGCGCCTTCCCGGCTGCCGAGCGCGGCCGGCAGGTGCCAGCCGGCGTTGTCCATCAGCGAGCGGATGTACCCGGACCAGCCGACGGCGACCACCGCGGTGCCCAGCGCGAACTCCAGCACCAGGTCCCAGCCGATGGTCCAGGCGGGCAGCTCGCCGAGGGAGGCGTACGAGAAGGTGTACGCGGAGCCCGCCACCGGAAGGGTGGAGGCGAACTCCGCGTAGCACAGCGCGGCCAGGGCACAGACGACGCCGGCCACGACGAAGGCCAGGGCGACCGCGGGGCCCGCGTTCTCCCTGGCGACCTTGCCGGTCAGGACGAAGATGCCGGTGCCGATGATGACGCCGACACCGAAGACGGTCAGATCCAGCGCGGACAGGGATTTCTTGAGCGCGTGTTCTGGCTCCTCGGTATCGAGGATGGACTGCTCGACGTTCTTCGTCCGGAAGAGGGTGCTGGTCACGGGGTATACCTCCCACGCTTGTCGTCCTCGACATGATCGAGAGGGGGCGTAGTGCGTATGCCCCGACGCGGGTCTATTCACGCAAATGGGCCGGTTTCACCACCTTCACAGTGGAGAAACCGGCCCATCCGGGCGTCTCGGCGTCAGCCGTCAGTCACGCGCGGGCTCCACCGAGTCGACCTCGGCGGCCGGCCGGTCGAAGCGGCCGTCCAGCTTCGCGACCAGGCCGGTGACCTGGCGGGCGATGTCGGGGGCGGTGAGACCGATCTCGGCCATGACCTCGGCGCGGGAGGCGTGGTCGAGGAAGCGCGGCGGGATGCCGAAGTCGCGCAGCGGGACGTCGACGCCCGCGTCGCGCAGGGCCTGCGCGACGGCCGAGCCGACGCCGCCCACACGGGAGTTGTCCTCGACGGTGACGACCACGCGGTGCCGCTCGGCGAGCGGGGCCATGGCCTCGTCCACGGGCTTGACCCAGCGCGGGTCGACGACGGTGGTGGTGATGCCCTGCTTGTCGAGCAGACCGGCGATCTCCAGGCACATGGGGGCCAGCGCGCCGACGGAGACGAGGAGCACGTCGGGAGTGCCGGTGCCCGGCTCGCGCAGCACGTCCATGCCACCGACCCGGCCCACGGCGGGTACCGCGGGGCCGACGGCGCCCTTCGAGAAGCGGACCACGGTCGGCGCGTCCTCGACGGCGACGGCCTCGCGCAGCTGGGCGCGGACCTGGTCGGCGTCGCGCGGCGCGGCCAGCCTGAGACCGGGGACGACCTGGAGGATCGACATGTCCCACATGCCGTTGTGGGAGGCGCCGTCGGTGCCCGTGACGCCGGCCCGGTCCAGGACGAAGGTGACGCCGCACTTGTGCAGGGCCACATCCATCAGCACCTGGTCGAAGGCGCGGTTGAGGAAGGTGGCGTACACGGCGAAGACCGGGTGGACGCCCCCGGCGGCGAGCCCGGCGGCCGAGACGGCGGCGTGCTGCTCGGCGATGCCGACGTCGTAGACCCGCTCGGGGAATGCCTTGGCGAACTTGTCCAGGCCGACCGGCTGGAGCATGGCGGCCGTGATGGCGACGATGTCCTCGCGCTCCTTGCCGAGCTCGACCATCTCGTCGCCGAAGACGGAGGTCCAGTCGGCGCCGGAGGAGGCGATCGGCAGGCCCGTGTCGGGATGGATCTTGGGGACGGCGTGGAAACGGTCGGCCTCGTCCTGGAGAGCGGGCTGGTAGCCGCGGCCCTTCTCGGTGAGGCAGTGGACGATCACGGGGCCGCCGAAACGCTTGGCGCGGGCCAGCGCGGACTCCAGGGCCTCGATGTCATGGCCGTCGATGGGGCCGACGTACTTCAGGCCCAGGTCCTCGAACATGCCCTGCGGGGTGATGAAGTCCTTCAGGCCCTTCTTGGCGCCGTGCAGGGTCTCGTACAGCGGCCTGCCGAGGACGGGAGTGCGCTCCAGCACCTCCCTGGTACGGGCGAGGAAGCGCTCGTAGCCGTCGGTGGTGCGCAGGGTGGCGAGGTGGTTGGCGAGGCCGCCGATCGTGGGGGCGTACGAGCGCTCGTTGTCGTTGACGACGATGACCAGCGGGCGGTCCTTGGCGTCGGCGATGTTGTTGAGCGCCTCCCAGGCCATGCCGCCGGTCAGCGCGCCGTCACCGATCACGGCGGCGACGTGGCTGTCGCGTTTGCGCAGCTGGTTGGCCTTCGCGAGGCCGTCGGCCCAGCCGAGGACCGTGGAGGCGTGGCTGTTCTCGATGACGTCGTGCTCGGACTCGGCCTGCGAGGGGTAGCCGGACAGGCCGCCCTTCATCTTCAGCTTCGAGAAGTCCTGGCGACCGGTGAGCAGCTTGTGCACGTAGGACTGGTGGCCCGTGTCCCACAGGACCTTGTCCTTCGGCGACTCGAAGACCCGGTGCAGGGCGATGGTGAGCTCGACCACACCGAGGTTGGGGCCGAGGTGGCCGCCCGTCTTGGACACGGCATCGACGAGGAAGGTCCGGATCTCCTCTGCCAGCTGGTCCAGCTCCTCCAGGCTGAGCCGGTCCAGATCGCGCGGTCCCCTGATGTGGGTCAGCAGCGGCACCCGTGCCTCCTTGCAGTAGAGCTGATCGAGCTGTTGCCGGGCTTGACGAGTCTAATGTTCCGACTTTGCGGTCGGCGTCCGGGCTGTGCGTCGTACGTCACGCGAACGGCCGTACCCAAGAAGTGCCCTGCCTATGACATACCTGTGCCCGGCACCGCCATTGGTGCCGGGCACAGGAACTTGGAACAGACCCCTTGGGACGCTGACGCGTTACGCGCGCCCGGCGGCCTTCTGGCTCTTGCGCGAGACGGAGTCGATGACGACCGCGCCCAGCAGCACCGCACCAGTGATCATGTACTGGATGGAGGTGTTCATGTTGAGCAGGTCCAGACCGGTCTGGATCGACTGGATGACCAGCATGCCCAGGAGGGCCGACCAGACGTTTCCGCGACCGCCGAAGAGGCTCGTACCGCCGATGACGGCCGCCGCGATGGCGAGCATCAGGGTGTTGCCGCCACCGGCGTTCAGCGTCGCGCTCGCGGTCTGGCCGGCGAAGAACATACCGCCGACCGCCGCGAAACCGCCGGAGATGGCGAAGACGCTGATGCGGACCATGGGCACGCTGATACCGGCCCGGCGGGCCGCCTCTATGCCACCGCCGACCGCGAAGATCTTGCGGCCGTACGTGGTGCGCCGCAGCACGAAGTCGACGATCACCAGGGACGCGAGGAAGATCACCAGGGCGTTGGAGACACCGGAGGCGTTGTTCAGCACGGCCGCGGCGGCGAAGGACGCCACGGCGAGCGCCGCGACGCGCAGCAGGATCTCGCTGGTGGGCCGGAAGGGTACCCCGGCGGCCCGGCGGCGGCGCTGGTCCATGAACGAACCGGCGAGCATCGACAGGACACCGAGGCCGGCCAGCAGGTAGGCGCCGATGATGGCCTGGTCCATGAAGAACGAGCTCTGGCCGAGCAGGTGCACCGGGCCGTCATCGGCCGGGATGTTGATGGTGCCGCTGGAACCGAGCAGCCACAGCATCAGGCCGTTCCAGCCCAGGAAGCCGGCCAGGGTCACGACGAAGGCGGGCACACCGATCTTGGCGAAGAACCAGCCGTGCAGCGCGCCGATGAGAGCACCGGTCACGATCGTCAGGATCAGGGACAACCAGGGGTTCATGCCGTGGTCGACCACGAACACCGCGAAGACCGTGGACGCCAGACCGCTGACCGAGCCGACGGAGAGGTCGATCTCACCGAGCAGCAGGACGAACACCAGGCCGATGGCGAGCATGCCGGTGGCCGAGAGGAAGTAGCTGATGCTCGACAGGTTGTCCGCGCTCAGGAACAGGTCGTTCTTCACCTGGAAGATCGTCCAGATGATGATCAGACCGACGAAGACCGGCAGCGAGCCCAGCTCGCCGCCCTTCACCTTGCGCTTGAACTCGGTGACGTAGCCCTTGAGGCCCTCTTCGCGGACCAGCAGACGCGGGTCGACGACGGACACCGGAGCGGCCGTGGGGTCGTCGGCGGGAGCCACCGTGTTCTGGTGCTCCACCTCGGCCTCCGCCTTGGAAACCTTGGACGTGTCGCTCACTTTGCGGCCTCCGTGCTGCGACGCCCCGCACGACGGGTCACGGCGTTTTCCGTGGCTCCGGTGATCGCGGCGATGATCTCTTCGTGGCTGGTGTCCTTCACGGAGAAGGAACCGTTGTTCTTGCCCAGGCGCAGCACGGCGACGGTGTCCGCGACGGCCTTCACGTCGGCCATGTTGTGGCTGATGAGGATGACGCCGAGGTTGCGTTCGCGCAGCCGCTCGACCAGGTCGAGGACCTGCGCGGTCTGCTCGACGCCGAGGGCGGCGGTCGGCTCGTCGAGGATGACGACCTTCGGGTCGCCGATCAGGGCACGGGCGATGGCCACGACCTGACGCTGACCGCCGGAGAGGCTGGCGATCGGGATGCGCACGCTCGGGATGCGGATGGAGAGCGTGCTCAGCAGCTCACGCGCCTTCTGCTCCATCGTCACCTCGTCGATGACGCCCCGGTGCAGCAGCTCGCGACCGAGGTAGAGGTTGCCGACCACGTCGAGGTTGTCGCACAGGGCGAGGTCCTGGTAGACCGTCGCGACGCCGAGTCCCTGGGCGTCGTTCGGCTTGTTGATGCTGACCGGCTTGCCGTCCCACTCGATGACGCCCTCATCGATGGGGTGGACACCGGCGATCGTCTTGACCAGGGTCGACTTTCCTGCGCCGTTGTCGCCCACCAGGGCGACCACTTCTCCGGCGTGGACCTCCAGCTCGACATCGGTGAGTGCCTGGACTGCACCGAATCGCTTGGAGACTCCGCGCAACGCCAGCACGGGCGTAGCGGACACGTGAACCATCTCCTTCGCCGCCTGACCGGCGGGGATGCCGCGCTCGAGAACAGGCGCGGAGGGATGTGCGAAATGCACAAGGTTTACAGGATGAACATGCGCGAATCCGCTGCGCTTGGCAACGGTTCCGTCCGACGCCCGCCCCGCAGCGGGGTGTGAAGGTGGGGCAGGCGTCGGACAGGTTCGCGGGACCGCGGGGCGGTCATGGCTCGGGCGGCCACTCGTCGTCCGAGTAGTCGCCCGAGTAACGCGTGATTACTGCAGGCCGGCGGTCTTGCAGGCCGCGGCGTAGTCCGCGGTGCAGATGTCGGCGACGGTGTAGAGACCGTCCTTGATCACCGTGTCCTTGATGTTGGCCTTGGTGACCGAGACCGGGGTCAGCAGCTGCGAGGGCACCTTGTCGCCGGAGCCGCTGGTCTGCGTGGTGGTGGCGAGCGACGAGATGCTCTTGCCCTGCAGCAGGTTGACCGCGAGCTGGGCGGCGGCGTCCGCCTCCGGCTTGAAGGCCTTGTAGACGGTGGAGGACTGGGTGCCGGCGACGATGCGCTGGATACCCGCGAGCTCCGCGTCCTGACCGGTCAGCGGGATGCCGCTGATCTTCGCGCCCTTGAGGGTGTTCGCGATGCCACCGGCCATGCCGTCGTTGGCGGAGTAGACGCCCGCGATGTTCTTGGCGCCGATCTGCGTGATGGCCGCGGACATCTTCTGGGCGGCGGTGGTGTCCTTCCAGAGGCCCGACTGCTCGTAGGCGATGTCGACCTTGCCGTCGAGGGCCTTGTGGGCACCTTCCTTGAACTGACCGGCGTTCGGGTCGGCGTCGTCACCGTTGATCATGACGACCTTCGACTTGGTGGTCGCCTTGGAGCCGAGCGCGTCGAGCAGCGCCTGGCCCTGGAGCTCGCCGACCTTGACGTTGTCGAAGGAGACGTAGGCCGAGACCGGGCCCTGGGCGAGGCGGTCGTACGCGACGACCTTGATGCCCTTGTCCACCGCGGTCTGGATCGAGGACTTGATGGCGGCAGAGTCCTGGGCGCTGATCACGAGGACCTTGACGCCCTTGGTGATCATGGTGCTGACCTGCTGGGCCTGCTTGGCAGCGTCACCCGCGGCGTTCGCGTACTCGACCTTGCAGTCCGAGCACAGCTCCTGGACCTTGGCCTCGAAGAGCGGCTTGTCGAACTTCTCGTAACGCGCGGTGACGCTGTCGGGGAGCAGAAGACCGATGGTCTTGTCGCCCGAGGAGCTGCTGCTGTTGTCGGAGTCCTTGTCACCGGCCTTGCCACAGGCGGCCATCGAAAGGGCCATCGAAACCGCAGCGGTACCGATCACGACTCTACGCATCGTTGCGTTCATTGGGGGTGCCTCCCTGACAGGGCCGCAACGCTGCGGCCGAGGTGGCTGGAAGTCAACTCGGCCGCACGTACGACGTCAAGAAGTAAATACTTAACGGGTTGGCAACGGCGTGTTTCGTTCTCTAAGTGAAGGCAGGTGCAGCCGCGCGCAGCGTGCTGTCCAAAAGGGTTGAATCGCCCATCTCGCTGAGTGCGAGCGCGAGCGCCCCGAGCACCTCCGCACGGCCCCCAAGTGCCCCCGGGAGCACGGACAGTTGACGCGCCGCACTGGGGATGGCGTAGCGGCCCACGGACTCCCTGATCGGGCCGAGAACGAGCTCACCGGCCTCGGCGAGATCACCGCCCAGCACCACCCGGCTCGGGTTCAGCAGATTGCAGAGATTGGCCACCCCACTACCGATGTGACGGCCGACGTCGGCGATCACCCGCCGGCAGCCCGGGTCTCCGTCCCTGGCCAGCCGGACGACGCCCTCCATGGTCAGATCCGTGCCGTGGCTGGGCTGCAGGAGCGGGAGCACATAGCGCGCGGCCGCGAAGGTCTCCAGGCAGCCCCGGTTTCCGCAGCGGCAGACCGGGCCGGCTTCATCGAGTGTGATGTGCCCGATTTCGCCCGCTGTTCCGCCGGGACCGCGATAGATCTTCCCGTCGATCACCAGGCCCGCGCCGACACCGCTGGACACCTTGATGTAAGCAAGGTCACGCACTCCGCGGCCGCTGCCCCAGACCAGCTCACCGAGGGCGCCGAGGTTGGCGTCGTTGTCCACGTGCACGGGCACGCCGAGCCGCCCTCGCATCTCCTGCGCGGGTCTGGTGCCGCTCCAGCCCGGCAGGATGGCGGACGAGCCGAGCGTGCCGGACTCCACGTCGATCGGGCCGGGCACGCCGAGGCCCACCCCCGCGACCTTGGTGCGGTCCACGCCGGTGGCCGAGATCAGGCGGTTGACCAGCTCCTCCGCCCGGTCGAAGCCCTGTGTCGAGGAGGCGTCCACATCCAGCGGTTCGGACTCCTCGGCCAGCACCTGGTGGGCGAGGTTGCCCACCGCCACCCGCAGATGGGTGTGCCCGAAGTCGACGCCGATGACGATGCCGGCGTCGCCGCTCAGAGAGACGCTGCGGGCCCGGCGGCCGCCCGCGGAGGTGGGCGTGACCTCGACCGTTCCGCCGTCCTTGAGCTCGCGGACGATATTGGACACCGTCGCCGCGGACAGGCCCGTGGTCCTCGCGATCTCCGCCTGGGTGAGCGATCCCGCCAGCCGTACGGCACGGACGACCCGTTCCAGGTTGGCTCGGTGCAGCGACGACTGCGACCCCGGAGTCTCCACGACGACCTCCTGCGCGGGGGACCGCATCGATGAGGCCCCGTCTATGTCCAACTAGTGAACTCTAAGCTGAGCCGTTCGGGTCGCCTCCCGTCAAGAGGTTGAACAGTATCCGGGGTCCTACACACACATGTACGAGCCGCCCGCCTACTTGAGCGCCCCCGCGGTGAGCCCCTGTACCACCTGCCGCTGGAAGACGATGTACGCCGCAAGCACGGGCAGCATCGCCATCACCAGGCCGGCGAAGAGGCCGGACCAGTCGCCCTTGTAGCCCTGGCTGGCCGCGAGCTGCACCAGGCCCTGGGTGAGCACCCGCTTGTCCGGGTCGGTGTTGAGCACCGTCGGGAGCATGTACTGGTTCCACTGCCCGAGAAAGTTGAAGATCCCCACGCTGATCAGGCCGGGCTTGGCCATCGGCAGCATGATCTGGAAGAACGTCCGGGAGTGCGAGGCCCCGTCGACGAAGGCCGCCTCCGCCACCGATGCCGGCAGGGTGCGGAAGAACGCGGTCAGGAAGAAGACCGTGAACGGCAGCGAGTAGGCGATGTAGACCAGGATCAGGCCATGGATGGTGTTCAGGAGGCCCATATTGTTCACGACGTAGAAAAGCGGGACCAGCGCGAGCATGATCGGGAAGCTCATACCGCCGATGAACAGGTAATAGATGAAGCGGTTGCCCGGGAAGTCGAACCGGGCCAGCACGTACGCGGCCATCGAGCCGAGCACCAGGGTGCCGATGAGCGAACCGCCCACCACCAGAATGGTGTTGAGGAAGTAATCGCTCATGTTGGCGTCGGTCCAGGCCCGCGCCCAGTTGTCGAAGTGCAGCTTGTCCGGCAGCGCCCAGGGCGAGCTGAAGATGGAGCTGTCGTCCTTGAAGGACGTCATCACCGCCCACAGCAGCGGCAGCACGACCATGAACGCCCAGAGGATGAGCATGCCGTGGGAGAAGACGTTGAGGACCTTGCCCTCCTTCTTCTCCTTCGCGGGCGGGCCGACCGGGACGTCGACCTTGGTGACGGGGGCCCCGGACTCGGCCGGTACGGAGGCGGGGGTATCGGTCGTCTTCATCTGATCAGTACTCCAGCCGCTCGCGCCGCCCCAGCCGCATCACGATCGCCGCGAAGGCCAGCGTGACGACGAGGAGGGCGACGCCGATGGTGGTCGCGTAGGCGGCCTGACCGTCACGGAACGCCTTCTGGTACACGTACAGGACCATGACGGTGGTCGAGTAGTCGGGACCGCCGGGCCCGGTCGTCATGATCTGTACGACCGCGAAAGACTCGGCGCCCAGCGCGAGGATGCCCATGTAGACCCAGCCGGACTGCACCGTGTCCCACAGCAACGGCAAGGTGATCCGGAAGAATGTGGTGGCGCGGCTCGCCCCGTCGAGCAGCGCGGCCTCGTACAGGTCCGCCGGGATGGAGGCCATTCCGGCGGAGAAGAGCACCACGAAGAAGCCGACCGAGGACCAGACGAGCACCGCCATCACGCACCACAGGGCGAGGCTCGGGTCGCCCAGCCACAGCGGCTGGACGCTGTCGAGCCCGATGCCGCGCAGCAGGGAGTTGATCGCGCCGCTGTCCGGGTTGTACGCGAAGGCGAACAACAGGGCGACGATCGCGATCGAGAGCACCTGCGGGAAGAAGTAGACGATCTTGTAGAAGGAGGAGCCGCGGACGCCGGAAATCACCGGGCCGCCTCGCCTTCTCCGTCCGCCCACATTGATCATGAAGGAGAAGAACAGCGCCAGACTGATCGTCACCAGCGGCAGCACCAACGCGAACAGCAGGCTGTGCTTCAACGACTTCCAGAAGATGTCGTCGTGGAACAGCCTTTTGTAGTTGTCGAAGCCGACCATCTTGAATTCGGGGCTCAGGCCGGTCCAGTCCGTGAACGAGTAGTAGATGGACTGGATGAACGGCCAGACGACGAAAAGCGCGTACAGCCCCAGGGGTAGTGCCAGAAACCCCACGATGAACCGGTACTTGCCGTGCTGCATTACTACCTACCCCGATCTATGGGCGGGTGCTGCCGCTGGTGACAGACGCTCACTGGTGCTTGTAGTGCTTGATCGACGTGTCCTTGGCGGCCGCGTCGGCGAAGCCCTGGATCTTCTTGATGGCCTCCGCCGGGGTGAGCCGGCCGGCCATCATCTCGCCGAGGCCCGCCACACCGATCTGCTCCTTCTGCAGCTGCACGTACCAGTCCTGAAGACGCGGGTTCAGGACGTTGTCCCCGGCCAGCTTCAGTGCCGCGACACCTGAGGTGAGGCCCGGGGTCAGGGTGATCCCGGTGGTGCCGCCGTTGAACGCGGTCAGCGACTTCACCTTGCTGGTGAAGTTCTTCGAGGACGCCTCGCTGAGCATGATGCGCAGCTGCTCCATGCCGCCCTCGGGGTTCTTCGCCTTGGCCGGCACGATGAAGGGCTCGCCGCCGGACGCCCAGATGGTGCCGAAGGGCATCTTGTCGGAGCTGTCGAGGCCGGTGGGCGCGGAGACGGCGAGGTTGAAGTCCTTCGGGATGACGTTCGCCGACTCGTTCTCCACCCAGGAGCCGTTCGGGATGAACAGCGCCTTGCCCTTGGCCCACGCGGTCTGCGACTGGATGTGGTCGATACCGGGGGTGCCCTTGAGGATGTAGCCCTTCTTGTAGAGCTCGTAGTAGGCGTCGAAGCACGCCTTGACGGCCGGGTGCTTCCAGGCGTTCGGCTCGAGGTTGTCGATGGCGTCCAGGACCCCGCGGCCGCCCACCTTGCCGATCATCGGGTACAGCGAGAAGGGGAGGTAGTACGGGTACTTGCCCGCGTACGTCCAGCCCGCCATGCCCTTCTTCTTGGCCTTCTCGCACACCGCGAGCATCTGGTCCCAGGTCTGCGGGTACTCCGCGTCGAGCGAGTCCAGGGCCTTCTGCGAGTACCAGACGCCGTACACCGTGTAGGCGTAGTAGAAGATCCAGACCGGGTCGCCGTCGAACTGGCCCATCTCCACGATGCCGGGGCGCAGCGTGTCGCGGACCTTCTTGTTCGGGTCGTCGTAGGACGCGGCGTCAAGGAGCGGGGTGAGGTCGGCGAGCTGCTTCTTGCCGACCAGGACGCCCATGTCCATCTGCTCGGCACCGGAGTTGTCGATGAGGTCCGGCGGGGTGCCCTGGTTGAAGCGGGGCTGGAGCGTGGACTGGATCTTCTGGGTGGCGGAGAACTTCACCTTCACCTTCGGGAAGTTCTTCTCGTAGATCTTGACGGCGTCCTGGGCGTACTCCTTGCCGAAGCCGCCGTCGAAGAGGACGAACTCCATCCCCGCGGTGTCGTTCACGGCCAGGGGGTTCTTGGCGGTCTTCTTGCCCGCCTTGGCCTTGCCCCCGTCGTCGCCGCCGCTGCTGGCGCAGGCGGACAGGAAGCTCATCGTCGGTACGGAGATCAAGCCGAGCGCGGCGGACCGCTTGATCAGATCGCGGCGGCCGACACCCGCGGTGCCGTTGTTCTCGGCGGAAGTGGATCCCATGCTCAAGTCCTCGCCTTCTCCAGGACTCAGGCGGTGAACCGGATCCTCCCCGGCACCGCGGTCAGGTCAAGCAGGGTCGTGCAGGAAGTGCGGATCGTGAAGAACGGATCGGGTGAATCGCCGACAGGTATAGTCCACTTCCCGCCGACGGAGCAAGATCGAATGCAGGGTTGGCCAATGGTCTTATCCGAGTTGAGACCTCGCGGAAATATGAGCTG
This sequence comes from Streptomyces sp. NPDC002088, assembly GCF_040296605.1. Classification (NCBI taxonomy): domain Bacteria; kingdom Bacillati; phylum Actinomycetota; class Actinomycetes; order Kitasatosporales; family Streptomycetaceae; genus Streptomyces; species Streptomyces sp. NPDC002088. The sequence continues at coordinate 44,789 of NZ_JBEOXO010000017.1, read as the reverse complement.
CCTGTGGCCGCCTTGCTGGAAAAATCCGCGACATAGGCCCCGAATGCCACAGGCAACGCCCTTGACACCACAAGCCACTTGACCCCCTACTGGTCCCTGCGCCCGGCATTGACAACGTTGTCCAGTACATGAAGGGCTCCCTCGGATGCGGCACCGAACTCGGCACAGAACCCGGCACGGATGGGGTACGGCGGTCGCCTTCGCGGCCGCCTTCGTCATGGCGGCGGGTTCGCGTGGGGCGGCGGTCGCGCTGCCCGCGGTCGCGCGGGCAGACCAGGAGTTCACTTCCTCGTTCGAGGCGGGCGACCGGGCGCCGGACTGGCTCAACACCGCCGACACGGCACCGGACGGCACCGGTCGGGCCTCGGGCGTCGACGGCGGCTACAGCGCGGCATCCCGACGGGCGGGCGTCGTACAACAAGATCTTCGACGTGAACGTGGCCGTCGGCCGAGACACCCAGCTCTCGTACCGGATCTTCCCGTCCATGGCGGACGGCGACCGCGACTACGACGCCACGAACGTCTCCGTGGACCTGGCCTTCACCGACGGTACGTACCTGAGCGGTCTAGGCGCGACCGACCAGCACGGCTTCACGCTGCCGCCGCAGGGGCAGAGCGCCGCCAAGGTGCTCTACGTCAACCATTGACATCCTCCCCACTCTTAAAAGAGGGGGATTCCAACCCGCCTGGGTTGAGGTTCACGGACGCTCGACCGCTGTGTGGGCGGTGTCGTCCCTCCGGCACCGGCTGAGCGCCGGGGGCGGGGGAACCCGCCCTGTCCTGCCGCGACGTTGGTTGCTGCGTTGGTGTCCGCGTTGCAGGTGAAGCCACAGGAGGAGCAGACGAACTCGGCTTGGCTCTTGCGCGAGTTCTTGTCGATCCAACCGCAGGCGCTGCATCGCAGACTGGTGTAGGGGGCCGGCACGTCTTCGACCCGGCCCGGCGCCTTGTGTTCGGTGCGCTGCCGGAGCAGGCCCCAGCCCTGGGCCAGGATGGCCCGGTTCAGTCCGGCTTTCTGCCTGACCCGCTTACCGGGCTCCTCGACGGTGCCTTTGGCGGAGCGGGTCATGTTCTTGATGTCGAGTTTCTCGAACCGCACGAGGTCGTAGGTGCGGGCGAGCATCGTCGAGGTCTTCTCGCACCAGTCCTTGCGCCGGTCGGCTTCGCGGGCCTTCAGGCGGGCGGCCTTGGCGTAGGCGGCGGTCTTGGCGTCGCTGTCCTTGGGTGCGCGGGCGGCGCGGCGCTGGTGCTTGCGGATCTGTGCCCGCTCGCGGGTGGTGAGCTGGGGGCAGTTCAGTGTGCGGCCGTCGGAGAGGGCGGCGGTGACGGTCACGCCGCGGTCGATGCCGATGACCTCTCCGGTGCCGGGTGCGGCGAGGGGTTCGGGGACGATCGCGAAGGCGATGTGCCACTGGCCGTTGCGGTAGGTGACGCGGAACGTCTTCGCGGCGGGCAGGGCGGTCCGGGTGAGGCGGAAGCGGACCCAGCCGCAGCCGGGTACCTTCACCTGCGCCCACCTGCGGTTGAGCTTCTGCACCGTGACAAGGCGGCCCATGACCTGCTTGCCGGTCTTCGCGTTCAGCTTCGGCGAGCCGTCCTCGTTGAACTCCGGGACGCGGTCGGTGCCGATGACGCGGAAGCCCTCGTGCACGAACTTCTTGCGCCAGCTCGGCTCACCGAACCCGGACGTGAAGCGGGCGTTCTTGGCCTTGGCGAAGTCCTTCAGGGCCTGTTGCTGCACGTCCGCGTTTCCGGCACCGAGCCACTCGTTCTCGCGCCGGGCCTCGGTGAGCTGTCGGCACTGCTCGGCGAAACCGGGCGCGGACTTGCGCCACCTGCGCCAGTGCGCATGCTGCTCGACCGCCAGGTTCCACACGTACCGGGCGTGCGCGCAGTGCAGCAGCATCTGCTGTTCCTGCGCGCTCGTTGGGTACATGCGGAACTTTGCCATGCCGTCACGGTAGCGGCATAATGGCGGCATGTTCAAATTCACACTTCGCATCCCCGAAGAACTCCACGCCCGACTTACCACTCAGGCAGCCGCCGACCGGCGGTCCCTCAACGCCGAGATCCTGCACCTGCTCGAGGTCGCCCTCAACGCCGCAGAGAGCGACAACCAATCGCCCTGACAGCGATTCGCCTATTCCTGCCCTGCTCCGCAGGGGCTCGCATTCACCCCCAGCCTGAAGGCCGGGGCACCCTGCGAGGAAACGACGACGTCGTCGCACGGATCGGGTCGGTAGCGGCCGGCAAGACCGTCGACCTGATCCTGGTGGCGTACGACTCCCCCGCCGGCCCGGCGAAGTTCCGCGGCTGGCTGGACGACCTGGCGATCAGGTCCGTGGCCCCGGAGACGCCGAAGGTCCACCTGTCGGACTACGCGCTCACCACCCGCGGCACCAACTCCAGTGGCCGCTTCTCGCGCGGCAACGACTTCCCCGCGACCGCCGTGCCGCACGGCTTCAACTTCTGGACGCCGGTGACGAACGCGAGCAGTCGGCCTGATACCTGTTCTCCGCGCTCGGCTTCTATCCGCTGGTGATGGGCAGCGGCGAGTACGCCGTCGGCTCACCGCTGTTCACCGAGGCGACGGTCCATCTGGAGAACGGGCGGGACCTGGTCGTCAAGGCGCCGAAGAACAGCGCGCGAAACGTGTACGTGCGGGCCCTGAAGGTCGACGGCCGTCCCTGGCCGTCGACTTCACTCCCCCACGCGCTGCTCGCCAGGGGCGGGGTCCTGGAGTTCGACATGGGCCCACGGCCCTCGGCTTGGGGCACGGGCAACCACGCGGCCCCCGTGTCGATCACCGAGGACGACAAGGTGCCCACGCCCCGCGCGGACGTCCTGAAGGGCGCCGGGACACTGTTCGACAACACGTCGGCGACCGGCGCCACGGTGTCCACCGTGGACCTGCCGGTCACCGGGGACACGCGGGCCGTGCAGTACACGCTGACGTCCGCGGACCGGGCCGCGGCGCCCACCGGCTGGGTCCTCCAGGGCTCGCCCGACGACGCGAAGTGGCACGACCTGGACCGGCGCTCCGGCGAGTCCTTCCGGTGGGACCGGCAGACCCGGGCCTTCTCGGTCGCGGAACCGGGCCCGTACCGGCGCTACCGGCTGGTCCTGGACGGCGAATCGACGCTGACGGAGGTCGAGTTGCTGGCCTGATCCGGTAACTCGCGGGAGTCGCCGGGTACCCCACGCGTGTCTCGTGTCCCACAATTGACGTGCCGCCCGGTGCACACCCGGCGGCACGTCAATGGCAGGGGGGCGAAGCACGGATGAGTATCAGCAGACGGCTCACGGGGCTGCTCGCGGGAGCGGTCCTGACGGTGGCGGCGGCCTTGTTCGGCACGGCCGCGCCCGCCCAGGCCTACAGCCCGAACCCCACGTTCCACGCGTACTACTACGACACCGACAACTGCCCGTGCAGCGGCGGGAACCTCACCGACCCGTTCGACAACACCTACTTCGCGAACGACGCCGGCGGGCTGGCCGTCAAGATGGAACTCGTCGACGACGGCTGGTTCGTCGGCAAGGTGGAGTTCCACCCCTACGACGAGAAGCTCTGGGTCTACGACACGAAGAACGACGGTGACACCTTCTACGTCGCCGTCGGCTACACATCCGGCGGCACCTACCACGACCTGGGCACCTTCAACGCGCCGGGCACGTCGGAGACCGTGGACCTCACGGTCCTGAACTTCGACATCCCGGACGGCGCGTACGTGGACATCAGCGTCTACGACGAAGCGGACCGTTCCGACCTCATCGGTGCCGCGCGCGGCACCGGCGCGGCCATCGCCTAGAAGGCCAGGACCTGTCCTGGATCCACACACCCCGGAGGGATTCATGCCGCTGCCCGTGCCCGTCCTGTCGGAGGGCGTCGACCCTGCCTGGCTGCCGCTCGCCGCCTTCCGGGCGCTCGGCAGCCGGCGGACCCTGATCCGCGGGTCGGGTCCGCTGGTGGAGACGGTCCGCAGCGAAGTGGCCGACGCCTGCGGGCGGTTCGGGGGCCGGATCGTGCGGGACACCGAGCCGCACGACCTGATGCTGGAGCTGACCGGGGACCCTCTCGGGGACGACGGGGACGAGGAGTTCGTGTTCGGGCACGAGGACGGCCGTACGACCGTCCTGGCGTCCGGCCGACGCGGCCTGCTGTACGGCCTGTTCCACGTCGTACGGCTCGGCGATGACGCGTTCCGGGGCGACCGGCGGCGCGAGGTGCACCGTCCGGCGGTGGCGCTGCGGATGGTGGACCACTGGGACAACGTGGCCGTGCACCCGGTCATGGGCCAGGTGGAGCGCGGGTACGCGGGCGGATCGCTGTTCTGGGAGGACGGGCGGGCGCGGGGCGACCTGGAGCGGGTGCGGGCGTACGGCAGGCTGCTGGCGGCCTGCGGGATCAACGCCGTGGCCGTCAACAACGTCAACGTGCACGAGACCGAGGCGCACCTGCTCACCGACCGGATCGGCGAAGTCGCCGCGATCGCAGACGCGTTGCGGCCGTACGGGATCCGCACGCATCTGTCGGTCACCTTCGCCGCGCCGGTCGTACTGGGCGGGCTGCCCACGGCCGACCCGCTGGACGAGGCGGTGCGGGAGTGGTGGGCGGGGGCCGTGCGAGATGTGTACGGGGCGATCGGGGACTTCGGCGGGTTCGTGGTGAAGGCGGACTCGGAGGGCCAGCCGGGCCCGTTCAGCTACGGCCGCTCGCACGCGGACGGTGCGAACATGCTGGCCGCCGCGCTCGCCCCGCACGGCGGCACGGTGCACTGGCGGGCCTTCGTCTACAACCACACGCAGGACTGGCGGGACCGCTCGACGGACCGGGCGCGGGCCGCGTACGAGCATTTCGCCCCGCTGGACGGGGAGTTCGCCGCCAACGCCGTGCTCCAGGTCAAGCACGGCCCCATGGACTTCCAGGTGCGCGAGCCCGTCTCACCCGTACTCGGGGCCATGCCGCACACGCGGCTGGCCGTGGAGGTGCAGGCCACGCAGGAGTACACCGGGCAGCAGCGGCACGTGTGCTGGCTGGGGCCGATGTGGAGCGAGGCGCTGCGGTTCCGGCCGGAGGGCGAGAGGGACCCGCAGGTCGGGGAGCTGGCGGACGGTCTGGTCGCGGTGTCCAACGTCGGTGACGACCCGTTCTGGACCGGGCATCCGCTGGCCCAGGCGAACCTGTACACCTTCGGGCGGCTCGCCTGGCAGCCGGACGCGGATCCCCACCGGCTGCTGGACGAGTGGATCGGGCTGACTTTCGGCCCCACCCCGGAACACCTGGCCGCCGGCCTGCGCGCGGCCCTGTCCGGCTCCTGGCGGACGTACGAGAAGTACACCGCCCCGCTTGGCGTGGGCTTCATGGTGCAGCCGGGCCACCACTACGGGCCCAGCGTCGACGGCTACGAGTACAGCCCCTGGGGCACCTACCACTTCGCCGACCGGGACGGCATCGGCGTCGACCGCAGCGCCGCCACCGGCACCGGCTACGCGGCGCAGTACGGCAAGCCGTGGGCGGAGGTCTACGAGTCGCCGGACACCTGCCCCGACGAGCTGCTGCTGTTCTTCCACCACGTGCCGTACGAGCATGTCCTGCACAGCGGGAAGACCGTGATCCAGCACATCTACGACACACACTTCGAGGGCGTGGCGGAGGTGGAGGAGGCGCGGCGCGTGTGGGCGGGGCTCGCGGATCTGGTGGACCCGGCGCGCCACGCGCGGGTGGCGGAGCGCTATGAGGAGCAGCTCCGCGGGGCCCGCGAGTGGCGCGACCAGATCAACAGCTACTTCCTGCGCAAGTCGGGGATCCCGGACCGGCAGGGCCGCCGGGTCTACTGAAGGCGCAGCACCGCCACACCCAGCGGGTCCAGGGTGAGGGGCTCGCCCCGCTCGATCCGTTTGCCGGTGAGCAGGTCGGTGGCGGTGGTGTGGGCGGTGAGGTGGGCCGGGACCGGGGCGTGGTTGAGGAGGAACAGCAGGAGGGTGCCGTCCGGGGTGACGCGGGTCGCGGTCTCCAGGGCCGGCTGGTCCGCGTACGGGCCGATCAGGTCGTGGCGGCTGAGGACGCGGCGGACGATCCGGTCGACGCCGGGCTGGTCGAGGGCGGTCGCCACGTACCAGCCCTCCCCCGCGCCGAAGGCGTTCCGGGTGACCGCCGGGGTGCCCGCGTAGAAGTCCAGGCCGTACGCGCCGACCGGTTGGGCGCCGCGCAGCTGCACGATCTCGAAGACCAGGCGTGCCTCGACCTGTGTGTCCTCCAGCAGCACCGTCTGTACGACGTCCGCCGGGCGGGAGTCCCACTCGTCGATGCGGATGCCCATGAGGGGGGCGAGGGGGCCGGGTAGGTCGGTGAGGAAGGCGCGGTCGTGCTCGTCGGAGCGGGCGGTGAGGAAGGTCGCGAGGACGCTGCCGCCGCGCCGGGCCACCGCCTCCAGGCGTTCGGCGAGGTCGCCCTTGACCAGGTGGAGCGCGGGGGCCAGGACCACGTCGTACGGCGTGAGGTCGGCGGTCACCGGGACCACGTCGACGTCGGCGCCGGCCTCGCGGGCGGCCCGGTAGTAGGCGTGCACCACGTCGACGTAGCGCACCAGCCGGGAGGGGCCGTCGGAGATCTCCAGCGCCCACCAGCTGTCCCAGTCGAAGAGGAGGGCCGTCCGGGACGGGGTGCGGGCGCCGAGGGACGCGTCGCCGAGGTCGGCCAACTCACGTCCCACGTCGGCCACTTCGCGGAACACCCGGGTGTCGTCGCGGCCCGCGTGGCCGATCACCGCCCCGTGGTACTTCTCGCAGGCGCCGCGCGAGGCGCGCATCTGGAAGTAGAGGGCGGCGTCCGCGCCGTGGGCGATGGCCTGCCAGGTGGCGAGACGGAGTTCGCCGGGGCGCCGGAGCGGGTTGACGTCGCGGCAGGCGGTGGTGGACGGGGTCTGCTCCATGAGCCAGAACGGGGCGCCGTCCTTCAGGCCGCGCATCAGGTCGTGTGCGAGGGCCGGCTGGGTGGGCGGGGCGTCGAGGGGCGGGTAGCTGTCCCAGGAGGCGAAGTCCAGGTGGGGCGCCCAGCGGTGGTAGTCGAGCGGGCGGTACAGGCCCATGAAGTTGGTGGTGACGGGGGTGTCCGGGTCGTGGGCGCGGATGGCGTCCTTCTCGGCGGTGAAGCAGCCGAGCAGGGCGTCGGTGGTGAAGCGCTGGTAGTCGAGGGTGATGCCCTGGAACGCGGTGTGATCGGGGCCGCGCCAGTGCTCGGTGAGGGCGCTCGGCGGCTCGATCTCGGCCCAGTCGGTGTAGCGGTGCGACCAGAAGGTGGTCCACCAGGCGTCGTTGAGGGCGTCGAGGGTGCCGTGTCGGTCGCGCAGCCAGTCCCGGAAGGCCTCCGCGCACAGGTCGCAGTAGCAGGCGCCACCGTACTCGTTGTTGATGTGCCAGGCGATCAGCGCCGGATGGTGCGCGTACCGTTCGGCCAGGCGGGTGGCCATCTCCGTCGCGAGGCGGCGGTAAGCCGGTGAGCTGGGGCAGAAGTTGTGCCGCTGGCCGTAGCGGTGGCGGCGGCCCTCGAAGTCGGTGCGGTTGACCTCGGGGTAGGTGCGGGCCAGCCAGGGCGGGAGGGCGGCGGTGCCGGTGGCGAGGCAGACCTGGCGGCCCTCGGCTGCGGCACGGTCGAGGATGCGGTCGAGGACCGTGAAGTCATAGGTGTCCTCGGCGGTTTGGGTGAGGGACCAGGAGAAGACGCCGACGGTGAGCGTGTCGATGCCGGCCTGCGTGAACAGGCGGTGGTCCTCGTCCCAGACCTCTTCCGGCCACTGTTCCGGGTTGTAGTCGCCGCCGTACCGGATCTTGTGGGTCATGCGGTGAAGTCCTCCTGGGTCTCGGCGATCACCGGGCGGCTGGTGTGCAGCAGGGAGAGCAGCAGCGGGGCGGCGAGGAGTGCCGGCAGGGCCTCGGTCAGCAGGGCGGTCATGGCCGCGGTGAGGACGAGCAGGGAGGCCGCCGCGAGGGTGGCGCGCCCGCGCCGGAGCAGGAAGTACGCGGCCAGGCGGGCGGTGTCGCGGGCCCGGAAGGCGAAGAGGGAGGTGAGGACCAGCGCGTGGGCGGCCCAGAGGAGGCAGGCGACGCCGATGAGCGCGAGGAGCCCCGCCCACCAGCCGGGCAGGCCGGTCGCCGCGAAGTGGGTGAGCGAGAAGGCGATCACGGTCAGCCAGGCCAGCAGCGGCGTCCAGAGCTTCAGCACCGGGCGGGCGTTGAGGCGCCAGCCCCGCCAGTAGGCGCGGGCCGGGTGGAGGTCGGTGAGGTCGTGGCTTCGGTGGTGGAGGGCGTAGAGGGCGGCGGAGAGGGCCGGGCCGAGCGGGAGCAGGCAGACGGCGGCGAGCAGCAGGTTGGTGGGGTCCGGGCCCAGGAGCAGCAGGCCGGCCAGCCCGGGTGAGGCGGCGGCGAGGAGCATCGCCTCCACCACGACCAGGGTGTGCACCAGGGCGGCCGCCCGGGAGAGGACACCGGTGCCGAAGTCGGTCGTCCGTACGGTGCTCACGGCGCCGCCTCCCCGCCGAGCAGCCGGCGTTCGTCCCACCAGGGCGGAGTCTCGTCGTCGAGCGGGGTCAGCTCGACGAGAGTGACCTCGTGGCGGCTCAGGGTCAGGAGGAGGTCCGCGCGGCCGTCGTCCAGCTGGAGCCGGTGATGGGAACGGGCGGGCTCGGCGGCCTCGTGCAGGACGTCGAGCTGCCCCGGTTTCGGCGAGCGCGGGCTGCCCATGTGCCGCCAGGCGGTGTACGCGTTGCCGTGCTCCTCGTCCACCGTGGAGCGGCGCACGAAGGTCTCGCCGCGCGGGCGGGTGCCGACCGGGACGGAGAGGTGGATCTCGTGCCGGTCCGGTCCGGGGGTGGCGCCGGTGGGATCGACGGGCGCCCAGGCGAGGACCGTGACCCGGCCGTCGGGGTGGCGGGTCACCAGGTGGTCGTCGCCGCGGGCCAGCAGCTCCTCCCCCATCCGCGCCAGGAACGCGTACAGGTGGTAGGTCGGCTTGCGCACCTGCCGGTGGGTGAGCAGGCCGAAGCCGCCGTGGAAGAGGGCGGTGGGCACGCCGACCTCCTCGAACATGTCGCTGAACGTCCAGTACGAGAAGGAGTCGGCCGCGTCTCCGCCCGCGGCGAGCACGGGGGCCAGATAGGCGGCGTGGAAGGCGGTGTCGTGGATGTGGTTGTCGGGGCGGTAGGAGGAGTTGAACTCGGTGATGTGAACCGGAAGTTCCGCGTACCGCGTGCCCTTCAGCTGTCGCCGTGGGGTGGCGAACTGGTCGAGGAGGCGGTCGGCCGGCGCGAGGGTCTGGTGGACGCCGAAGGGGACGTGCCGGGCCGGACCCGAGGTGTAGGCGTGGCGGGAGACGAAGTCGACCGGGACGTCGTGGAGTTCGGCGAACTCGGCGAAGCGGATCATCCACGCGTCGGCGCCGGGTGAGATCGCCGGGCCTCCGACCTGCAGGGAAGCGTCCACCTCCTTCACGGTGTGCGCGGTCACCTCGTACAGCCGGTGGTACGCCTTCTCGTCCGCGTCCTGCCAGAAGTCGGGCAGGTTGGGCTCGTTCCACACCTCGATCGGCCAGGTGCGCACCTCGTCGAGGCCGTAGCGGTCGACGAGGTGGGCGAGGGTGGCTCGGACCAGGTCCGCCCACTCCTGGTGGGAGCGGGGCGGGGTGATGTTGCCGCGCCACCAAAAGACGGTCTGGTCGCCGGAGGCCAACTCGGTCGGCATGAAGCCGAGTTCGAGGAAGGGGCGGATGCCGAGCTCGAGATAGCTGTCGATGACCTGGTCGACGTACGTGAACGAGTGGTGGACGTGCCGGGCCCCGTCCTGGGTGTAGGGCCGGTGGACGCCCATGCCGTCGCTGAGCAGCCCGTGGCCGCGGATGTGCCGGAAGCCGATCTCGCGCTGGAGGAGGGCGAGGGAGTCCTGGTAGTCGCGGCGCAGGGCGAGTTCGACGCGGCCGGTGCCGACGCAGAAGCGCCACGCGTCGGGGAACCGGCCGCTCGCCCGCGCGGGGACGCGGATCACCCGTGCTCCTTCTTGAAGCGTTCGTACGCCTTGTTGTGCAGGTCGACGTACTGCTGCATGTTCTTCGCCTTCAACTCGGTGATGTAGGCGTCCCATTCGGACATCGGGCGCTTGCCGAGGATGAACTGAAGGGTGTTCTGGGCGACGTGGTCCTTGAGCGGGGTGTCCCAGAGCGAGGCCTGCTCCTGCTCGACGGACTGGAGCGGGTGGGCCGGGGCGACGGGCAGCTGCTCGCGCTGGGCCATCGCGTCCTGGAACTTCTTCTCGTCCGGGCTGAAGTTGGAGGAGACCAGGGCCCAGCTGCCGCCGTAGGTGAAGACGCCGTTGAAGAAGCCGTAGTCCTTCTGGAGGTCCTTCGGGGCGTCCGGGTCGGAGCCCATGAGGGTGATGCCGTCCTTGAGCTTGTACTGGCCGCCGGAGTAGGTGTATGTGACGCCCTCGACGCCCCACTTGCAGAACTGCTGCCCCTCGTCCGAGTACCAGAGCCAGTCCACGAACTGCATCATCGCGACGAAGTTCTCGCTCTTGAGGGCCTTGCTGGAGACCATGAGGCCGTTCTCCAGCCGGATGCCGTCCAGCACGACCGGGCCCGCCGGGCCGAGCGGCACCGGGATCATCTCGATCTTCGCGCCCTTGACCTGCTTGGTGAGGTCATAGCGGTAACTCTGCACCAGTTCCTGCGGGTTGGCGCTGATCGCGAAGGACTTCTCGCCCAGCAGCTTCTGTATCGCCTGGTCGTCGGTCTGGGTGAAGCTCTCCGGGTCCATCAGCTTCTCGGCGACCAGTTTTCTCAGGTACTCGATCATCCCCCGGTACTCGTCCCTCGCGCCGGTGAAGACGAACTTCTTCGCCGTCGAGTCGAAGCTGATGTTGTCGTAGGTCCAGCCGGCCTTGACCCCGTACGCCTGGCCCAGATAGCTCTGCAACGCCCCTACCGCGAACGTTGTGTTGGTGCTCCAGCGGTCGGAGAAGGGGTAGCGGTCGGGGTACTCCTCCTTGATCGCCTTGAAGACGTCGTACACCTCGTCCCAGGTGGTCGGCAGGCTCAGGCCCAGCTTGTCCAGGACGTCCGTGCGCAGGGAGAGCGAGTAGCCGGACTTGGGCCTCTCGTGCAGGCCGGGCAGGAGGTAGTACTTGCCGTCGGACTGGCGGATGGAGTCGAGCTCGGGCTCGAGCTTCCACTTCTTCACCTTTGCCTGGAAGTTGGGCATCAGGTGCACGTAGTCGCTGACCGCGAGGATGGCGCCCGAGGACACGAAGGCCACCTCCGAGGGGTGGTACGTCTTCGGGATCAGCAACGGAGCGTCACCCGAGCCGATGAGAACGCTGCGCTTCTTCTCGTAGTCGACGAGGGGGACGTCCACGGGCTTCAGGGTGATCCCGGTGCGCTTGGTGACCTCCTTCCAGAACAGCCAGCTCGTCTTCATCGGATAGCCCGGGTTGTCGTTGTGCAGCGTCGAGAAGGACAGCGGCTTGGTCGCCTTGAACTGCTGGCCGACGCGGTACTCCTTCATCGCGCCGTTCTGCTTCTTCGACAGGTCCTTGCCGTCCCCGCCGTCGTCGCCGCTGCCGCAGCCGGTGAGGGTGGCAAGGCCGATGAATCCGGCGGCGGCCAGGATCTGACGCCGCGACAGCTGTCCTTCGTTCTTCACGGATACTCCTTTGTTCCGTAAGCCATGTGAGGGTGCGTCAGACCCGAAGTCGTCAGCCCTTGACCGCGCCGAGCGTCATGCCCGAGACGAAGTAGCGCTGGACGAACGGGTACACGCAGAGGATGGGCAGCGAGGTCAGCACGATCGTGACCGCCTGGACGTTCGCCGCGACCTGGCTGAGCTGCGCGGTTTCCGCGCCCGCGTTGCTGCCGCCGGTCGCGCCCGCGATGAGGTTGCGGAGATACACGGTGACCGGCATCAGATCGGTCCTGTCCATGTACAGGAAGGCCCCGAACCAGGAGTTCCAGAAGGACACCGAGTAGAACAGCACCATGGTCGCGACGATCGCCTTCGACAGCGGCAGCACGATCCGCAGCAGGATGCCGTAGGTGCTCAGGCCGTCGATCTGCGCGGCCTCCTCCAGCTCGGTCGGCAGACTCTCGAAGAAGGCCTTCATCACCAGCAGGTTGAAGACGCTGATCGCGTTCGGGATGGCCAGCGCCCACACCGTGTTCTTCAGGCCGAGGCTGGTGACCAGCACGTAGTTGGGGATCAGCCCGCCGGTGAAGAACATGGTGAACACGGCGACCCCGACGAGGAAGCCGCGCCCCCTGAGGTTCTTCTTCGACAGGACGTACGCGTAACAGGTCGTCAGGACCATGGCCACGGCGGTCGAGACCACCGTGTAGAAGACGGTGTTGCCGTAGCTGCGCCAGAACGCCGAGTCGTGGAGGACGATCCGGTACGTGGTGAGGTTGAACCCCTTGGGCCACAGGGTCACTTCACCGGCCCGGATCTGCCGGCCCCCGCTGAACGAGCGGGCGATGATGTTGAGGAAGGGGTACAGGGTCACGACCACGACAAGGGTCAGGATCACCCCGTTGACGCCCTGGAAGACGCGGTAGCCCCGGGTGGGCCGGTGCACGCTCACCACAGGCTCGTCCCCACCGTGCGACGCGAGAGCTGGTTGGCGGAGACGATCAGCACCAGCCCGATGACTGCCTCGAACAGCCCGATGGCCGCGGCGTAGCTGAAGCTGTTGGACTCGACACCCATGCGGTACACGTACGTTGAGATCACGTCGGAGGTCGGATACGTCAACGCGTTGTACAGCAGCAGGACCTTCTCGAAGCCGACCGCCATGAACGTGCCGATGTTGAGGACAAGCAGCGTGACCATGGTGGGGCGGATGCCGGGCAGTGTGACGTGCCAGATCTGCTGCCAGCGGTTGGCGCCGTCGATGCGCGCGGCCTCGTAGAGGTCCTCGTCGATCGTGGTGAGCGCGGCGAGGTAGAGGATCGTGCCCCAGCCGGCGGTCTGCCAGATCTCCGAGCCGACGTAGATGGTGCGGAACCACCCGGGTTCCTGGATGAAGCGGATCGGATCGTGGCCGAACCAGCCGAGTGCGTGGTTGAGCGGGCCGTCCGTGGCGAGCATCTGCATGGTGATGCCGGCGACGATCACGATCGACAGGAAGTGCGGGAGGTACGACACCGACTGGACGAACCGTTTCAGCGAGCGTCTGCGTACCTCGTTGAGCAGCAGTGCGAGCACGATCGGGATCGGGAAGCAGAAGACGAGGGTCAGTCCGCCGAGCCACAGGGTGTTGCGGAACACCTGCCAGAAGGTGGGGTCGGTGAGGAACATGCGCACATAGCGCAGGCCCACCCACTGCTCGCCGAAGATCGAGCCGCCCGGCTGGAACCGGCGGAAGGCGATCACATTGCCGATCATCGGCAGGTAGCGGAAGACCAGAAAGAACAGCAGCGGCAGGACGGTCAGCGAGTACAGCTGCCAGTCGCGGCGCAGCGCCCGCCGCCAGCCGCGCCGCGCGGAGGGGCGCGCGGGACGGGAGGCCGTCTTCGTCGGCGGCGGGTCCTGGGTGCCGGGTGGTGGAGCCGGCGTGATGGAGGTGCTCAAAGCTCGGGCCTCCCGTGGCGTGGGCGGGGCTGAGGCGGTGCACGTACACGAGGTCGGGCCCACACCGGGACACCGGACCGAAAGTTTCAGGCTCTTACCGGTAACTCTGCGGCAACGTAAGGGCACGTGGAAAGCGCTGTCAATGGGTGGTGCACGGCGGAAGCCGAGACATTCGTGTGGTGTTGCAATCGCTCACGAGCAGGGTAGAAACACAGGAGTTGGCTGCTACGGTCTTCCGGAAATTTCTGGAACATGACCGCAACGACCGACTCCTGTGAGGTGCCGCCGTGCCCGCGTTCGACCTGCCGCCGGGGGAACTGGAAGCCCACCGGCCGCTGCCCGAAGAGCCGCCCGGCTTCGACGCGTTCTGGCGCGACACCCTCAAGGAGGCGGCGCAGACGGACCCGTTGGTGTCGGTGCGGCCGGTGGAGACCGGGCTGCGGCTGACGGAGAGCTGGGACGTGACGTTCCGGGGCTTCGCCGGGGACCCGGTGCGCGCCTGGTTCACCCGGCCCACCGGTGTGCGCGAGCCGCTCCCGGCCGTCGTCGAGTACGCCGGCTACGGGCGCGGCCGCGGCCTGCCGCACGAGCGGCTGACCTGGGTGAACGCCGGGTACGCGCATCTGCTGATGGACAACCGCGGCCAGGGCGACCAGTACGGCAACGGCGGCGCCACCCCGGATCCGCACGGCACCGCGCCGGGCGGCCCGGGCCCGGCGGTACGCGGCCTGCTCGACCCCCGGGACCACCACTACCGTCGGCTGATCACGGACGCGGTACGCGCGGTGGCCGCGGTGCGCGCGCTGCCCGGCGTGGACGCCACGCGGACCGCGGCCGTCGGCAACAGTCAGGGCGGCGGGCTCGCCCTGGCCGTCGCGGGACTCGTCCCCGACCTCGCGGCCGCCCTGGTCACGGCTCCGCTGCTGTGCGGCATCCGCCGCGCCCTGGACCTCACCGACGCGGGCCCCTACGGCGAGATCACCGCCTACCTCTCCGTCCACCGCGGCAGCGAGCAGGCCGCCTACCGCACCCTCTCCTATCTGGAAGGCATCTCCTTCGCCCGCCGCGCCCACGCCCCGGCCCACTTCGGCGTCGGCCTACGCGACACGGTGTGCCCGCCGAGCGGCGCGTACGCCGCCTTCAACCGCTACGCGGACCTGACCGGCACGGATCCCCGCAAGGAGATCCACGCCTATCCGTTCAACGGTCACGAAGGCGGCGACGCCGTGCATGTGCGTCGCCAACTACTCTGGCTGCGTGAGGTGTTGGAGGTCACTCCACTGTCGGCGTGAAAACGTGCGGGTCCGCGACGGCGAGGCGGTAGAGTCATGTACAGACAACTCGACAACGTTGTCGCATCGCAGGGTCACCCAAGCCACGCTCCATCCGGTCACACCCAACTCCCCCCCATGGGACCGACCGGCTCGCGGACCCGGTGGGCATCGGCTCACCGCCCACCGGGTCCGCCCAGAGCGGCGGTTCAGCCGACCTGGCAGGGAAGCTCCGTCGCGCTGTCACCGCCGGAGCCGGAGACGACGTAACCGAAGGTCGTACTCTGACCTGGACTCAGCGAGCCGTTCCAGTCGGCGTTGTGGACCATCACGTCCTGTCCGCTGTATGTGGCGTTGCCGCTCCACAGACTGGCCACCGACTGGCCGCTCGGCAGCGTCCAGTCGACCATCCAGCCGAGCATCGGGACGTCGCCGGAGTTGGTGACGGTCACCTCGGACTGGTAGCCGCCGTTCCAGCTGTTGGTGGTCGTGCGGGTGGCGGTGCAGGCGCCCGGCACGGGGTCGGTCGGGTTGCCCGGGTCGTGGATGCCCGTCACCTCGCCGTTGCCGCCGTCGAAGACGACGTCGGAGCAGGAGTAGAAGGTCTCCGCACTGTCCGAGCGCTGCCAGACCATGTAGACGATGTGGCGCCCCGACTTGTCGGCGGGCAGTTGTCCCGTCCAGGAGTAGTTGGCCTCGACCGTGCCCGGGGTGCCGTTGAGCGGCGGGTGGTCGACGGTGAGGAAGGGCTGGTCCTCCATGTCGTCCCAGGTGAGCGTCTTGGTCGGGTCGAAGCCGTCCTTGGTGATGTAGACGTAGAACCAACCCGGGTGCGCGGCCCAGGCGTTGTACGAGAAGTCGACGGTCGCACCCGAGGTGAGGTGGGTGAGCGGCCAGTCGTCGCGCGGTTGGTTGAAGCCGGTGAAGTTGGTGTTGCCGCCGCTGCACAGCTCGCCGTCGGGCACGAAGCCGCGGGTGCGGCCCGCGCCGTCGGAGCGCAGCACCGAGAACCAGTTGTAGAACGGCGTGGTGCCGCTGACCTGCTGGGCGGCCTTGCAGGCCGGGTTGACCGGCTTGATCTCTCCGGTGTCGGTGAGCCCGTCCTGCCAGCACAGGAAGGTGCGGCTGCCGGGTTTCATCGGGGTGCCGTGGGCCTCCGCCCGGCCGCCGGCCGTGACGATCAGACCGAGGGCCGGGACCGTCGTGAGCAGGGCCAGGAGGACGAGGAACAGGGCGCGGCGGGAGGTGAGGTGCGGTAATCGCCGTACCCGCTGGGGAGTCGCGATCGATCTTGTCATATACATGACAGATTTACGTCCCTTCGCTCGGCGGTCGTGAGGAACGTGCGCACGTGGATGACGGGGGTGGGGGCACTTCCGGGCGGGTTCCGGTCCACCGGTATGGGAGCGCTCCCACCCCACTGATGCGGAAGGTAGCGCCGGACGGCGCCGTTGTAAACGCCTGGAGAGCGAGGGAGGGTGCCGCACCGAAGTGCGGCACCCTCCGTCTCACTCGCTGTCCTCGCAGTGGAGTTGTGCGTCGATCTGGGCGGCGGTCCTGGGACCGTCCCTGGTCCAGTACCTGCCTGACTTCAGCTTCGCTGCCGTGATCGTGCGCACGGTGAGGACGTCGTCGCGCCCGTCACCGGTCGGATCCGAGTACCCCACGTCCAGGGTGCGCGGGACGGCGGACGCGGCCGGCTCCGGTGCGTGGCTCGCGAACCCCTCTCCCGACCAGAGCCTGATCACACCGCCCTTGGCCGGCGCCGATGTCGGCTCGGAGGCCCACCAGACGATGCGCGGAGTGTCGTCCGCGTCGTCGTCGAAGTCGGTGACCTCCACGCGCCGGATGTCGTCCGTGGCACACAGAGGGATCTTGACGACGATCGTCTCCCCGTCCATCCGCGCACCGAAGACAGGCGGATCCGCCGGGTCCGACGGCACCAGGCCGCACCCGGCCCCGAGCAGCGCGATCGCCGCCAGGAGCACGGGAGGAAGGACGCGCGGCACCGTCAGCAATGGTATCCACCCCATCTCAGGTTGGCCTGCCGCTCATAGCGGTTGTGGCAGGCATTGGATCCGGCCCGTGCGTACCGGAAGATGAATCCGAGACCGTAGCGCCGCCACTGCCGTACGTGCACCTTCTCGTGCCGGATCCGGTTGTACGAGATGTACTTCCGGTTGTTCGAGGTGAAGTACGTGTTGCCGAGCGTGGTTCCGCCCCGGGCATGCAGGCCCCAGCCGCCGCGGCAGACGCGCAGGCCGTAGCGGTACGAGCACCGGTAGCCCATGTAGTGGCTGCCGATCCGGGACAGGCCCCACCCGACGGCGTTGGCGGACCAGCGGTTGAAGCGGCGCTTGGCGCGCTTCCACCAGCCCCATCTGCCGTCGAGATCGTAGCGGTTGAGCGGGTCGCCGTTGCAGTACTCGTAGGCGTTGGCGTTGCCGCCGGGGACCGGGTCGGCGGAGAGGAAGCGGCCGGTGGTCGGGTCGTAGAGGCGGACGCCCATGAGGGTGGCGCCGGTGACGGTCTCGCTGGAGCGCTGCTTGCCGCCGAGCCAGCCGTAGCGGGTGGCCGTGGTGTCGCCCTCCGGGGTGCCGTACTCGTCGTAGGCGAGCGCGACGGCCGCCTTGGTGGTGTCCAGCGGGAGCTGGACCGTCACGTCGCCGTGGATGTCGGTGAGTTGCAGGACGGTGTCACCGGTCGCGCTGGTGACGGCACCGAGGTCACCGCCGATGCCCTGGACGTTGCGGGTGATGGTGCTGCTGGTCTCCTGGGTCCAGTCGGGGCTGTCGGTGTCGGAACCGTAGTGGCTGGTCCTGGAGCCGGTCTGGGTCCAGGTGCCGTCGGTGCCCTGGGACTCGGTGGTCCAGGCGGCCAGGCGGCCCGCCGCGTCCAGGTTCCAGGTCTGCCGGCTGGTGCCGGAGGTCTGCTGCCGGACGAGGTCGTTGGCGTAGTAGCCGATGGTCGCGCCGGATGCCTGGGTGGTGGTGCGGCCGAAGGCGTCGTAGACCGTGCCCGTCGACTCCAGCCGGTCCGCGCTGTCGTAGGCGTACGACGTCGTCGTCGCGCCCGTCGACGTGCAGGCCGTGCCCGCGTCGCTGGTCATGGCGGCCAGGGCGGTGCGGTTGGTGTTCGTGTCGAACGTGTAGTCACGGCGGGTGCAGGTGCCGTCCGGCGCGGTCTCGTCCGCCCGGGTGAGGCGGCCGGCCGCGTCGTAGGCGTAGGCGCGGCTGCGGGACTGGCCCGCGGTGTCGTTGTCGCCGACGACCTGCCCCTGGATGCTCTCGTCCGTGTTGTCGGAGGCGAGCACCGTGCCGTCGCTGTCCTTGGTGTAGACGCGGGAGGTCGTGGCGCCGGTCTCGTCCTGGGCGACGGTCAGGGTGTAGCCGCCGGGCAGGGACTCTGTGGCGAGGTCGCCGTCCGCGTCGTAGACGGCCGCGAAGGTGCCGGCGACCGAGTCGGTGCGGGAGGTCTCCAGACCGCGCGGGTCCTTGGAGGTGTCGTAGGTGTAGGTGGTCGTGGACGGGGCGGAGTCGGTGGTCTTCACCATGCGGCCCAGCGCGTCGTACGCCGTGGTCGCCGTGTTGCCCGCGCCGTCGTTGTAGGAGATCTCCCGTCCCAGTTGGTCGTAGGTGTGGGTGATGGTCTGCCCGTTCGCGGTCACCGTGGCCACGTCACCGCTGTCGGCGTCGTACGTGGTCGAGGTGTCCGGCACCGCGGTGCCCACCCCGCCGCTGACGGCGGTCGTCCTGATCCGGCCGGCCGCGTCGAAGGTGCTGCTGGTGGTACGGGTGATCGAGTTCGCGGTCTCCGTCGTCTTCGCGACGCTGCCCCAGCGGTCGTACTCGACCGTTCTCGTGGGCAGTTGGGTGGGGTTGGAGCCGGCGTCGGTGATGCTGCCCGCCGGACCGGTGGAGCAGACGAGGTCCGCCCACTCGGGACGGCCGTTGCAGGCGCCGGTGCCGGTCGCGGAGTAGTACGCCGTCACGGTGGCGCCCGCGTCCGAGCCGGACGACTTCGGCAGGGTGGTCTTGATGACCCGGCCCTGGGAGTCGTACGACGTGGTGGACTTCAGCGCCAGCCCGCCGGGATCGGTGGTGGTGGCGGTGGGCACGCCCTTGACCCAGTCGTACTGTGTGGCGGTCGTGCGGGTGTCCGCGTCCGACGGGTAGCCGTCCACGTACGCGCCGACCTTGACGGTGGTGGTCTGGTTGGCGACCGTGGCCGTGCCGTCGGTCGGCCGGCCCTCGTCGTAGGTGTTCACCGTGTGCTCGCGGGCGGCGACGGAGGTGCCCGCCGGCAGGTCGGTGCCGCCCGTGCCGGCCTTCAGCGCCGAGGTGAGCGTCACCGCGTGCAGCGGCCCGTACTCCTCGGTCTCACGCAGACCGTCCGAGGAGTACACCGAACGCGTCGACAGCAGTTCGGCGCGGTCCGCCGACGACAGCTGGTCGATGCTCAGCGCGACCTGCTCGGCCAGACCGTCACCACTGGTCGCGAGTGCGATCTCACGGTTGGAGGCGCCCAGTTCGCGGACCGTGTTGCCGAAGCCGTCGTACTCGGTGGTGCTGATGTGGCCGCCGGGCGTGGCCGTGTCGACCTCGCGGCCGGAAGCGTCGGTGTAGGTGACCGTCGCCCGCTTGTAGTCGGACGCGGCCAGGTCGCTGCCCGTGTTGGACAGCGGGACCGCGTCGGCCGGGAACACCGCGGTGGCGTCGGTCGGCACGTCGCTCTGGCCCCAGGCCGCGACGTCCGCGGCGGACAGGCTGTTGGGTGCCTTGCTGCCGGTGAGCGGAACGTCGTAGACCACGCTGGTGGTCGCGGTCGTGCCGTCGGTGGTGCTCTTGGTGCCCGCGGTCAGGTTCGGCCGGGACGCCGAGAGCAGCATGCCCGTGCCGGCGGTGGCGGCATTGCCCGCCTTGCCGTAGGTGAAGGTCCACGCCAGCTCCCCTGGCGGGGTGAGCGTGGTGATCCGGCCGGTGCTGTCGTAGGCGTACGCCGTCTTCAGCGCGGGGCTGATCCGCGGGTCCCACTCCTCACGCAGACGGCCGGAGGTGTCGTAGGAGTACTGCGCCACCACCGTCGCGGTGGCCGCCGAGGCGCCCGGGTCGGTCGCCCACAGCTTGATCTGCGAGACCTGCCCGCTGTAGTCGCCGAGGGCGCTCGACGTGGCGGTGGTGGAGGTCGCGTAGACGAACTGCAGCAGACGGCAGCCCTTGGTCGACGGTGTCGTCTCGCATGTCGAGGCGCCGACCGCCGAGGTGGGGGCGATGACGTACTTCGGGCGGGCCAGCGTGCTGGTGCCCGAGGTGACCTTCTCCGAGACCACCTTGGTGGTGGAGTTGTCGGTCGGCAGATAGGTGCTGGCCACCTGCCAGGTCGTGGCCGCCGAGTCCACCTTCGCGAACGTCGTGGTCGTGCCCTCGTCGTCCTTCAGCGAGAAGGAACCGGTCAGCGAACCGGTCAGGGTCAGGTCCTCCGCGCCCGGCTCCGGCTTCCAGCCGCCCGAGGAGGTGGCCGTGAACCCGGTCTCGTCGCCGTCCACGTCGACCAGCGCGACCGAGGTGGACGACGTCTTGCGGACGTACGACCAGTCCGAGTCGGTGATCTCCGCGGTGGTGCCCGAGGTCCACTGCGGACCGAAGATCGCCACCTGGCCCTCGGCGTCCGAACCGGCCGTCGGGCGCCGCGAGGACGCGGTGCGCGACACCGACAGGTCGAAGCCGGAGGCGTCGGTGGCCGACAGGGTGTAGTCACCGGTGAGCGCGTTCACCGAGCCCGGGCCGACGTCCTCGCTCGGCGCGGTGCCCGCGTTGCGGTCCACAGTGACGGTGTGCGGCTGGGAGTACGCCGTGGTGGTGCCGTCGGTGAAGGCGGCCCGGATGTCGACCGGACCGTCCTCCGTGAGCGAGGTAGTCACGTTCCAGGTGAGCGCGGCGGGGCTGCCGCCCGTGACGGCCACCGGCCAGGCGGACACCGCCGAACCGTCCGAGGACTTGGTGACGTCCGCGACCGGCACGCTGTGCCAGGAGTCGGTCTCACCACGCCGGTACTGGTACGTCACACCGGTGTAGGTGGTCTTGCCGGTGGCCGTCAGGCTGACCCGGCGCGCCGCGCTGTCGCCGTCGCCCGGGGTGAGCAGTCCGGCGCCGTCACCGACGCCGAAGGCGTACGCGGTGGTCGCGGTGGACAGGTTGCCGCCGGAGTCGACGGTCTTGGCGTACAGCTTGTGCCAGTCCTCGCCCGGGTTGACCGTCACCGTGAGGGCGTCGCCGCCGCTGCCGTTGTCGGTGTCGTAGACACGGTTCGGGATCGAGGTGTCGTCCAGGCCCCAGTAGAAGCCCATGCCGTCGGTCGAGGACGTGTCCAGGGTGCAGGTGGCGCCGCTGTCGGACTTCGTCGTCCAGGTGTCAGCCGTGTACGGGTCGCAGGAGACGGTCGGTGCGGCCGGCAGGGCGGTGTTCAGCACGAACGTCGTGTACGACGACCAGGCCCCGTAGTCCGTGCCGTCATAGCCCCGGACGCGGAAGCGCAGGTGGGTTCCGGCCGGGAACGCGGAGGCGGACGGGATCGTCAGCTTCGCGGTGCCGCCGGACGCCACCGACGCGGAGGTGCCGGTGTAGGTGTAGGTGGTGTCGGCGTAGGCCGGATCGGCGGTGACCTCGAACTGTGCCGTCACCGTGGAGCCGTCGGCGTCGGTGACCTTCGCCGACAGCGTCGGGGTCAGCGAGGTCACGTAGGTCTTGCCGTTGTAGGCGTTCGCGAACTTCGGCGAGACGGTGGCCGAGGCCGTGGTGGCGTACGAGTTGTAGGTCACGACCAGCTTCGGCGCGTAGCCGGAGGTCGTGTAGTTCGCCGAGCGGAAGCGGCGCCAGGTCGTGGAGTCGGTCTCGTCGGCGCTGCGGATCTGGAGGCCGTAGTTGGTGGAGCCGTCGGCCCACGCCTGGACGATGGTCTGGAGGTTCCAGTTCGACCAGTTGGCGCCGCAGGAGGAGTCGTAGCCCCAGTGCCCGGTGTTGTTCGCCAGGCCGGTCGTCGTGGTCGACGGCTGCGCGCCCCACGTGATCGATGAGGACGACCACGTCGAGGTGATGCGACGGGCCTGGGTGGCCGCGCCGGAGGTCGAGCAGGTCGCCGAGTAGTAGTTGTACAGCGACATCGTGGCCGCGGTGATGTGCTTGCCGGCGAACTTCGACACGTCGAACTTCAGGTACGAGCGGGCGGTGTCCGTGCCCCCGTCGTACGTACCCGACTTCAGTTCCTCCGAGGAGATCTGCGAGTCGGGGTAGTCGGGGTTCTGCACCCAGGTGTCGGTGGTCACCGCGAGCGTGGTGGTCGGGTCCACGGTCACCGGGTAGGACGCGGTGGCGAGGAAGTGCTTGTCGGGGGTGAGGACCAGGGTCTGCGAGCCGTCGGAGGCGGTCTCGACCTTCGTGGCGACCTGCGCCTGGTGGGCGGACTCACCGGAGGCGGGGTTCTTGGAGGCGTCCCACATCATCGGGGCGGGAGCCTCGGCGACGAGCTTGCCGCTGCCGTCCTTCAGCAGGAGGTGGCCGGAGTCGGCCCGGGACAGCTTCAGGCCGTCCAGGTTCAGCGGGATGCGGTACGTCGCCGAGCCGTCGTCCGGCTTCTGCGCGAGCTTGATGTTCTCGGAGAAGCCCTGCGCCAGCGCGGTGACGGACAGGGTCTGCCCGCTGCCCAGGTCGTAGGAAGCGGTGCTGTCCTTCACCTTCGGCGCGGGCAGCTTGCCGTCCCAGCCCAGCCCGAAGGACTCCTTGCCCTTCGCCACCGAGGCGAGCTTCGTGTCCCCGCCGTCGGAGACCGCGATGTCCGCGACCGCCGCCGCGGGCGTGAGGTCGGAACCGGTGTCGGACAGCGACGTGTCGATGTCCTTCCACACCCCGTCCTGCTTCACCCGCACCGGCCCGGCATACGCCTCTGTCCGAAGCTCCCCGCTGGGCAGCGCGTACGTCGTCGAATCCGCTGTCCGCGCGGACAGCACCTCGATCTTCCGGTGCTGCAACCGGGCCATCAGCACCGCCGACGCCTCGTCCTGCGCCTGCGCCGGCCCCGCCGAACGGGCGGAACCGGACTGCGTGGCCCCGGAGGCCGCGGTCGCCGTCTCCGCGGCGAACACCATGCCGGTGTCCTGGGACACCAGGACCGCCTCTGCCGCGAACAGCATCGTCACACCGATGGCGATCTGTCGCAGCCTGCGCGTCCGGAACAGTCTTCTTCTCGATCTGCCATGAGTCACGGGTCTGTGACGCACGATCAGCTCCCTCCCTGACACTCCGTGATACGAAGCCAAAAGAAACGAAGCGATCTTCACAGGGAGGCCATAGCGCGGCCGGGCGCACGTTAGGCATGTTCAGGCCAAGATCAAGGGGAAGTATGGGAATGGAAAAGCGCCGTCATCTCTCCCCCTCTTCGGGCGTCCCCGTTTACGCGCATTACACCCTTCGCTCACCATGCCGTGGGGCACGCGGCCACAAACTGCTTCCCTCCGGATCTCACGGCTTTTCCAAGATATGAAGGAAGAGGTGGATCAATGGTGGAGAACCTGGCGGGAGCCGCCCGGCACCGCGACCTCCTCCACTGTCGGCAACTCGATCGTGAACTCCGTACACCCCGGCTCGCTGCTCACATCGACGCGGCCCCCGTGCGCGGACGTGATCGCCGCGGCGATGGCCAGGCCGAGGCCTGAGCCGCCCGCCATGCCGGCGGCCCGGGCGCGGGAGACGTCGCCCCGGGTGAAGCGTTCGAAGACCGACGGGAGCAGGTCGGGCGGGATGCCGGGGCCGTCGTCACGGACGCGGATCGAGCAGGTGGCTCCGTGGGCCTCCACGGTGGCGACGACCCTCGTACCCTCGGGTGTGTGCATCCGCGCGTTGGCCAGGAGGTTGGCCACGACCTGGTGGAGGCGGGCCTCGTCGCCGACGACCAGGGGCGGCGTGTCGAGAGACAGTTCCAACTGCCAGTCGTGGCCGTCGCCCGCGGCTCGCGCGTCCCACACCGCCTCGGCGACGAGCGACGCGACGTCCACCTCGGCGGACTGCAGCGGCCGGCCCTCGTCGAGCCGGGCGAGCAGCAGCAGGTCCTCGACCAGGCCCGTCATCCGGGCCGACTCCGCGGAGACCCGGCGCCAGGCCAGCAGCGGCTCGATCCGGTCGGTGCCGCGGTTCATGAGTTCCGCGTATCCGGCGATGGAGGCGAGCGGGGTGCGCAGTTCGTGGCTGGCGTCGGCGAGGAAGCGGCGCATGCGTTCCTCACTGCGGCGTACCCGCTCCTCGCTGCGCTGGCGTTCGGCGAGCGAGGACTCCACGTGGTCGATCATGCGGTTGAGAGCGGCTCCGACCTGGCCGGCCTCGCTACCGGGGTCGGTGTCCCGCTCCGGCACCCGGGTGAGGGCGGTGACCTCGCCCCGGCACAGCGGGGCGCGGGAGACCTCGACGGCGGTGGCGGCGACCCGGCCGAGGGGGCGCAGCTGCCGTCGTATGACCACGGCGCAGACGCAGCCCGCGACGGTGAGGCCGGCCGCGGCGACGACCCCCTCCACCATCACCAGGCGGCTGATCATGTCCTGGACGTCGTCCATCGGCAGCCCGGCGAGGACGCGTACCCCGCCCGCCTCCAGTGCGGTGACCCGGTAGGTGCCGAGGCCGGGGATGCTGCGGGTGTGCGGCGAGCCGTCGGTCGCGATGCCCGTCAGCGCGGCGGTCTGGGCGTGGCTGAGGTTCTGCGGCGGGGCGTCCTCGCCGACGAACGCGGCGGCGAGGATCGTGCCGTCCTCGTCGAGGCGGGCGGCGAGCATCCCGGCGGGGTGCCCGCTCTCGTTGAGGAACGTCAGGTCCCGGTCGAGGTCCGGGTGGAGCGAGGCCCCGCCCAGGCCGCGTGCGGCGGCGCCTGCGACGCGGTCGTCCAGGTTGCCCAGCAGATAGGAGCGTTGGGCGAAGACGGTGGTGAGCGCCATCGCGGCGCACACGGCGACGAGGGTGGCGCTGATGAAGACGAGCAGGCGGGTACGGAGCGAGCGCCCGCGCGGCGGCCCGGCGGGCGTTCCACCGCGCCGGACACCCTGGAGAGTCGTACGGTTCATCTTCCGTCCTCCACCGGCCTGATGACGTAGCCCATGCCGCGCACGGTGCGGATCATCGGCGCCCGGCCCCGGTCGATCTTGCGGCGCAGGCTGGAGATGTAGACCTCGACGAGGTTCCCGCCGGTGTCGAAGGTGCTGTGCCAGACGTGGTCGAGGATCTGTGCCTTGCTCAGCACCTGGCGTGGATGGTCCATCAGCAGGTTGAGCAGGTCGAACTCCTTGGCGGTGAGCCGGATCCGGTCACCGGCGCGGTGCACCTCGCGGGTCTCGCCGGTCAGGACGAGGTCACCGAGGACGCGGACGGAGTCCTCGACGCGGGTCTCCTCGGCGCCGGCCCGGCGCAGCAGTCCGCGCAGCCGCAGCACGACCTCCTCCAGGGAGAAGGGCTTGGTCACGTAGTCGTCGGCGCCGGCCCCGAGCCCGTCGAGCCGGTGTTCCAGGGCGTCCCGGGCGGTGAGCATGAGCACGGGGAGCTGTGGGTTCTCGTACCGCAGCCGGCGCAGCACCTGGATGCCGTCCAGGTCGGGCAGCATCCCGTCGAGGACGACGGCGTGCGGGGCGCAGCCACGGGCCACCTTGAGCGCGCTTCGTCCGTCCGGCGCCGGATAGGGCCGCCAGCCCGCCTCGGTGACGGCGACGGACAGCAGCGCGGTGAGATCGGGCTCGTCGTCGACGATCAGCACACGGACGCGGCCGCTGCGGGACCCAGAGGTGCCAGTCATGTACCGATCCTGTCGCGGTCCGCTGGGGGAATCCTGTGTTCACCCTGAGGGTCGGCGATGACCTGGCAGGACGGACACGGCGAAGGGCCGCGTCCCCGGTGCCGGGGACGCGGCCCTTGCCGCTTGCCGTGGTGCCTGCTTGCGGATCAGGTTGCGCAGCACGTACTGCATGATGCCGCCGTTGCGGTAGTAGTCCGCCTCACCGGGGGTGTCGATGCGGACGACCGCGTCGAACTCGACGCCGGTGTCGGTGGCGACCTTGACCGTGCGCGGCGTGGTGCCGTTGTTCAGCTCCTCGACGCCGGTGAAGGAGAAGGTCTCCTCGCCGGTCAGACCGAGGGACTCGGCGTTCGCGCCCTCCGGGAACCACAGCGGC
Source organism: Streptomyces sp. NPDC002088 (assembly GCF_040296605.1). Taxonomy (NCBI): domain Bacteria; kingdom Bacillati; phylum Actinomycetota; class Actinomycetes; order Kitasatosporales; family Streptomycetaceae; genus Streptomyces; species Streptomyces sp. NPDC002088. The sequence continues at coordinate 18,714 of NZ_JBEOXO010000017.1, read as the reverse complement.
AGCACGCCCGTGCCGATGAGGTTCGAAACCTCGCCGCAGCCCGATCGACACATCCGCCTGTTGACTGGCCGGCGCGCACTCGAAGCGGTCAACTCAGGTGACCAAAGCGGGCATTGGCACAACTCGGCCACAAGAATCCCTTGTTCCCCTTAGTGCCCGCCACGCACGCTGAACCGGAAATCCGGCAGACCAGGCCGGGTGCGTTCAGGGGAGGAAGTCCCACACATGCGAAGACTCCACGCCCTCTGGGCCGTGGCAGGCACCGCCGGCCTGCTCGCCGGTGCCATCGCGCCGGCAGCGGCGGCCAGGCCCCTGTCCTCGGCCACGAAGCCAAGCACAGGGGCAGCCGCAACAGCTCGCAGTACGCAGATCGTCACCCTCATCACCGGGGACACCGTGTCCCTCACCGAGGGGGCCGACGGGAAGAGCGCCGTCGACGTGCAGCGCGGACAGGGACGCGAAGGCGTCGGCTTCGTGACCACCGAACAGAAGGGCGAGGTCAGTGTCGTCCCCGACGACGCGATGCCGCTCGTCCAGGCAGGCCGCCTCGACCCGACCCTCTTCAACATCACCCAGCTGGTGAAGCAGGGATACGGAGACAAGGGTGCCGACAAGACCACGTCGATCCCGTTGATCGCCACCTATCAGAAGGGCAAGGCGACCGCGGTTCCCGAGGGTGCGCGCAAGACGCTGGCACTGCCGGGGATCCACGGGGCCGCGCTCTCGGCGAAGAAGGCGGACGCGGAGGACTTCTGGACGGACATCGCACCGGCCTCCGCTAAGGACGCCAAGAGCGTGATGAACTCCAGGTTCGACGAAGGCATCGACAAGCTCTGGCTGGACGCCAAGGCCGAGGTCGCCCTCGACGTCAGCGTCCCCCAGATCGGCGCCCCCGAACTGTGGAAGGCCGGCTACGACGGCAAGGGCGTCAAGATCGCCGTCCTGGACACCGGCGCGGACACCGGTCATCCCGACCTCGCGGGCAAGATCACGGAGTCGAAGAGCTTCGTACCCGACCAGGAGGTGCAGGACGGGCACGGCCACGGCACACACGTCGCCTCCACGATCGTGGGATCGGGCGCCGCATCGGGCGGAAAATACAAGGGCGTGGCGCCGGGTGCCGATCTGATGGTCGGCAAGGTGCTGGACAACTCCGGCTCCGGGCAGGACTCCTGGATCATCGCGGGCATGGAATGGGCCGCGAACTCCGGCGCGGACGTCATTTCCATGTCGCTCGGCGGCACCGCGTACGCGGCCTCGGACCCCGTGAGTGAGACCGTCGACGCGCTCTCCGCGTCCACCGGCGCCCTCTTCGTGATCGCGGCGGGCAACTCGGGCCCGTACGAGCAGAGCATCGGAACCCCCGGCATCGCGGACTCCGCCCTCACCGTGGGCGCGGTCAGCAAGACCGACCAGCTCGCCTCCTTCTCCAGCCGCGGTCCACGTACCGGCGACTACGGCGTCAAGCCGGAGATCACCGCGCCGGGTGTCGACATCGTGGCGGCCCGCGCCGCCGGCACCGCCCTGGGCACGCCCGTCGACGACAACTACACATCGGCAAGTGGTACGTCGATGGCGACCCCGCATGTCGCCGGTGCGGCGGCGCTGGTCGCGCAGGCCCACCCGGACTGGACGAACGAGCAGCTCAAGGCCGCCCTCGCCAGCACCGCGAAGACAAACACCACCAACTCCGTCTTCCAGCAGGGCGACGGCCGCGTCGACGTCGTGCGCGCCGCCACGCAGGACGTCTTCGCGACGCCCACGCTGAACTTCGGACTGTACGTGTCCGGCGAGGACACGGAGGCCGACAGCAAGGACATCACGTACACCAACGCCACGGACGTGCCGGTCACGTTGAAGCTGACCAGCTCCCTGACCGACGACTCGCTGAGCCTGGGCGCCACCGAGGTGACGGTCCCGGCCGAGGGCACCGCCACCGTGCCGGTCACGGTCGACCCTCTCAAGGCCGAGGAAGCCCGGTACTCGGGCTACATCACCGCAACCGCCGAGGGCGTCACCGTCACCACGGGTGTCGGCTACGAGAAGCAGCCGAAGATGTACAACCTGAAGGTGAACGTCTTGGACCGCGACGGCGCCGCGCCGCCGTACGCTCTCTTCGCCATGCAGGACCTGAACTCCACCGACGCCAACGCGAGCGGCTACATGCCCGGTACGTGGACGTGGAAGGTCCCGGCCGGGACGTACTCCTTCGCCACCTGGATCCCCGAGATGGACGCCGGCGGGAGTTCGACCGGTACCTCGGTCGTCGGCGATCCGCAGATCGAGGTGACCGGCGACACGGAGCTGACGCTCGACGCCCGCAAGGCGGTCGAGATCAAGCCGGTGACCAAGGAACGCGACGCGAGCTACCAGGGCTACGTCACCTCGTGGCACCGGGAGGGCCCGGGCAGCAACTTCGGCGTGACGTACAGCGAGACCGTGCTGAGGGACCACGTCTACGTCGCTCCGACCGAGCAGGTCACCCAGGGAACCTTCGACTTCTACGCCAAGTTCCGCCTGTATGCGAAGGAACTGACGGCGAGCGTCACCAGCCCGGAAAGCTACTCGCTCAAACCCCTGTATACCAGCACCTACAGCGGCTACCCGGTGAAAATCACCGGTGACCGCACGGTCCGGGCCGTGGACGCGGGCAGCGGCACCGCAGCCGACTTCGCGGGCCTGGACGTCAAGGGCAAGGCGGTGGTGGTCGGCCTCGGCGCGACGGAAGGGGCGGACGAGGCGCTCGCCAACGCGACCGCAGCCGGCGCCGGCTATCTCATCGCGTACCGCAAGACGCCCGGCCGCTGGGCCGCCGCCGTGGACAGCGCGACGATCCCCGTGATCACCGTCCCCGGCGAGGAGGGTGAGAAGCTGACCTCGCTCCTGAAGAGTTCGGGGAAGGTCACGCTGAAGCTGGGCGGCACGGAGATCAGCCCGTACGTCTACAACCTGGTCTTCCCCCAGTCCGGGGCGATCTCGGCCGACCAGACGTACATGCTCGACAGCACCAACCTCACCAAGCAGAAGGTCCGCTACCACGCGGGCCAGGCCGGCCAGATCACCCAGGAGCGCCTGTACACCTACCGCCCCTGGCAGCGCTACGACATCGACGCCGGCCACGATCTGTACCTGGGCACGGAGCGCACCGAGTACTACAACACGGACCCCGACACCCGGGTCTGGCACAACGTGGCCGCGGCCTACGACTCCCTGCAGTCGCAGTGGTCCACCCTGCGCACCTACGACAAGGCGGGCACCGAGCCCACGGAGGACTGGTTCCGGCAGGTGGTCCGCCCGGCGACGAACGCCGCGTACGGTCTCTCACAGCGTACTGGCGACAAGCTCACCTTCCTCGTCCCGGAGCTGAGCGACTCCACGCCCGGCCACTACGGATCCGTCGACGGCATCCAGGCCACATCGAAGGGCACGCTGTACGCGGACGGCACGCCTGTCGGTAACCCGGTGTCGCCGTACGGCGGCCGGGGCACCTTCAACGTCACGGCGGCCGAGGCCTCGTACCGCTTCGTGCTCGACACCCAGCGCACGGCCGACTGGGCACCGTACTCCACGAGCACCCACACCGAGTGGTCCTTCGCCTCGGCCCACACCGACACGAAGACGGCGCTGCCGCTGCTCTCCGTGGACTACGCCGTGCAGGGTCTCGACCTCCTCAACCGCGCTGAAGGCCCGGATTCAGAGCTCGGTCTCTCCGTCAGGAACCAGGAGGGCGGCGTCGAGCCCCTCGGTCTGAAGGCCTGGGTCTCCTACGACGACGGCACCTCCTGGAAGGAGGCAAAGGTCCAGCGGGGCGCGGACGGCTACCTCACGAAGATCAAGAACGTGAAGGGCGCGGACTTCGTGTCGCTGCGGATACTGGCCACCGATGCCGCCGGAAACCAGGTCGACCAGACGGTGCTGCGGGCGTACGGCCTGAGGTAGTGGCGCCACCCACAACGGAACACCAGGATTAACAAAGATCGTCTAGCGTGCCGAGCCATGAAGAACATGGCGTACGAACCGGCACTCGAGCGGCCCCCCGCCGCGAGCCCCTGGGCCGCGGTGGGGGTCTCCGCGTTCGACGAGCTGTTGTACCAGGCCATCCTCAACCAGCCCGACGCCGGCGCGGCCGGCTGGGCGCTGCTGACCGGTGCCTCCCCGGCCCGGGTCCGCGCGGCCTGCAACCGGCTGCTCACGCTCGGGCTGCTGCAACCACCGGACTCCATGGGCGGGCTACGGGCGGTCGACCCCCGGGTGGCGATCCGCGGGCTGATCCGGCGGCGCGAGACGGAGTCCGAACTGTTGGCCGCCACCGCCGAGGAGATGGCGACCGCGTACGAGGCGGGGCTGCTGCGCGAGGAGCCGTCCCGGCTGGTCGAGGTGGCCTCCGGCGAGGGCGCCATCGCGGCACGACTGGAGGAGATGTACGCGCGCGCGGAGCGCGAGGTGTGCCTTTTCGACACACCGCCGTATCTCGCCCCGCCCGCTCCGCAGGTGGATCTCCAGGCCGATCTGCTCAGCCGCGGAATCGTCTCTCGGGGGATCTACGCGGCGACCGGCCTGGAGGATCCGAAGGTCCTGTCCCGCGCCCTGAGTATGGTCGAACTCGGCGAGCAGGCCCGGGTGTTGCCGACCGTGCCACTCAAGCTGCTGGTGGTCGACGGATGCCGGGCGCTGCTGCCGCTGACCGCCTCCGCGGCCGGCGGCTACTGTGCCGTCGTCGTGTGGCACTCGGCGGTCACCGAGGCCTTGCAGAAGCTCTTCGAGCTGGCCTGGCAGCACGCGACCCCGCTCGGCCAGCCGGTCTCCGACGGTGAACTCACCGAGGACGAGCGGACGTTGACCCGGCTGCTGGCCGCCGGGATGAAGGACGAGGCGATCGCCCGCCACCTGGGGGTGAGCCTGCGGACGCTGCGGCGTCGGGTGAGCGACCTGCAGGAGCGGCTGGGCGCCGCGAGCCGTTTCCAGCTGGGGGTGCGGACGGCGCAGCGCGGCTGGGTGTAGGCGCGCGGACGTGCCGTCGCATGCGAAGGGCCGCGCCCCTCCGAAGAGGAGCGCGGCCCGGCCGCCGTACCGGATCCCTACTTGCGGATCAGGTTACGCAGCACGTACTGCATGATGCCGCCGTTGCGGTAGTAGTCCGCCTCACCGGGGGTGTCGATGCGGACGACCGCGTCGAACTCGACACCGGTGTCGGTGGTGACCTTCACCGTGCGCGGCGTGGTGCCGTTGTTCAGCTCCTCGACGCCGGTGAAGGAGAAGGTCTCCTCGCCGGTGAGGCCGAGGGCCTCGGCGGAGGCGCCCTCCGGGAACTGCAGCGGGAGCACGCCCATGCCGATGAGGTTCGAGCGGTGGATGCGCTCGTACGACTCGGCGATGACGGCCTTGACGCCGAGCAGCGCGGTGCCCTTGGCGGCCCAGTCACGGGACGAGCCGGAGCCGTACTCCTTGCCGGCCAGGATGACCAGCGGGGTGCCCTGCTCGATGTAGTTGCGCGAGGCGTCGTAGATGAAGGAGACGGGGGCGCCTTCCTTCGTGAAGTCGCGGGTGTAGCCGCCCTCGGTGCCCGGCGCGATCTGGTTGCGCAGGCGGATGTTGGCGAACGTACCGCGGATCATGACCTCGTGGTTACCACGGCGCGAGCCGTAGGAGTTGAAGTCACGACGCTCGACACCGTGCTCGGTGAGGTACTTGCCGGCCGGGGTGTCGGCCTTGATGGCGCCGGCCGGGGAGATGTGGTCGGTGGTGACCGAGTCGCCCAGCTTGGCGAGCACACGGGCGCCCGTGATGTCCGAGACCGGGGTGGTCTCCATCGTCATGCCCTCGAAGTACGGGGGCTTGCGGACGTAGGTGGACTGCGGGTCCCACTCGAAGGTGTTGCCGGTCGGGATCGGCAGCGCCTGCCACTGGGCGTCGCCCGCGAAGACGTCCTTGTAGGACTTGTTGAACATGTCCTCGCCGATGGAGTTGGCGACGACGTCGTTGACCTCGGCCTCGGAGGGCCAGATGTCCGCGAGGTAGACCGGCTTGCCGTCCTGGTCGATGCCCAGGGCGTCCTTGGTGATGTCGACCTTCATCGAACCGGCGATGGCGTACGCGACGACCAGCGGCGGCGACGCGAGGTAGTTCATCTTGACGTCGGGGTTGATCCGGCCCTCGAAGTTACGGTTGCCGGAGAGTACCGAGGTCACGGCCAGGTCGTGCTCGTTGACCGCCTTGGAGACCTCTTCCGGCAGCGGGCCGGAGTTGCCGATGCAGGTGGTGCAGCCGTAGCCGACGAGGTTGAAGCCGACCTTGTCGAGGTACGGGGTCAGGCCCGCCTTGTCGAAGTAGTCGGTGACGACCTTGGAGCCCGGGGCGAGCGTGGTCTTGACCCACGGCTTGCGGGTCAGGCCCTTCTCGACCGCCTTCTTGGCCACGAGCGCCGCGGCGACCATGACGTACGGGTTCGAGGTGTTGGTGCAGGAGGTGATCGCGGCGACGGTGACGGCGCCGTGGTCGATCTCGTACGTCGAGCCGTCGGCGGCGGTGACCAGCGTCGGGCGGGTCGGGACACCGTTGTGCTCGGCCGGAGCGTCGGAGGCCGGGAAGGACTCCTTGCCGGCCTCCTCGTCCTCGGAGACGTAGTTGCGGACGTCCTGCGCGAACTGCTCCTTGGCGTTGGCCAGGATGATGCGGTCCTGCGGGCGCTTCGGGCCTGCGATGGAGGGAACGACCGTGGAGAGGTCGAGCTCCAGCTTCTCGGAGAAGTCCGGCTCGGCGGCCGGGTCGAGCCAGAGGCCCTGCTCCTTGGCGTACGCCTCGACGAGCGCGACCTGCTGCTCGGAGCGGCCGGTGAGCTTGAGGTAGTTCAGGGTCTCGTCGTCGATCGGGAAGATCGCGGCGGTGGAGCCGAACTCCGGCGACATGTTGCCGATGGTGGCGCGGTTGGCGAGGCTCGTGGCCGCGACACCCTCGCCGTAGAACTCGACGAACTTGCCGACGACACCGTGCTTGCGGAGCATCTCGGTGATGGTCAGCACGAGGTCGGTGGCGGTCGTGCCCGGGGTCAGCTCACCGGTGAGCTTGAAGCCGACGACGCGTGGGATGAGCATGGAGACCGGCTGGCCGAGCATCGCGGCCTCGGCCTCGATGCCGCCGACGCCCCAGCCCAGCACGCCGAGGCCGTTGACCATGGTGGTGTGCGAGTCGGTGCCGACGAGGGTGTCGGGGTAGGCCTGCCCGCCTCGCACCATGACGGTCCGCGCGAGGTGCTCGATGTTCACCTGGTGCACGATGCCGGTGCCCGGCGGGACGACCTTGAACTCGTCGAACGCGGTCTGGCCCCAGCGCAGGAACTGGTAGCGCTCCTTGTTGCGGCCGTACTCCAGCTCGACGTTCTGCGCGAAGGCGTCGTTGGTGCCGAACTTGTCGGCGATGACGGAGTGGTCGATGACCAGCTCGGCCGGGGCCAGCGGGTTGATCTTCGCCGGGTCGCCGCCGAGCTCCTTGACGGCCTCACGCATGGTGGCGAGGTCGACCACACAGGGCACGCCCGTGAAGTCCTGCATGATCACGCGGGCCGGCGTGAACTGGATCTCCTGCGACGGCTGGGCCTGGGAGTCCCAGGTGCCGAGCGCGCGGATGTGGTCGGCGGTGATGTTCGCGCCGTCCTCGGTGCGGAGCAGGTTCTCCAGCAGCACCTTCAGGCTGTACGGAAGGCGAGCCGAGCCTTCCACCTTGTCCAGCCGGAAGATCTCGTACGACTCGTCGCCCACCTGCAGCGTGCTGCGGGCGTCGAAGCTGTTCGCCGACACGACAGTCTCCTTCATTGATGTGCGCGTTCCCACCGCATCCTGCCGCCACGACGTCTTGGCCGATCCGCTAAGGTGTGGCTAAGTTAGGTAACCCTTACCAAGGTGGCGGCTGCGGTGCGCCTCGGCAGATATCTCGATGTCGAGATAACTCTAGTACATGGGGGCTGGATGGTCATGCCCGGCCCGGCTGCGCCGTGCCGATATTCAGTGGCATGGCCCACACGGCGGTGGTTGACTACCCCGCCGTGACCGGACTGAACGATCCCGCGTTCTTCGACCGTTACGCCCACGAATACGACGACAACGACTTCTACGACCCCGCCACGACGGTCGATTTCCTGGCCGACCTCACCCCGGCCCGCACGCGCGCCCTGGAGCTCGCGGTCGGCGCCGGCCGGGTGTAGCGGTACGCGGACCGGCAGCGGAGCCCGTTCACGGCGGACAGCCGCGCGCACGTGTCCGTCTACGCGAAGCCATGACCGGAGCCGGCGGACCCCTGGTACTGATCGGACCGGCCGGGTCGGGGAAGACCGCCCTCGGCCGGGAGGTCGCGGCCGCGGCGGGCATGCCGTTCGTCGACCTGGACGCCGTCGCCGACGCGTACTACGCGGAAGTGGGCTGGAGCCTCGCCCGACTGCGGGAACACATGGGCGTGGTGGGCCGGCTCACGGCCGAGGCCGCGTGGGAGCCGGCCCGGGCGCATGCGGTGGCGCGGGTCGTCGCCGACCATCCGGACGCCGTCGTCGCACTGGGCGCGGGCCACACGAGTTACACCGGCACCGAGCACCTCGCCGTGGTCCGCACCGCCCTGCACGACTGCCGTGAGGTGGTCCACGTCCTGCCCTCCCCCTACCGGGAGGCGTCACTCAGGATCCTGAGACAGCGGTGCGTGCGGGACAAGGGGCGGGACTGGATCGTCGACGGGCACGACTTCCTCGCGCAGTGGCTCGACGACCCGGCGGTGCGGCTCATGGCGACCCGGACGGTGCACACCAGGGACGAGACCCCGGCCGAGACGGCGAACCGGCTGCTGCGGCGCCTCGGCTGACTCCGGGACAGCCCGCCCACCAGTACGCCAAGTCGAGATAGGCACAAGTACGCCAAGTCGGGGTAGGCGCAAGCAGACGGACGTTTTCCGCGCCCCCGAACGGAGGCCCCGATGCCCCTCACCTTCCGCAAGAGTTTCCGGATCCTGCCCGGAGTGCGCCTGAACATCAACCGGCACTCGTGGTCGATCACGACCGGCGGGAAGAACGGCCCGCGCCACACCCACAGCAGTACCGGACGTCGTACGACATCAGTGGATTTGCCCGGACCTTTCGGGTGGCGTCGTACCCGTACCACCAGGCGGCATTGACGGCCTTTCACCCGAATGGACCCCCCAGAAGGCGCCATCTCATATCTGAGATAGCCTCAACCTCATGGCAGACGACTACCTCGTACGTATCGGCAAGCTCATCCGTGACGCCCGGCAACACCGGGGCTGGACACAGGCACAGCTCGCCGAGGCGCTCGGTACCAGCCAGAGCGCCGTCAATCGCATCGAGCGCGGCAACCAGAACATCAGCCTTGAGATGATCGCCCGAATCGGTGAAGCGCTGGACAGCGAAATCGTCTCTCTGGGCTACGCGGGCCCGATGCATCTGCGGGTGGTCGGCGGCCGTCGGCTTTCCGGTGCCATCGACGTCAAGACGAGCAAGAACGCGTGCGTGGCGCTGCTGTGCGCGACGCTGCTCAACAAGGGACGCACGGTGCTGCGCCGGGTCGCCCGCATCGAGGAGGTCTACCGCCTGCTCGAGGTGCTCGGCTCGATCGGCGTACGCACCCGGTGGATCAACGACGGCGTCGACCTGGAGATCGTGCCCCCGGCCGAGCTGGAGATGGCGTCGATCGACGCCGAGGCGGCCGTCCGCACGCGCTCGATCATCATGTTCTTCGGTCCGCTGCTGCACCGCATGGACGGCTTCAAGCTGCCGTACGCCGGCGGCTGCGACCTCGGCACGCGGACCATCGAGCCGCACATGATCGCGCTGCGCCGGTTCGGCCTGGACATCGCCGCGACCGAGGGGCAGTACCACGCCACGGTGGACCGCTCGGTCCGCCCGGCCAGGCCCATCGTCCTGACCGAGCGCGGCGACACGGTGACCGAGAACGCGCTGCTCGCGGCCGCCAGGCACGACGGCGTCACGGTCATCCGCAACGCCTCCTCCAACTACATGGTCCAGGACCTGTGCTTCTTCCTGGAAGCGCTGGGCGTCAAGGTCGAGGGCATCGGCACCACCACGCTCACCGTGCACGGCGTGCCGGACATCGATGTCGACGTCGACTACTCCCCCTCCGAGGACCCGGTCGAGGCGATGAGCCTGGTGGCCGCCGCCGTCGTCACCGAGTCGGAGCTGACGGTGCGCCGGGTGCCGATCGAGTTCCTGGAGATCGAGCTGGCGGTCCTGGAGGAGATGGGCCTCGACCACGACCGCACGCCCGAGTACTTCGCCGACAACGGCCGTACGCGGCTGGTGGACCTCACCGTCCGGCCCTCCAAGCTGGAGGCGCCGATCGACAAGATCCACCCGATGCCGTTCCCGGGCCTGAACATCGACAACGTCCCGTTCTTCGCGGCCATCGCGGCCTCCGCGCAGGGCAAGACCCTCATCCACGACTGGGTCTACGACAACCGCGCGATCTACCTGACGGACCTCAACCGCCTCGGCGGCCGCCTCCAACTGCTGGACCCCCACCGCGTCCTGGTCGAGGGCCCGACCCGCTGGCGCGCCGCCGAGATGATGTGCCCCCCGGCCCTGCGCCCCGCCGTGGTCGTACTCCTGGCGATGATGGCCGCCGAGGGCACGTCCGTCCTGCGGAACGTGTACGTCATCAACCGCGGGTACGAGGACCTGGCGGAGCGGCTGAACTCGATCGGGGCGCAGATCGAGATCTTCCGGGACATCTGAACGGCGGATGCCGCCGTACCCCGCCTGACCTGAAGCGGGTCAGGAAGGGATGCGGCGGCATCCGTGGGACTTCTCTGGGACTTTGCGCCCGATCCGGGGCTCCCACCGGCCTCTGCCCGGACCGGACGGCGTCCGCCGCGGGGCTACACGAAGATCGCGCCGATTGCGGCGCTGCCTCGTGCGCCCGCCCGAGGCAGGAAGCGGGAGTACTTCCGCAGCGTGAACCCGGGTCGGAATGCCCCGGCCAACGGGCCAGGGAGACGACCGAATCGCCGGCCTCCAGTTGCTCGCAGGCGTAGAAGTGGCGCAGGGCGTGGAAGCCGTGTTCCCGGGACGGTTCCCATACAGGGGCGCCGCCGGTGTCGTCCCGCACGAACCCGGTCGGCGTCCCGGTCCCAGGCGCGTTCCAGCAGCTCCTCGGCGGAGACGACGGCGCCACCGGCGGCGAGCAACACCTCGAGGACGGCCATCTCCTTCGGCGACAGGTCCAGTTTGCGTCCGCCGCGGAGCGCGGTACGACGGGCGGGGTCGAGTGCGATGTCGCCGCGGGTGAGAACGGGGGGCACGGCGGGCTGGCCGCGTCTGCCCAGGGCCTGGACGCGGGCGATGAGCTCGGCGAAGGAGAAAGGCTTGGCGAGGTAGTCGTCGGCGCCGAGGCCGAGGCCGTCGACACGGTCGGCGAGGGTGCTGGAGGCGGTGAGCATCAGGACGCGGGCCGGGCAGCCCTGCTGGACGAGGGCACGGCAGATCTCGTCGCCGTGCACGAGCGGCAGGTCACGGTCCAAGACGATGACGTCGTACACGCCACTCAAGGCCCTGGTGAGCCCCTGCGCGCCGTCGTACGCGAGCTCGACCTCCATGGCGTGCCGACGCAGCCCCCTCGCGACGCTCTCCGCGAGATCCCTGTGATCCTCCACGATCAGTACTCGCATGCCCCGACCCTGGCAGCTGGAAGGTCATGTCGGGGTAACAAGGGACGCAGGAGGCCCGTTACGGGCGGTTCGCCGGCCGGGACGCGACGCGGCCGGGGCCGACGCTCGTGGTTTCGGGGTCGGCCGGTGGCACGTCGTCGGGGCGACCGCGCGGCAAAGCGGGCCACCCTGCACAAGCCGAGCACCGAACTCGTCCTCGTCCGCACCATGGCCTGCTGAATCACCCACCAGCCGAGCCGCCAGGCCAACACGGCCCAACCTCAGTCGCGGGTCAGCCCCTTAGCGTAGACACCGAAGAAGCAAGGGCCCTCCGGAGCGGTGGGCGTACGGGGATGCTGTCCCCCCCTCGCACTGTGACACTTTGCGGGAATGTGTCACGCTCGCCGACGGCACACCCAGGCCACCGGCACGGGTTCAAGGCGACCCGAGTAATTGTCAAGAGTTGTGGACCATGTGACTCGTTATTAACGCTTGTCCGGCAGGCTCTGGCCATGTCGGCGAACTCCGCGCGGCCCTCATCATGGGCTACGGCTTCCCCGGCGACGCCGACGACTTCGAGGCCGAGCTCGCTCGCGAGATCAACCACGCCGACCCCGCCGACCTCTCCGATGTGGTCCGCCTCGTAGAAGAGTTCCGCGGCCGGATCGTCGCCCGCCAGGATCCCGAATTCGACACCGCTGTCACTGCGGCCGTCGCCGAGATCCGAGCGGCTCGAGGGATGCCCCAGTGACCGAGGAACAGTAGCCGGTCGTGGCCGAGATCACGCGTGAAGCCCGCGACCGCTGTCTGGCCAAGTGAGCCGCATGCCCCACCGCGACGCACCGCTGTCCGTTGAGCCAGGTCCACTGAACCAGGTCCACGTCGGTGTCCGAGCGCGGCGCCAGGCCGGGAGGCGCGGCAGGCCGTCGCCGGGCCGACCCGCCTCCCGTACGGCGCGGCCCACGGCGACGGAGTCGTCCCGGCGAGTGCCGGAGGGAACATCAGCCCTTCTTCAGCGTGATGTCCCGCTCCTTGTCCGCGTGGACGACGGGCAGGATCAGGATGCCGTCGGGGCGGAGTTCCATCACCACGGCCTCGACCCGGGCCGCGCCGGGCGTCAGGGTGTCCGGGGAGGTGCGGCCGGTGTTCTCCCAGCGGTGCTTGACGCCGTCGCACACCGCGCGGGTGCCGCCGATGCCGTGGCGGATGTCCGAGGAGTCCTGGCCCACGGAGGAGCTGACGAAGACGGGGCCCGTGTTGCCGGAACAGCGGTAGGTGCCGGAGAGGGTGACGGTGCCGTCGGCATCGACACGGCCCGTCGGGTCGACCGTCACGGACTCGGAGGGGTCGGCGGTGGCGGGCGCGGCGGGGGCGGCCAGCAGGAACAGCGCGGCCGCGGCGGTGGCGGCGCCGGCGAGGGCTGGGCGGAACGACATGGGAAGACCTCCTGTTGTGTGGGGGATCTCCACTGGTACCCGGCAACCGTCCCCGCGGCCGTGATCGTCACTCCTTCGGTGGCGAGTCCGCATCGACCGTCGGGGAACGGTCGCCGGGTTGTCCGGGTGTTGTCACGCTTCGCGGTAGGCCGTTCCGGTGACCTCCCGACGGGAGCATGGTCTCTTCATACGGGTCACACGGGACCGGCCGTACGGGTGGTCCCCCCGACGTGGAGGTGCGCCATGTGTGTCCACCGGTCTTCGTGCCCTTCGGCCGACGCCCCCGCCGCGCACGTCGTCGCCGCGCACGTCGTCGCCGCCCACCCCGAGCAGGGCTGGAGCCTGATGTGCGACGGCACGATCGCCTTCGACGACACCGGTGAGTTGCTGCCCGACGGCCGCGTCGTCGCACCGCACCGGGCGCCCGCCGAACGGCTGACGATCGCCGCCTGAGTACGCTCCCCGCGAAGTACGGTCCTCCCATCGAGGATCCACGAACCCGTCGGTCACGGGCCCAGGACCGCGAACCCGTCGAGTTCGACCAGCGCCTGCTCGTCCCACAGGCGCACGATGCCGACCACCGCCATCGCCGGGTAGTCGCGTCCCGCCAACCGCCGCCAGATACGGCCGAGTTCGGGAGCACGGGCGCGGTAGTCGGCGACGTCCGTGGCGTACACGGTGACCCGGGCCAGGTCGGCGGTCGTGCCACCGGCCGCGGTCAGCGCGGTCAGCAGGTTCGTGAGCGCCCGCTCGAACTGCTCCGGCAGCGTCGCGCCGACGACCTTGCCGTCGGAGTCCAGCGCGGTCTGGCCGGCCAGGAACACGAGGCGCGACCCGGTGGCGACGACCGCGTGGGAGAAGCCGGTCGGCGGGGACAGCTCGGGCGGGTTGACGCGCTCGGCGGTCACGACACCTCCAGGGTGGCGTACAACTCCCTGGCGATGATGCCCCGTTGGACCTCGCTCGCACCCTCGTAGACACGCGGTGCGCGCACCTCACGGTAGAGGTGCTCCAGCAGGTGGCCACGCTCCAGCGCCCGCGCGCCGTGCAATTGGACGGCCGTGTCGACGACGTACTGCGCGGTCTCGGTGGCGAGCAGCTTCGCCATGGCGGCGCGCTGGGGGATGTCCGGGGCGCCTTCGTCGTACGCCGTCGCCGCCGCGTACACCATCAGGCGGGCCGCCTCCGTGCGCAGGGCCATCTCGGCGACCTGGTGGGCGACGGCCTGAAGGTCCTTCAACTTGCCGCCGAACGCGTCGCGTCGGGCCGTGTGCGCCAGGGTCGCGTCCAGGGCCGCCCGGGCCATGCCGACCGCGAAGGCGCCGACGCTGGGCCGGAAGAGGTTGAGGGTGCCCATGGCGACCCGGAAGCCCTGGTCGGTGCCGCCGAGCACGTCGTCGGCGGTGACGGGTACGGCGTCGAAGTCGAGGGCGCCGATGGGGTGCGGGGAGAGCATGTCGAGGCCCCTGCCGGTGAGCCCGGGGCGGTCGGCGGGGACGAGGAACGCGGTCACTCCCCGGGCGCCCGCGCCGGGGGTGGTGCGCGCGAAGACGGTGTAGAAGTCGGCCTCGGGGGCGTTGGAGATCCAGCACTTCTCGCCGGTGAGGCGCCAGCGCGCACCGGACGCGCCGTCGGCCTCGGCGGCGAGGGAAGCGTGCCGCGCGGGCCCGGAAGGCGCCTCGGCAGCGAGGGATGCGTCCCGCGCGGGGCCGGAAGGCGCCTCAGCGGCGAGGGAAACCTGCCGCGCCGGGTCGGAGGACGCCTCGCCCGTGCGCGACCCGTCCGGTTCCGCCCGCAGCGCCAGCGCCGCCGCGTCCGACCCGGCCCCCGGCTCGCTCAGCGCGAACGCGGCGACCGCGCTGCCGTCGGCCACCCGGGGCAGCCAGCGTTCCCGCTGGGCCGGGGTGCCGTGGGCGTGGACCGGATGGGCGCCCAGGCCCTGGAGGGCAAGGGCCGTCTCGGCCTCGGTGCAGGCGTACGCCAGGGACTCCCGCAGCAGACACAGGTCGAGCGCGCCGGAGGTGAAGAGGCAGGACAGCAGGCCCAGCCGGCCCAGCTCCGCGACCAGGGGCCGGTTGACGCGGCCCGGCTCACCCTTGTCGGCGATCGGGCGCAGCCGTTCGGCGGCCAGGGTGCGCAGCTCGGCACACCAGGCGGTTTGTTCCGTTTCGAGCGAGAATGCGGGCATTGGCGACCTCCCTGCGGAGTCGTCCGCCACGACCCCACCCCGACGGTATCGCGCACCATTGACTGCCGTCATCAACACGATACGCTCGTGGTGCGAGCCCACCACGACGGCCACGTACGACAGCCACGTACGACGGCCACGTAGGACAGCCACGACGGCAAGGGGGCGAACCGCCAATGGACGGCCCGATCCGCTCCGCCCACGTCGACACCTTCGCGCGTGACCACCTCCCGCCGCCCGACCAGTGGCCCGAGCTCCGCTTCGACCTGCCGGAGCTGCGCTACCCCGAACGACTGAACTGCGCCGCCGAGCTTCTGGACCACGCCGTCCCCGGCCGTCCGGTGTTCCACACCCCCGCCGCGCGGACCTGGACCTACGGCGATCTGCGCGCCCGCGTGGACCGCCTCGCCCACCTCCTGACCGGGGACCTCGGGGTCGTCCCGGGCAACCGCGTCCTGCTGCGCGGCCCCACCACTCCGTGGCTGGCCGCCTGCTGGCTGGCGGTGCTGAAGGCGGGTGCGGTCGCCGTCACCGTGCTGGCCCAGCAGCGCCCGCACGAGCTGCGCACGATGTGTGAGATCGCGCGGGTCCGGCACGCGCTGTGCGACGTCCGGGCCGTCGACGACCTGGCCAAGGCGGAGGTGGCCGGCCTGCGGATCACGACGTACGGCGGTGACGCCCCCGACGACCTCCTGAACCGTCCGGCGCCCGGCACCCCGTACCCGGCCGTGGACACCGCGGCCGACGATGTCGCGCTGATCGCCTTCACCTCCGGGACGACCGGCCGCCCGAAGGGGTGCATGCACTTCCACCGGGATGTCCTGGCGATAGCGGACACCTTCTCGAAGCAGGTCCTCAAGCCGCACGCGGACGACGTCTTCGTCGGCAGTCCCCCGCTCGGCTTCACCTTCGGGCTCGGCGGGCTGGTCGTCTTCCCGATGCGGGCCGGCGCCAGTGCCCTGCTGCTCGAACAGGCCACCCCCCGGCAGCTGCTGCCCGCGATCGCCGAGCACCGTGTGTCCGTGCTGTTCACCGCGCCGACCGCGTACCGCGCGATGCTCGCCGAGCTGGACGGGCACGACCTGTCGTCCCTGCGCCGCTGTGTCTCCGCGGGCGAGAACCTGCCCGCGGCCACCTGGCGGGCCTGGCACGAGCGGACCGGGCTGCGGGTCATCAACGGCATCGGCGCGACCGAACTGCTGCACATCTTCATCTCCGCGGCGGACGAGCACATCAGGCCCGGTACGACCGGGGTACCCGTGCCGGGATGGCACGCGCGTGTGCAGGACGAGAACGGCGAGCCCGTGCCGGACGGGCACCCCGGGCTGCTGGCGGTGCGTGGTCCGGTCGGCTGCCGGTACCTCGCCGATCCACGGCAGCGGGAGTACGTACGGGACGGCTGGAACGTCACCGGCGACACCTACGTCCGCGACCCCGACGGCTACTTCCGCTACGTCGCCCGCGCCGACGACATGATCATCTCGGCCGGGTACAACATCGCGGGCCCGGAGGTCGAGGACGCGCTGCTGCGCCACCCGGACGTCGTCGAGGCGGCGGTGGTCGGGCGGCCCGACGAGGCACGGGGGCAGATCGTGGTGGCGTACGCCGTCCTGCGGGAGGGCGCGCGAGTGGACGCGGAGGCGCTGCGCGCCTTCGTCAAGGAGGAGCTGGCGCCGTACAAGTGCCCGCGCGAGTTCGTCTTCCTGGACGCGCTGCCGCGCACGGCGACCGGCAAACTGCAGCGGTTCAGGCTGCGCACCGAGCGTGACCAGCGGTGATGCACCCACCGGTGGTGACCCTCAGCGAGAGTGACGACCTAAGATGATCAACGTGTCCGAGCAACACGCCCCCCGGTCCCTCATCGTCACGCTCTACGGCGCGTACGGCCGCTTCATGCCCGGCCCGGTGCCCGTCGCCGAGCTGATCAGACTGCTGGCCGCGGTCGGCGTGGACGCGCCCTCCGTGCGCTCGTCGGTGTCCCGGCTGAAACGGCGCGGTCTGCTGCTGCCGGCGCGCACGGAGCAGGGCGCTGCCGGGTACGAGCTGTCGCCGGAGGCGCGCCAGCTGCTGGACGACGGCGACCGCCGGATCTATGCCACGGCGCCGCCGGAGGACGAGGGCTGGGTGCTGGCGGTGTTCTCCGTCCCGGAGTCGGAGCGGCAGAAACGGCACGTCCTGCGCTCCCGCCTGGCCGGTCTCGGCTTCGGCACCGCCGCACCCGGCGTGTGGATCGCCCCGGCCCGCCTGTACGAGGAGGCCCGGCACACGCTTCAGCGGCTGCGCCTCGAGCCGTACGTCGACTTCTTCCGCGGCGAGCACCTCGGCTTCGCGCCGACCGTCGAGACGGTCTCCCGCTGGTGGGACCTGGCAGCGATCGCCAAGGAGCACGAGGAGTACCTCGACCGGCACGCGCGCGTGCTGCACGACTGGGAGCGGCAGGCGGACACCCCGCCCGAGGAGGCCTACCGCGACTATCTCCTCGCCCTGGACTCCTGGCGCCACCTGCCCTACACCGACCCCGGACTGCCCATCGCGCTGCTCCCCGCGAACTGGCCGGGAGAGCGCTCGGCGGCGGTGTTCCAGGGGCTGCACGCGCGGCTCAGGGACGCCGGAGCGGTCTTCGCCGGTGTGAACATCCCATGACAAGCCCCTGTGCTCCCTTGCACACCATGAGTCACTCAGGTAAACCTCAGGTTCTTTAACCGCTCCTCTCAGACTTCTTACCTACTGTTCCCCGGGTTGTACGCCGGGTAGGAAAGAGGACGGTTGCGCATGACCACCACGCCAAAGGCTCAAGGGGCCACAGTCTGGCTGACCGGGCTGCCGAGCGCGGGTAAGACGACCATCGCCCGGCTGCTCGGCGACCGGCTGAAGGCCGAGGGACACCGCGTGGAGGTCCTCGACGGCGACGAGATCCGCCGTTTCCTCTCGGCCGGCCTCGGCTTCTCGCGCGAGGACCGCAACACCAACGTGCAGCGCATCGGACTCGTCTCCGAGGTGCTCGCGCGCAACGGCGTCCTGTCCGTCGTCCCCGTCATCGCGCCCTACGCCGACAGCCGCGAGGCGGTCCGCAAGCGGCACGACACGAGCGCGACGCCGTACATCGAGGTGCATGTCGCCACCCCGGTCGAGGTGTGCACCGAGCGGGACGTGAAGGGGCTCTACGCCAAGCAGGCATCGGGCGAGCTGACCGGTCTGACCGGCGTCGACGACCCGTACGAACCTCCGTCCGACCCGGCGCTCGTGCTGCGCACGCAGGAGCAGAGCCCGCAGGAGTCGGCGGACGCGGTGTACGCGCTGCTGGCGGAGCGGGGGCTGGTATGAGCGACTTCACGCTGTCCCACCTGGACGCGCTCGAGTCCGAGGCGGTGCACATCTTCCGCGAGGTGGCGGGCGAGTTCGAGCGGCCGGTGATCCTGTTCTCCGGCGGCAAGG